>NZ_JBFAMS010000002.1:0-540611 GCF_040656575.1 Micromonospora sp. NPDC049801 | reverse complement strand
CAGCTCCACTCCACAACCGGAGGCCTTCACCTACCTACGACATCAGATCGTGTCGTCACACAACCTCGACCAACCTCCCTGGACAGCACACCTAGGGCGTGTGTCAAAGCCCATGGCCGGCCTGCGGCGGGCCCAGCCGACGGCCGGCGGCGTTGGAGATGGGCCCGGATACAACACCGGTATCCGAGCCCATCTCCGCCTTGCCGGACCGCCGCCTGGACTCCGCCTCGGCTCGACCCAGGACTTTGACACACGCCCTATCGGGACAACGGATCGGCCGTTTCGTCGCTACGGTCACCAGGGTGACCAGTTCTGAGCCGCAGGTGGTCGGCGTCGTGCACCAGGCTTCCGAATCGACGGTACGGCTGCGTCCGGTGACCGAGGACGACTTGGAGATGTTGCGCCGGTTCGCGGTCGAACCCGGGCTGATCGGCCTCGACTGGGCTGGTTTTCGGGACGCCGCCGCGCCGGCCCGTCGCTTCGCCGAGGACGGCTATCTCGGTGAGCGGATCGGTGGCCTGGTCGTGCAGGTCGAGCCGGCGACCGACTCGCGGGCGGGTTACCTCAGCTACCTCCAGCGCCAGTACGGAGGTCGGGCGCCCTACTGGGAGATCGGCATCGTGCTGCTGCCCGAGTGGCGCGGTCAGGGCATCGGCTGGCGGGCCCAGGCGCTGCTCTGCGACTACCTGTTCAGCCACACGCCGGCGCAGCGCATCCAGGCCAGCACCCACGCCGAGAACGTCGCCGAGCAGCGGTCGCTGGAGAAGGCCGGCTTCCAGTTGGAGGGGGTCGTGCGGGCCTGTGAGTTCCGGGCCGGCGCCTGGCGGGACGCGTGGCTCTACAGCCGGTTGCGCGACGACCCGTCACCCCTGTGACCCTCGCCTACGGCTGTCGGGCGTGATCCCGAAATCCGATTGTGGGCGGCTACTGTCCCTGCCTAGCCTGCTGGCTGTGGCCCCCCTTCGTCTTCTGATCCCGCGGGTGGACCGGTGAGCGGCCGGCTTCGGGAGATCGCCCGGCAGACCGTCGCGATCGTCGAGTCGGGACGCTATCGCAATGGCAACGGCGTCGAGGTCGTCGTCGGTGAGGCGGTACGCGCCGCGGTCGCCGGGACTCGTCATCACCTCCCCGACGAGGTGTTCGAGGCGCGGGACGCGGCACCCGCCGCCGCGACGGTGGAGGTGACGCACGAGTCGACGTTGCAGGCGGCGTACCGGCTCGGGCCCGGCGCGGCATGCCTGGTGTTCGCGTCGGCGAAGAACCCGGGCGGCGGGTTCCTGGGCGGGGCGCAGGCGCAGGAGGAGAGCATCGCCCGCTCGTCGGCGCTCTACCCGTGTCTGCGTGCCGTGCCGGAGTTCTACGCGTTCCACCGTGCTGAGCAGGATCTGCGCTACAGCGACCGGGTCATCTACTCCCCGCTGGTGCCGGTGTTCCGGGACGACAGGGGAAACCTGCTCGAGCAGCCGTACCCGACGTCGTTCCTGACCGCCGCGGCGCCGAACCTCGGCGCGATCGTGCGCAACCAGCCGGCGCACGCGGCGGACGTGCCGGCCGTGCTGGCCCGGCGTGCGCGGCGGGTGTTGGAGGTCGCCGTCGCGCACGGACATCGCTCGATCGTGTTGGGCGCCTGGGGGTGCGGGGTGTTCCGCAACGAACCCGCTGCGGTGGCCGGCGCGTTCGCCGACGCTCTGCACGTGGTCGATCGGTTCGACCGCGTGGTGTTCGCCATCCACGACGGCCTGCCGGGCACCCCCGTGTACCACGCGTTCAGGAAACGCCTGGCGGGATCTGTCGAGCATTCGCCAACGTCGGGTTAGGTGGGTGCAGACCGCGATCACCGGGAGGCTACGTGTCGGGCCGTTTCGTTTACTGGATGAACGTCTCTCTCGATCTCAGGATCGAGCATGCCCCCGGCGAGGAGGGCGCCGGGAACTGGCTGCGCATCGGCGAGCCGCTGCACCGGGAGTTCAACACCAGGGCCCGCGCGCTGACGTCGATGGTCCAGGGGCGCACGATCTACGAGACGATGGAGGGGTTCTGGCCGGCCGCGCGCACGGACGAGAAACTGCCCGACTTCATGCGTGAGTACGGCGAGATCTGGACGACGAAGCCCAAGGTGCTGGTGTCCCGCACCCGCACCGAGGCCGGGTACAACACCCGGACCCTCGGCTCGGGCGGCGACGCCGTCGAGCTGCTCGCCAGGTACCGGGAGGAGCAGGACGGCGACATCGGTGTCGGCGGCGCGACGGTCGCCACCCAGCTGCTCCGCGCGGGGTTGCTGGACGAGCTTCTGATCTTCACACACCCCGTCGTCCTCGGTGGGGGTCGGCCACTCTTCGACGAGTTGGAGCGATCGGTGCAGCTGGACCTGATCGAGCAGGATTCCTTCGCCGAGGGCGTCACGCTGCACAGGTACGCCGTCCGCTACGCCGAGGACGCGTGATCGGGCCGCCGTGCGCCGTCCTCGACCGCGTGCACCCGATCGGTTCGGGCGACGAAGGCGGGACGGTGGGCGTTGGTGAGCCAGCGCAGCGCCCACTCGACCGGCCCGTAGCGGAACCGCCGCAGCCAGAGTGCGCTTGCCGCCAACTGGGCCGCGAACACCGCGAGGACGAAGGCGAAGAGGGCCAGGGGTGAGAACGTCCCGGCGAGGCCGAAGCCGATTCCGGTGAAGGCGATCAGGCCGACCGCCGACTGGGCGAGGTAGTTGGTGAGGGCCATCCGGCCGGCCGGGGCGAGCGCCGCCCGGACCACCGACGTACGCGGGTTGTGCATGATCCGTAGCAGCGTCGCCACATAGGCGGCGGCCAGCAGCGGCGCGGTCGAAACGCTGGCCGCGACGCCGAGAGTGTTGCCGTTGCCGCCGCTGGCCGCGTAGACGGCCGCCCCGAGCAGTCCGATCGGAAAACCGATCCACTGGATCCGGCGCAGCACCGGCTCGTTGCCCCAGGCCCGGTTCAGCCATTGCCGGCGTCCGGCGACCATGCCGAGCAGGAACAGTGCCAGGGCGGTCGGGCCCTGCAGGGTGACCGCCTGGAGCACCAGCAGGGGCAGGCCGGCGAGGTGCTCGCCGATGTTCGCCGTCCAACCGCCGAGCAGTGCCTGGGTTGCCTCCTCGCCGTTGGCCAGCGCCTCGGCCTCGCCGGGCAGGAACGCCGAGCGGTCCACGAGGAGCGCGCTGGCGACGAGGCTGATCAACACGAGTGTGTAGAGCGCCGCCGCGATCCGAAGCGCCGTACGGTCGGCCACCTTGCGCAGCAGGAGCAGCGCGAGGCACGCCACCGCGTACGTGGTGAGGATGTCGCCGCCGTACAGGAACACGGTGTGCAGAGCGCCGAGGACGAAGAGGCCACCGATCCGGCGGAGCATGCGTGCTGGGAACGCCGCGCCGGCCCTGCTCGCCGCGGTCAGCTGGAGGGTGAAGCTGTATCCGAAGAGGAACGAGAACAGCACGTAGAACTTCATGTCGACGAAGACCGACGAGAACGTGCGGACGGCGTCGTCGAGGCCCGAGGCGAAGTCGGGATCCGTCACCAGGTTCCCCGGATAGCCGGAGGCCATGAAGGTGACGTTGACAGCGAATATGCCGAGGAGGGCGAACCCTCGGATCGCGTCGACGTCGTGCAGACGTCCGCCCGGTACCCGCGTGGTCATCACGATCTCCATCTCTGTATGAGCTACAGCGTATGAGATACAGAGTCCACGAGATCTAGAGTGCAGGCAAGACCCCCGGGTGAAGAGCGAGGAGAATCGGACGTGGCGCAACGGAGGCTTCCGGCAGTGGTGGCCCGGATGTGGGGTCGTGAGACCAGCTCCCGGCACGGCCCCCGGCCCAGCCTCGAACTGGGCGGCATCGTCGACGCCGCGATCCGGATCGCCGACCGTGAGGGTCTGGCCGGGGTGACGATGGGCAGCGTCGCGACCCAACTCGGGGTGGCGGCCATGTCCCTGTACCGCTACGTCGGCAGCAAGGACGAGCTGCTGGTCATGATGGCTGACGCCGCAGCGCCCGAGCCGCCCGCGCTCGACGGACGCGCCTGGCGCGACTACCTGTTCGACTGGACGCGCGCCAACCGCGACTTCCTGCTCGCCCGACCGTGGCTGCTGGCGCTCGACCAGCGCACCCCGCCCACCGGGCCCCGGTTGCTGCGCTGGCTGGACCGCGCGCTCGCCGCGCTCGCCGGCACCGGGCTCGCCTACGGTGCACGGATCAACATCGCCACCGTTCTCAGTGGTTACGCTACCCAGCAGGCGGCCCTGGCCCACGCGCTGAGCGCCGGTCCGGCCGCCACCGACGACTCGATCGCCGGGCTGGCCGAGTACGGCGAGATCCTCGGGCAGGTACTCGACGCGGACGGCTACCCGGAGCTGACCTCGGCCATTGGCGCGAGTGCACTGGGCGGCACCGAGGAGTGGATCGACGACGCCGACTTCACCTTCGGGCTCGGCCTGCTCCTGGACGGCATCGAAGCGCTCGTCGGCCGCAGTGTCCGCGACTAGTGCCTGTTTCACCAGAACTCGGACGACACCCGGCGGCGTTGCGGACGCGCGGCCGGACCCTGTCGGGACCGGCAGAACCGCCGCATCGGCGGCGGAGACGAGAGCCGCCGGCGAGCCGCCGCCATTACGTCGCTTCGGTTACGCCGTCAGCCCCTCGGCGACCACCGCGCCCAGGCGAGGTCGGTGACGTAGGCATCTTGCGGCGCGTCTGGCCGTCATGAATGCGAGCGGTGAGAGGCGACCCAGTCGGCGAACCCCGCGCGTACGTCGTCCAGACCGATCGGCGCTGTCATGCCCCACCGCGGCCGGGCCGCGTTGAGCTTGCCGGCCATCGACCGGATCATGTCCTCCTCCGGATACGGGTACGGACCGCCCGCGACGAACAGTTGCGCGTACCGGATGGTGTCGACGATGGAAGACTTGATCCGCTCGTGGCCGAGGTAACCGTCGAGGTCCGGCTCCCATCGGGCCAGGTACTCGGCTGGCATGGCAGCCTGCCAATGGTCGAGCAACACCGTCTCCTCGGCCGGCAGGTACGTCATCTTGTGGAGGTGAACTGCGAGGTCGTAGACCGGATCACCCCACAGGGCCAGCTCCCAGTCCAGGAACACGCTGGTGCCGTCGTCGACAATGATGTTCTTGCGGTGCACGTCGGCGTGGACGCAGACGAACGGCCGAGAGGTGAGCGTGGGCCACATGCGGTCGAGCGCTGTCAGCGGATCATCCGGAATGCCGAACCTGTCGAACAGTGGCCGGTACTCGTCGACGAAGGTGTCGTAGATCCACTGGGTGATTCCGGCGAGACGGCGGCCGAAGCCGGCACTGTCGCCGTCGGCCGGCCAGTCGGCGGGGATCGGCGGCAGCTTGTCCCTGGGGACGTCGGCCAGCTGCCGAAGCAGCCTCGCCACGTCATCCGGGACGTGCGGCGGGCAGGCGGTGCCGCGCGGTGCGATGTCGTTGAGCACGTCCCCGGGGATGAACTGGTGGATCTGGAACGCCGGATCCTTGTTGAGGAACAGCAGCCGGGGTGCCTGAATAACGTACGGCGCGATGGCCGGCAGCAGATCCTCCTCGCGCCACAGCCGCAGGTCCATCACGTCTGCGCCGTGAATGGGGATCCGGACGATGACCGGCCCCGACTCGACCTCGACGCGGATGTTGTGGTTGTAGTAGCCGGCGGCAGCATCCACCTGGGACCGGGCCCGGTCGTAGGTCTCCGTCCACGTCATGGCTGATCCTCCAGGAGCGCCGTTACCAGTTGCCTGCCACGTTCCTCTAACGCGACGAGGGAGTCCAGCGCATCGATCTGGTCGCGGGCCACCGCAACGGCATCGCTAACCTGCTGGTCGCGTTCGCTGAGGGCATCGAGGAACTGCCCAGCCAACACGATCAGGTTCGGGTAGACCTCCGCCTCGACCAGTTCGGCGACGGCCCACCGCGCGGCGTCCACAGCGTCGGCGCGGCGGCCCCGCCTGACGTTGAGGAAGGCCCGGAACAGCTCCGCCCGAGCCCGCCCGGAGCGGTAACCCGCCTTGTCCAACGCGTCGGCGGCGGCCCGGAACGAGCCGCCCGACTCGTCGTACCGACCGAGCCGAAGCTGCGCGATGGCCAGCGCCGTGAACGCCTTGCCGATCTCGTGCTGGGCACCCATGGTGCGCTGCACCTCGATCGCCACCATCGCGGCCGGTACCGCGTCCGCCGGGTTGGTCCACGCCAGCAACTCGGCGCGGTTGGTCTCGAGGTTCGCCAGCCCCACCACCGTGTCCGCCCGTCGGTACAACTCGTAGGCCTGATTCCACTGTTGCTCCGAGGCCGGGAAGTCGAGGGCGAACCGGTGCCCGAGGTGCAGCAGCCGGGCTACGTCCCCGCGCAGCACCGCGTCGTCCTCGGAGCAACCGGCGAGGATCTGCTCGGACATGGCGAACGCGGCCCGGAATCGGCCCTGCCACATCTCGATGTCCGCGAGACAGACACCCGCTCGATGCCGTACCGGTCCCGGGTGGTTCTCCCAGACCTCGGCGAACAACCGACGGGCCGCCCCGGTGGCGCCGCCGATCCGGCGTCCGTGGGCGGCGGCGAGCACCAGCCGGGCACCCACCACCTCGTTCACCGGCCAATCGAGCGTCGACGTGAGCCTCATGGCGGCCGGCGCGTCACCCAGCATGACGGCCGACTCAGCCTCCATGCATCGCAGCGTGGCGGCCAGTTCGGTCGCGTCACCGCCTTCACCAACGAACTCCTGGAGGTCGCGCCGCACCCCGTCCACCGCCTGCTTACCGCCACAGTTCAGCGCCTGGTCGGCGTACTCCAGCAGTCCTGCGCCGTCGACGTCCCCGGCGTGTAGCGCCGAGTAGGCGGTCTCCCGGATGGCCCTGGCCCTGGTCGCCACCCCGTCCTCGGTGCGTGCCGCCTGTCCGGACCGGTCCGCCCAGATGTCGCGCAGGATCCGGTGTACGTCGCGGGCTGTGGCCGGCGATATGTGCGTGCTCAGGGCGGACCGCATGAGTTGGTGCAGCCGATGACCATGCTGACCGGCCGGGTAGACGAACGAGTACGCCGTAAGTGACTCCCAGGCCGGCCGGTGCCGAGGCAGGTCGAACGCGTCAGCGAGCGCCTGGAAGATCTCGAAGTCGAAGATCCGGGGGATGCTTAGCAGTTCCAGGGTGCGAATCTCCTGGCCGCCCACGTGTTGCAGGAAGCGCTGGAGGATCTCCTCGGGGGAGACGGCGCGTCCTGGATCGCCGGCAGCGGTCCAGGTGTCGATCGCCAGATGCAGATAGAACGGAAGGCCGGCACTCGCCCGGGCGATGGCGTCTCGATCCGCCGCATCGGCGATGCCGCTCTCGGTCAGCAGCTCCAGCCGGGCATTCATCGGCAGCCCATCCACCTGGCATTGACGGGTCACGGTGGCCCAGCTCGGATCGTACGCGTGCCAGCGCAGCGGCTCGCGGCTGGCGACCACGACAAGGCCCCGGTCGAGCTGCGCCACAAGGTCACGCAGCCAGACGTCGAGCATCGACGCGCGGCCGGCCCGGATCGAGGCCGACACCAGTGCCTCGTACGCGTCGACGAAGATGACGTACGGCCGGTCGGCGCTTGACTCCCGCAGATCCTCGGCGAACAGGAAGGTGACGGCGTCGACCAGGTCGACGTTGGAGAGGTCGTCGAGCGACCGCAAAGTGTCGTCGATCCGGATCTGACGTCGACGGCGAGCGCCTGTCGTTGCCCGCTCCGCCAACTTCACGAGGCCGACAGCCGTGCCGAACACCGGAATCCCTGACACGTCGTCGAGGATCTGGGTGAGGGCCTCGCTCTCCTCGACGAACGGCAACTCCTTGGCCGTGAGCCGCAGATGTGGGTGCAGCCGCTGCCAGTACACGGCGTAGCCGATGTCGAAACGGTCGAACCGCACCCCCTGCCGGCCCAGCTCCACCCTCAGCACGGCCAGGGCGTCCTCCTGCTGACGCATGGCGGGCACCTGAAGATCGAGAGTGGCCGTGCGGCGACCCTCACCGGCCCGGTCGCGCAACTCGCGCAGTAACCTTGACTTGCCGATGCCGCCCACCCCGACGACATTGAGCACCCGAACGCTCGCGCCGACCTTCGCCAACTCCTCGGCATATGCCTCCAGGATGGACTCCCGGTTGACGAACCGTCGGCGCAGCGCGGCCACTCGGCGAAACCTCGGCTCCAGGGGCATCCCGCAGTCCCTTCGGGGTCATGCGCTACGTGGTCGCGTGATGACCGATGCGCCGTGACTCTACCGGCAGGGGGCAACACGCTCAGCGATCCGCTGACCGCCGCAGCTCAGCGTTGAGTTGCGAATCCGACCAACGCTTTGATGCGCGTTGGTCTGGTCCAACCGCGCCTCCGTCGGCCGTGCCCGCGACCGGGATTCCTCTCATCGGGGCCGGCGAACCTGCGGTCCGCACGACCAATGGCCGCTGGCGAAACGTCGGCATTCGCGCGTGGTGAACGACGGGTATCCCTAACGACGGTTCAGCGCCGATCATTGCCCGGTATCGATGTGAGTCATTCTCACCTCCGGGTGGCGCGCCCGGCACGGAGGGCGAGACGTCGGCACCGGAAGCCGGGCGCACCGAAGGCCCGACTCCGCGTCCCCGGAGGATCGCCATGCCCCGTCCCGCACTCCGCACCCGGCTCGCGGCGTTCACCGCCGCCACCCTCACCGCGAGCGTCCTGACGGTGACCCCGCCGTCACCGGCGCTGGCCGCCACCACGTTCGCCGCCAACGACTACTGCCTCGGCCAGTGCTCCGACATCCTGCCCCCCGGACAGAACGGCAACGCCACGCTCGTCGCCATCCTGGCGCACCAGGCGCTCGGCACCCGCCCCGCGCACTCCAGCGACCAGCTCGACGAGTACGCGAACCTCGTCTACAACTACGCCGGGCTGACCGACGAGCAGATCGCCCAGTTCTACAACGACGCCTCGTTCGGCGTGCCGGCCGCACAGGTCGAGAGCACCGTCTCGCCGCGCGCGGACGTGACCATCGTGCGGGACAAGGCCACCGGCGTCCCGCACGTCACCGGCACCACCCGCGGCGGCACGATGTTCGGCGCCGGCTACGCCGGGGCGCAGGATCGGCTCTGGGTGATGGACCTGCTGCGGCACGTCGGCCGCGGGAACGTCAGCTCGTTCGCCGGCGGCGCGCCCGGCAACCGGGAGCTGGAGCAGAGCGTCTGGGCCAACTCCCCGTACACCGAGGCGGACCTCCAGGCCCAGGTGGACGCGCTGCGCACCAAGGGCGCCCGGGGCCAGCAGCTCTACACCGACGTGGTGGACTACATCGCCGGCATCAACGCCTACATCGACAAGTCGATCGCCGACGACAACTACCCGGGTGAGTACGTGCTCGCCGGCGCGGGCAAGCCGAGGCACTTCACCATGACCGACCTGATCGCCACCGCCGGCGTGATCGGTGGCCTGTTCGGCGGGGGTGGCGGCAGTGAGATCCAGTCCGCCCTGGTCCGGGTGGCCGCCCGCGCCAAGTACGGCGCGACCGAGGGCGACCGGGTCTGGGCGGCGTTCCGGTCGCAGAACGACCCGGAGACCGTGCTCACCCTGCACGACGGGCAGAGTTTCCCGTACGGGGGGACGCCTCCGGGCGCGACCAGCGCGGTGCTCCCCGACGCCGGGACCGTGGTCGCCGAGCCGCTCGCCCACGACGCCAGCGGCGGGGCCGCCTCCCGCACCGGCGCGAGCGCCGCTACCAAGGAGCTGGTCGGCGGGCTGGCGAACCTGCGCGCGCACGGCATGTCCAACGCTGTCGTGGTCTCCGGACGGCACACCACCACCGGTAACCCCGTCGCCGTGTTCGGTCCGCAGACCGGCTACTTCGCACCGCAACTGCTCATGCTCCAGGAGTTGCAGGGGCCGGGCATCAGCGCGCGAGGGGCCGCGTTCGCCGGGTTGAACCTCTACGTGCTGCTGGGTCGCGGCCAGGACTACGCGTGGAGCGCCACCTCGGCCTCGCAGGACCTCACCGACACGTACGCGGTGCCGCTGTGCACCACCGACGGCACCGCGCCGACGCTGCGGTCCAACCGCTACCTCTACCACGGGCAGTGTCTCGCGATGGAGGCGTTGGAGCAGCGCAACTCCTGGTCGCCCACGCTGGCGGACTCCACCCCCGCGGGCTCGTACACGTTGCGCGCGCTGCGCACCAAGTACGGGTTGGTCTCCTACCGGGGACTGGTGGACGGGCAACCGACCGCGTTCACCAAGCTGCGCTCCACCTACCGGCACGAGGCCGACTCGGCGATCGGTTTCCAGGCCTTCAACGACCCGGCGGCGATGGGCAGCGCGGCGGCCTTCCAGGGCTCCGCCGCCAGCGTCGGGTACGCGTTCAACTGGTTCTACGTCAACTCGACCGAGGCGGCGTACTTCAACTCCGGCTCGAACCCGGTCCGGTCGTCCGGCACCGACCCGAACCTCCCGTCGAAGGCCGAGCGGGCGTACGAGTGGGCCGGCTGGAATCCCGACACCAACGACGCCACGTACGCGCCGGCGTCGGCCCACCCGCAGTCGGTCAACCAGGACTACTACGTGAGTTGGAACAACAAGCAGGCGCGGGACTTCGGGGCGGCCGACGGCAACTTCAGCTTCGGCTCCGTACACCGGGGTCAGTTGCTCGACGGCCCGGTGCGGACGGCGATCTCCCAGCGCAAGCTCGGCCGCGCCGACGTCGTCAAGATCATGGCGGACGCGGCGGTGACCGACCTGCGCGGCCAGCAGGTCCTCGGCGAGCTGTTGCGGGTGCTGGACAGCACGCCGGTCACCGACCCGGCGCTGGTCGACGCGGTGGGCAAGCTGCGCGCCTGGCAGCAGGCGGGCACCCGCCGGGTCGAGACAGCCCCCGGCTCCAAGGTCTACCAGCACGCCGACGCGATCCGGATCTTCGACGCCTGGTGGCCGCTGCTGGCCTCGGCCGAGTTCCGGCCCGGCCTCGGTCCGGACCTCTACGCCGCGCTGGTCGACGCCATCGAGGTCAACGAGGCGCCGTCGGGCGGCCAGAACGGTGGGCGTGACGGCACCGCGAGCTGGGCGTCGCAAGGTCAGGCGCACAAGGGCTCGTCGTTCCAGCACGGCTGGTGGGGCTACGTCGACAAGGACCTGCGTACCGTGCTCGGCGACCCCGTCGCCGGCGGGCCGGGTCGCTCGTACTGCGGCAACGGCAACCTCGGCGCGTGCCGACAGTCCCTGTTGGACGCGCTCGGCCAGGCCGCCGCGCTGCCGGCCACCACGGTCTATCCCGGCGACAAGTCCTACGGCGCCGGTGACCAGTGGTGCGCGGACTCGATCGCACACTCCGGGCTCGGCGGCATCACCCACCCGGTGATCGCCTGGCAGAACCGTCCCACCTACCAGCAGGTCGTCTCGTTCCCCGCCCGCCGGGGTGACGACGTCACCAACCTGGCCCAGGGCCGCCCGGCGACCGCGTCGAGCACCCAGTTCCTCACCAGCTACACCCCGGACAAGGCGGTCGACGGCAGCCTGAGCAGCCGGTGGGCCAGCAGCTACAACGACAACCAGTGGCTCCGCGTCGACCTCGGCGCGGCCCGCACCGTCAGCCGGGCGGTGCTGCGCTGGGAGTCGGCCTACGGCACCTCGTATCGGATCGAGGTCTCCGGCGATGGCAGCTCCTGGACGCCGGTGTTCGCCACCACCGCCGGCAACGGCGGCGTCGACAACGCCACCTTCGCTCCGGTCACGGCCCGCTACGTGCGGGTGTACGGCGTCAAGCGGGCCACCTCGTACGGATTCTCGCTGCACGAATTCGAGCTGTACGGACGGTGACCCGACCGGGAGGGGCCGGCGAACCGTTCGCCGGCCCCTCCCGCCCTGAGCGCGGTGCCCGGGTGACCGATGGCGGTCTCGTACGCAATCATCGGCCGACCCTGGTGGCGACGGGCGACGGTCCCGTTCGCCGGGCGAGGAGCGGTGCTCTGGGTGACACCCGCGGTGTGCGGGCACCGTTCGGCCGGAGGCACGCGGACAATGGAGCGATGAAGCGAGAGACTCGGCTGAAGCGGTTGACCGGAACGCGCATCGACGGCGCGGTGGCGACGGGCGCGGTGGCCACCGGCGCGCGGGCGGCGGGGGCGGCGTCGCTCGGCGCCCTGGCGCTGGGGGCGCTGGCTGTCGGAGCAGTGGCCGTCGGGGCGCTGGTCATCGGTCGGCTGGCTGTCCGCCGCGCGGTCGTGCGGGAGCTGCGCGTCGGCCGGTTGGAGATCGGCGAGCTGGTGGTGCACAGCCGACCCGCTGCCGAGCAGTAGCCCGCCGCGGCGGTGCGCGGGAGAAGCCTCGGGCGCGTGCTCCCGTCCGCACCGGCACGCCCGGTCCGCCCGGCACGTCATGGCCTCGCGGCCTGGCCCAGTGCCGCTTCGACGATTCGGATCGCCTCGGCGGCATCGATGCCGACGCGGGCGATGACGGCCGCGTAGTCGCGGGCGGCGCGGCGGGCCTGTTCGAGGGACCGCTCACCGCCGGCCGACACGTACGAGCCGGCCCGTCCGTGGGTCTCGATGAGCCCGGCGTCCTCCAGCTCCCGGTAGGCCCGTCCGACGGTGTTCACGGCGAGACCAAGGTCGGCCGCGAGCCGGCGGATCGTCGGCAGTCTGGTGCCGACGGCGAGCGTGCGGCCCTGGATCTGCCTTGCGAGTTGGGCCCGGAGCTGCTCGTACGGCGGCGTCGGTGAGGCCGCGTCGATGACGATCATCGCAGCGCCATGGCACGCCGCGCCGTCGTCCCGACGTCCGTGGTCCGGCCCTCGATCAGGCCGAGCGCGCAGACGCCCGCCAGCACGAGCGCCAGTGAGACGGCGTTCCACCAGCCGAGCGAATCCCCGTACAGGAAGATGGCCGGCAGCGACCACACGAGGCTCGGGGTGACGAGGTGGCGGGCGTCCTCGACCCGCATGATGACGTCGGCGGTGAGCGACCCCTCGTCCTCGGCCACGGCCGGGGTCGTCAGGATCTGGCGTAGCTGCATGACGATGCCAGCCCCGACGCCGGTGAGGCCGATCAGCACGACGGCCGCTCCGTACCGCAGGCCGGGGTCCGGCACGGGCAGCACGCTCACGGCGAGGAGCGCCGCGCCGCTGAACGTGGCGACCGCGAAGGCGGCGTGCGGCCGACCGAGCACCACCGGCCAGCCGAGCTCGACCGGATGGGCCACCCGACGGGACAGTCGCGCGCCGGCCGTCCGGTCGACCCGCCGTACCCACCAGCCGAGCAGCCACTGCCCCGTCAGCAGTACGACCACCAGCGCCGCGAGCACCAGCAGCGGTGGCCAGGAGAACGTGTCGTCGTCGAGTCGGCCCAGCACGTGCGTCAGCGCGGCGCCGATCAGGAACGCGGCCAACAGGACGCTGTCGGCGAGCTTCGCGTGCCGCCGTACCGCCAGTCGCGTCGCGAGCAGCGGCGTCGGCCCGACGTCGGTCAGGCCGTGGCGGCTGAGCCACCGTCCGGCTTCCGCATGATCCGCTTCGCGCATGACATCCACCCCGATACGTCGCAAGCCTTGTCTCAACAAGATGAGACATGACCTGCACCAATGTCAACCCCCGTCGCGCATCGCGCCGCCTGGCCCGGCGGCCGTCCGGGCGTTGACGGTGACCGGCTGCCGGAGGATGGTCCGCTGCTTGTCGGGGGCGGTCCTGCGGAAGTCGCTGAGGTAGATCTCGTGGTGCCGACCCGCCATGCGAAGCCCTTCACGGGGGATGAATCCGTGGTGCAGTTGCCTGAGCACGGCCGCCTCGTCGTCGAAGGAACCGACGTGCAGTGTCTGGACGCACCGCCCCTCTCGTAGCGTCTGAAGGCGGACGTCGTCGAGTCGCGTCGGTCGGCGCTTCGCGCCGGCCTGCTCGACAGCGGTGGCGAAGCGGGACTGGTCGATCCAGCCGGGGACCATGAGCATCAGCGTCCAGCTCCACCGTGACTTGTCCCGTGCCGTGGTGAACGACTCCATGTCCTCGGCCCACCACAGACCTTCGAGCGGCGGGACGACGTAGTCGCGCCCGAGGTCCCGCTTGCTGGCGAACTTCAGTCGGTACGCCACCGGGTAGAGCGCCGCGATCGCGTCGGCCAGAGCGGGTGAGGTGTTGGGGTCGCCGTGACCGTCGGTCATCAGGTACCGCATGTCGGGCACGTCGATGATCCGGAAGCGGCCTCGTTGCGCTCGGTAAGCGTCAAGGGACTTCTTGAAATCGACTTTGCCGTTGGTCTCCTCGGTCATCCGGTCATTCTGCAGGGATTCGAGAGCGGGATGTAACTCTCCGGAAGTGCCTGACCACGTGGAGAAAGTGCGACCCACCTCACCACTGGCGACCGAAATTGGTGCCGGAAAAGCGAGACCAAAATGGTCCGTCGGCCCGTCTTTAGGGTGACGGATGGTCACGGCCGGCGGTCGGCCAAGGAAGGGTAAGGGACGTGGGGGACCTACGTGGGCGCTTCAGGGACGAACTGGCCCGACACGTCGCCCCGCCGCTCGGTGACCTGGTTGAGCAGTCGGTGGTGCAGGGTCGACGACTACGCCGCCGGCGTCGGCTGGCGCAGTTCGGCGCGGGCGGATCCGCGTTGGCGATGCTGCTCGTGATCGGCCTGGCGGCCGGGCCGCTCACCGGCGGCGCCGACCAGGTGGGTCAGTCCGAGACGTGGGGCGTCGGTTCGCCGGGTGGGCCGGTCGACAGCCCGACGCCGTCCCCGGCGCAGACCTCCGGCAGCGCCCCGGGCGGCGGGTCCGTGGCGGGCGCAGCCGAGGCCCCGGGAGTGGCCATGTCGGCGGCTCCCACCACCACGGTGATCGACAACGTACGGATCGGGGCGGGGCCGGACGGTCCACTGCTGACGACCACACCGCAGGGCGCCCTGGAGTTGTTGATGCGGCTCCTACCCAAGGGCGAGACCAGCGGTCAGGCGAGCTTGGGAAGCAGCGGGGCGGGCCCCGGCATGCCGTACATCCAGACCTTCCTGGATCGGGGCGACGGACCCGGCATGGTGCGGCTCTCCGTCTACCAGGACGACCTCGGCGGCGATCCGGTTCCGGGGACGGTGGAGCTGACCGAGGTGCCCGGCAACTGCGTGCAGGACAAGATGATCACGGTGTATCACCGGGACGGCCTGCAGATCGACGTGCTGCTCTCCACCTGTCTGGCCTGGGATGGCAAGGGGAGTTCGCCCGCGCCCGCCGTTCTGTCCGTGGATGAGGCAATCGCGATCGCCGCCAATCCGAGCTGGGGGACGAGAATTCCGGCCGAGTACGTCCGGAGCGGCGCCAAGAGGTTCCCCACCCTGGCCAGGTCGAATGGCTGACGAAGACTTCGTGGAATTCGCGCAGGCGGCCGTGGGCCGCCTGCGCGACGCCGCGTTCCTGATGTGCCGCGACTGGCATCTCGCCCAGGACCTCACCCAGACCGCGCTGGCGAAGATGTACGCCAACTGGGGGCGGGTCCGACGGGCCGACGACCTCTACGCGTACGCCCGCAAGGTACTGCTGCGCTGCGTGATCGATCAGCAGCGGCGTCGCTCCAGCACCGAGTTGGCGATGTCGACGCCGCCCGACCAGGGCGAGGAGCATCCGGCTGAGCTGCGCATGACGTTGCTCGACGCGGTCGCCACCCTGCCACTGCGCGATCGGGCGATCATCGTCCTGCGCTACTGGGACGACCTGAGCGTGGAGACGACCGCCGAGGTCGTGGGCGTCTCCACGGCCGTCGTGAAGAGCCAGAGCATGCGCTCCCTCAGCCGGCTGCGCGAGTTGCTCGGCGAGACCCGTTCCGAGTTGTTCGCCGAGGAGCGGCATTGATCGGCCGGGTCTGTCCGGTGGCGGCGACGGGGGTGCCACCGCGCACCCTCGGCGACGCCGCGACCTGCGATGGCAGTCATCTGTGTGTGGGAGGTTCGGTGTCCGTGTCGAGCAGCAGGACCTGCCGGGGCCGGGTTCGCGGCAGGGTCCGGGTGCCGGCTTTGGTCGTGCCGCTGGTCCTGTCGGCGTTGGTGGTGCTGGTCGCGGGGTGTCAGCGGTCGGGGCCGGGTGACGGCCCCGAGAAGCCACCGACCGTGAACGTCGAACGGAGTGGCCTGAGCATGCTGCTGGGAGCGGGCGACCTGGGTGCGGGTTGGCGTGCGGACGACGCGCGGCCCGGTCTGCCACCCTGGCCGTGGGAGCAGGACGACTGCCCCGACTACCAGAGCAGCGACTACACCGCGAAGTCGCACCGACGGGCTGCCGTGGAGCGCTACTACCGGCTGCCGGACGGCTCGTCGCCGGCCCACCACATCGTGGAGACGTACGAGCCCGGATGGGCCGAGCGCAGTGTCGACGACGTCCGTACGGTCCTCCGACGGTGCGCGAGCTACCTGATTAACGGATCACGGGTCTCGTTCGACATCATCGACCCGCACTATCTGGGCGGTGCCGGTCTGCTCGTCAGGGGCCGCATCGCACATGCCGACACCCCAACTACCGCTAGGTACTTCGTCATGGTGAAACGGGACGAGACGGTCTCGACTATCAGCCTGCCCGACTTGGGCGACCAGGCTGCGGTGGATACGATCGCGGCGAAGGCGGTGGCCCGTCTTGGCTGAGCGGGGAGGTCGGATGCTGCCACGCCGCTGGGTTGTCTCCGCGGTCACCGTGTCCCTCGCCGGCGTCGCGACGGCCGCCTACGGCACGACGCACGTCCGCGACGGCGGCGGGGGCGACGCGTCACCCGGTCGTTCGCCGGCCAGTCCGGTTCCGACGACGCCGGCCGTCGACCGGCTGAAACCGGCGCGGGCACGTATCGAGGCCTACGTCGACCGGTACGACGGCCATCTCGCGGTCGCGGCAGTGGATCGACAGAGTACGGCCGCGGTGACGGCCGGCGCCACCCGCTTCGAGACCGCCAGCATCGTCAAGGTCAATATCCTCGCGGCGCTGCTGCTGCGCCAGAACCCGCCCGGTAAGGCCCTGAGCTCGGAGACCAGACGGCTGGCCGAAGCCATGATCGTGTCCAGTGACAACGACGCCGCGGTGGCCCTGTGGCAGAAGATCGACGGCTCGCGCGGCCTCACGGCCGCGAACCGCACACTCGGTCTGCTGGAGACCAAAGCCAACAAGCACTGGGGGACGACCACGACCACGGCCGCCGACCAGATCCGTCTGCTGACGGCGCTGACGTCGTCGAAGGGCCCGCTGACGCCGCAGGACCGTACCTTCGTCATGGGCCTCATGAAGAAGGTGATCCCCGAGCAGCGGTGGGGAGTCACCGCCGCGCGTGAGCCGGGCAATTCCGTGTACGTCAAGAACGGCTGGGACACCGTGGACGTCGACAGCGGTCGCTGGCTCGTCAACAGCATCGGACGGATCGTCGAGGCCCGTCACGACTGGCTGATCGCCGTGCTCTCCGACCATCACGTCAGCCAGGAGGCGGGCGTCAGCGTGGTGGAGAAGGCGGCGAAGTTCGTCCTCAAGGAGATGCGCGCCGCCACCGCGGGCGACGGCCCTTCGTAGGGTGGGCCGTCGCCCCCGGGCGTCCCGCCGCACGGCTGGCGTTCGGGCGGTGGCCGCCGATCAGGGCCGATCGGCGGCCGCCAGGGGCAGGTGCGCGACCGGCACGAGTCGCCGGACGCCGCGGCTCGGGCTGGGCTGTTCGGTGCCCCGGACGGTCGCGATGTCGGCCGCGAGCGCCTCGATCTGTTGGCGGGTGACGCCCGGCATGCAGATCAGGTGGCTGATGCCGCCGTCGGCGTTCGACAGGCCGTAGCGGCGGGAGATCGGCGGTGGCGGTGTCGTGAAGTAGACAGTGAAGGCGTGGACGTTGCGCCAGGCGGGCCAGCCGACGCTGGCCAGCAGGGAGTGGGCGAAACGAGCCGTTTCGCGTGCGCGCTCGGCGCGTTCACGGTGCCCGTCCTCGCCGAGCAGTCGCAGCGCGTACCACATCTGGACGGCGAGTTGGCCGCAGCGCGAGCCACTGATGGTGCTGTCGGTCGTGGCGGTGTAGGAGATCCGTCGCGCTGCCCGTTGCAGCGAGCGGCGGGTGACCACCAGACCGCCCGGGATGGTGGTCCCGTAGAACTTGTGGCAGGAGATGGCCACGGAGTCGACCACGCCGCCAAGGTCGATGGCCACCGGCCGGTCCGGCAGCAGGGCCAACGGCACACCGGCGAGTGCTCCGTCGACGTGCAGGTGAGCGTTGCGGATCGCCAGCTCGGACAGGGCGCGACGAACACGGGCTGGGTCGTCCACCGCCTCCGTCACGGTCGTGCCGGCGTTGGCCACGACGATGGCGGGCCGGTCCCTGCGCCGGGCCAACTCGCCGCGCAGATCGTCGTAGTCGATCTCACCGGTGACGTCGGTGCGGATGACGACCTCGGGGAGGTTGAGCATGCTGGCGGTCTTGCGGATCCAGTCGTGGGTCGCCTGGCTGTAGTAGAGGACGGGACTCGCGCCGGCGAACCGGTCCCGGGCGAGCAGGATGGCCGCCTGGTTGGCCTCCGTGCCACCACTGGTCAGATATCCCCACCGATCGTCGGCGGGGGCGCCGAAGAGGTTCGCGTGCCAGTCGATGACCCTGCGCTCGTAGGCCTTCGTGTGAACGGTGTCGGGGTCGGTATCCGGGTCACCGACATTATTGATCAACAGTCCGAACAGGGAGGTCACGGGTCCATAGTCGATATCCACCGCGGCCGGGAAGCCGATCGACCTGCGCGCTGACAGAGCGGCTCGTAACTGCTCGATCTCAGCGGTGAGGGAAAGGTCGTCGGGAACGCTTGTGGGGGAGGTCACGGGCTCTCCGTTGATAGGCGACTCAGCGAAGAGTGGACCATGACGCCGACGTACAGGCAACAGTCTCCGAATCGCGATCAAGCCGACTGGCGGTGCATGGTTGATCGCGGTGTGTGTGCGATGAGAGGCTGTGGCGACGTCTTTGGAGGGACTGACACCGTGGCGTACGACAGGCCGGGAACGCGCTCGAATCCTTTTGAGAGGAGCGCCGACGATTGGAGAGCGGCGGCGAGTGCCGGAAGGACGGCAGCGGTCCCCTGGGACCAGCACTCGGGCAGCCAGCCGTCCATCCCTCCGGAGCCGGCGCCGGCGGTTGGACGCCACGGTTGGGTGGCGCCCACGACCGCGATACCGTCGCCCGCCGTCGAGCAGCAGCCGCCGGTCCCCTGGCAGCCCACGCCGTCCGCGTACGCGCCGCCACCGGTGGAGCCGTCGCCGACCACGCGCGAGTCGCCGACCGCGCCCCCGGTCAGCGATCCGGAGACGCGGCGGATCTGGGCGTCGTTGCGATCGTCCGCGTTGAGCCGGGTCGGGTTGATGAACACGATGCACGGCCGGCACGCGTGGGCGCAGCGCCGGCGCAACCCGCTGTGCCCCTACGGCTTCGCCTTCCTCTACGCGGTGCCGGTCATCGGGTCCACAGCGGATCGATCGGTCTTCGAGGTGGGCGCGGCGACGCGTCTCGACAAGGCCGGCGAGGACGTCTCACACCTGCCCAGGCTGCTGTACGACCTCGCGCAGACGGCGAGACACTACCTCGATAACGGAGGTTTGGATCCGCGTCAGCCCCCGCAGATGTGCAACCGGGTCGACGAGCGGATCACCGCCGAGTCGACGTTCATCGGGCTCGCGGTCAGCTCGCTCGACGGTCCGCTCGGCACCTGGGAGCAGACGATGCGCCGGGTGGAGGGTGAGGACCGCATTCCCGGCCGCTTCTACATCCAGATGATGGATCCCGAAGAGACGCGGATCGTCGTCGACCGGCCCACCGATCCGTGGGAGAGACCGCTGATCCAGTCCACCACGCCGCTGTACGAGTCGTGGCGTCCGTTGCAGAGCTACTCGGGCGACGCTCCGATCTGGACGGGGATCGCCCAGTTGGCGACGCTGGTGCACCTCGGCGCGCAGCGGATCAGCCCGACCAGGGGCGCGACAGCCTAGAACCTGAAGCAGGCGGCGCCGCTTCGGCGGCGCCGCCTGCTTCATCGTGTGGACGCGGCTCAGAGCGTGAGGTGACCCAGGTCCTCGTCGACCTGCCGCGTCGGGTTGGTCTCCCGTTCCCCGATGCCGGTGAGCAGGTCCGGGCGGCGGGCCCGAACGCTGATCGCCCACAGCACGCCGATGACGACGAAGACGCCGACCGTTCCGGGCACCAGCCAGGCGGTGTGGGAACCGGGTGGCGTGCCGAGCGCGGCGCTGATGTTGACCAGCGTGACCAGCAGGATCACCGCGATCGCGATACCACCGAGGGTGGGAGCGATCGCCCGCGCCCACAGCGACTCGCTGCGTCCGCCGCCCCGGGCGAAGTAACGGACGGTGGCGAGTGAACTCACCGTCATCAAGAGCATCAGGCTGACCGCGGCGATGTTGCTCAGCCAGGTGAACATGGTCAACGCCTCGGCGCCGCTCACCACGAACAGCAGGATGACGATCAGAGCGGTGATCGACTGGGTGATCGAGCCGCCCAGCGGCGCGCCCGACCCACCCTCGCGGATGGCCGCCAGGCGAGCGGGCAACAGCCGGTCCTTGCCGAGCGCGAACAGGTATCTCGCCACGCTGTTGTGGAAGCTGATCATCGCCGCGAGGACGCTGCTGACCAGCAGCAGGCCACCCAGCGCCACCAGCAGGACGCCGGCGCTACCGGCGCGGGAGCCCGAGAAGACCTCGAACGGCAGCGGCGCCGCCGGGTCGCGGGCCAGGTCGACGACCCGGTCGGCGCCCACCGTTGCCACCATTGCCCACGCGCACAGCGCGTAGAGCAGGCCCAGGCCCAGGATCACGTAGATGATGCTGCGCGACACCGCCCGTGGGGTGCGCGCCTCCGCACCGTACGCGGCGATGGTCTCGGTGCCGAAGAACGCGGCGAAGCCGAGGGGAAGGACCGCGAGCCCGGCCACCACCCCGGTGTCGAACAGTTGCGCCGGGTTCAACGCCGCGAAGGTCAGTTGACCGCCCACCGGGTGAGCCAGGCCGACCAGCACGAACACCAGCAGCAACGTGATCTCGACGATCAGGATGGTGCCGAACATGGCGGTGCTGACGCCGGTGCGTTGCAGACCGAACGCCGCGACGATGGCCCACGCGAGGAGCGCGCCGACCCACCACGGTCCGCCGACCAGCCCGCTGATCACCGACCCGAGCAGCCCGTACAACGAGATCTGAATGGTGTTGTAGGCCAGGAGCACGACCGGCGCGCCCGCGACCCCGACGAGCCGGGACAGGCCGGCGGCGAGGGCGGTGTAGAAGATTCCACTGGGCTGCACGTAACGGGCGATGGCGATGTACCCCGGTGCCCACAGGAGCATCACGACCGTCAGGAGCAGGAAACTGGAGGCCACACCGGTATTGCCGGTCGCCGCATAGGTCGCGACGATACCGCCGACGAGAACGGCCATGGGAGACGACGCGGTCGCGCCGAACGTCACCAGAGAACTCGTTCGCAGAGTTTTGCGTGCCAGTCCCCGCTCGGCGGACACCGTCAGGGGGGTCACCGAAGGCGTGACCATAACTGAACCTCCCCAGGTTCTAGGCGATAGGTCAGGGACGGGACTCGATGACCTTACAGGTGATCTCGCCGTTACTGGGAGCAGCGGGTCGCAGAATTTGAGCGCCCCGGGAAGCGCAACGAAGATTCGGGACGACCCGCCTCGCGTCCTGTGTGGACAATCAGCCGTGTTGATCGTTAACCGCCTCGGAAGAGGGAGGAAGGATCACCCCGCTGAGGGAGGCTGGACACCCGTCACCGGTGCGATGGTCGGGTCACGGCCGGTGGTTCGCCGGAGGACACGAGGCGCCGCGGCGGGGGTGATGGCCGCGGTCGTGCGGATGGGGTGACGATGACGAAGCAGGCTGTCCGGGCTGCCCGGATGTTCGACGGCGAGCGGCTCACCGATGGTGGGGTGCTGGTCCTCATCGAGGGCGGGCGCATCGCCGACGTGCACCGGGGCTGGATCGACGCGCCGGTGGGCTGGCCGGTACGCGAGGCGCGAGACGGGACAGTGTTGCCTGGTTTGGTCGACGCACACGTGCACCTGTGTGCCGACGCCGGGCCGGACGCGCTCGGTCGACTCGCCGAGCGCGCCGAGGCGGATCTCGACGCGGTCATCGAGGCGTCACTGCGCGCGCACCTGGCGGCCGGCGTCACGACGGTACGGGACCTGGGCGACCGACGCGACGCGGTGCTCCGATGGCGGGCTCGGGGAGTACGCGACGACCTGCCGACGGTGGTGGCGTCGGGTACGCCCATCACCAGCGTTGGCGGACACTGCTGGGCGCTGGGGGGTGAGGCGAGCGGTGTCGACGGTGTGCGAGAGGCCGTGCGGCTGCGAGCGGCAGCCGGCGCGGACCTGATCAAGATCATGGCCAGCGGCGGGGTCTTCACCCCTGGCACGGACACCAGTGGATTGCAGTTCACCGATCAGGAGATGACCGCCGCCGTTGCGCAGGCGCACGACCTGGACCTGCCGGTGACCGCGCACGCGCACGCCCTGCTCGCGGTCGAGCAGGCGCTCCGCGTCGGGGTGGACGGCATCGAGCACTGCACCTGCGTGACCGCGGCCGGGGCCCGCGTCCCCGACGAACTCGCGGACCGCCTGGCCGCGTCCGGTCCGGCGGTCTGCGCCACGCTCGGCACCGATCCGGCCGTGGTGACGCCGCCGGAGGTGGTGGCGATGGCGGAGCGGGCCGGGCTCAGCGCCGCCGCGCTACGTGCCGGTGCCGCCACGCTCTACCGGGCCGGGGTCCATCTGGTGGCCGGTTCGGACGCGGGCCTCGGCCCCGCGAAACCGCACGGGATCCTGCCGGAGACACTCGTCGAGTACGTGGCCTGCGGCATTCCCCCCACCGCCGCCCTCGCCGCGGCCACCGCGATCGGTGCGCAGGTGTGTGGCGTGGGCGGCGGTAAGGGCCGCGTCCGGCCCGGATTCGAGGCCGACCTGTTGATCGTCGACGGTGACCCGACGAGCGACATCGGGGTGCTGCGCCACCCGCTCGCCGTGTACCGGGCAGGTGTTCAGGTGGGCTGACCTCTGCGGGGTGGATCACCGACTGCGGCCGGCCATCCACTGCCAGATGTGGGTGCCGTGGTGGCTGGGGTCGTTGCGGGCCACGTAGATCCAGGACCAGTGACCGGGGAACTGGTAGCCGTCCCAGACGACGTGGTCGTACAGGGTGACCAGCGATCCTCGGATGAGGTCGTGCGCGTGGATCGTGTTGGTCTCCGGCGGCACGGTGTCGTCGTCGAGCGAGGTGACCAGCCAGGTCGGCGTCCGGATCGCCGCCAGCTCCGCGTCCGTGACCAGCGGCGGGCCCTGCCCGCCGAGCGGCTCGACGACGCCGCAGATCGGCACCGACGCAGCGAACAGATCGGGATACGTGACGGTCATCTCCAGGGACATGTAGCCGCCGTTGCTGCAACCGACCACGTAGATCCGGTCGGGGTCGACGCGCTCGCGACGCACGAGATCCTGGACGATCTCGCGGATCAGCGGTGCGAACCGGGGCCCGTCCTCCATCCAGTACGAGGTGCTCTGCGGAGCCACGACGTACGCGCCGGAGAAGATCCGTTGGGCCTGCGGGGTGGCGAAACCCAGCGCACCGCGGTTGGCGCGCAGCGTGGTCTCGTTGTCGTAGTAGTCGTCGGGGAGGGAGGCGCCCTCGCCGGCGCCGTGCAGCCAGAGGATCAGCGGCCGTCGGCCGTGGCGGGGCGAATGTGCCGGGGAGTACAGCCGGTACTTGAGGCCCGACCCCGAAACGTGGTGGGTGAAGGCGTCCACCTCGGGGTTCGACAGTCGCCCCTGCACGAAGCGCGTGATGGTGAGGGGGGAGCCGTGGCGGCGCGCGAGCGGCGTGTTCTGCGTGATGGTGTAGACGAGGTCCAGTCGGACGTTGCGGCCCTTGCTCAGGATGTAGCCGAGGGTGCCGCCGCCGGGTTGACCCTCGGCGTGGCTCAGCTCCAGGACGATGTTTCCGTGCCGGTCGAGCCGGGCCGCGGTCACCGTGCGGTCCAGGTCGTACTCGCTGAAGATCAGATCGCCGGGAGCGATCGGGAGCGGGCTGGTGGCCTTGGCGTGCACGGTGAACGTGTCCGGGGTGAGCCCCGCCGGGTCGATCGGGCCGAGCCGACGGGTGTCGAGGGTGACCGAGGTGACCTGCTCACCACCGTCGAGCGTCCGCGCGTCGAGGGTGAAGCCCACGCCGACCTCGTGGTGCCGGTCGTCGGCCTGGGCGGCGGCGCCCGGCAGGGTGAGACCGAGAGCGGCGCCGGCCGCACCGGCCAGCACGGTACGGCGAGTGACAGGCGTGGACATACGGCCCCCCGTTTGTAGACAAACGTCGATGGCACCCCACCGTAACGGCGTGGAAATCCATCGGCAACCGACGCGGACGCGCGGCCAGGGCGCCCGGGGCCGGGAATCCCGGAGGGCGCCCTGATCGGTCACGGACGGACGGTCAACTCAGACGCTCGAACACGGAGAACGGGTACACCCAGGCCTGGGTGAAGATCAGCCCCAGGCGGTGCAGGTAGCGCTGGCAGGTGTTCGGCTGCGCCGGGTTGGTGCAGAAGGTCACCCACAGCTCGGAGTACCCGTCCTTCTCGGTCGGGCTGTGGGCGTACACCTCGTCCCGCGTCACGAACTGCATCGAGGTCAGTCGCGGGTCCTGCACGTCGTTGGGGAAGGAGAGCGAGGTGTCCAGGTTGTACAGCACGATCTCCGTGGCGAACAGGCAGACGCTCGCCTGGAAGTACAGCTCGTAGATGGTGGAGTAGGTGGCGGTCTCGTAGACCTGCTCGGAGACCTCCTCGCGATAGCAGGGGGTGCCCGGCGGGAAGGCGGCCGGCGGGGTAACCGGAATCACGTTGGCCCCGACGCCGCCGATGGCGCGGGCCGCCCGGTGCGTCGACGCCGCGGCGAGACCGCCGTCGGCGCAGGCCTTCTTCGTCGTGCAGATGGCCGTGTCGGGCGTCGCCGCCGACGCGGCCGCCGCCGGAACGGCGAGCGTCGCCGCGAGCACGGTCAGGGCCAGGGCCAGAGGCTTGAGGTGTACGGACACGTGACCTCCATCGATCGGATCGGTGCGCTGTGCTCCGCGCACGAGCAGGATCGCGGATCCGATCGGGCTCTGGCCGGAATTCCGTACACCGCCGTACACTGACGAACGTCGATTGTCGACGGTGGGGGGCAGGGCACTGGATGCCGCGGGGGCGCAGACGTCCGACGACCTCGCCGGCCTGTTGCGGGCGTTGCGACGCAGGTACGCACGCCAACACGGCGACGGCGAGCTGACCTATCGGGAGCTGGCCGCCCGCACCGGCTGGTCGCACACCGCCATCGCGGAGTACCTGACCGGGAAGACGCTGCCGCCCACCGACCGGCTCGACGCGCTGGTCCGGCTGCTCGGCGCGACGCCAGCCGAGCAGGGCGCGTTGGCCACCGCCCGGGACCGCGTCGAGGAGAACCGCCGCCGCAGGCCGCGTACGCCCGGCCGGCTGGTACCCCGGCAACTGCCCGCCGACGTGGCCAGCCTCGCCGGCCGCGACGACGAGGTGGCCCTCCTCGACAAGCTCGTCGCCGCGCCCACCTCCGTCGTGGTGGCCGCGATCTCGGGAACCGCGGGCGTGGGCAAGACCGCCCTGGCCGTGCACTGGGCGCATCGCGTCGCCGATCGCTTCGACGACGGTCAGCTCTACGTCAACCTGCGCGGCTTCGACCCGCGCGGGCAGGCGGTGAGCGCGGCGAAGGCGCTGCACGGCTTCCTGGACGCGCTCGGCGTTCCGGCCACCCGGGTGCCCGCCGACCTCGACGCCCAGGCCGCCCTGTACCGCAGCGCGCTCGCCGGCAAGCGGATCCTCATCGTGCTGGACAACGCCCGGGACGCCCAACAGGTCCGCCCGCTGCTACCCGGCACGCCCACCACCATGGTGCTGGTGACGAGCCGCAGCCAGCTCACCTCGCTGGTCAGCCTGGACGGCGCGCACCCGCTCCCGCTCGGCCTGCTCAGCCGCGACGCGTCCGCTCACCTGCTCACCCGTCGGCTCGGCGTGGAACGGGTGGCAGCCGAGCCGGACGCCGCCGAGGCGATCATCGCCGCGTGTGCCCGGCTGCCGCTGGCGTTGAACATCGCCGCTGCCCGGGCCCAGCAGTCCGGCTTTCCGCTGGCCACCCTCGCGGCCGAGCTGGGCACGGCCGGTCAACGGTTCGGCGTACTCAACGCGGGTGACGCGGTCGGCGAGGTAAGGGCGGTGTTCTCCTGGTCGTACACCGCGCTCAGCGCACCGGCCGCCGGGCTGTTCCGGCTGGTGGGCCTGCACCCCGGCCCGGACATCACGGTGGCCGCCGCGGCGAGCCTGGCCGGTCGGGCGGTGGACGACACCCGACTGCTGCTGACCGAACTGACCCGGGCGAACCTGCTGGCCGAGTACCGGCCCGGCCGGTTCACCGCGCACGACCTCCTGCGCGCGTACGCGGCTGAACTCAGCGACGGCACCGACTCCGTGCCCGACCGCAGGGCCGCCACGATCCGGCTCCTCGACCACTACACCCACACCACCCACGCCGCCGACGCCCTGCTGCGCCCGCACAGCGATCCGGTCGACCACCTCATGGCCCCGGCGGCGGCCGGTGTGCGTCCGGAACGGCCCACCTCGCACGCGGAGGCGCTGCACTGGTTGACCGCCGAACATCCTGTGCTGCTCGCCGCGCTCCGCTTCGCCGCGAGCGCCGGCTACGACGCCCACACCTGGCGGTTGGGTCGGGCCCTCGACACGTTCCTGGACCGGCAGGGACACTGGCACGACCGGGTCGAGACCTGCCGGGCGGCCCTGCTCGCCGCCGAACGTCTCGGCGACCCGGTCGCCCAGGCGGTCGCGCACCGCTTCCTCGCCGGCGCGCACACCGTGGTCAACCGGTACGCCGACGCGCACAGCCACCTCGAACGCGCCCTCGACCTGTACGTGGCCGGTGGTGACACCGAGGGCGAGGCGCGTACGCACCAGAACCTCGCCTCGCTCTGGGACCGTCAGGGCGAGCCCCGCAAGGCGCTCGAGCACTCAAGGCGGACTTTGGTCCTGGCCCGAACCGCCGGCCACCGCAGGGCCCAGGCCGACGCGCTCAACGCCGTCGGCTGGTGCCACGCGCAGATCGGCGAACACCTCGCGGCGCTTGCCTACTGCGAGCAGGCGCTCGACCTGCTCCAGCAACTCGACGACCGGGCGGGCGAGGCGGCGACCTGGGACAGCCTCGGGTACGCACACCACCACCTCGGCCAGTTCGGCCGGGCCGTGGAGTGTTACGAGCGCACGCTCGACCTGACCCGGGATCTCGGCGACCTCTGGGGCGAGGCGGACACTCTGAGCCGGCTGGGCGACACCCGCCTCGCACTCGGCGACCCCGCCTCCGCCCGAGCCGACTGGCAGCGGGCACTGGACATCTTCACGGCCCTGGACCACCCGGACGCCGCAGCCGTCCGCGCCAGGTTGCGGGCCCGGTAGGCGTCCGCGCCGACCAGACGACGGCGCGGGTGCCGGTTTAGCTCCTTGCGCGGCGGGGATTCCCGGCAGCGCTCCGGCGGCAGCCGGGTACGGGTGGGGGAGGCTGATGCGTAGGATCCGGACCTCCCGCGGTGCCACCTCGAACGGGGTGACCAGATCCCGGAGGCCGTTCGGAGCCGAACGTGACCCGAGCCGGCTGGTCACCTTCAGCGACGCCGTCATGGCGATCGCCATCACCCTTCTCGTCCTGGAGATCAAGCCGCCCGAGGACACCGAACACCTCATGCGCGGATTGCTCGACCTGTGGCCGTCCTACCTGGCCTACGGCGTCACCTTTCTGCTGCTCGGCCAGATCTGGGTGAACCACCACGTCATGTTCGATCACATCCGCTCCGCCGACCGCCTGCTGCTACTGCTGAACACCCTGCTGCTGATGGTGATCGCGTTCCTGCCGTTCGTCTCGTCGGTGCTGGCCCGTGCCTTCGAGGAGGGGCCCGGCAAGCGGGCCGCGCTCGTCTTCTACGGCATCGTCTACGGGGCCGCCTCCATCCTCTTCAACGTCATCTGGCAGTACGCCAGCAGCGGTCACCGTCTGTTGACGTCCACCACCGACGAGGCCACCGCCCGAGCGATCAGCAGGCGTTTCCGGGTGGCCCCCGTCTGGATCGCTGTCGGAACCGCCCTGTGCGTCGTCCACCCGATCGCCGGCCTGATCGCGGTCGCGGCGTTCATTCCCTTCTACTGGCTACCGATCAACGGTGAGATCGCCAGCATCAGACGGACCCGGGCCCAGGCCGCGGACGGCCCGCCCTGAACCTGTCCTGTCGCAGGCTCGGGGCGGGCCGGCGCGGGCCTCAGCGACCCTGCAGGCGCTTCACGTTGTCGCCGAAGGTCCATCCCTTCGAGCCGTCCCAGTTCGCCGACCAGGTCATCAGGCCCTTGAGGCCGGGCACGGAGTTCCAGGCCTGCGTGACCAACGACGTCGACAGGTAGCCACCGCCCGCCCCGATCTGCGCGGGCAGGCCCGGGACCTGCTTGTCGTACGGCACCCGGATGGTGGTTCCCCCGATGGTGAGGCCGTTGTTCAGGCACTGCGTCTGCACGGTGAAGCCCTGCACGGTGCCAGCCGGGTACGAGTCGCCCGAGCAGCCGTACATGCTGCCGTTGTAGTACTGCATGTTGAGCCACCAGAGCCGGCCGTTGTCGACGTACTTCTTGATGATCGGCAGGTACGAGCCCCAGATCGAGCCGTAGACCACGCTGCCGCCGGTGACGTACGCGGTCTCCGGCGCCATGGTCAGGCCGAAGTTCGACGGCATTCGGGCCAGCACGCCGTCGATGATCCGGATCAGGTTGGCCTGCGACGTCGACAGGGTGTTGATGTTGCCGCTACCGGTGAGGCCGGTCTCGATGTCGATGTCGATGCCGTCGAAGTGGTAGTTCGTCAGGATCGGCACGATCGTCGCGATGAACCGGTCGGCGACCGCGGTGGAGCTCAGGTCGATGCCGGCGGCGGCACCGCCGATCGACATCAGGATCGTGGCGCCGGCCGCCTTGGCCTGGCACATCTCGGCGGGGGTCGCCACCTTGACGCCGGCGTCCATGCCGTTCTCCCAGAGGACCGTGCCGTCCGCGCGGATCACCGGGAACGCTGCGTTGATCACGTTGTAGCCGTGCTGTGGGAGCCGGCTGTCGGTGATCGGGATCCAGCCGAGCCCGGGGTGTACGCCGTTGGACGCGCCGTCCCAGTTCTCCCAGTAGCCCTGCAACACCTTGCCGGTCGGCCGGGACTTCACCCCGCAGGTTCCGCCGGTCGGCGGCGGCGTGGTGGGGGGAGCCGTGGTCGGGGGAGCGGTGGTCGGGGGCGGCGTGGTGGGTGGCGCGGTCGTCGGCGGTGGCGTGCTGGGTGGGGGAGTGTTTCCCGAGCAGGCTCCCAGGTCACGCCAGAGCGACGGGGTCGAAGCGGGGTTCCAACCGGCGCCGACGTACGCGGTGTGGGTGACCAGAGCCTGGTAGAGCCGGCCGCCGTAGGTGACCTGTGCGCCCACCTGGTAGGTGGTGCCCTCGGCCCAGGCGGGTGCGGTGCAGGCGACCATCGCGACGGCGTTGCCCGAGGACACGGCGGCCATGCTGCTGGGGACGAAGGCGACGGCGGCCGCGACGGACATCGCCGCCCCGGCCAGCGCTGCGACGATGCGACGGCTTCTCATGGCTCACTCCCCAGGCTTCGGCGACCCGCGACCTCCACATATTGACGTTCGTGACGTTTAATATCAAGGGTTGTTTACAGATAACCTGTGGAACGTCACCGGGCGGTGCTGTTCGGTGCCGGGCTCCGGGTGCCGTGGGTGGCCATGATGATGAGGTCGGCTATCGCCTCCGGGTGGGTGACCATGGCGAGGTGCGACGAGTCGACCTCGATCGTCGTCGCGTTCATCCGCTCGGCCAGGAACTGCTCGAGCTCGGGTGCGGTCGTACGGTCCTGCCGCGAGATGGAGTAGTAGCAGGGTTTGTCCCGCCAGGCCGCCGTTGTCGTACGGGCCTTGAACAGGTCGTCGGCGATCGGACCCTGAACGGCGTAGAGGGCACGCGCACGGGCCTCGCCGACGCCGCCGGCGAAGTCTTCGAGGAAGGCGCTCTCGCTGAGCTGCGCGTACCCGTCGTTGTGGACCAGGCCCGCGTTCGCCGGCGGCGTGGGAAATTGGGCGGCGAGCGCGGTGAAGTCCTCGCCGGCGTCCGGCGCGCGGGCCGCCACGTACACCAGGGCGGTGACCGACGGATGGTCCCCGGCCTCGGTGATGACCGTACCGGCCCAGGAGTGGCCGACGAGCACCGTCGCCCCGTCCTGGCGGTCGAGGGCCCGGCGGGTGGCGGCGACGTCGTCGGACAGAGAGGTCAGCGGATTCTGCACGGCGGTCACGGTCAGGCCGGCCCGGTGGAGGAGCGGGATGACGTCGGACCAGGAGGAGCCGTCGGCGTACGCGCCGTGCACCAGGACGACGTTGCGGGCGGGATCGCCCTGGGGTCCATCGGTCATCGGAGTCTCCTACCCGATACGCGGAATCGTCGGCGCACAGAGCTGCCTCACCCGACACTCTTCCCCAAGCGGGTGGCGGCAAGGCGCGAACGCCGAGGCTTCGACCGTGCGTGGAGATGTCCGTTCCGCCCGGCGAGGAGCGTCGACGTCAGACGGAGACCCAGGCCCCGGAGGGCGGATGCCGGGCACCCGCCCGCACGGGTGGCGTCTCAGCAGGTACGCGTCTGCCAGGTCACCTTCGTCACGAACATGGGGACGTAGAAGTTCCCGTCGCCGGGGCGGACGCACTCCGTGCCGGTGAGGGGCGTGCCGAGGTACGTGTAGGACCAGGTGATCTCGGCGTTCCGTGAGGTGTGGTTGTAGTAGTTGAAGACCGGGACGCTGCCCGACCACTCGGTGCTGGTCACCAGGGACGGCGGCGCAGTCGGGCCCTCCGCCGGGTGGTCCCAGTTGGGCCAGGCGCAGAACGTGCCCTGCGGGCAGTTCCCGGGACCCCAGACACCGGAGGCCGCGGCGGGTGCGGCGGGAGCGGTGGCCAGGACGCCCGCGACGGACGCGGTAACGGCGATGGACTTCCAGTGCACGGCTGCCCCCTTCGATAGACGACTATCAATGCAAATTTAAGCTACCGGTGGAAATTTGCGTCGTCAATAACTAGGGGTGAGCCGTCTCGGGGGTCGGTAGGGCTCGGCCGGGCACGACACGACGGATCCGTCGACGAGTGCTCTCGCCGACGGACCGCATCGGGGGTGAAGCCTATGGTTTGCGGGCGAGCAGCCCGACGAAGGTGTGATAGGTGTCGGTCTGCTGTGGCGCGGACGCGCCCGGCGCCGGCCGCCACTCGGCCAGCGGCACCAGCCCCGGCTCCAGCACCTCCAGCCCGTCGACGAACGAGAGGATCTCCTCGTCCGTACGCCAGCGGCCGGTGCCCAGCGACTCGTTGAAGACCCGCTCGACCTCGCGCGCCTTGCGGGAGCCCTCCGGGTCCCGCTCGCCGGGGTCGCGGAAGTGTGAGATCGCCACGTAGCTGCCCGAGGGCAGCGCGTCGATCAGCTCCGCCGCCACCGCGCGCGGATCCTCGTCGTCGCCCAGGTGGTGCAGGATCGCGAAGAGGAGCAGCCCGACCGGCCGATCGAAGTCGAGGAACCGCTGCACGTCCGGGTGGCGCAGGATCTCCTGCGGTGTCCGGATGTCCGCCTGGATCACCGTCGCGGTGCCGTCCGCGGCGAGCAGTGCCCGGCCGTGCGTCAGGACGATCGGGTCGTTGTCGACATAGACCACCTGAGCCTTCGGGTTCTGCTCGGTGGCGACCTCGTGCACGTTGCCCTGGGTGGGCAGCCCCGATCCGATGTCGAGGAACTGGTCGATGCCCGCCTCGGAGACCAGGAAGCGGATCACCCGACGCAGGAAGGCCCGGTTCGCCTGGCCGGCTGCCGGCCCGTCCGGGGTGATCCGCAGGGCGTGCTCGGCGACCTGTCGGTCCGCCTCGAAGTTGTCCTTGCCGCCCAGGAAGAAGTCGTAGACCCGGGCCACGCTGGGAATGCGGGGGTCGATGCCCGGGGGTGCCGCCTTGTCGCGGGTCACAGGCGTCTCCATTCGATTCGAATCAGCGCAGGCTGAGGACTGTGGACGGTGCCGGCGTTGGGGCGAGTGTAGCGATCGGGCGGGCGGAATTCCGCCCCGGCTGGTATCGCTCCCAGTGAATCGTCTCCCCACCAGGGCACGCACCGGGTGACACGCCGAAAGAGAGGCGACCGAGTAATGAGATACGTTGGCGATCATCGATATGACGGCTGCATCGTCGACGTATGACAGGCGTCTCGTCGTCCTCGCTGTTCCGCCGTCTCGGTCCGGGTCTGCTGGTCGCCGCCATGCTCTCGACGGCGGTGGTCGTGACCGTGGCAGGCATCGCGCCGGCGGCCGACGCCGGCACCGCCGCCCCCGCCGCGTACCCCGGGGTCGCCCCGGCGCCGCACGGCGGCGCAGTGCCCGCCGCCGAACCGACCGGGACCGCGCCACCGCCGCCCACCACGCCGCCCGGCACGCCGGGCACCTCACCCTTCCCGCCGAGCCCGCCCACCAACCTGACCGCCAGCGAGGTACGCACCGGATCAGTCACGCTGACGTGGGCGGCAGCCAGGCCGGGCTGCTGCGCCATCGTCGGGTACGACATCACGTACTACCAGGCGTTCGACGACGTCATCTACAGCGCCAGCGTCGGGGCCGTCACCAGCACCACGATCACCTCGTACATCGGGCCGGGCAAGCAGTACTCGTTCCGGGTGGCGGCCCGGGACACCCTCGGGCACCGGTCGACGTCCACGGACGCGCTGACCGTGGTCACGCCGGTGACGGAGACCGGCGGGGACACCACCCCGCCGAGCGCCCCGCAGAACCTGACGGTCACCGAGGTGACCGCCTCGAACGGCACCCTGTCCTGGTCGCCGTCGACCGACAACGTCGGCGTGCTCGGGTACAACGTCTACCGCTTCGACGGCTGGTTCAGCTCGACGCTGATCGCCACCGTGCCGGGAACGACGTACACGACGTCGCTGCCCGCGTCCACGCCGCTGCAGAACCTGTACTACGTACGGGCCCGGGACGCGGTGGGCAACGTGTCGATCGCGTCCAACACGGTCACCCTGCCCACGACGTCCACGCCGTCGCCCCCGCCGCCCTCGACGTGCCGCGTGACCTACCGGAACCAGTCGGAGTGGCCGACCGGCTTCGTGGCGACGGTGACGGTCCAGAACACCCAGGCCGCACCGGTCGACGGTTGGATCGTCACCTTCACCTTCAGCGGAGACCAGCAGGTGACTTCGGCGTGGAACGCCACGGTCAGCCAGACCGGCTCCACCGTGACCGCCCGTAACGTCGACTGGAACCGTGTCCTGGCGCCGAACGGCTCGACGACCTTCGGCATCCAGGGGCGGTGGAGCGCCAGCGACGCGCCGCCGCTCGGCTTCACGCTGAACGGCGCCCAGTGCGCGGTGGGTTGAGCCCGCCCCCTTCCCGAGGAGTCCCGTGAGCACACCGCACCGTCGCCGTAGGTTCCTGGCCGGGGCTGTCCTGGCCGGCGTCCTCGTCGTCTCCACCACGCTCGGCGGCCTGACCGCGCCCGCCTCCGCCGCGAACACGCTCACCATGCGGGGCGCCGACGTCTCCTCGTTGCAGCGCAGCCTCGACCTGGGCGCGCGGTACTACGACGCCGGCGGCGTCGCCCGTGACCCACTGGACATCCTGAGGTCCGTCGGCGTGAACTACGTCCGACTGCGCGTCTGGAACAACCCAACCAGCGGCTACAACAACAAGAGCAGGGTGTTGGCCCAGGCCAGGGCGGCGAAGGCGAAGGGCCTCAAGGTGCTCATCGACTTCCACTACTCGGACACCTGGGCCGACCCCGGCAAGCAGTACAAGCCGGTCGCGTGGGCCGGCCACACCCTGAGCCAACTGGGCGCCGACGTATACAACTTCACCTACGACGTCTGCGCCGGCCTGCGGGGGCAGGGCACCCTGCCGGACAGCGTGCAGATCGGCAACGAGATCAATGTCGGAATGCTGTGGGACGAGGGCAAGGTCGTCAACAACGACTTCCGCCCGCTGGCCGGCCTGCTGAAGCAGGGCTACAACGCGACCAAGGCGTGCGGGGGCGGCATCCCGGTGATGATCCACACCGCCAACGCCGACAGCAACGCCAACGCCCGCTGGTTCTACGACGGCATCCGCGCCCAGGGCGTGCAGTGGGACATCACGGCCCTGTCCTACTACTGCATGTGGCACGGCAGCCTGGCGAACCTCTACAACAACATCGTCGACCTGCGCGGTCGCTACGGCAGGCCGGTGGTGATCGCGGAGACCGCGTACCCCTTCACGCGGAACAACGCGGACAGCGAGCCGAACGCCATCGGCGACGCGACGTGCGACGGCATCAGCGCGACCTGGTCGGGTCAGGCTCAGGAGTTCGACTGGGTGCAGAACACCGCCCGCAACGCCGGGGCCATCGGTGTCTTCTACTGGGAGCCGACCTGGTACGCCGTCAACGGCAACGGCTGGGACCCGGCGAACATCAACGGCACCGGAAACCAGTGGGACAACATGGCCGTCTTCGACTGGTCCGGGCGGGTGAACCCGAACGTACGCTGGACGCCCTGATCTTCGCGGGACGGACGACGCGCCCCCGCGCACCGTTACGACGATGAGCGGGGGCGCTGGCGTGCCGGTCGTCAGACGGCCGTCCGCGACCACTGCTGGTTGGCTCCGCTGTTGCAGGTGTACTGCTTGAGGACCACCCCGTCCGCGGTCGACGCGGCGGGCACGTCCACGCACTTGCCGCTGTGCCGGGCGCGAAGTTGGAAGTAGCTGCCGTTGGTGACCATCTGGAACTGCTGGTTGGCGCCGCTGCCGCAGGTGTACTGGATCAGCTCGGCGCCGTCGGCGGTCGAGGCGCTCGTCACGTCGAGGCACTTCCCGCTGTTGCGGCTGATGATGCGCCAGTAGCCGCTGCCGGCGTCCTGGAACTGCCACTGCTGCCAGGCGTTGCCGCCGTACGTGTACTGGCCGACGCGGGCGCCGTTGTTCGTGTTCGGTGACTGGACGTCCATGGCCTTGCCGCTGTGCCGCACGTCGACCCGGTAGAAGGTCCCCGTTGTCGGGGGAGGCGTCGTGGGGTCGCCGCCGCCGATGGTGTCGCCCCAGCCGTAGCGGATCCGGTCCGCGCCGGAGGTGTTGCGAACGGTGAGGTTGAGGTCGGTGCCGCCGCCGCTGAGCGCGTACATCGAGTACCAGTCGTAGCCGATGGTGCCGGGTTTGCCGCCCAGGGCGGGCCAGTAGGTGCCGCCCATCTGGTTGTCCCGCATGACCTGGGCCATGGCGCGGATGTACCGCACGAAGTTGTCGGTGCTGTTCGGGTCGGCGTAGTTGCGGCCGTCGTTCATGGGCGCGCCGAACTCGGTGGCGACCGCCCGGGAGGCGCAGTTGCCGAGGCGCGTCTGGATGTGGCCGCGGAACGCGTCGTACGTCATCGCGCCGTAGAAGAAGGCGTAGTAGTGGAAGGAGAGCAGCGTGGCGTTGAAGCGGCTGTCGTTACAGATGTCACGCAGGTCCTGGCTGAAGCCGGTGCCGCCGATGAGCACCCGGCCGGGCGGGGCCGAGTAGTGGTAGGTGAGCCAGTTGGCCGCGACGGTGCGCCACTCCGCCGAGCTGTAGCCGTGCGGCTCGTTCATCGGCTCGAAGTAGACGTTGGTGTTCGAGCCGTACGTGTTGGTCACCGTGGACCACATCGCGTTCCACGCGGCGAGGTTCGTGATCCTGCCGCCGGAGGCGGCGCCGTCCTCCCAGTAGGCGAGGATCACCTTGAACCCACGGGCGGTGGCGGCGTCGATGGCACCGCGATACGCCTCCCACCAGGCCGTCCCGACGGTGTGGGTGTTGATGGGCAGCCGGACGGTGTTGACACCCAGCGTGGACGCCATGTCGTCGTAGAGGGCGTTGGCCTTGGCGCGCACGGTGGCGTTGCTGTCGGACATGCTCAGGCCCTGTACGACGAGAGGGCCGGTGCTGAAGTTGTCGCCCAGCACGGCCCAGTTCATGCCCCGGAACTGGCTGGTGGCGGCAGCGGCCGGCCCGGGCCGGACCGCGATGCCGCCGACCATCGCCGTCAGCACGGCCACCAGGGCGACAAGCGTCCGTCGTAACAGGCGAGGATCGTGCGTCGAATCAGGTGCGCGGTCAGCGGGTGGTGTGACCATGATGCCTCCGAGGCGGTGGTGAATGTGTTAGCGCTAACACGAACCGCGGACATGATCGGTCGAATCGCGGCGTGATTGGCGTGCCGCGCGGGTGGACCCGGCCCCTCACCCTGACGCGGACAGCGTGTGTTCCGTGTGTTAAGCGCGTGTTGCAGCCAAGTGTTAGCGATCGCATGTGGAGTGTCAAGGCATCGACGTTTCTCACTGACGAGGTGGTCGGCCGCCTCGTCGCGGGGCAGCGGAGGGCGATCGGTCGATGACAGGATCGCTCGATGCGCGTTCTCTTCGACGGCCCGGCGCCGGTCGACTATGGGCAGATCTACGTGACGAGTCGCGAGCTGCCCGACATGGACCGGGCGTTCGCCGGGCAGGTCAACGGACTATGCGGGGCCGGACACCCGGGCGCGCTGTTCCTGATGACCGGCACCCACTCCGGACGGGTCCGGTTCCGGATCGAGCTGCACGACGCCGAGCCGCCGACCGCAGCCGCCGAGTGGGAGGACGTGGTGGAGGTGTCGCTCCAGCCGAGGGCCCCGGTGGTCGACCTGGTCCCGTGGGGCGATGGGGCGCTGGCCCACCTGCCGCTGACCTCGCAGGAGAGTGACGGTGGCCGGCTGCCGGCCTACCGCGTGCGGTACTGCGCGGCGGGCATGGACGAGGGGAGCGATCCGTTCGGCGGGCTCGACCCCGACGAGATCGACGAGGACGACCACACCTACCTGGACCGACGACCGGACCGCTACCTGCTCTGCTTCTGGCCGGAGGCCAGCGCGGCCGGCGACCCGGGTGACGGCGCTGGCCGTGCCGACGCGGTGCTGCGCCAGGGCAGCGGCAACGCGGCGTACTGGCACGGTTGGGCGCACGGGTTGCCGGCTCCGCTCACGCTGTGGGAACGGGTTGAGGCCGAGGTGCGCAGGCGGGCGGAGGAGGATCGCCGCAACGAGGAGTACCGGCGGCGCGAGGAGTTGCGGCGCTGGGGCGGGCGTCTGCCGAGCGAGCGACTCCGACAGGTACGCGGCAATATCCACGGCATGCTGTTGCTGGACCGGGACCTGGTCGACGGGGTGGCCGATGCCGACGCCGTCACCCAACGCGAGATCGCGGTCTGGGCGGCGCGGCAGGCGTGCGCCCTCGCGGGCATCGCGGATCTCGACTGGATGAGGCCCGCGTGGACGGCGCTGGAACGGGGTGGACCGCTGCCCGCCGATTTCACCGACACGACGGCGCTCAGGACACGCATCCAGGGCAGGGCGACCGTCACGATCGCCGTCGCCTCGCTGCGCCGCGGGGATGCCGCGCCGACCGACCTGCTGCGCGCGGCGCTCGACGGCCCGGTGGACCCGGTCGCGATGGCCCTGCCGGCCCTCGTGGCCGCCGGCGAGTCGGATCCGTTGCAGGCCGCCCTGGAGGCGCTGTGGGCGGCGGTCGGCACCTACGCTTCCCGCCGGGACGAGTTCCTGGCGGCCGTACGGCGGGCGTTCCCGATCGTCGACCAGACGCAGGCGCGCTGACCCGCTCGTCCTCAGGTGACGGGACCTGGTTCGGCACAATCGACGACGAGCGGGCCACGGCGTCCCAGCGCCCACACGGTGAGCGCCAGACAGCCCAGGCCCGCTCCCGCGATCGCGACCGCTGACCAGCCGCCCGCCGACCAGAGCGTGCTCGCGGCGGCGGAACCGGCGGCGGCGCCGATGAAGTTGGCGGTCGCCAGAGCCGTGTTGAGCCGGCTGCGCGCCTCGTGCGCGAGGGCGAACAACCGTGCACGGTTGAGCAGGGCCTGCGTCTGGAAGGCGACGTCGACCACGACGGCCACGGTGATGAGAAGCACGAGGGACCGGCCGCCGAACGCCGCGACGACGAACGCCCCCAGGGCCAGGGCCCAGGCCGCCCCGGTGGCCGGAAGTGACCAGCCGCGGTCGTGCAGACGACCACCGCGCAGGCCGGAGAGGACACCGGCGAGTCCGACCAGCCCGAACATCCCGATCACCGCCGGCGGATAGTGGAACGGTGGACCGCTGAGCAGGAACGTCAGCGCCGTCCAGAAGAGCGAGAAGGCGGCGAAGCCGGCGGCGGCCAGGACCAGCGTCCACCGGACCGCCCGCTCCCGCCGGACCATCGCCGCGACCGAGAACAGCAGCCGTGGGTACGGGATGCGTGCTCGCGGTGGCAGCGGCGGCATCGCGCGGTGGAGCAGGACCGCGAGCAGGGCGGCGACGACCGCGGCGAGGGCGTAGGTCGCACGCCAACCGGCAGCGCCGGCGACGAGTCCGCTGATCGTGCGGGAGGCCAGGATGCCCGTGAGGGTCCCCGAGCCGACGACACCGACGATCCGACCACGGTCGGCGTCGCCGGCCAGGTCCCCGGCGAGCGGCGTGAGGATCTGCCCGGAGATCGTCGTGACGCCCAGCACGCCGAGCGCGACCAGGAGCACGCCGATCGACGGCGCCAGCGCGCACAGCATTAGCGCGGCGGCGGAGGCCAGGAACATCAGCGGGACGAAGCGGCGGCGGTCCAGGACGTCGCCGAGCGGTACGAGCAGCAGGACGCCGACGGCGTACCCGATCTGCGTCGCGGTGACGAGCCAGCCGGCCGTGGACGTCGGCGCGTCCAGGTCGTCGGCGATGACGCCGAGCAGCGGCTGCGCCCAGTACAGGTTGGCGACGGCCGCGCCGGCCGCCAGCGCGAGCAGGAACGTCAGCGGGCGGCTCAGGTGCGGGGGCGGTGCCGGGCGAGGCGCGGCCACCCCACCACGCTAAGGGCGTGTGTCAAAGCCCCTTGCCGGCCGAGGGCCCCTGGTCGATCAGCGGTCCGCGCCGTAGTTCGCGTAGCACGCCGTGCCGGCGCGCGGCCCACGCCAGCCGCCGCACGCTCGGGTGCCGGACGAACAGCGCCGCCGCCCGGCGGATCATGCCGAACCGGTGGTCGCTGAGCTGGTTCTCCATCGCCTGCCAGATCAGCTCACGCACGTTGGCGCTGTCCAGCGCCGCCCGGACCGCACGCCGTACCCCGGGATCCTCGGCGGCCGAGGCGATGGCGGCGGCGAGGCCCGGTCGGTCGGCGAGCGGTTCCACCGCCGCCGCCACGAGCGGCCGGCGCACCTCGTCCCGTTCCAGCAGCAGCAACACCGCCTCCCGGATCTCGACCGTCTCCAGGCCGGAGCGCAGCAGGTCCACCAGGCTGCGGTCGACCGCACCGTCGTGATCCGGCACGGCCAGCGTGCCGAGCAGCACGGACACCTCGTCGAGGTCGATGAGGTGTCGCAGCCCGTCGCGGAACTCCGGCAGCCCCCAAGCCACCTGGACGGCCTTCAGGAGATCGCGGTTCATGCGCCATCCGCTACCCGAAAGCCACTGCGGCCGAAACGTCCGCGACCCCACGTCCGCCGCGACCCGGGCCGATGCAGGCACTATCGTTCTGGGGTGCGCATCCGCTTCGACGTACCCGCCGACCACGCCTACCCCGCTCGGGTGGCGGCCACCCTCGCCGGTGTCCGACTGCGTCGGTTCAGCTACATCGGCGCGGTGCTGGTGGCGGTCGGGGCGGTCGGCCTGGTGTTCTCGCGCGGGCTGGGCTGGGGTGAGCGCGCGTCCCCGCTGTGGCTGACGTTGGTGCTCGCGGGCGTGCTGTCGATGCTCTACCTGCCCTGGGTACGCTCGCGGGCCCGCCGCCGCTCGGGTGACTACGCCGTCGAGGGCGCGTACGAGATCACCGACGACAACATCATGATGCGCAGCGGCTCGGAGTCCGGCGGTATCGCCTGGGACGGGGTCGCGCGGGTGGGGGACAACCCGGACTTCTGGATCGTGTTCGTCGGCCGGATGCCGGCGACCGTGATCCCCCGGTGGCTGATGTCCGCCGAGGACGCCGAGACGTTGCGCGCCTTCATGGCCGACCGGGGCCTCCTGGGCCCGCGTCCCTGACGGCTACGGGTCGGTTCTTCGGCTGGGCGAGGAAGCGCAGGTACTCCGCCCGGTCGAACGGGTTGCCGTCGGTGCGGGCCCGGCGCGGCGGCTCGCCGGACACCGGTCGGTCGCCGCCGGGCGTCGACGACCACAGCCCCTCCCCGCTGGACAGGTCGGGCAGACGCCGCTGCGCCTGGAGTTCGAGCCGTGCCGGCAGCACGCCACTGATCCGCCAGCCGGCGGCGACGTCGTCGGTGCCGTCGACCCGGGCGCCGAGCCGGCCCAGGTACGACGTGACCGGGCCGAGCCGGTCGGCCGGCACCTCCACCTCGAAGCGGCGGCACGGCTCGAAGACCCGGGTGCCGGCCTCGGCGAGCGCCTGCATGAGGACGTACGGGGCGAGGTCCCGGAAGTGCCCGGCGGTCGTGATCGGCGACCAGTAGCCGCTGTGGGTGAGGATGATCCGGATATCGGTGACCGGCCAACCGTGACAGCCCTGGTCGAGGGCGGCGCGGGCGGCCTCCTCGATGGCCGCGTGGAACGACAGCGGCAGCGAGCCCAGCTCGACCTCCCGCCGGTAGTCCACGCCGACGCCGGGCTCGACCCGGAACCCGACCGTCCCGAAGAAGCCGTGTCCGATGATCTCCACGGCGGTGCCCGTGCCGGTCGGCCGCTCCACGTGCATGAGCCGTCCCGGCCCGAACTCCGCCTGGACCCCGTACGTCTCGGCCAGCGTGGCGCTCAGCACCTCGCGCTGCACCTCGCCGTAGAGCAGCACGCTCGTGCCGCCCTCGGGGGCCACCCGGGTCCGCAGGAACGGGTCGGTGTCCGCGATGTCCAGCAGCGCGGCGTGCAGCGCCAGCGTCTGGGACGAGTCGCGGGGTCGCACCACCGCCTCCAGGGTCGGCGCGGGGAAGTACGACCGCCCGTCGAGGCCGGCCGGGCTGCCGAGCTGGTCGCCGAGGCGTACCCCGGTCAGACCGCCGACCCGGGCGATGTGGCCGGCGGTCAGCGCGGCCTGGTCGGTGGCCGCGCCGACCACGTCGAGCCGCGTGATCCGCCCGTGCGTCGTGGTGGTCCGGCCGTCCGACTCCCGGCGGTACGCGGTGACCCGCTCCCGCGCCCGGAACTGCCCGCCGTACGAGCGCAGGTAGGCCACGCGTTCGCCGGAGGGCTCGCGCTCAATGGCGAACACCCGCGCTCGCGGGTCGGGTTCGCCCGGGGGCGCGGGCGGAAGCACTGCCGCGATGGCGTCCAGCAGCTCCGGTACGCCGGCCCCGGACAGCGCCGAGCCGAACAGCAGCGGGTACGCCTGCCCCGCCGCGACCTGTGCCCGCAGGGCCTCGTCGACGCGGTCGGCGTCGGGCGGCCGGTCGTCGACGAGGGCGGCCAGTAGTTCGTCGTCGTGTTCGGCGAGAACCTCGGCGAGGCTGTGGTCGTACCCCCGATGGCGCGGCCGGTAGGTGGCGTCGGGGGTGCCGGGCGCGCGGACCGTGCCCAGCGGGACGACGGTCGGCGCGAGGAGCCGGCGCGTGTCCGCGACCAGCTCGTCGACGCGGGCGCCGACCCGGTCGATCTTGTTGACGAAGATCAGGGTGGGCAGCCGGAGCGACCGGAGGATGCGCATGATCCGGCGGCTGTGCGGCTGGACGCCCTCGACGGCCGACAGCACCAGCACGGCCGCGTCGAGCACCCCGAGCGCGCGTTCGACCTCGGCCACGAAGTCGCTGTGCCCGGGGGTGTCGAGCAGGTTGACCTGGCGGTCGCGCACGGTGAACGAGGCGACGGCGCTGCGGATGGTGATGCCCCGCCGACGCTCGATCGCTCCGGTGTCGGTCTGGGTGGTGCCCGCGTCGACGCTGCCGAGCCGGTCGATGACCCCGGTGGCGTGGAGCAGGCGTTCGGTCAGGCTGGTCTTACCGGCGTCGACGTGGGCGACGATGCCAAGGTTGATGGTCTGCACAGGCGCTCTGGTCCTCGAAAGCTCGCGTCCGGATGGGCGGGGTTTCGAGTCCTCGCATCGCCGTGCTCCCGTCTGCTGGTGGTGCCGGGCCGTGCGGGCCCGGTCCTTCTCCGGCCAGGCTGGCACGGCCGCCGGCGTCGGGCCACCGATTTACGCGCGCTTGATTAGATAGTGGTCTGTCAATACATTGGGAGCGGGCGTCACTGCGTTCCGGGTAACAACCCGAAGCGGTGACTGACAGCTTCACCTCGAGCCGGGCACGTCGGTCGTACGCATCGACCACTCGCTGTGGCGCATCGCCGCGCCGTACCCGGCGTGTCGCCGCGTCCGCCCCGGACGCGCGCTGCCGCGCCGGTCTCCCGCTTGATGGCAGAAGGACTTCCCATGACCATTCTCCGCGCCCGCCCCGCCCCGACCCTCGCGGTCGTCGCCGCGTTGGCCGCCGCCGTGACCGCGACCGGCACGGCCCTGCTCGTCGCGCCGGCCGCGGCCGCCCAGGGCTGCCGGGTCGACTACACGCCCAACCAGTGGCCCGGCGGTTTCACCGCCAGCGTCAAGGTCAGCCCGGGCGACACCGCCGTCTCCACCTGGACCGTCACCTGGACGTACGCCGGGAACGAGCGCGTCACGAGCGGCTGGAACGCCACGGTCAGCCAGTCCGGATCGACGGTGACCGCCCGCAACATGTCGTACAACGGAAGCATTCCGGCCGGTGGCGTCACCGAGTTCGGCGTGCAGGGCACGTACGGCACCAGCGGTGGAGCGCCGACCGGCTTCAGCCTGAACGGCGTACCGTGCAACGGCGTCGCGCCGACGACGCCCCCGCCGACGACGCCGCCTCCCACGACGCCCCCGCCGACGACGCCGCCTCCCACGACGCCCCCGCCGACGACGCCCCCGCCGACGACGCCGCCGCCGACGACGCCGCCTCCCACGACGCCGCCGCCGACCACGCCCCCGCCCACGACGCCCCCGCCGACGACGCCGCCGCCGGTCGGCTGTGCCGGAGCGGTGCTCTGCGACGGCTTCGAGAACCAGACCGGTTCGACACCGTCCGGCGACTGGGCCGTCGTGAGCCCGGACTGTTCCGGCGCCGGAACCGCCACCATCGACACGACCACCACGCACAGCGGCAGCCGAGCCGTGCGGATCAACGGGGCGGCCGGGTACTGCAACCACGTCTTCATCAGGTCGACGAAGAACCTCGGCAGCGTGGGCAGCGTCCGCTACGGCCGGATCTGGGTCCGGCACACCACCGCCCAGCCCACCGACCACACCACGATGATGGCGATGACCGACGCCGCCGACGGTAACCGGGACCTGCGGATGGGCGGCCAGAACGGCGCCCTGCAGTGGAACCGCGCCTCCGACGACGCGACCCTGCCGGAGCAGAGCCCGGCCGGGGTGGCACAGAGCGTGCCGCTGCCCACCAACCGGTGGACCTGCCTGGAGTTCATGGTGGACGGCTCGTCCGGTCAGCTCCGCACCTGGCTGGACGGCGCCGCCGTCGCGGGGCTGACCGCGGACGGCGTACCCACGCACGACATCGACGGGCAGTGGTACAACCGCACCTGGCGACCGCAGCTCACCGACCTGAAGCTGGGCTGGGAGAGCTACGGCAACGGGTCCGACACCCTCTGGTACGACGACGTCGCGGTCGGAGCCAGTCGGATCGGCTGCTGACCACCGGAGGTGGGATCGGGGGTGTGGCACGGTCGACGTGCCGCACCCCCGGCCGTCCCCGCGCGCACCGCTGGTCGGTGCCGGAACGGCCCACCTGGTGGAGGCTGGCCGACCGGCGCGACGATAGCCTGCTGTCATGGCGAGCGCCGAACTCCAGGAGCTGATCGTCGTGGACGCCGAGGCGCTGCGCGGGTGGCTGTCCGCCAACCACGCCACGTCGCCGGGCGTCTGGCTGGCCCTGACCAAGAAGGGCGGCACGGTCACGACGCTGACCTGGCAGCAGGCGGTCGACGAGGCGCTCTGTTACGGCTGGATCGACGGGCAGGCCCGCAAGCGGGACGAGGAGTCCTCCTGGATCCGGTTCACCCCCCGCCGTCCGCGCAGTATCTGGTCACAACGCAACGTCGCGCACGTGGCGCGGCTGGAGGCCGAGGGGCGGATGACGCCCGCCGGCCGGGCCGCGGTGGAGGCCGCCAAGTCCGACGGGCGGTGGGCGGCCGCGTACGCTCCGCCATCGGAAGCCGAGGTGCCGGCCGACCTGCTCGCCGCCATCGCCGCCGATCCCGCCGCCCAGGCCATGTTCGACGTGCTCACCAAAACCAACCGGTTCTCTCTCATCCACCGCGTCAACGCGGTCAAGCGGGTTGAGACCCGCGAGCGGAAGATCGCCGAGTTCGTCGCCATGCTCGCCCGCCACGAGACCCCGTACCCGCAGAAGGCCAGGCCGTCGAGCCCTCCGTCGTCGTGACCCGGGGGAGCGTCAAGTAGCCGTCCACTGGGTCCGGTCATCCTTGCCGGGTCCGAGTCACCCCCGAACGAAGGACAGCGGAAACCTCGTGTCCAGCCTCGCCCTGGTCGTGGCGGTCGGTGTCGCGATCCTGGTCGGTACGGGCGCGGCCCGTCGGCTCCGGATCGCTCCGCCGGTGCTGCTGCTGATCGCCGGTGTCCTCCTCGGCTTCGCCCCCGCGCTGCGCGGGGTGCACCTGCCGCCCGAGGCAGTCCTGTTGGTGTTCCTTCCGGTGCTGCTCTACTGGGAGGCGTTCTCCTCCTCACTGCGCGAGATGCGCCGGAACCTGCGGGTCATCGTGCTGCTGAGCACCCTGCTCGTGGTGGCGACGGCGGCCGGTGTGGCGGTCGCCGCGCACGCGCTCGGGCTCGGCTGGGGAGCGGCATGGGTGCTGGGCGCCGCCGTCGCGCCGACCGACGCGACGGCGGTCGGCGTCCTGGGCCGGATGCTGCCCCGTCGTATCGCGACCACGTTGCGCGCGGAGAGCCTGGTCAACGACGGTACGGCGCTGGTGATCTACACGCTCGCGGTCGGGATCACCCTGGGCGAGGAGCACCTGAGCGTCGGTCGGGTCGCCGGGTTGTTCGCCTTCTCGTACCTCGGTGGCATCGCGTCCGGCGCGGTCGTGACGTTCCTCGTCCTGCAGATCCGTCGCCGGCTGACCGACCCCTTCCAGCACAATCTGCTCGCGCTGCTGACACCCCTGACCGCCTACCTGATCGCGGAGGCGGCCGAGGTGTCCGGCGTCCTCGCGGCCGTGGTCAGCGGACTGTGGGTGGGCCGTGCCTCGCCACGCCTGTTCCCTGGTAACGCGCGCCGGCAGGTCCACACCGTCATGGAGTTCGTGACCATGCTGGCGAACGCCGCGCTGTTCGTCCTGGTGGGGCTGGAGGCGCAGTCGGCGGTGCGCGGGCTGGACCACACCGGTCTGGCACACGGCATGCTCGTCGCGCTCGTGGTCTGCGCGGTCATCGTCGCGGTGCGCTTCGGCTGGCTCTTCACCAGCCCGTACGTGATCCGGGCGATCGACCGGCGACCGCAGCAGCGGGAACGACGACTGAGCGGGCGTCCCCGGGCGCTCATGTCGGCGGCCGGGTTCCGGGGTGCCGTGTCGATGGCGGCGGCGCTGGCCGTACCGCACACGCTTCCCTCCGGAGCGGAGTTCCCGGACCGTGACCTCATCGTCTTCGTCACGGCTGTCGTGATCGCCGTGACCCTGCTGGTGCAGGCGCCGCTGATGCCCCGGGTGACGCGCTGGGCCGGGCTGGGCGCCGACTCCGAGGCCGAGCGGGAACGTCGGCAGGCCGAGATCACGTCCATGGACCGGGCGTTGGAGTCCCTGCCCACGATGGCCGCCGAGCTGGGCACGAGCGACGACGTGCACGAGCAGCTGCGCACGGAGTACGACCGCCGGCTGCGGGTGCTGCGCGACGGTGACGCCCCCGCCGGCCCGGACGAGGCCGCGGCCGACTACGAGAAGCAGTACGCCGACCTGCACCTCGCGGTCATCGACCACCGCCACGAGACCGTCGTGCGCATGCGCGACGCGGGCGAGATTGACGACGAGGTGCTTCGCCGGGTCCAGGACGGACTCGACCTCGAACAGGTCCACATGACCCAGCGCCGCGACAACGACAACCGCTAGGCCGGATCTTCAAAGGTTGGAGCAGCGCGGCGATGGTGACGGTGGCCTGGAACGAGGCCGCGATCAACACGGTCGGGGCCGGTCGCTGAGCGGCGGCGGTATTGCTGATGAGCGTGATGCCTGTGAGTCATCTAGATGACTCACAGGCATCACGCTCATCAGGGTGCTGTCGCCGTCAGTCGCACGGGCCCTGGTCGCTCGACCCGGATCGCGGCCATGACGTGGGTGAAGCGGGTGCAGTCGTTGACACACGGACTAAGGCCCGTCCACGCGGGCGGCGATGTCCCGCAGGGCGGCGATGTGGCCGCTCAGGGCCGACCGCCCGGCCACGGAGAGGTTGATCCACGTGCGGGGTCGCTTGCCCACGTAGCCCTTGCGCACCTCGACGTAACCGCGGTCGCTCAGGTTCGAGATCCGCTTGGAAAGGGCGGAATCGCTCAGGTCCATGGCGTCGCGGACGAACGCGAACTCGGCCCACTCGGTCCCCGCCAGCAGCGCCAGGATGGCCAGCCGGGTGGGATCGAGCAGGACCGGGTCCAGCTTCGGGTCGGCCGCCACGGTCAGGCCGGGCGGGTGAGGACGCGGCGCTGCCACCACGGCCCGGCGGCGGCCAGCAGGACACCACCCACCAGGCCGAACCACGCCCAGAGGTGCGGGACGTCCAGGGCGGTGGCGAAGGCCGCGCCACCGATCAGGAGGGCCAGCACCAGGGCCGACCACAGCAGGCTCGACGTGTCGGGGGTGGCCCGGGGACGCACCGGACGCCGCAGCAGCGCCGCTCCCCATCGGGTGTTGGCCGCCATCGAGGCGAGCAGAAGCAGGATGACGATGGTGGTGCCGTAGGTGCGCACGAAGTCCGGATAACGGTCGGCCACGATCCCGTACGCCGCGACGAGGATTCCGGCCGCGAGCCAGGTCCAGCGTGACCGGCTGGCGGCCGCCGCCGTCTGGTCCCGGCGCCGGTCGACGTCCTCGAGAGCTCGCCGTGCCTCTTCTGGGGTCGGGGTGGTGCTCATCGCGCAACTCCTTGAGCTAGGGAAAGTACTTGCTCGTACGGAAAGTTAACACTCACTTTCCGTACGAGCAAGTTGTTGCCGAACCGGTCAGCACGCTGCCGCGCCGACCGGCGTACGACCCGCCCGACAGCGCCGCGGACTCACTCCGGGAGCTGGTAGAGGCGGTAGCGGGTGACGGTGTCGAAGCCGATCTGCCGGTACACCGGCTCGCCCTCACTGCTCGCCTGGAGGGTGGCGATCCGCAGTCCGGCCGCGCGGGTGATGCGCAGCGCCTCGCGGGTGAGGGCGGTCGCGATGCCCTTGCGACGGTGGTCGGGGTGGGTGGCGATGCAGTACAGAGCGCCGACGTCGGTGCCGAGCGACAGGGTGCACGTGCCCACGGTGCGGCCGTCCACGATGCCGGCGAGGCGGATCACGTCCGGATAGGCGAAGGACAGTTCCCGGTCGACGACGAGCCCGAGGTCGCCGGGGACGCCGAGCGGCCCGGCGTACGCCTCGACGTACTCGCGCATCTCGGCCGGCGTGGCGGCGACCTGGATCCGCAGGTCGCTGGGGCCCTCGACCTCGGCCAGCGTGGTCACGTCCACCGCCATGACGGGCATGTCGGAGATCTGGGTCGCGCCGCGCGCGAGCAGTCCCTCGGCGGTGCCCTCGTCGCTGTCCGCACCCACCCACCAGCCCCAGACCGAGCCGGTCAGGTGCTTCCTCGCCTCCGTGATCGCGTCGTCGAGCTGCCGCCCGCGTACGCGCAGGACACCGTTGAGAAGCGGGTGCGGGATGTCGGTGCGATAGGTCGGCAGGTCGGTGTCGGGCTGGGCGCCGGCCCAACCGCACCAGTACGTGCGGTTCGCGGCGAGCTGTGGTTCCAGGTCGTGGATGGAGTACGTGGTCATACCCTCAGGACATGGCTCGGCGGGGGAAAGTTCGATTCCGCCGCGGATTCTCTAGAACCGGGGCGGCCGTGGGGTGTGCAGAAGGCGCACTTCGCGCACCAGGCCCTCTTTCTCCCTCAGCAACCAGGTCCCCCCGGGCGGGCAGTGGTGCGGATCCTCCGGCGGGTTGATGAAGGCGTTCTCCCAGATCGTGACGCCGGACCCGGCGAGCACTCCGGTGATCCTGGCAGCGACGCCGGACTCGTAGTCCTGCCGCATGACGGCGAAGACCGGTTCCCGACCGGTCGTCCGGATGCCGCTCGGCCACCAGAAGGTCATGTCCTCGGCCCAGCGGGCGGCCACCTTGTTCAGCCTGGCGCCGTCCGGCACCGCCGACAGGATGGTCGCCGCCTCCTGCTGTCGTTCGGCGCGCAGCGCCACGGTCTCGCCGTGCCGCTCGTCGTGCACACGGGGGAGGACCTCGGCCAACTGCCGGCGTGCCTCGCTCAGGCGACTACGGACAGTGCCGACCGGCGTACCGCAGAGGTCGGCGATCTGCTCGTACGAGTTGTTGTTGGTGAAGTACCGCAGCAACGCCACCGTCTGCGCGGCCGGCGACAACTGCTGGATCGCGTGCCAGACCCAGTCCCGCATGGCGCTGCGCTCGATGCGGGCGACCGGGTCGTCCAGCTCCGAGGCGAGCAGATTCTCGCCGGCCACCCCGACCGGAACGGGGATGCGGGCGCGGAGCATCGTCCGGCAGTTGTTGCGCACGATGGCGTGTAGCCAGGACCGCGCGGCGCCGGGGTCGCGCAGCTCACCGATGCGGCTGAACGCCGTGATCGCCGCATCCTGGCAGGCGTCCTCGGCGTCGGGCCGGGAGCCCAACAGACGGTGTGCCACCGCGAGCATGCCGGCGTAGTGGCGGTCGAGAAGCAGCGCGAAGCTGGCCGGATCGCCCTGCTGGGCGCTCCGGACCTGCTCGACCGTGTCGTCGGCCGACACGTGCGTCGAGGTCGGGAGAAGCATCCGGGAACGCTAGCTCGCCGGTGGGAAAAATCCATTAAGAGGATCGAACTTTCGTCTCGCCGGCGACGTCTGCTGAACATGGGTTACGAGACAGGACCTCGCCTCCGCAGGGCCGAGCCGGTCGGTGCGTGCCGCCTTCGACCCCGGTGTCGGCTTCCCCGCGCCCGGGATTGTCGGATCCTGCGGCGAACTGTCCGATCCAGTCGTCGTCAAGTAGACCTCCACTCGGTGGACGCAGCGTGATCAACGTGACGGACGATGTCGGCTCCGGTCGGACAGCGGAACCGGCGTCGCAGGGGGGACCGCGCCTGCAGATCATGGGCCCGCTGCGGGTCTGGCGCGGTGCGGCCGAACTCGACGCGGGCCCGCGCCAGCAACGCCGCCTCCTGGCGGTCCTGCTGGCCCGGCAGGGGCGTCCCACCACCACCAGCGATCTGATGGATCTCGTCTGGGGTCCAGATTCGCCGGCCAGCGCCGTGAACCTGATCCACAAGTACGTCGCGGCGCTGCGCCGCCTGCTCGAACCCGACCTGCCCGCGCGGGCCGTCGGCTCGTACCTGTTGCGGCACGGCAACGGGTACCTCTTCGTGGCCGAGCCGGAGACGCTCGACCTCGTCGCGTTCCGCCGCGACGTCTCGGCGGCCAAGTCCAGCCTGGCGCAGGACCGCCCGGACCAGGCGTTGGAGCAGTATCTCGACGCGCTGGGGCGCTGCCACGGTTCGTCCGGTGACGGGCTTCTCGACAGCGCCGCCGCCGCGGCGGTCTGCGCGGGCATCGACGGCGAGTTCTTCGACGCCGCGATCGCCGCCGCCGCGGTGGCCGTACGGCTGCGTCAGCCCGCCCGGGTCCTGACGCCGCTGCGGCTCGCGGCGACGATGGGTGAGCTCAACGAACCGGTCCACGCGAGCCTCGTGACGACCCTCGCCGCGGCGGGGCAGCAGGCGGAGGCGTTGGCCGTGTACGGCGTCATCCGGACGCGCCTCGACGAGGAGTTGGGCATCGACCCCGGCTACCACCTACAGGACGCCCATCGGCGGGCCCTCACCCAGACGGCGCTGACACCCGCCGAGGACGCGGACCCCGTGGTGGCCCGGCCGGCACCGCTGGTCCGCCCGGCGCAGCTCCCGCCGGACCCGCCCTTCTTCGTGGGCCGCGAGTCCGAACTGCTGATCCTGGGCGACCTGACCACGGGGATGCGGACCGCCGGGCGGACCAGTCCACTGGTGATCGCGATGGACGGCATGGGTGGAGTGGGCACCTCGACGCTCGCCACGCACTTCGCCCACCGGGTGGCCGACGAGTTCGCCGACGGACAGCTCTACCTCGACCTGCGGGGGCACCTCTGCGCGGGCGAGCGCCTGTCGGCCGACGACGCCGTACGCTCGCTGCTGCACATGGTGGGCGTGCCCGCCTCCGACGTGCCCGACACGTTCGACGCGCGGATCGGCACGTACCGCAGCATGACGGCCGGTAAGCAGATGCTCTTCCTGCTGGACAACGCCCACGACGCCGCCCAGGTGCGCCCGCTGCTGCCGAACTCGGCACGGAGTCTCGTGATCGTCACCAGCCGGCGGGCCCTCGTCGGCCTCGCGGCCTTCGACGGCGCGCACCTGCTCCGGGTCGACCCGCCCGACCTGCCGACGGCCCGTCGACTGCTCGAACGTCGTCTCGCCGGCCTGCCAAGCCGGTCGACCGACGACGGGAAGGGGGCCGGCACGGCCGACGAGATCATCGAGCTGTGTGGCCGGCTACCGCTGGCGCTGGCCATCCTGGCGGCCCGGATCGCCGCTCGTCCGGGCCTGTCGCTCGCCACCATCGCCGCCGAGCTGCGCGACAGCGCCCACCGGCTCGAGGCGTTCGCGGCCAGCCGCGGGTTGGTCGATCCCCGGACGGCCTTCTCGTGGTCCTATCGGCAGCTCAGTCCGGAGGCCGCCCGGCTGTTCCGACTGCTGTCGGCCGCCCCGCTGCCCGGTGTCACGGCCGAGGCCTGCGTGAGCCTCGCCGACCGCGGCCCGGACACCACGCGTGCCCTGCTCGCCGAGCTGATCGACGCGGCGCTGGTGAGCGAGCACGAGGACGGCAGACTCACGTCGCACGTGCTGGTCAAGGCGTACGCCGAGGAGCTGTGGGAGGCCGAGGAGCCGGCGGCGGAACGACAGGCGGCGCTCAGCCGCCTGCTGCAGCACTATCTGCACAGCAGCTACCAGGCGCAGCTTGCGTTGAACCCGAACCGTTCGCCGATCGAGCCGGCGCCGCCGCTGCCCGGTGTCGTCGTCGAGCGGCCGGGCACGCACGACGAAGCGATCGCCTGGTTCGACCGCCAGCGGGAGGTGCTCACGGAGGTGGTGCGCCTCGCCGCCGACGTCGGGTACGGCATCGTGCCGTGGCAGCTCGCCATCTCGATGCAGCAGTACCTGCAGTGGGCCGGACGCTTCCAGGACTGGGAGGACGTCATGCGCAACGCGCTACGTGCCGCGCGGGCACGCCACGACGTCGTCGGGGAAGCGCACGTCCTGCGCAGCCTGGCGGGCGCCCGGTACTTTCTCGGAGCCCACGAGGAGGCGCTCGGCCTGCTCGGCGAGGCCGCACCGACCTACCAGGACCGGGGCATGCGTCTGGAACAGGCGTTGGTGCACAACAACTGCCACCAGGTGCTCAGCGTGCTGGGCCGACACGACCGCGCGCTCACGCACAGCACGCAGGCGCTGGCGTTGTTCCGGCTGCTCGGCCACCGGCAGGGCGAGATCTGCAGCCTGCTGCGGATGGGACGGTCGTTGACCGCCCTGGGGCAGGTCGCTGAGTCGATCCAGGTGCTCCGGGAGGCGCTCGACCTCAACCAGCGGGCGGGGCGTGCGCACGAGGAGAGCGCGATTCGCGCCGCCGTCGCGGACAACCTGGTCGAGACCGGCCGGGTCGCGGAGGCGGTGACGGAGCTGGAACTCGCGGCGAGCACGGCGCGGCGCGTGGGGAACCGGCCGTCGCAGTTCGCCGCGCTGCGGCAGATGGCCGACGTGCTCATCGCCGTCGGTGACCTGCCCGGTTCCCGCCGGGCGTTCGAACAGGCGCGCACGCTGCTGCGGGAGTTTCCCGACGGCGGCACCGAGGGGATGCGTGCCTCGGTCACCCGACTGGCCCAGAAACTGGCGTGAGCGGGCGGTTTGTCGTGGCCCGCCCGGGGAAGCCGGGTCCCGTTGTCGAGGGCTGGCGCCACTGCGGCGACCAGCGCGGATGGGAGTACGCGTGAAGGCCGTCGTTTTCCACGGAATCGGTGACATTCGGGTCGACGACGTGCCCGAGCCCCGCATCGAACAACCCACGGACGCGATCGTCCGGGTCACCACAGCGGCGATCTGCGGCACCGACCTGCACTTCGTCCGCGGCACCATGCCCGGGATGTCGCCGGGCAAGATCCTCGGCCACGAGGGCGTCGGGGTGGTCGAGGAGGTGGGCTCGCAGATCCACAACTTCCGACCGGGTGACCGGGTGGTGATCTCGGCGGTGCTGGGCTGCGGGTCCTGCTGGTACTGCCGCCGGGGCCTCTTCGCGCAGTGCGACAACGCGAACCCGCTCGGACCGCGGACCGGTACGGCCTCGCCCGGCTCACCCGATATGCAGGGTCCGTTCAACGGCTTGCAGGCGGAGTACGCGCGCGTGCCCTTCGCGCACACCAACCTGATCTCCCTGGGCGAGAACGTCACCGAGTCGCAGGCCATTACGCTGTCCGACATCTACCCGACCGGCTACTTCGGAGCGGTCCTCGCCGATGCCGACGATGGCAAGGTGGTGACGGTCTGGGGTTGCGGTCCGGTGGGTCAGTTCGCCATCCTCTCCGCGTACCAGCGTGGCGCGTCCCGGGTGATCGCGATCGACGGGCACGCCGACCGGCTGGAGCATGCCCGTGGCCGTGGCGCCGAGGTGATCAACTTCAACGAGGTGGACCCGGTCGACGCCATCATGGAATTGACGAACGGTATCGGCGCCGACTGCGCCATCGACGCCGTCGGAGTGGACAGTGAGAGCGCCAAGTCGGGACCTGCGGCGGGCAAGGACGCCGAGCGCAACGCCGAGGAACAGCGCACCATCTCCCCGAACCTCGACAGCCAGGGCCAGGACGGGCACTGGAAGCCGGGTGACGCGCCCAGCCAGGCGCAGACCTGGGCGGTCGACAGCCTCGCCAAGGTCGGCACGCTGGGCATCGTGGGTGTCTATCCGCCCGGCGACCGGTACTTCCCCATCGGTGTGGCCATGGGACGCAACCTGACCATCCGCGCCGGCAACGGCAACCATCCCCGGTACATCCCCAGGCTGGCGGCCATGGTCGCCTCCGGTCAGGTCCGTCCGGAGGATGTCGTGACGGAGCACGAACCGCTGACCGACGCCGTTGGGGCGTACCGGGAGTTCGACCTGCGCAGCCCCGGCTGGCTGAAGGTGGCCCTCGGCACCACCTGAGTTCCTCGGGGCCGACTGCGGCAGCACCCGCCCTGAACCGATTCCGGACCTGTTCCGTGTGAGGGGCGAACGGTTTCCGGACCTCCTGGGAGCCGGGTGACTGCTGGAGATTTCCGATGATGCGCAACCACGTGACACCCCTCATCGCCGCGCTGGCCGTCGGCGCGGTGACGCTCACGGCGTGCGGCCCGAGCCAGGTGCCACCCGGCCCAGCGCGGGCCGCCGACCTGAGCGGCAGCCCGGCGGCATCACCACAGGGCGGGGCCGGTGTCGCCGACCTCGCCCTCACGTCCGGCACCGCGAAGTCCAACAACGCGGCTCAGGGCACCGGTGACTGGGCGGTACCCAACGGCGGGGTGGCGACCGGGGCCGCCCGCGAGTCGGCGCAGCGCTGGGTCCAGCTGACCGTGGGCCGGGCGGGCAAACTCGACCCGGTCGTCGTCAACGGCGCGGGACTGACCCTGTACCGGTTCGACAAGGACAGCAACAACCCGCCGACGTCGAACTGCGACGGTGACTGCGCCACCACCTGGCCGCCGGTCACGGTGACGCCGGGCGGCAAGATCTTCGTCGCGGGGGTCAAGGCCGAGGCCGTCGGTACGGTCCGGCGCTCGGACGGCAGCCGGCAGGTCACCATCGGCGGCTGGCCGGCCTACCGCTTCGCCAAGGACACCAAGCCCGGCGAGACCAAGGGGCAGGGTGTCGGGGGGACCTGGTTCGGCGTGACCCCGACCGGCGGCAAGGCCGGCGCGTCCGGTGGCGAGCAGCCCGGCGCGGAGTCGCCGGCCCCGCCGGCCACCAGCGCCGTCTTCTTCGACGACACCAACTTCGGCGACGGCGCTGGCTCGCAGGGGGTCGCCGGCACCGGCTGCCGGAACCTGAGCCGCCCGGGTGTCTCCTCCTCGGTGGCGGCGCCCGGCTCGCTCAAGCTCTGGGCGGGCCCGGACTGCACCGGCCGCTCGAAGGTGATCAACGGGGACGTCGCGGATCTGGCGACCGTCGACTTCGACAACGCGGTCGTCTCGGTGCGCCTGGGCTGATCCCGGCGGTGCGGCTCGCGCCGGCCCGGCCACTGGCCGGGCCGGCGCGTTGCTGTCTGTCGCTGCTGGTGGTATGCCCTACAGCGTCGCGCTGACGTACACCGTGCCGTCGGTCGTCTCCACCCGGACACTGCCGATCTGGGCCTCGTCGATCAGGGCACTGCCGTCCAGGGTGACGCCCTCGGCGGCCCCGCGCTCCGACACCAGCCAACTGCCCGCCAGTACCGTGCTGCCGTCCTTGCCGACGACCAGTAGGCGACAACGCTGGCCCTGCGGGATGCCGGACACCGTGGCGTTGAGGCGTACCCAGCCGGGGGCCGGCTGGACGGCGACGGCGAGACGAGCGCCGGTGCGCGGATCGGCCGCGCTGGCGGAGCGGACCGCCCGGTCGGCCGGGACGCTCGGGCTCGGCTGCGGCGCGGTCGCGTCCGTCGTCGTGTCGCCCCGGGGAACGAGGAAGGCGCCGCCGAGGACGGCCGAGGCGACGACCGCCGCGGCGACCCCGGTCACGGCGTGCCGGCGGCGGCGCTCGTCGGCGGCCTCGCCGCGGATCTGCCGCAGGGTGCGCTGCAACAGCAGGTCGCCGTCCTCCGGCGGGCCGTCGAGCAGCATCACGTCGGGTACGTTCTCGAGCGCGTCCGTCCACGTCCGCAGTGATTCGACCTCGGCCCGGCACTGCGCACAACCCGCCAGGTGCTCCTCGGCTCGGCGGGCCGAGGACTCGTCGAGCGCGCCCAGCAGGTAACCGCCGACGTCGAAGTGGTCGGCGTGGGGCGATGAGCTGTCGGATGTCATGAGGCAGGCCGTTCCACCCCGGCGCGACGCTCGGCGAGATCGCGGAGGGCTCGGAGTGCGTAGTAGGAGCGGGACTTCACGGTGCCCGGCGGGATCCCGAGGACCTGGGCGGCTTCCGCGACTGTACTCCCGCGCAGGTAGACCTGCTCGAGCACCTGTCGGTGTTCGATCGAGAGGCGATTGAGGGCGTCCGTCACGACGATCGAGTTGACCACCTGGTCGGCGTGGTCACGCTCGACCGCGGATTCCGTCGGGCCGTCGGGCACCTCGGGTGGCCGCGCGTTCCGGGCGCGGACGGTGTCGGTCACGATGTTGCGGACGACCGTCAACAGCCAACCCCGTACCGAGCCCTTGCCGTTGACCAGACTGTCGGGGTGACGCCACGCGCGTACCAGCGCTTCCTGGACGACGTCCTCCGCGGCCGCGCGGTCGCGGGTCAACTGTGTCGCGTAAGCGAGCATCGCGCGTCCGTGCTCCTCGAATATGGACCGGACCAGTGCCTCGCCTGCCACTTCGCGCCGACGAACAGGTCCTGATCCCGCCATTGCTACCACCCTTTTGCCGACCCTCACGTCTCCGGCGTGCCCGCCGGTTGTCTACGGGGCCTCAGGATGCACGTCCTGTTAGTACCGTTAGTTGATCAATAAAAGATTTGTCTACTGACCCACGTCGAGACCGATTCGAGACGTCAACCGTCGCCGATGCGTTTCCGGCGGCACCACCCCGCTGGGGCGCAGACGTCACGTCCGAGCCCCAGCGGGGTGGTGCGTCACGGGGCGGTCGGTGACGGCTCGCCCTCGACGGCGACGTCCCGCAGCGCATCCGCGAACAGGCGCATGGAGCGAGGCCCGCCCGGATTCAGCAGGACGTCGACGCCGTCCGGGAGCAGCGTCAGCAGATCACCCAGGTCGACCTGCCGCCACTCGGCGGCGTCGACCCGGGCCTGGTCCACCACCCCGGTCGCGACGAGCACACACGGCACGTCGTCGGGCGCCGGTGCCACGATGACCTCACCCTCGCTGTCCAGCGCGACGTCCACGAGGCTGTCCCGCAGCGCCAGGAGCACCACGTCGACCCCCGCGCGGCCGGAAGCGACCAACTGCGCGGCGGCGTCCACCGGGCTGGTGGGCGCCCCCGGGTCCTCCGGCCGGTACAGCGGATTCGCGGTGAAGCGGCCCACGGTGCCGTCGGGCTCCACCAGCCAGCCACCGACGATCGCCTCCACCGGGGGCACGTCGGTCGCGTCCGCCGCACCCTCGTCGGGCGCGCTCCAGCGCGCGTCCGTCAGCAGCATCCAGTTTCGCTGCCGGTCACCGTTGTCGTTCTCGTTCATCACTTTGCCCCCTTGCCCTTCGGCTTGAGCTCTGCAAATTCGCCGCCGTTCTGCACCGCCAACGTCGCGATGGGCCGGCCCGGGCTGGTCACCAGACCGTCCACGTCCACGCCCTCGGTGGTGACGACCACCTCGTTCGCCGCGAAGATCTTTCGCCGGTTGCCGAGAGCAGCCATGGCGTCGGCGAAGTCCTGCCCCGCAGAGCCGGAAGCGTTGGCGAAGTTGCAGGAGATCAGGGCGATGGACCTCTTCGAATTGGGATCGAAGAGTTCGTTGTGGTGCAGAACCTTCGCGAACTCTCCACCCGGGACGTGCAGCAGCTTGCCGTTCGCCAGCCGTACGGCGGCACCGTTCGGGTTGCCGTGCGCGATGACCAGGGTGGGATCGTTTCTCAGGCCGGCCCAGGGCGGGGGAAGGAACTCGTTGCCCGCGAAGCCGGTGTCGGTACCGGGCAGTTTGCGGACCGCCTTCGTCCCCGGGTCGGCGGCCGTCCCGCCGATGTTCCGGCCGAAGGCGAGGTTGGCGTCGGTCCGGGCCCAGCTGGTGAAGTTGTCGTTGTCGGTGGCCCTGCTCGGGAAGAGCACGCCGACCAGCTTGCCGTTGTTGTCCACCAGCGGGGTCGACTCGACGTCCGAGGCGTGGAACGTCTTGAGGTGGCCCTTGCTGTTCTGGCCGATGATCAGGGTCGGGTCGTTGGCCTGCTTCTTCTTGGCGGCCTTGAGGTCCCGGTTGAACCGCAGGTCGAACAGCTTCATGTCGATCTTGTTGAACACGCCCTTGATGACCTTGCCGAGGCCGACCTCGGTGACGTTCGCGTCGATTCCGCGCCCCGGCGCCGCGCCGGCGCCCGGCACGCTGCGGCTGCCGCCGGTGACCTCCTTGGTGCTGTTCCTGATGCCGTCCGCGACGCTGCCGGGGCGAATCTTGCCGGCGAACTTGTTGGCGAACTTGAGGACCCGGCTGACGATGCGTCCGCCGGGTACGAGGCCGAGGGCGAGTCCGCCGGCGGCGAGGGCGATCTCGGCGGGGTCGCCGCCGAGGGCTGCGGCGGCGAGGTCGATGGCGCCGGAGAGGAAGCCGATCGCCGAACCGAGGGGTGGGAAGATGAACGAGGCGACCACGGAGAGCACGTCCAGGATGGTGGTGATCCACTCGATGACGGTGCTCTGCAGGAAGTCGATGAACGCGTTGAACGCTTCGACGATCTTGTCCCAGAGGGATCGTTGTGGTGCGTCCTTGGCGAGTTGACGCAGGGTGTCGGCGGCGGTGCGGGCGGCCTGGTCGCGTAGGGCGGTGGCCTGGCCGAGGAGCGACTTCGCGCCATCGAGTGCCTGTTGGGCGTCGGCGGCGCGGTTCTTGGCGGCGGTCGCGTCGTCGGTGGCCTGTTCCTTGGCGTCCGGAGTGGTCGTGGTGTCGGCGTTCATGACGAGGAGCGCGGCCGCCGCGCTGACGGCCGCCGCCTGGGCGGCGCTCTGGTCCCCGGCCGCCTGTCGGGCCTGGTCGAGGGCGCGCAGGGACATGGTCTGCGCCTCTTCCAGCGAGGGCAGGTACCGCAGGTACGCGTCGGCGGCGCTGGCGTAGGAGTTCGCCATCCCGTCCAGGCGTCCCGGCAGTTTGCCGATCAGGTCGCGGAAGGCGTCCATGGCCTTGCCCTGACCGACGTCGATCTGGCTGCCGGACGCGAGCAGGTCGTGCGCCTCCTGGGTGGTTCTGGCCAGCTCCTGGTACGCCCTGGTGATCTCCTCGAAGGACTCCGGATCACCCGGCACGGGATCTGAGTCGAGCTGCAACACGGACCACTCGGCGTCGCCCGGACGCGTCATGACGAACCTCCCCATCGCATCGTCAGGCCGGCGCCCGAGCCATCCGCCGGGAGCCGAGTCGCACACGTAGCGCGGGGTGGATCGGTTCACCTGGTGAACCGGGCCGGCCGCCGATCCGTGTACGCCCCAGTTGCCGAGACGGGTCGGGAGGGTGCGGAGATGAGCGATGCGATGAGCAGGCCGGCGGGGGAGTGCGCGCGATGAGCGAGATCCTCGTTCCGGGCGCGGAGTTGGAACGCGTACACGAGCTGCTGCGGCGTACCAAGGAGTTGATGGACAGCGCGTCGGTCCGGTCGATGGGCGCGGTGGTCGACACGCTCGGGCAGCGCGGCCTGGAGGACGCCGCCCGGCACTTCGAGAAGCGGTGGGGCGACGGTCGGCACGTCGTGGGCAAGGACCTCGGGGGCGTACGCGACGCCGCGAAGGCCGTCGCCGACGCGTTCCGGGAGACCGACACCCAGACGGTCAACGCGTTGACCGCGCCGGACCAGCAGGCGGCACAGTGAGCGCCCCGACCCAGGCCCATGCCGCGACGCCCACCCCGACCGGCTTCGAGCTGCGCACCCCGCAGGCGTGGGTCGACTTCGCGGTGGCCGACGAGGCGAGCGAGAACCGGCTCGGCGAGGAGGCGCGGGGCCACGCCCTGACCGGCGGGTTCACCGCCGACCAGGCGGGCCGCTTCGCCGAGCAGGTACGCCGGTCGGTACGCCAGGCCCGGCGCGGTGGCGCGGTGCACGCGGCCGGCGTCTTCGAGATGTACGAGGACGGCCCGCTCACCGCCACCGTGGTGGTCGCGGTGGTCACGCCACCGGCCAACGGCGACATCCTCGGCGCGTTGACGGCGGTGGCGCACCCCAACCGGGCCGACGGGACCTGGCGGCGGGTGACCACCGCGACGATTCCCCGCATCGGCACCGTCGGTCGGGTGTACGGCATCCAGAACGTCGTCCAGGACGGCGTCACGATGCGGTGCGCGGTGATGCACACCGTCGTACCGATGCCGGGATCGGCGGACGTCGTGGTGGTCACCGGGTCGAGCCCGAACCTCGCGGAGGCGGAGGACATCTTCGAACTCTTCGGCGCGATCACCGAGTCCCTGGCGTTCACCTGGGACGACGACCGGCCGGTGCTGGCCGCGCGGCCGGAGCCTACGGGTACGACCGACGCCTGAGCGGTGATCGACGAGGGGGACACCGCAGCGCGGTGTCCCCCTCTCGTTCGGGTTCTACTCCGCTGGCGTCACCAGTGACCGCAGTGCCACCGGATCGGTGCGGGGCACCTGCACCAGGCGGACGGTGCCGTCGCCCAGGTGCAGCAACGCCCGACCCAGGCGTCCCCCGCCGAGCTGGCCCCGGCTCAGCTTGGCGCCGATCAGTTCGCCGTCACCGAGGCCCTGTGGGCTGAGCAGCGCGCCCTGCCGGTTGCGCCGGGCGTCGACGTGCCAGCCGCCGAAGCCGCCGGACAGGCCGTCGATGGTGCCCGCCATGACCAACCCGAGCCCCCGTTCCGCGCCGGTTCGGGCGATCTCCCCGAGGTCGCTGCCCGCGTCGCACTTGAGCAGCAGCTCGGCGTCGTCGAGCACGACCACGGCCGGTCCGCTCCTGCGCTCCAGCGCGGCCGTCAGAACGGCGGAGGTGAGGTTCTCGTTCGCGACGAGGTCGAGCACACCGGGGAGGTCGGCCAGCTCGCGTAGCGGCGATCTGCGGGGCGCCGCCACGACCACCTCGGTCCCCCTGCGCAGCAGGGTGGCGACCATCGTCAGCAGCGCGGTGCTCCGTCCCGAACGAGGTGGACCCGCCAGGACCAGGGTCGGGACGACCGTCAGGTCCGGCCCGATCGCGGTGAGCTCGTCGCCGCCCACACCCAGCATCGTCCACAGCGGCCCGTCGGGTCGGTGGAGCGTCTCGGTGTCCGCGAGGGTCAGCTCGTCGGGCAGCACGTCGATCCGGAACGGGCGGTCGCCGGGCGCGAGGTCCGCGTCCCGCCGCCGGGCCGTCTCGGCGATGTCGGCGAGTACGCGCGCCTGCCCCTGACCCGAGGTGTCCTCGCCGAGCAGCGCGATCTGCGCCTCGGCGCCGTCGGACGCCCGGATCGCGCGACCCGCCTCGATCTCGTCCGGCAGTTGCCGATGGTTGATGCCGACCATGCTGTAGTCGCCGCGTTCGGTCAACCGCAACACCAGCTTGTCGTCGGTGGTGGACGAGATCCGGCTGGAGAACATCGCCCGGTCACCCGCGAGCACCACGTGGATGCCCGCCCCGGCGCCCTCGCGCAGCAGGGTCAGCAGAGCGGCCATGATCGTGCCGTTGTCGTAGTCGGCGAAGGTCTTGTCGAAGACCTCGAACCGGTCCAGGAGCACCAGGATGTGTGGCGGTCGCTCACCCGGGGCGGCACCCGTCCGGTACTCCACCATGCTCGCCGAGCCCCGGGTGGCGAGCAGCTGCTGCCGCCGGCCCAGTTCGGCGACGAGACGGGCGAACAACCGGCCGAGCCGCTCCGCCTCGGTGCGCTGCACCACCGCCCCGCAGTGCGGCAGGCCGTTGAGGGCCAGCAACGCCCCGTTGCCGCAGTCGACGCCGTAGAGGTGGACGTCCGCCGTGGACTGGACGCGGGCGACCGCCCCGGCGATCGTCCGGAGCGTCTGCGATCGGCCGCTGCGCGAGGAGCCGATGACGTGCAGGTGCCCGAGCGTGGAGAGGTCCAGTGCCAGCGGCACCTGGTCCTGCTGGGCCGGAAGGTCCACCAGCCCGTAGGCGACCGCCGGGAGGTGGTAGTCGGTGGCGCGGGCCGGGGGCAACGCGTCGACGGTCAGCGAGGTGGGCAGCGCCGCCAACCAGGGGCTGTGCTGGGCCGGGATGCCGAGCCGTTCGCTCGCGTCCCGGATCGCCGTCACGAGCACCGCGAGGTCGGTCAGCTCGGCCGACGGCGCCGCCTCGCCGGAGCGGCGACGTGGCGCGGGGCGACCGAGGTCGGGGAAGGACAGTGGCGCTAACCAGGGGGCCGGGCGGTCGGTGCTGCGCGCGCCGGGGCGGAACCCGCCGACCCGGCCGGCCTGGAACGGCACCAGCGACGACTGGGCGAGACGGACGAAGGCGCGACCGGGCGTCGACTTCGAGATGGCGGCCGCGTCCGGGGCGTTCAGCACGTCCTGGCTCTCGCTGCTGTCGGTGACCCGCAGGGCGATGCGCAGGTTGGTGTTGGCCCGGATCTCGGGGGAGACCACGCCGCCCGGTCGCTGGGTCGCCAGCACCAGGTGGATGCCGAGCGACCGGCCGCGCTGGGCGATGTTGACCAGACCGGTCACGAAGTCGGGCAGGTCACGCACCATCGACGCGAACTCGTCGATCACGATCAGCAGGCGCGGCATCGGGACGCGGGACGGCTCGCGGCGCAGCAACTCCACGTAGTCGTCGATGTCCTTCGCCCCGGCCTCGGCGAGGATGTGTTCGCGTCGGCGCAGCTCCGCCGAGAGCGACGTCAGCGCCCGGCCCACCAGGTGGGTGTCCAGGTCGGTCACCATGCCGACGGTGTGCGGCAGGAGGACGCAGTCCTTGAACGCGCTGCCGCCCTTGTAGTCGACGAGCACGAACGTCATCGCGTCCGGACGGTTGGCCACGGCGAGCGAGGCGACGAGGGTCTGCAGCAGCTCCGACTTGCCGGAGCCGGTGGTGCCGGCCACCAGGCCGTGCGGTCCGTCCCGTTTCAGGTCGAGCGCGAACGGCCCGTCGAGCGACACCCCGAGCACCGCCTCGGTGGTCCGACCACCCGAGGTCCACCGGGCCGTCACCGCATCCGGCTCCGGCGGCTCCATTCCGAGTACGTCGAGCAGCCGACTCGACCCGGGCAGGGCGCTCTCCTCGTCGGCGCCACCGATGTCCCGCAGCGGCGCCAGCGCCCGCGCCGTCCGGTACAGCCACTCCGGCGACACGACGTCCGGGTGGACGTCGCCGATCGGGGCGGCGAGGGTCTGCGTCACCAGCAGCGACCCGTCCTCCTGCTGGGCGACGACCGCCTGGCACTCCTCGGGCAGCAGCCGCTCCTCGGCGTCGAGGCAGATGGCGTACACCCCGACCGCCGGTCCTTCGCGCAGGATCTGGGTGACGCCGGGCAGGGACCGGAGTTTGCGGGCGCCGTCGAGCACCACGAGGATGTCCCGGAACGCTCCGCTGCCCCGCTCGCCGGAGCGGGACGAGATGATGGCCACCAGCTCGCCGACCCGGCGGGCCAGCGTCTGGGTGTCGGTGCCGACCGTGGCGAGGGTGTCCTGACCGTCGCGGGGCCGCAGGTGCGGCAGCCACCCCGCCCAGGCCCAGCCGCTCTCGTCGGCGGTGCCGCAGAGCAGGTAGATCTGCAGGTCCTCCGGGCTGTGCAGGGCACTGGCCTGGGCCATCATCCACCGGGCCGTCGTACGCGCGACGGCGTCGCCGGCCACCCCCACGACACCGTGCTTGCGTACCGGCACGGTCGCCGGTACGTCGAGGGCGCTCCACCGGACCTCACGCCGGTTCTCGTCCTGGCTCAGGTCGCGGAGCACCACGTCCGACGGCAGGTCCGCGCTGCCGACCCGCAGCTCCAGGAAGTCAGGATCGGTGCGGCGTCGCTCCCACAGCCGACGCTGCGGGCCGGTGGCGATCAGCCCCATCGACGCGGGATCGGGAAAGTCGTCCCGGCGGACCGACCGTTCGGCGGCCAGCGCCTCCTCGGCCTCGCCGCTGATGCGGGCCCGCTTCTTCTCGTACTCGGTGAGCCGGGAGCGGTAGGTGGCCCGGCCCTGACGCCGCGCGCCGATCTGGCCGGCGATCAGCACCAGCGGCGACAGGATGGCGAAGAGCAACGTGAGCGGGTTGCGGGTGACGACGAACGCGGCACCGGAGAGCACGACCGGCGCCAGCACGGTGATCAGCGTGAGCGGCCGTCGCTCCGGAGGCGCCGGCGGCCCGGGAAGCGTGAACTGGGTGGTCCGCGCCGCGGGCAGTAGGCGGGGCGGACGGTTGTAGTCGAGGCCCGTACGGTCCTCCGAGATCTGGAGCGCCGCCTCGTCCCGCAGGGGGCGGCGAAGCTCCAGCAGGGAGGAGCCCGCGGCGAGTTGCGCTCCGGGCTTCCAGATCCGCTCCTGCTCGTCGACCTCCACCCGGTCGAGCAACAGGCCGGGCTCCATCGGACGGAGCCAGCACTCCCCGTCCTCGGTCACCCGCAGCCGGGCGAGCACGGGAGCGAGCGGGTCGTCGTGTACGCGGACGTGGTTGTCGTCGGCGGCGCCGACGGCGTGCTCGCCGATGGCGAGCGGGTACAGGTTGCCGGCGCCGAGACCGCTGACCACCCGGATCTCCAGCGGACCGGCCGCCGGTGGCGGTGACACGGACGTCGGACGATCCAGCTCGACGACGCTGCCCTGCCACAGCGGGGCGTCGGCGAGCGTCAGCCCGGGGTCGAGGGGAGCGCCGGCGACGAAGATCGTCGGTGCTCGGGTGCCGGGTTCCGGACGGCGCCCCGCCAGCACCTCGGCGAGCTCCGCGACGGTGGAGTCGAGGGCGGCCTCGACCTGGTAGTCGGTTGCGGGGGTGGACTGATCCGTGACGGTGAGCAGCAGGCGCACGGGTATCTCCTGGTCGGGCGATCCGTCGGGAACACGGTCGGGGCCGCGTGGTGATCGCTCACCACGCGGCCCCGACCGTTTGTCGCGTCAGCGGCTGAGGCTGGCGGCGGTCTGCGTGTCGGTCTCCGAGAAGGCGTCGCTGACCTGCGTGAGGTACTGGCTGATGCCCTCCATGCCGTGCAGGGTCTGGTCGACGCTGCCCTTGTACTCCTCGAAGTACGGACCGAACTGCTGCTGCGCGCCCGGGGTGTTGTAGCCACCCTGGATCAGCGTGTCGATCTTGCTCTTGGCCTGGGTCATCCCGTCCAGCAGAGTCTGCATGTTCTGCTGCAGCCAGCTCGCGGACTCCTGGATGTCCTCGCTGACGATGTGGTACGTGGCCATGTCGCCCTCCCGTATTCCTGTGGTTCTGCGGGTCGGCGAGCGGTCCCCTCGTGGACCGTCTTGCGCCGATGCCGCCACCCACACGGATGCTCGCGCCATCCGGTTCAGGGCAAGTTCGAATCCGTCCGGGCTGTCCGTCGCGGTACGGCGATGAACCGATTCGGTACGGCGTCCGTGTGGGTGCCGGACCTGTGCACGAGCCCGGTCCACACCGAATACGAGGTGGAGCGAACATGGTGCAGAGAGCGCGGATCGCGATCGCGGTGATCGGCCTGGCGGCGCTGACCGCGTGCGGGGAGGCCACGGGGGCGGGCGGCACCGCGAGCGCGCCGACCCAGGGGGCGTCCGTGGCCGCGTCGGTCACCGCGACCGCGGACCCGGGCCCGCAGGTCATCGAGGTCAGCCCGGTGCCGCCGCCGACCGTGGCGAAGACGCAGCGCCGCGTCCAGATCTTCAGCGGGCCGTCCGACGTCGCCGTCTCCGGTAGCCCGGACCGCGGTCAGGGCAGCAACGTGGTGCGGTTGCGGGCCATGGAGCAGCCTGACATCGGCACGTACGTCGCGGACGGCCAGGGCAGGACGCTCTACCGGTTCGACAAGGACTCGGCGAAGCCACCGAAGGCGACCTGCGCGGGTGACTGCGCCAGGACCTGGCCCCCGTTGCTCATCTCGTCACCCGGCCGGATCTATCCCGACGGCGTCGACCCCCAACTCGTCGGGTACGTCGAGCGGGCCGACGGCACCTGCCAGGTGACCATCGGCGGCTGGCCGGTCTACCTGTTCGCCAAGGACACCGCGCCCGGCGAGATCCGGGGCCAGGGAGTCGGCGGCACCTGGTTCGCGGTCGCCCCGACCGGCGCGAAGACGAAGCCGCTACCGGAGGTCGTCACCGTGCCCACCCCCACCGCCCGCTGAGACCGTGGAGTCGACGATGAGCCCGGACGGCGCGTCCGACAGCCCGGCGGTCACCGGCGCGGGGGCAGCCCTGCGGGCACCCCGCTGGAAGCCGGCTCCTGGGCCGCAGTGGGGGCCGGCGGCGACCGTGCCGACGGCGAGACGCTGGCGGCCCGCTCCGAAACTCGTGGTGGCCGTCGCGGTTCCGGTCGTCCTCCTGGTCGTCGCGGGGACGGTCGTGGCCGTGACCCGGCCCGACCTCCCGCGACCGAAGGTCCTCGACACGGCCGCCCTGCAACGCCAGGTGCTGACCGTGCTCCGGGCCGACTACGGGCTGAACGCGGACACCGTCGCCTGCCCGGTCGACCAGCCGGTCATCGAGGGCCACCGGTTCACCTGCACCGCCGAGGTGGACGGGGCCACCGTCACGACCTGGGTGACGGTCCGGTCCACGGGCCAGTTGGAGGTCGCGCGCCCGAAGTAGCCGGCCAGGGCGGGCGGGTTCGCTGCCGGGCCGGCCGGGTCGGTAAGAGTTCGTCACGAGGCTGGTAACTGGCCGACCGTAGCGTCGGGGCCGGGCCGATCGCCGGTTGCCGGACGTGCCGGTGGCGGGCCCGCTCGTAGACCAGCTCGTTAAGGACCAGGCACCAGCGATGACAACGGCTCCCCACACCTGTGCGGCGTCCGCCCGGACTCCCGCGCTTGACGAGTTGATGGCCGAGAACTTCGGGCCGCTGCTCACCTTCGTCGAGAGGCTCGTGGTGGACCACCACCTCGCCGAGGACATCGTGCAGGAGACGTTCATCCACGCCTGGCAGAAGGGCGCCCGCCTCCGCCCCATCGAGGTCCCGATCGGCGACTGGTTGATGACGGTGGCGCGTGACCTGGCCGTCGCGTCGCTGCGGGAGGTCGCCGTCGGGCGGGAGAGGATCGAGCCGGAGGTCGACGCTGCCCAACCGGACCACGCGGACGCCGCCGTCGCCGCGGCCGAGGCGGTCTCGATGCTGCGCCGGCTGTCCGTCGAGCACCGCGCGGTGCTGCTGCACACCTACCTGGCGGGACGGACCACCCACCAGACGGCCCGTGCGCTGGGCGTCCCGGTCCGGACCGTCCGTTCCCGGCATCAGGACGCGCTCCACACCCTGCGGACGAGCCGCCCGGCGGCCTGACCGGGCCGGTTCGCCCGCCAGCTCAGGCGGGGGAGCGCAACCGCGAACCGGAGGCGTCAACGATCCGTTTCGCGCCGTGCACGGTGACCCCGGTCAGCCGGATGCCCCCCAACGTCTCGGGGATGTGCGGATCGGTGGCGAGGACGCCGTCGCGGACGTCGAGCCCGAGCATCGTCCGCAGGAAGAGCAGGGGCGCCCCGCTGGCCCACGCCTGGGGGTTGCAGGCGGTGGGGTAGGGCACGGGTCGTCGGCCCAGTGACCGGTCGTACCCGGAGAACGCCTCGGGCAGGCGGTAGTCGAAGTGGGCCGCCGCTTCGAGCAACGCCATCGCGATGCGGTTGGCCTCGTGCCGGTGGCCGTACCGGGCGAGCCCGGCGGCGATGATCGAATTGTCGTGCGGCCACACGGTCCCGAGGTGGTAGCCGATCGGGTTGTACCCCACGTCCGCGGTCGACAGCGTCCGTACGCCCCAGCCGGAGAACATCTCGTCGGACATCAGGTGCCGCGCCACCAGGGCCGCCCGCTCGGGCGGAACGATCCCACTCCACAGCAGGTGGCCCATGTTCGAGGTCATCGAGTCGATGGGGCGTTTCTCCGCGTCCAGGCCGATCGCGTAGTAGCCACCGCGCTGTGGCAGCCAGTAGTCACGGTTGAACCGCTCCCGCAGATCGGCGGCCTCGGTCCGCAGCCGTCGCGCCAACGGGGCGTCGGCCCACGGCCCGTCGGCGAGTTCCGCGGCGCGTACCTTCGCGTCGTAGGTGTAGCCCTGGATCTCGCAGGTGGCGACCGGCAGGTCGGGGAGCCTGCTGTCGGCGAACTGCACGCCGTCCGGCGAGTCGCGCCAACACTGGTTGCGCATGCCGTTCGGAGAGCGCGTGCCGTACTCGACGTACCCGTCACCGTCGCGGTCCCCGAACTCGTCGATCCACCGCAGCGCCGCGTCGGCGTTGGGCCGCAACTGCCGCACCAACGCGTCGTCGCCGGTCCACCGCCAGTACTCGGAGAGCAGGATCAGCCAGAGCTGGGTGGTGTCGGCAGCGCCGAAGCAGGGGCCGTAGGGCTCGATGCCGAGCTGCGTCAGCTCACCGGAGCGGAACTCGTGCAGGATCTTGCCGGGGTCCTGGTCGCTGAAGTCGTCGACGACGGTGCCCTGGTGCGCGGCGAGAGCGACCAGCGCCCCGCGCGCGACGTCCGGACCGCAGGTGATGCTCTGGTACGCCGTGATCAGCGTGTCCCGGCCGAACAGAGTCAGGAACCAGGGCATGCCGGCGGCCAGCAGCACGACCTTCTGGCCGTTGATCTCCTTGACGATGCGCATCGACACCAGGTCGACGGCCGTCTTGTGGTAGACGTTGCGCAACAGCTCCGAATCCGCGCTGAGATCCGGTTTGTTGGTCGTCCACCGCGATGCCACGTCGTCGGGGTCGGTGGCGTGTGCCTCGCCGAAGACACGGCTGGTCGGCTGGAAGTCCGTACCCTGACAGTTCAGCAGCACGCGCACCTCGCACCCCCAGGTGTCGCCGCGCTCCAGGCGCACTTCCCAGGCCAGCGAGTCGCCCTCGACCCGGTCGGCCGGGGGACTGGCCTCGACGGTGGTGCCGGCCGACCAGCCCGAGTTCCGGTAGGAGAAGAGCAGGGCGGAGCCGTCCCGCCGGTGGTTCCGTCGGATGTCGGCGAGCCGGCTCCGCCCCGCTCGCTTGATTTCGAAGAGGTCGGCGAAGTCCACGCCGACATCCAGCCGCAGGCGTACGGAGACCGGTTCGACGCCGAAGTACTGCAACTCGATCCGCTCGTACATGCCGTCCCCGACGAACCGCTCCCGGCGCAGCCCGATGCCGTTCGCCCGCAGGTTCGGTAGCTCCGGGTTGGCGAGGAAGAAGGCCGCGGAGTAGGCGTCGACGGTGCTGGCGCTGAGCACCAGCGGGGCGTGTCCGTCGAGGGTCATCTCCCAACGGCTGAGGTAACGGGTGTCGTCGTGCACCAGTCCCGCAATGGAATCGGCGGGCACGTCGCCGACAGCATTGGACAACATGAAGGTTCGGCCCTCGAATATGCCAACGGAATCGGAGCCGAGTTCCGGAGGCATGTCACGGTTGGCTCCGCCGTGAGGGCGTTCCTGCTGTTTCGTCGGCCGAGAATTCATGGCACCCGCACCTCCCCGTTGGCAGGGGCGGCCCCGCCGTACACGCTCGCAGTCTAGGAGCCGAAAGGGCAGTCTCGCGGCCGTATCGCCTGGAATCCACGGAGTCGGCGAAAAAGCGACGAACGGCGTCGGAGAGGCCCTGCCTCGTGTATTCCGCGCAGTGACATTTCTATTGTCGGGTGCCGTGCTCCACCGTTTCGTCCGGATCGCGTCTCGGTGACGGGTCGTCCTCGGCCGCGCACCCGTAGACTGGCAAGCTCGGTGGTGGCGGCGGGTACGGCGAAACAGGAGATTGAATTGTCGATTTCGACCGATGCCCGCCACGGAGAAGACGGACCCCGGCCGACCGACGGCAGCCTGCGTTTCGAGATCCTGGGTCCCCTGCGACTGTGGCGTGACGGTGTCGAGGTGGACGTCGGCCCCCGACAGCAGGGCCGCCTGCTGGCCCTGCTCCTCGCCCGCGCGGGGCGACCGGTCAGCGCGACCGACCTCATCGAACTCGTCTGGGGCGAGGACGCTCCGGCCAGCGCCACGAACGTCATCCACAAGTACGTCGGCGCGCTGCGGCGGCTGATGGAACCCTCGCTCCCGCTGCGCGCTTCCGGCACGTACCTGCGGCGGCACGGTAGTGGCTACCTCTTCGCGCCCGCGCCCGGCTCGCTGGACCTGTTCCGCTTCCGTGAGCTCGTCGGGGCCGCCCGCGCCAAGCTCACGGCCGGCGACCGTCACGCGGCGCTGGATCGGTACGCCCAGGCCCTGGGGCTGTGGCGCGGGCCCGCCGGTGACACGTACGCCCACGGCACCACCTCGATGTCGATCTTCGCGGCGCTCGATCAGGAATTCCTCGACGGGTGCGTGCCGGCGGCCGAACTCGCCATGTCACTGGACCGGCCGACGCGGGTGCTCCGGCCCCTCCGGCTGGCCGCCTCGATGGCGCCGTTCCACGAGCCGGTGCAGGCGAGTCTCATCGCCACGCTCGGGGCGAGCGGCCACCAGGCCGAGGCGCTGGGGCTCTTCCGGACCGTCCGCACCCGTCTCGTCGAGGAGCTGGGCATCGATCCGGGCGAGGCGCTCCAGGCCGCGCACCGGCGCGTCCTGGCGGGGACGGCGACCTCGGTGCCGAACGGCCAGACCGGCCCAGAGACGCGGCGGCGCGACCGCTCGTGGCCGGTGCCGCTGGTGCGTCCGGCGCAGCTCCCACCCGATCTCCCCGCCTTCGTCGGACGTACCGCCGAACTCGCGACTCTCGCCGGAATGTGCGAGGACACGGCCGACGCGCGCGGGACGGGTCCGCTGGTTGTCGCACTCGACGGAATGGGCGGCGTGGGCAAGTCCACGCTGGCCGCGCACTTCGCCCACCTGGTCGCCGGGGAGTTCACCGACGGCCAGCTCTACCTCGACCTGCGCGCGGAGCAGCCCGAGACCGACAGCCTCTCGGCCAGCGATGCGCTCGGATCCCTGCTGTCGTCGCAGGGTTTCCACATGTCCAGCGTCCCGGAGACGCTCGCCGCACGGGTCGGCATCTACCGGAGCCTCACCGCCGGCCGGAAGTTGCTCGTGTTCCTCGACAACGCGCTCGACGCCGCCCAGGTGCGCCCCTTGCTGCCCAACTCCCCGGAGTGTCTGGTTCTGGTGACCAGCCGCAGTCCGCTCGTCGATCTCGCCGTCCGCGACGGAGCCCACCTGCTGCATCTCGATCCTCCGGACATGCCGACCGCCCGAAGGCTGGTCCAGCGCCGGCTGAAGGACGCGCCGAACCGCTCCCCGGCGGGCAGCGCTGAGGTGTCCGACACCCTCGACGAGATCATCGAGATGTGTGGGCGCCTGCCCCTCGCGTTGGCGATCCTGGCCGGCCGGTTGAGCGCGCGTCCGCGACTCGCTCTGGAGGACGTCGCCGCGGAACTCCGGGACGGCGCGCGGCGACTCACCGCCTTCTCCGGCAACCACGGCGGATGCGATCCGCGTGCCGCCTTCGCCTGGTCGTACCGTCAGCTCAGCCCGGACGCGGCACGGCTCTTCCGGCTGTCCTCCGCGGCCATGGCGGCCGGCGTTTCGGCCGAGGCCTTCGCCAGCATGTCCCAGACCCCGCTGGAGCAGACGCGGGCCATGGTGCGCGAACTCGCCGAGGCGGCCCTGCTCGACGAGGACGACCGGGGCCGGTTCACCTCGCACGTCCTCGTCCGGGCGTACGCGCAGGAGCTGATCCTGGCGGCGGAGTCGGTCCGCGACCGGGAGGCGGCGATCGACCGACTTCTGCACCACTACCTGCACAGCAGCCACCAGGCCGCGCTGCGGCTGGTACCGACGAGCCCGGCGGCTGCCCCCACTCCGGCCCCGGCCGGCGTCATCGCCGAGCGACCCGGTTCGTACGAGGCCGCGATGCGGTGGTTCGACGATCACCGGGAGGTCCTGTTCGAGGCGGTTCGCCGTGCGGCGGAGGGCGACTTCGGTGTCCCACCCTGGCGGCTGGCTCTCACCATCTGGCCGTGGTTGCGGCTCACCGGGCGGTTCCACGACTGGCAGGACGTGATGCGGGTGGCTCTGCGGGCTGCCAACGGCAGCGGGGATGACCTGGGTGCGGCCCACGCCATGTGGAGTCTGGCCGATTCCTGCTTCCACTTCGCCAGCTACGACGAGGCACTCGACCTGCTCACCCGCGCCCGAGAGATCTTCACCGAGCGCGGCATGATCGCGGAGTTGGGCGGCGTCCACAGTGCCCTGCACCGGATCCACAGTCAGCTCGGCCGGCACGAGCGGGCACTCGCGGAGAACGAGCGAGCACTGTCCCTCTACCGGGCCGCCGGCTTCGAGCAGGGCGAGATCTGGGCGTGCGTGGCCCGGGGCCGGACATTGGTCCGACTCGGTGCTCCCGGCGAGGCCATGGGGTGCCTCGACGAGGCGCTGGCCCAGAGCGAGAAGGTCGGACCAGGGACGGACGAACCGGCGATCCGCATTTTGATCGCCGAGTGCCTGGCGTTGCTGGGGCACCAGAGCCACGCTCGGGACCAGCTCGAGCAGGGCCTCCGAGCGGCCGTCGAGGCGCACAGTCGGATCGACGTCTTCGAGGCGTCCGCCCAGCTCTGCGGGACCCTGCTGGATCTCGACGATGTGCCCGGCGCCTGTCAGGCCTGGCGGGGGGCCTGCGACGCCATGCACGCCATGCAGAACGGCGGGACCCGTCGCATGCGGGACACGGTCTGCGACCTGGGGGACAGGCTCCTCGAGGTCACCCCCTTCGCCTCGCGATCCGAGGACACGCAGCGGTGACGCGTGTTCCCGGGGATGGGCGTGCCGCTCTGCGGTCGACCGCCTGACCAGTGCTTTAATGGGTCGGACCGACCATGTCGGTCGATTGCGCGGCACTCGGTCGGTTGAGCGTGTTATCGATAACATGCTATGTTCCGGCGCGGGGAGTGAAGGGCACGCTCCCAGTCACCGCAGTCAGTCGGCGCAGGCATGCCGAGGGCCCGCCCTCCCGCCGCCGCACCGATCGGTGACCAGTCCGGGCCGCTCCGCCACTGCCAGGCGACCGCGCGGTCGTCGGACGCCCCCCGGTCCGGCCGCATTCCCCGCATTCCATGCCCCGTCGCGGACAACCCGGCAGCGACGGTACGGCCCGTACACCACCCGTGTACGCCGCACCGGCCGCACGAGCACGTCGGCCCGCAACGGAAGGACGTCCTGTCACGGCACCTCGTCGGTCGGCCCTCGTCCCGCCCGCGCGGGCGAGCACCCCACCCGGCACGAACCGGCTCGAGGTGCATGTCGTACGCACGATCAACGGCAAGGAGTCGAGCAATGGTCAGACGGAGACAACTACTGACGTTCGTCGCGGCCGCGGCGGTTCTCGTCGTGGCTACCGGCGGCGCGTTGACCGCCGGGTTCCGCGGCGAGGCGGCGGCTGCCACGAACGGCACCCTGGCGGCGACCGCGGGCTGCGGTAAGGCGCCCACCCTCACCAACGGGACACGCACGATCACCAGCAGCGGCCAGAGCCGCACCTACATCCTCCAGATCCCGAGCGGTTACGACCGGAACCGCCAGTACCGCCTGGTCTTCGGTTTCCACTGGCTGAACGGGTCGGCCAACAACGTCGCCTCGGCCGGCTACTACGGCCTCGCGCCGCTGTCGAACAACAGCACGATCTTCGTCGCGCCGCAGGGCATCAACGCCGGGTGGGCCAACACCAACGGGCGGGACCTGACCCTCTTCGACGACATCTCCAGGCAGGTCGAGAACGACCTCTGCGTCGACACGACGCAGCGTTTCGCCCTGGGCTGGAGCTACGGCGGGGCCATGAGTTACGCGGTGGCCTGTGCCCGACCCAACGTCATCCGCGCGGTCGCGGTGCTCTCCGGCGCGAACCTCAGCGGCTGTAGCGGCGGCACCCAGCCGGTTCCGTACTTCGGCATCCACGGCATCCACGACAGCGTGCTCAACATCTCGCAGGGTCGGGCTTTGCGCGACACGTTCGTGCGGAACAACGGCTGCACGGCACAGAGCCCACGCGAGCCCAGCCAGGGCAGCCTGACCCACATCACCACCACCTACTCCGGCTGCCGCTCGGGGTACCCGGTGCAGTGGGCCGCGTTCGACGGCGACCACACCCCGAGCCCGGTCGACGGGTCGGGCAGCCCCAACGACTCGCGGACCTGGACCTCGGGTGAGATCTGGCGGTTCTTCAGCCAGTTCCAGTCGACGACTCCGCCCACCACGCCGCCGCCGACCACGCCCCCGCCCACGACGCCGCCGCCGACCACCCCGCCGCCGACGACGCCGCCGCCGACCACCCCGCCGCCGACCGGTGAGCCGGGCACCTGCGCCGCCACCTATCGGGCGATCAACAGCTGGCCGGGCGGGTTCCAGGGCGAGTTCACCGTCACCAACGGGACGTCCGGCACGATCAACGGCTGGACGGTGCGCCTGACCCTTGCCAATGGCCAGGCCATCAGCAGCCTCTGGAGCGGTGTCAACACCGGGACCACCGGCAACGTCACCGTGCGCAACGCCGACTACAACGGCACGCTCGCGCCGAACGCCTCGACGACCTTCGGATTCACCGCCACCGGAGACGGCGCCACCCCGCCCGGCAACGTCACCTGCACCAGCCCCTGAGCACGGATGCCCGGGCCGGGAGTCACCGACTCCGGGCCCGGGCACCGGGGCGGGCGCGGCCGGCAGTCCGTCGATGAATCCTCGCGAGCACGGCTGCGGCAGCGGGGGAGACGCGGCGCTTTATGCGCGAATGTCGATGTTAGCGTCAGTCATTCTGGGTTGCCGAGTACGTCGGCCCGGGTTGTCGGGCGGTGGGTGGCCGGGCAGCAGGCGTGCGACCGGCGTCAATGGTCGGACCCGACGGGTCGGCCCTGCTTTACGCGGATGTTACGTCTTGACGAACAGCATGTTATCGCTCACAGTCGATGGTCAAGGACGACGTCGGGTGCGATGTACCGCCGGCCGACTTCGTCGACCGTCAATCCGACACTGTCCGCAGCACGCAGGGATCGTGTTAACGCGAACATTCCCGCCGTGTGCGCCCGGTCGCGTGTCGTGGTGCGCCCAGCTTCGGGGAGCCGTTCGGCTCCCTGTGATTGAGGAGGAACATGTCCGCCATTGATACGACCCCGGCGATAGCGCCGCCCTCGCGGCGGCGAGGGCGGTTGGTACGAGCGGCAGCCGCCAGCGTGGCGGCGGTGGTGGTCGCTGGCGCCGCCGCGATGGCGGTGTCGTCGCCCGCGGCCGCGGCGACCGTCGACACGAGCGCGTGGTACGTCCTGGTGAACCGCAACAGTGGCAAGGCGTTGGACGTCTACAACCTGGCCACGAACGACGGCGCGCGGATCACGCAGTGGACGCGTAACAACGGCAACCAGCAGCAGTGGCAGTTCGTGGATTCCGGTAGTGGTTACTACCGGGTCAAGTCGCGGTTGTCCGGCAAGGTGCTGGATGTTTCCGGCCGGTCGACGGCCAACGGCGGGGCGATCGTGCAGTGGTCGGACAACAACGGGACCAACCAGCAGTTCCGGCTTGCCGACTCGGACAGTGGCTACGTGCGGTTGATCAACCGCAACAGCAACAAGGTCATGGAGGTGCAGGGCGCCTCGACCGCCGACGGTGGCAACGTCGTGCAGTACGACGACTGGAACGGCACCAACCAGCAGTGGCAGTTCGTCCGCGTCGACGGCGGGGGCAACCCCACCACGCCGCCGCCCACCACGCCGCCCCCGGGTGGCACCTGTGACCTGCCGTCGTCGTACCGGTGGTCGTCGACCGGGGCGTTGGCGCAGCCGAAGTCGGGCTGGGTGTCACTCAAGGACTTCACCGTCGCCCCCTACAACGGCCGGCAACTCGTCTACGCCACCACCCACGACTTCGGTTCGTCGTGGGGGTCGATGAACTTCGGTCTGTTCACCAACTGGTCGGAGATGGGCTCGGCCAGCCAGAACACCATGAACAGCGGCACCGTCGCGCCGACCCTGTTCTACTTCGCGCCCAAGAACATCTGGGTCCTGGCCTACCAGTGGGGCGGTGCCGCGTTCTCCTACCGCACCTCCACCGACCCCACCAACGCCAACGGCTGGTCCGCCGCCCAGACCCTGTTCAGCGGCAGCATCACCGGCTCCGGCACCGGCCCGATCGACCAGACCCTGATCGCCGACGACCAGAACATGTACCTCTTCTTCGCCGGCGACAACGGCAAGATCTACCGCGCCAGCATGCCGATCGGGAACTTCCCCAGCAGCTTCGGCTCCAGCTACACGACCATCATGAGCGACTCCACCAACAACCTCTTCGAAGCGCCCCAGGTCTACAAGCTCCAAGGCCAGAACAAGTACCTCATGATCGTCGAGGCCATCGGCGGCCAGGGCCGCTACTTCCGCTCCTTCACCGCCACCAGCCTCAACGGCAGCTGGACCCCCCAGGCCGCCACCGAGAGCAACCCCTTCGCCGGCAAGGCCAACAGCGGCGCCACCTGGACCAACGACATCAGCCACGGCGAGTTGATCCGCACCAGCGCCGACCAGACCTTCACCGTCAACCCCTGCAACCTCCAACTGCTCTACCAGGGCCGATCGCCCTCCTCCAACGGCGTCGACTACGGCCTACTGCCGTACCGACCGGGCGTGCTCACCCTGCAACGCTGACCTGACGCACGACCGAGGGGCGGGCCCGGCACCACGCCGAGCCCGCCCCGCGTCACGTCCACCGGCCCCCGTCTCTGCCAGGCTGGGGCATGCCCTTGAGCGCACACCACCTCAGAACGTCAGTCGCCGTGTCCGATATCGCACGGGCGGTCGCCTTCTACGAAGGCAGGCTGGGCCTGCGGGCGCTGCGGTCCGCGCCCAGCGCCCACATCCCCGACGGCAGCCGCATCTACGCCTCCGGCGGCGGACCGGCCCTCAACGTGTACCAGTCGGTCACCGCCGGGACGACCGAGGCGACGCTGGCGACGTGGTACGTCGACGACCTCGACGAGATCGTCGACGAACTCATGGCCGCCGGCGTCGACCCCGTGCGCTACGAGCAGTTCGAGCACGACCCGAAGGGGATCACCGCGCGGGCCGGAGGTGGGCGTATCGCCTGGATCCAGGACCCGGACGGCAACACGTTCGCCATCGAGGCGGATGTCTGACCGACCGCCGTTCCCCTGGCGCTGGCGCTCACAGATTCCGTTCCACCTCGGTCAGCCGGTCGCTGAGAAATGCCCGTTCGACGTCGTTGTCGGTGAGGGTCAAGGCCTCCTCGTAGGCCGTCCAGGCCTGCCGCCACTGCCCCAACTGGCGCAGGAAGTCGGCCCGGGCGGCACTCAGGTATCCGTACGTGGCCAGGGCCGGGTCGGCGAGCAGTGGGTCGAGCGCGTCGAGGCCGGCCCGGGGTCCGTCGCGCAGCCCGATCGCGACCGCCCGGTTGAGATCGACCACGGGGGAGGGCCAGATCCGGAACAGGGTGTCGTAGAGCGCGACGATCTGGGCCCAGTCGGTGTCCTGCCAGCTCGGCGCCGCAGCGTGCAGGGCGGCGATCGCCGCCTCCAACGCGTACCGCGTCGGAGGCCGTCGACGCAGCGCGTCGGCGACCAGAGCCCGGCCCTCGGCGATGAGCTGCCGGTCCCAGCGCGAGCGGTCCTGCTCGGACAGCAGCACCAGACGCCCGTCCGCGGCTCTGCGGGCGTCCTGGCGGGCGGCGTTGAGCAGGAGCAACGCGAGCAGTGCGCTGATCTCGGCGTTGGTCGGCATGAGCAGGTGCAGCATGCGGGCCAGCCCGACCGCGCTGTCCACCAGGTCCTGGCGGACCAGCTGGGCGCCGAGCGGCGCCGTGTGGCCGGTGGTGAAGATCAGGTGGACGACCTCCAGGACGGCGCTCACCCGCTCCTCCAGCTGGTCCGGGCCCGGCACCCGGTACGGGATGCGGGCCGCGGCGATCTTCTTCTTGGCCCGGGTGATGCGGGCGGCCATGGTGGCCGGCTGCACGAGGAACGCGCGGGCCACCTCGGGCGTGGACAGCCCGCACACCAGACGCAGCGTCAGGGCGACCTGGGCGTCCCGGGCCAGGGCCGGGTGTGAGCAGGTGAAGATGAGGCGCAGCCGGTCGTCGACGAGACCGTCCTCCGGCCCCGGCGTGGTCTCGTCGGCCACGAGCAGGGGCATCTTGCGACGGAACACCGACGCGCGGCGCAGGACGTCGCGGGCCCGGTTACGCGCGATGGTGGTCAACCAGGCGCCCGGCCGGTCCGGGATGCCGGTCTGCGTCCAGGTCTCCAGGGCCCGGGCGAACGCGTCCTGGGTGCACTCCTCGGCCAGGTCGAGGTCGCGGGTCAGGTGGGCCGTGGTGCTGAACACCTGGGCCCAGTCGCGGCGGTGCGCCTGGGCGACCGCCGCGACGACCTCGTCCTTCGTTCGTGGGTCGGTCACGTCAACCGTGGTCGACCACCGGGCGGATCTCCACACCGCTGTGCGACGCGCGCACCTCGGGGAGCAGTTTCGCCAACGACAGCACCTCGTCCAGGTCGGTGGCCTCGATCAGGTAGTAGCCGCCGAGCGCCTCCTTGGTCTCCAGGAACGGGCCGTCGGTCGTCGTGATCTGCCCCATCGAGTCCGAGCGCAGCGTGGTGGCCGTGGGCGACATCTCCAACTGCTTTCCGTCGATGATCTGCGTCCCAGCCTTCTCGGCGAACGCCGCGTGCGCGGCGTCGTGTGCCTTCCACTGCTCGTCGGTCATCGCCTCCCACTGCTGGGCGTCGCCGTAGATCAGAATCATGTACTTGGCCATGGCTCAAGTCCCGTCCGTGTGCCGGCCCCCTCGGTGGTGGGCCCCTACACTACGACGGCTCGGGCGGGCGGTAGATCGACAGCCAGGCCGCACAGTTCGATCCTGGACTTCGCGGCGATCGGGCTACGGCTGGTTCCCGACGATGCCCTACACCTGAGCGCCCTCGTCCGACACGATCTCGACGTACCCGTCGGCGCCGTGCACCCGGATCCGCTGCCCGTTCCGGATGAGCCTGGTCGCGTCCGGCACGCCGACGACGGCGGGCAGGCCGTACTCCCGGGCGATGACCGCCCCGTGGGTCATGAGGCCACCCACCTCGGTGACCAGTCCGGCGACCGCCACGAACAGCGGCGACCAGCTCGGGTCAGTGTACGCGGTGACCAGGATGTCGCCCGGTTCCAGGTCGGTCTCGGCCAGGTCGGGAAGGACGCGGGCGCGACCCTCGACGATCCCGTCGGAGACGCCGAGACCGACAAGCGCGCCGGCCGGCACGTCATCGCGTCGGTACGCCCCGGAGATGCCCTCTCCCTCCGAGGTGAGCACCCGGGGCGGGGTGAGCCTCTGGTGCGTCCGGAACGCCTCCCTGCGCCGCTCGACGAGGTGATCGTCGATCCGGTGCGTCCGCACGAAGTCGTGCAGCTCGGCGAAGGTGAGGTAGAAGATGTCGTCGATCTGGCGCAGCACGCCCGCCCGCAGGAGGCGTTCCGCCTCCCGCAGCAGGGCCTGCTTGTAGACGAGGTAGCGGCTGATGATCGCGTACTTCGGGTACTCCCGGTACCCGATGAAGGTGCGAACCCGGTCGATCATCCGTGCGGTCTCGTCGGCCTTGCGCACCCCGTCCGGCAGGGCACGCAGGCGTTCCAGCAGCTCCTCGCGCTTGCGCTGGGCCTCCTCGCGCCCCTGCGCGAAGCGCCGTGCGGCCGCGCCGCGCTCGTGCAACCTGATGTTGTCGAGGATCAGGGGTACGAGCGTGGTGGGGCGTTCGGCCCAGCGCGGCCTCGTGATGTCGATCTCGCCGACGCAGCGCATCCCGTACCGGTCGAGATAGGCCCGGATGGCGTCGCGCGCCTGGCTGCCGCCCGGCAGTCTCGGCAGCTCGTCGAGGAAGCCGTCGTCGTCGACGTCCCGCAGGAACGCCACCACCTCGGGGTACGGGCGGATCGCGTCCGCGACGTCGAGCAGCGCCAGGCCCATCTCCGACGTGATGTTGCCGGGGGCCGACAGGGTGAGGGTGTCGGCGGCGTTCCGCTCACCCAGCCAACCGGCGAGCTGTTCGTTGAGCCACCAGGTGGCCTCCATCCCCGCCATGATCGCCTGCATGCTCAATGGATCGGCGAGCAGCCGCTTGTGCTCCTCGAATGCCGTGAGCAGGAAGTCGAACAGTGCCGGTCCGGTCACCGTCGCGATGTCACGCCGCAGCGCGGCGAGGGACGTCCGGCTGCGCTCGACCAGTTCGGTGACGATGGCCGGATCGTTCTCGATCGTGGCCGGCGCGCCGCCCAGCCGGGGGACACGGGGAGCGTCGTCGGTCAGCGTCGGTACGAAGTCGGGGCGGGCGAGCAGGGTCTCCAGCGCGTCCCGGGTCAACGGATCGGACCTGCCCGCCATCTCGAGGAAGCCGGCGCGGCTCGCGGGCGACGCCAGGATTCCGGTGGCGTCCACGAAGAGCCGCCCACCGGCCTCGTGCATCGGCGCCATCGCCGTGAGCTGCCACATGGACAGCCCCAGCGGCTTCATGGCGTCGGTCATCATCTGCTGATGTCCCACGGACAGGTAGACGTGGTTCGCCCCGTCCCCGGCGGCGGCGGGTACCGGGAACAGCGTGGTGATCGGCCGGCTCTGGACGATCTGGGCGTCGCCGTCGGACAGGCACCACTCGATGTCCTGCGGGCAACCGAAGGCCGCCTCGATGCGCCGCCCCACCCGTACCAGTCGCAGGACCTGGTCGTCCGTCAGCGCCGGCTGGCCCTGCCGGTCCGCGCTGATCGTCTGTCGGTCGGTGCCGCCGCCGGGGAGGGCGTTGATGGCGAGGCGCTTGACGGCGATCGACCGGTCGACGATCGCGTCGTCGCGCACCCGGTAGGCGTCCGGGTTCACGAGCCCGGAGACCAGCGCCTCGCCGAGACCGAAGCTGGCCTCCACGGAGGCGACCTTCCGGTTGGACGTGACCGGATCGGCCGTGAACAGCACGCCGGCCGCCTGCGGGAACACCATCTTCTGCACCACGACCGCGAGGTGGACCGTCCGGTGGTCGATGCCGTTGCGCTGCCGGTAGCTGACGGCCCGCTCGGTGAAGAGCGAGGCCCAGCACCGGCTGACGTGCGCGAGGACGGCCTCCGCGCCCCGGACGTTCAGGTAGGTGTCCTGCTGGCCCGCGAAGGAGGCCGTCGCGAGGTCCTCCGCGGTGGCGCTGGACCGGACGGCGTAGGCCGTGTCGGCGCCGTGGCGGCGCAGGGCCGCGCCGATCGCCGTCACCACCTCGTCGGGCGGGACGATGGCTTCGATGATTCGGCGGATCTCCGCGCTGAGGTCGCGGATCGTGTCCCGGTCGTCCGCCGCGAGGCGCGACAGGCGGTCGAGGTGATCAGCCATCGCGGGCGCCTCGGCCACGACCCGTCGGAACGCGTCGGTCGTCACACAGAAGCCGGGCGGTACGCGGACGCCGTCGATCCGTGTCAGCGCCCCCAGTCGGGCGCCCTTGCCGCCGACGAGCGCGACCTGCGTCTCGTCGACCTCGTCGAGATCCCACACGTACCGGTCCGTCATCGCGCCACCTCGGCCCGCACGGTCGGCGTGAACACTCGCGTCCTGCACAACACACCCACGTGGTGCCCCGATTCTTCGCATCGTTCCGTCTCCGGCCGACGATTCTGCGTCACGACCGGGGTCTTGCGGCAAGGCCCCGGTCGCGATATACGTTTAAGTGGGAGCGGATACCGGTGGCGTTTTCCGGCCACGAATGAAAATCGCGAAAGAGCGGCGCGGTCCCGCCCCGAAAGCACGAGAGGGAGCTGCCGTGACAGCGGTCAGGCAAATCCTCTTCGTCCAGGGCGCCGGCCCCGGCACGTACGACGAGTGGGACAGCCGGATGGTCGACAGCCTGCGGCGCGAGCTCGGTGACTCGTACGACGTCCGCTATCCACGCCTGCCCGACGAGGGCGATCCGCGCTACGCCACCTGGAGCGCCGCCGTTCGCCGGGAGATCGCGGCCCTGGACGACGGCGCGGTCGTGATCGGCCATTCGGTGGGCGGGGCGATTCTCGCGCACGTGCTCGCCGAGCGGCCACCGGAGCGTGAGCTGGCGCTGATCGTCCTGGTCGCAGCTCCGTTCGTCGGAGCGGGCGGTTGGCCCGGCGACGAGTTCGAGTTGCCGGGCGACCTCGGTGCCAGGCTGCCGCGCGGCGTGCCGGTGCGGGTGTTCCACGGCCTCGGGGACGAGACGGTGCCGCCGTCGCACGCCGATCGTTACGCGCGGGCGCTGCCGCAGGCGCTCCTGTACCGGCTCCCGGGGCGCGACCATCAGCTCGACGACGACCTCGGCGAGGTGGCGCGGGTGATCACCCGGGACGTCGCGTCCGCACGCTGACCCCACTCCGTCAGGCGGGGCGGTGGACATCACTTTGACGGGTGTGGCTAATAGGATTAGCCTCTAGCTAAGACGATTAGCTAGGAGGCTTCGATGACCGAGTACCTGAACGTGGACGGCGGCACCCTGGCGTACGAGGTGACCGGCGCCGGGCCGCTCGTCGTGCTTGCCCACGGCATGGGTGACAGCCGCGAGGCGTACCGCTTCGTTGTGCCGCGCCTGGCGGCCGCCGGCTACCGGGTGGCCGCGGTCGACCTGCGCGGTTGTGGCGAGTCGAGCGTCGGATGGCGCTCCTACAGTCGCACCGACATCGCGGGTGATCTGCTCGCCATCATCCGCCACCTGGGCGGCCCGGCCGTGCTGGTCGGTCACTCGATCTCCGGCGGGGCCGCCACCATCGCCGCCGCCCGTGCCCCCGAGTTGGTCGCCGGCGTCGTCGAACTGGCCCCCTTCACCCGCAAGCAGTCGATCAAGCTGGGTGACCTGCGGGTCTCCCGTTACCGCAGGGGCATCGCCCGGCTGCTCGGCACCGGCCTGTTCGGCAGCGTCCGGCTCTGGCGCAGCTATCTCGACGTGGCCTACCCGGGCCGCAAGCCGGCCGACTGGGCCGCCCGCACGGCCCGGATCGACGCCATGATGCGCGAGCCCGGCCGGATGGCGGCGATGCGTGGGATGGGTCGGTCGGCGCCGACCGACGCCGGGGCGCAACTGGGTAACGTCCGCTGTCCGGTCCTGATCGTCGAGGGCGCGCTCGACCCGGACTGGGCCGACCCGCGCGCCGAGGGCGAGGCCATCGTGGCCGCGCTGCCGAGCGGGCGGGGGCGGCTCGAGATGGTCGAGGGCGCGGGTCACTACCCGCACGTGCAGTACCCCGACGAGGTGGTGACCCTGTTGCTCGCCTTCCTGGGCGCGCACGCCCCCGCCTGATCGGCGGTCAGGCCAGCAGTTGCTCCCGCATCCGCGCGCCCAGGTTGAACCGTCCCACCGGATGTCCGGCGTGCGGATCGTGGACGTCGAGGCTGTTGTTGCGGCGCATCAGCGCGCGGACCGGCGGCGGCAGTCGCGGTGGGTCGTCCATGGCCGCGAGGATCTGCGCGGCGCTCGCGATCAGTCGATCGACCAGGGCTGCCCCGTCGGTGTCCACCCGCACCCGGCCGTACTCCCAGCCGGCGGTGGTGAGGTCGAGCACCTCGAACATGTGGGTCACCAGCGGCGCCGGATCGGTCACCCGATCGAGCCGGGCCGCGCGACCGCCGACCACCGCGACAGCGGCGGCCACCTGTGCGTACGGGTGGAAGCCGCAGGGCAGCGCGAACAGCGGCCAGCGCAGTCCGGGGCCGGCCTCCGACCACAGTTGCCGGTAGTTGCGCCGGTGCACGAGGAGTCGCCGGCCCGTCCGACGGTGGATGTCCTGGGCCTGCGCCCGAAGATCGAGGTGTGCCTCGTCGGCGACCTGGTGCAGGACCCGGGCCGCGACCACCAGCCCGTCGTCCCCGCTCAGCATCCCGGTCGCCGCCTCGACCTGCGCGGGGAACGGGGTCCGTGCCCGCGGGCCGTATCCGTGCTGGAGGTCTCGCAGCAGCGTCTGCTGCCGCTCCGGGTCGAGCTGGATCCGCCCGCCGCCCAGCAGCCGCTGGAGCCAACGCATGTCGCCTCGTTTCAGCAGAGCCGTCCCGAACTGTCGCCATGCTATGCGGCGGGGGATCATCGCGTGTCGCAGGGGTGTGTGGTGAAGGCGAAATCCACATTCCAGCGTGTCATTTAGTGAGGCCTATCTATATTGACGTCTATCGCCGACCGGGGACAGGATCTCGGCACCACCACCACCGCGATCTCCCTTGGGAGGCGTCATGTCCCGTCCCCGCCTGCCGCTCCTGCGGGCAGCCGCCCGAGTGGCCGCACTCGCCACGGCCACCGTCGGCGTCCTGCTCGCCGTCACCACACCCGCCAGCGCCGCGGTCCCCTCCGGCCGCTACGTCGCGCTGGGCGACTCGTACACCGCAGGTCCCCTGATCCCGACCCAGGTGGACCTCAACTGTCTACGGTCGAACCGCAACTATCCCTCCCTGGTGGCCGCGGCCGCCGGCTCGACGTCGTTCGCGGACGTGAGCTGCTCCGGGGCCACGACCGACGACATCCTCTACGGCGGCAGTGGTCAACTGGGCATCAACCTGCCACCGCAGCTCAACGCGGTCACCTCGAGCACGTCGTTGGTGACGGTGCAGATCGGCGGCAACGACATCGGCTTCTCCGGCATCATCGGCGAGTGCGCGGAGGCGAGCCTCAGCAGTCCCCTCGGCTCGCCGTGCAAGAACCGGTACACGGCCGGCGGCACCGACCAGTTGCAGGCCCGGATCGCGGCGACGGTGCCGAAGGTGACCACCGTGCTCCAGTCGATCCGCCGGGCCGCGCCCAGCGCGCGCGTCGTCGTCCTCGGCTATCCGGCGATCCTGCCCGACAGCGGGTACGGCTGCTGGCCGGTGGTGCCGATCGCGTACCAGGACGTGCCGTACCTGCGTGGCATCGAGAAGTCGCTCAACGCCATGCTGGCCAGCGCCGCGGGCGCGAACGGCGCCACCTACGCCGACGTCTACACGCCGTCGATCGGTCGGGACGCGTGCAAGAGCAGCGGCACCCGTTGGGTCGAGGGCCTGGTGCCGCAGAACTCCGCCGCGCCCTTTCACCCGAACGCCCGTGGTGAGCAGGGCATGAGCACCGCGCTGCTCGCCACCCTGAGCTGACCGGGCGCGACCGCCGCAGCCGGCCCCGCCGTACGACGGCGGGGCCGGACCGTCCGCACCGCCACCGCCGGGCACTGTCGGAGGTCCGTGCCAGGATCCTCGCCGTGGCTGGATGGGTGTACAACGACCGCCCCGCGGGCGTCCGCTTCCTGACCGAGCGGGTCGCCGAGCCGGGGCGCGCCGAGATCGAGGCCGAGATCTGGGACTGGGTCGTGCGCGGCTCCGACGACCCCGACGACTTCGTGGACTACCTCGACGGGGACGACGAGCGACACGGCGCCACCGACGACGACCTGAGATCGGCGTACGAGAGGGCGCTGACCGCCCGCCGCGAGCAGCAGCAGGGTTGGGGCGCGGTGCGCAGCAACCTGAACCGCGCGTTCGCCGAGCTCACCGAGGTCGGCGTGGTGGCCCGGGAAAACTTCAGCTGCTGCGGCACCTGCGCGTCCGCCGAGATCCACGACGAGCGCGACGACTCGCGGCACTGGCAGGGCTACCTGTGGTACCACCAGCAGGACACGGAGTCGCTGCTCGCCAGCGAGGACGGCGAGGTCTACCTCGGCTACGGCGTCTATCCGGCGGCGGATTTCGACGAGGCCGCCTACTCGGCCCTGCCGGAGGCCGAGCAGCAGGCCCGTTACCAGGCCGACCTGGAACGCCTACTGGACGAGGTCGCCTTCCCGGTGCTCCGCCGGCACGGCATGCGGGTGGAGTGGAACCGCAGGCAGTCGCAGCGGGTCCGGGTGACCGGCGCGCAGTGGTACGCGCCCCTGCCGAGCGTCTGAGGCGGGTCGCGCGCCAGCCCTCACCGCCGTCGGTGGTCGTTGAGGCGGGCGGCCTGGCGGGTCAGGTGGTCCCGCTCGGCCAGGTTGGCCGCCTTACGGGCCGCCTCGGCGTAGAGCCGCGCCGCCGTCGCCAGGTCACCGGCGCGTTCGTGCAGGTACGCGGCCACCGCCGTGTACCGGGGCAGCGAGTCGTCCAACGCGGCGAGGGCCGCCAGCCCGGCTCGGGCACCGTCGGCCGCGCCGACCGCCACGGCGCGGTTGAGCCGGACGACCGGGCTGTCGGTCAGGCGTGCGAGCTCGTCGTACCACTCGACGATCTGCACCCAGTCGGTCTCCTCGGCGGTGAGAGCGTCGGCGTGCAGCGCCGCGATGGCGGCCTGCGCCTGGAACTCGCCGAGCCGGTCGCGGGCGAGGGCCGCCTGGAGGACGCCGACGCCCTCGGCGATGGCGGTCGTGTCCCATCGGTCGCGGTCCTGCTCCGCGAGCGGCACCAGGCTGCCGTCGGGGGCGATCCGGCTGGCACGGCGGGCGTGGTGCAGCAGCATGAGGGCGAGCAGTCCCGCCACCTCGGGATGGTCGATGGCGACCGCGAGCTGCCGGGTGAGCCGGATGGCCTCGGCGGCGAGGTCGACGGCACCGGTGTAGCCCTCGTTGAACACCAGGTAGAGCACGCGCAGCACGGTGGTCACGTCGCCGGGCTGGTCGAATCGTACGGTGGAGACGGTGCGTTTGGCCCGGCTGATGCGCTGCGCCATGGTCGCCTCGGGCACCAGGTAGGCCTGGGCGATCTGGCGGGTGGTCAGCCCTCCGACGGCGCGCAACGTGAGCGCGACCGCCGACGACGGCGTCAGCGAGGGGTGGGCGCAGAGGAAGTAGAGCGCAAGGGTGTCGTCCACCCCGCTCGTGGGACCGGGCGTCGGCTCGGTGTCCACGACGTCCTCCCGACGACGACGGGCGGCGTCCGCGCGGGCGGTGTCGAGGAACCGACGCCACGCCACGGTGATCAGCCAACCCTTCGGGTCGCACGGCGGGTCGGCCGGCCAGACGCGAACGGCCTCCACAAGCGCATCCTGTACGGCGTCCTCGGCCGCCGCGAAGTCAGCTCCGCGGCGGACGAGAACGGCGAGCACGCTCGGCGTGAGGCTCCGGAGCAGTGCCTGGTCCATCGCGCAGGTCACTCCGTGATGGTGGGCGGCTCGGTGAGGAAGGGGCGTACCTCGAGCCACTCGTGGATCGGCTTACCGCCCGCGCCCGGCGCGGCCGACAGCTCGCCCGCCAGCTCGACGGCGCGTTCGTAGCTGTCGACGTCGATCACCATCCAGCCGGCGATGAGATCCTTGGTCTCGGCGAACGGGCCGTCGGTGACCGGCGGGCGTCCCTCTCCGTCGTAGCGGACCCAGGCTCCCTCGGGGGCGAGCGCCTGGCCTTCGATGAACTCGCCGCTCTTTTCCAGCCGGGCGGCGAAGTCGTGCATGTACCGCACGTGCGCCGTGATCTCCTCCGGCGTCCACTGGTCCATCGGCACGTCGTTCACTCCGACCGGACCGCCCCGGTAGTGCTTCAACAGCAGGTACTTCATCGTCGTGTGCCTCCTCGCTGGCGCGACCCGTTCCGGTCACGTTCACCCCGGGGACGACGCCGGGTGGTGGTTCTCGACATCATCGCCGAAAAAATCTTGGCGATGTCGCGGTCGGCACTGCTACCGAGGACCGGGTGGCCCGGTGCTGCCCCGGACGACGAGCGCCGTACTGAGCTCGTACCGTTCCTGGGGCAGCGCGTGATTGTCGGCCAGCGTCAACGCGAGGCGGGCGGCGGTGGCCCCGATCTCGGTGAACGGTTGTCGCACCGTGGTCAGTGGTGGCGACGTCCAGGTCGCCTGGTCCACGTCGTCGAACCCGACGACGCTGAGGTCCTCGGGGATCCGCCAGCCGACGTCGTGTGCCGCCGCGTAGACGCCGAGGGCCTGCAGGTCGTTGCCGCAGACGATGGCGGTGGGTGGTTCGGGCAGGGCCAGCAACTCGCGGCCGAGGTCCCGGCCGGCCACGAAACTGAAGACCCCCTGCCGTTCGAGGCTGTCATCGAAGCCGATGCCGGCATGATCCAGCGCGGCGCGGAAGCCGTCCAGGCGGGCCCGCGCCGCCAGGTCCTGCACCGGCCCGGTGAGTACCCCGATCCGCCGGTGGCCGAGGTCGAGAAGGTGCCGGGTGGCGGCGAGGGCGCCGCTCCAGTTGTTCGACCCGACGGCGGGGGTGGGGAAGTGTTCGCCGCCCGGGTCGATGGCGACCAGCGGTATGCCCATGGCGGCCAACTGCCGGCCGTGTTCGGCGGTGACGAGAGAACAGACCGCGATGACAGCGGTCGGATGCCGCAGCAGCAGAGGCTCCATCCAGGGCAGCCCCGCCGTCACGCGGTGGCGGAGGTCGACGAACCCGACGGTGCAGTGCCGCGCGTCGGCGACCTCCTGGATGCCGCGCAGGATCTCCAGCGCGATCGAGGGCAGCATGTGGTGAAAGAGCACCTCGACGCAGCGGGTTCTCACGGCGTGCTCCGGTCGGCGGTAGCCGTGGTCGCGCAACAGCGCCTCCACCCGCTGCCGGGTCTGTTCACCCACCCCGGCCCGGCCGTTGAGGACCTTGGACACCGTGGGCGGGGACACGCCGGCGAGCTCGGCGATCGTGGCGACGGGCAGGTCACCCCGCAGTGGCTTGCGGGGGCGGCGCCGCCGGCTCTCGTCGCTCACACGGCGAGTCTACGATCGCGGCACCGGTCGTTCAGCCGGGCGGACGCGCCATGGGACGGTAGTCGAACCAGTCGAAGGCCGCGACGCCGTCGGTCACGTACATGCCGATGACCCGGCCGGTGAAGCCGCCGGCGACCTCGGTGGAGAGGTAGCGTCCGTCGAGTTCGGCCAGCAGCACCCGACCCTCGGTGCTCTCCACCTCGAACGTGATCATGTCGCTGGTGGCGGCGCGTACCCCGAAGGGTTCGTCGGTGGCGGCGAGGCCGGCGGCGGACGTCACGGTCGGCGGGTAGAGATCGTGGGTCCGGGTAGCGATCGTCAGGATGAGCGGACCACGGGGTACGTCGAGCGTCGCGAAGACCTGCCGGAACGGTCCCACCCGGCCGAGCACGCGGACGACGGCGTCCTGGACCTCGAGGTCGTAGTGGTGCGCCTCGTCGATGCGCAGGGTGAGTCCGGCCGTGCCGCCGCCCGGATCGACTCGCACGCTGGCGCGGCAGTCATGGTGGCGTTGGCGGGCCGCCACGATCGTCGCGCCGGCGCGGTCCAGCGTCGTACCGGTGGCGTGCAGGGTGAGCCATCCGGGCCGCTCGGTCAACGACCAGGCCGCGTCGGGACGGGAGCGGGGCGAGACCCACCCGGGTGCGAGGCTGGTCGTGTCGAAGTCGTCGCGGTGCGCGCCCGGATCGGGTGGGGCGGCCAGGGCCGGCGGGCTGCCGGCGGGTGCGGCGGTGACCTCTCGGACGGGGTCGATCACGGGCCAGCCGTCGACCCAGCGGACCGGCACGAGGAACGTCTCGCGTCCGAGCACGTGGAAGGGCGGCCACTGGCCCTTCGGCCGGATCCCCAGCAGGACCATCCACCAACTGCCGTCCGCAGCCTGCACCAGGTCGGCGTGCCCGGCCGCCTGGACGGGCAGGTCAGTGCTCCGGTGGGTGAGGATCGGGTTGGTCGGCGCGGGCTCGAACGGCCCCCGAGGGCTGCGGGACCGGGCGACCGAGACGGCGTGACCGGTGTGGGTGCCGCCCTCGGAGAGCAGCAGGTACCACCATTCGCCGATCCGGTACAGGTGCGGCGCCTCCGGGTACTGCCCTCCGGTGCCGGACCAGAGCGCGATCGGACCCTCCCGCACCCGGCCCGTGTCCGGGTCGATCCGGTAGCCGTCCACTCCCGAGGTCGTCAGCCAGCAGGTGCCGTCATCGTCCCAGGCCAGGGACGGGTCGACGTGCGGCAGGTCGAGGTAGACCGGCTCCGACCATGGGCCGGTGGGATCCGCCGCGGTGACGATGAGATGCCGGCCAAGGCTGACGTTGGTGGTGATCACCCAGAAGCGGCCGTCGTGGTGGCGGATGGTCGGCGCGAAGATGCCTCCGGACGCGTCGGCGTCGGGCGGGATCTGCAACTGGCTGGCACGGTCGAGGACGTTACCGATCTGTCGCCAGTGGACCAGGTCCCGGCTGTGCAGGAGCGGCACCCCGGGGAAGTACTCGAAGCTCGAGCAGACGAGGTAGTAATCCTCGCCGACCCGGCAGACGCTCGGGTCAGGGTAGAAGCCGGGTACGACCGGGTTGTCGTAGCCCGCAACGGCCGACGAGCCTGAGGACACAGCTGCCACCTCCGAGCGGTCGGTGCCGAGATGTCGCGGTTTGTTCGCGATAACATCTCGTGGCTCCGGATGGTACGAACGAGCTGCGTCGATGGCAAGGTGTCCGGGCGGCCCGCCGGTGGCGCGCCCCTGCGCGCCGATCCGAAACATGGTCGTCATCTATTGACGAGCAGCGTCGTCATCTACGAAGGTCTATGGAGGATGTATGGCGCGCCGCCGGGAGCCCGGTGCGCCGGGTCTCGGCTGTGAACGTTGCCAGAGGGTGCGAGCGGGCCGCGCCTGTTAACGCTAACAGCGAGCGCCCACCACGCGTCCCGGCCACCGCCGACCGTCCCCGCCAGGACTCGAACGGCAATCCGGCCGTGGGCACGTCCCCGCCATCGCGCCAATTCCGGCGGCGTCTCCAGCGGCGCCGTCCCCACCTGCGTGAGGTATCTGGCCTGCGCAGATTGGAGAGACCATGTCCGAAGTGACACGAAGAAACGTGCTACGCGCCGGTGCCGTGGGCGCCGGCGCCGCGCTGCTACCGGTCGCGTGGTCCGCCGTCGCCCGCGCCGGCTCGGTCGCGCCGCCGCAGGTGCTCGCCGCCAACGACATGGCTCTGTGGTACGACGAGCCGGCGGGCACCGACTGGCTCCGCGCGCTGCCGATCGGCAACGGGCGTCTCGGCGCGATGGTGTTCGGCAACGTCGACACCGAACGGCTGCAACTCAACGAGGACACCGTCTGGGCCGGCGGCCCGTACGACTCGGCCAACACCCGGGGCGCGGCCAACCTTGCCGAGATCCGGCGGCGGGTCTTCGCCGACCAGTGGACGTCGGCGCAGGACCTGATCAACCAGACGATGATGGGGAACCCGGGCGGTCAGCTCGCCTACCAGCCGGTGGGCAACCTGCGTCTCGCCTTCGGTTCCGCCAGCGGCGCGTCGCAGTACAACCGGACGCTCGACCTGACCACCGCCACCGTCACCACCACGTACGTCCTCAACGGCGTCCGACACCAGCGCGAGGTGTTCGCCAGCGCGCCCGACGGGGTGATCGTGCTCCGGTTGACCGCCGACCGCGCCAACTCGATCACGTTCAACGCCACCTTCGACAGCCCACAACGCACGACGATGTCGAGCCCCGACGCCGCCACGATCGCGGTCGACGGCATCTCCGGAGCCATGGAGGGCGTCAACGGGTCGGTGCGCTTCCTGGCGCTGGCCTCCGCCGCCGCGACGGGCGGGACGGTCAGCAGCTCGGGCGGCACCCTGCGCGTCTCCGGGGCCACGAGCGTGACCGTCCTGATCTCGATCGGGTCCAGCTACGTCAACTACCGCACGGTCAACGGCGACTACCAGGGCATCGCGCGTACCCGCCTCAGCGCCGCCCGCGGGGCGAGCTACGACCAGCTGCGCGGCCGCCATCTCGCCGACTACCAGGCCCTGTTCAACCGGGTGACCATCGACCTCGGGCGGACGGCAGCGGCCGACCAACCGACCGACGTGCGGATCGCCCAGCACGGGAGCACCAACGATCCGCAGTTCTCGGCCCTGCTGTTCCAGTTCGGCCGGTACCTGCTGATCTCCTCCTCGCGTCCGGGCACGCAACCGGCGAACCTGCAGGGCATCTGGAACGACTCGATGACGCCGCCGTGGGACTCGAAGTACACGATCAACGCCAACCTGCCGATGAACTACTGGCCCGCCGACACCACGAACCTGGCCGAGTGTTTCCTGCCGGTCTTCGACATGATCAAGGATCTGACGGCCACCGGTGCCCGCGTCGCCCAGGCGCAGTACGGCGCGGGCGGCTGGGTCACCCACCACAACACCGACGCGTGGCGGGGCGCCTCGGTCGTCGACGGCGCGTTGTGGGGGATGTGGCAGACCGGCGGGGCCTGGCTGTCCACGCTGATCTGGGAGCACTACCTGTTCACCGGCGACGCCGGTTTCCTGGCGGCCAACTATCCGGCGCTCAAGGGCGCGGCCCAGTTCTTCCTCGACACCCTGGTCGCTCACCCGTCGCTCGGTTACCTGGTCACCAACCCGTCGAACTCGCCCGAGTTGCCGCACCACTCGAACGCCAGCGTCTGCGCCGGGCCCACGATGGACAACCAGATCCTGCGGGACCTGTTCGACGCCGTGGCCCGGGCCAGCGAGGTGCTGGGCGTGGACACCACGTTCCGCTCCCAGGTGCGGACGGCGCGGGACCGGCTGGCCCCGATGAAGGTCGGCTCCCGTGGCAACGTGCAGGAGTGGCTCGCCGACTGGGTCGAGACCGAACGCAACCACCGACACGTCTCCCACCTGTACGGCCTGCATCCCAGCAACCAGATCACCAAGCGCGGCACCCCGCAGCTCTACGAGGCCGCCCGCCGGACGCTGGAACTGCGCGGCGACGACGGGACCGGCTGGTCCCTCGCCTGGAAGATCAATTACTGGGCCCGGCTGGAGGACGGAACCCGTGCCTACAAGCTCCTGAAGGACCTCGTCCGCACCGACCGGCTCGCGCCCAACATGTTCGACCTGCACCCACCGTTCCAGATCGACGGCAACTTCGGCGCGACGTCCGGCGTCGCCGAGATGTTGCTGCACAGCCACAACGGCGAGCTGCACCTGCTCCCCGCGCTGCCGAGCGCCTGGCCCACCGGCCAGGTCGCCGGCCTGCGCGGGCGCGGCGGGTACACCGTCGGCGTGGCCTGGACCAGTGGGCAGGCCGACGAGATCAGCCTCCGCGCCGACCGGGACGGCACCGTACGCCTGCGCGCCCGCCTCTTCAACGGGTCCTTCACGCTCGTCGACGTCGCCGACGGCAGCACCCCCAGCACCACCCGACCCGAAACGGATGTCGTGCAACTCGCCGTCCGCGCCGGTCACACCTACCGCGCGGCGCGGCCCGGTGTGACACCGTCACCGACGCTGACCAGCACGCCCTCGCCCACCGTCTCGCCGACCCCGAGTCCGACCGACACACCGAGCCCGATCCCGACGCCGACGCCGACCGTGTCGAGCACACCCTCGCCGTCCGGCGCGCGGGCGACGTACACGGTGACGAACGCCTGGTCGGGGGGGTTCCAGGGCTCGGTCACGGTGACCGCCGGAGCGACGGCGATCCGTGGCTGGACGGTCTCCTGGACCTTCCCCAACGGGCAGGCGATCAGCCAGATCTGGGGCGGCACGCACACCCAGAGCGGCGCGAGTGTGCGGGTGACGAACGTGGACTACAACGGGTCGTTGCCGGCCGGTGGCTCCACCACGTTCGGCTTCCTCGCCACCTCGACGGGGACCAACAACCCGCCGACCGACATCACCTGCACGACCACCTGACCCGCGCGTTCCCGCCCGCCGCCGGCCCCGCGCCGGCGGCGGGCCGGGCGTGTCGCCCAACCGTGGTCTACCCCGCCGCGCCGGCGTCCGTGCCTCGGGCCCTCGTGCGCCACCGCCATCGTCGCCACACGGCGACCACGAATGCCACGGCGACGAGGAGGGTGACGGCGCCCTTCCAGGCGCGCTCGAACCACGGTCGGTCGGTGCCGAACGCCGCCTCGCCGCTCGCCATGACCCACACGCCCACCCACGCCCACTCCCAGCCGCGCGGCCAGGAGAAATCCTGCGGCGGATCGGTGAACGCGCCGACCGCGGTGACTGCCGCACCGACGACGAAGAACAGCGGTACGCCGATATCCGTGACGAACTCCCAGGGCGACACGTCCCGATCATCGCTGGTGGGTGCACGGCCCACCAGAGCGTGCTTCAGGAGACCGCCGCGCGCACCAGCTCGACGATCCGCTTCTCCACCTCGGGGCTCCACGCGCGCAGGGCGTACGACACCGGCCAGAAGTCGCCGTCGTCGAGGTTGGCCGGGTCCTGGAAGCCCAGCGTCGAGTACCGGTAGTTGAACTTGCCGGAGTCCTGATAGAAGACGACGATCTTGTCGGCGGCGTTCGCGTACGCGGGCATCCCGTACCACGTCTTCGGCGACAGCTCGGGCGCGGCGGTGGTGACCGCCACGTGCACCCGCTCGGCGAGCGCGCGGTCGTCCGGCGCCATCTGCGCGATCCGGTCGAGGACCGCCTGTAACCCGTCGGCCTTCTTGGCGCCCTTCTTGCCCTCGGCACGCAGCTCTGCCGCACGCTCCTTCATCGCGGCACGCTCCTCGGCGCTGAAGCCGGCGGAATCGGTCGTGGAGGACTTCTCGGACATGTCGGGCTCCCTCTCGCTCGTCGTGGTTCGGCATCCTGCCGGCCACCTGGGAAAAGGCTAGGCCCGGACAGCGCCCGGGAGCTTCTTGATTCCTGACCGGCTCGGGGCGGGGTGCGCCGGGCGGGACCTCCGGGTCGCTTCGCCGAGCGCCTATGCTCGGACCCGGGTCAGGGCGCGTCCCCGGCGGGGCAGGGATCGATTCGAGGGCGGCGGATGAACATCGGGGAGATCGCCCGACGGGCGGGGGTGTCCCGCAGCACGGTCTCGTACGTGCTCAGCGGCAAGCGGACGGTGTCGGAGGCGACCCGGCAGCGGATCCAGGCGGTCATCGACGAGCTGGACTACCGGCCGAACGCCAGCGCCCGTGCGCTGAAGGAGGGGCGTACGCGCACCCTCGGGCTGGTGATCCCACCGGCCAGCCAACGATTGACCGACATGCAGTTGGGCTTCGTCGCCAGCGTCGTCGAGGCCGCCGCCCGACACGACCTCGACGTGCTGCTGTCCCCGTCGGGAGGCGACCACGACCGTTCGTTCGAGCGGATCGTCACCGGGCGTCGCGTCGACGGCGTCGTGCTGATGGAGATCCGGTTGGAGGACGACCGGGTGACCCGGCTGGCTCGCGCTGGTCTGCCGTTCGTCACGATCGGTCGCACGGCCGAGGCGCACGGCATGAGCTGGGTCGACATCGACTACGCCGGGTTGATCGCACGCTGCGTGCACCACCTGGCCGACCTGGGGCACCGCCACGTGGCCCTGGTGAACCGCTCCGCCGAGCTGGTGGCGGCGGGTTACGGTCCGAGCCACCGAGCCCTGGCCGGCTTCCAGGCGGCGGTGGCGGAGCGGGGCCTCGCCGGCATCGACGTCTGCTGCGGCGACGACACCGCCTCCGGCGAGGCCTGCGTGGAGCAGTTGCTCGTCACACATCCGGAGGTCACGGCCGTGGCCACCATCAACGAGGCGGCGCTGCCCGGGATGCAGCGCGCGCTGACCGGCGCCGGGTTGGCCGTGCCGGCGGACTTCTCCGTCACCGGCGTCGCCGCCCAGCACTGGGCAGAGGACTTCCGGCCGGCGCTGACCGCCGCGGACGTACCCATGCGGGACATGGGCGCGGAGGCGGTGTCACTGCTGCTGGAGATCATCGCGGCCCCCGGCAGCGTGCCGCGGCACCGCCTGTACAGCCCACCCATCTCGCTGCGGTCCAGCACGGGCCCGGTCCGGGCTCGCTGATCCGGCCCGCTCCCGCCGGCCGCGCGACCACGCCGGCCGCGCGACCACGCCGGCCGCGCGACCACGCCGGCCGTACGGCACCACGCCGGCCATGCGCGAACACGGCGGCCGTACGGCACCACGCTGGCCACGCGCGAACACGGCGGCCGTACGGCACCACGCTGGCCACGCGCGAACACGGCGGCCGCGCGTGACCATGCCGGCCGCGCGTGACCACGTTGGCCACGCGCGAACACGCTGGCCCGGTCAGCGCCGCGCGGCCCGGCGCTCCTGCTGGGCGGCGGCGAGGATGAGGTAGCTGCTGGCGGTCCAGGTGTACGCGCGGTCGCGCAGCCCCGCGCCGGTCTCGGCGTCGAAGTTCTCCGCGAAGCCCGATTTCTCGCAGAGCGCGAGGAAGCGCTGGCTGATGTCGTCGGCGATCGCGGTGTGCCCGGCCCGCCGCAGGCCGTCCTCGACCAGCACGGTGGAGGGCGCCCAGATCGGGCCCCGCCAGTAGCCGTCGGCGAGGTAGTGGGTCGAGTCCGTCGGCTCGGTCGCCAGCCCGTGGGTGGTGAGGTGGGCCTCGACGCCCCGGGCCAGCGCGTCGGTGATCGGGGTGGGCAGGTCGGCGCCGAGCGCGACCGGCATCAGGTCGAGCAGGCTACGGCTGGTCCGCCGCTGCCCGGTGTGCGGGCTGCGGGCGGCGAAACGCTCACCGTCCCACAGCTCCCGGAGCATCGCCGCCCGGATCCGGTCGGCCTCCCGGGACCACCGGTCGGCCTCTTCGCCCAGCTCGGTGGCGAGGTCGGCCAGGCAGTCCAACTGCGAGACGAGGAATGCGGCCAGATCGGCGGTCTGCAGGACCCGGTGGTCGTCGAACGTGGTGGCGTTGTCCCAGCCGCTGTCGTTGCCGTGCTGGTAGTGCGGTAGCTCCTGGCCGGGTGCGCGGCGCGCGTCCAGCCAGAATCCGGTCCACCGGGCCAGCCGGTCGTACGTCTGCGCGAGCGCCGTCCGATCCGGTGGGTGGGGGAGACGTCGGCGCAGGTGCCGCAGCGCCCAGCCGTGGATCGGGGGTTTGACGTAGTTGTGCAGGACCTCGGAGTGGGTGACCGAGTCGGGGAGGGCGCCCGCGGCGTCCTGGTGGTCGAAGGGCAGGTGGAACTGGTGCCAGGCCAGCTCCGGCTCGCCGGCCGCCAGGGCGATCGCGTTGAAGCAGTGGTCCCAGCTCCACACCTTGTCCATCCAGTGCTTGGACATCAGGACGGCGGGTCGGGTGACGAAGCCCGCCGGGTCGACGGTGGCGGACCACAGCACGTACGCGGCCAGTTCGGCGGCCGGGGTGTCCTCGCCGCGCCACGGCGCGACCGCGTCGACGAACGCGGCGAACTCGGCGCTCCGGTCGTGGCACACCTGGTCGAAGGCGACGGCCGTGGCGTAGGGCTGGCGCGCGGTGGCGTACTCCTCGATGGCGATCTCCCAGGGCTCGTCACCGGCGAGGTCCAGGGACCGGTCGGCGGTGCCGAGCGCCTCGACGCCGTCGGCGCGGCGCAGCGCGCCGGCCAGGACCGTGACCCGGTAGCGACGCCCGGTCTCGTACGAGGTGAAGACGTGCGAGCCGTCGACCGGGTCGCGGTAGAGGTAGCTGCCGCTGAACGGGGTGAGCGTGTCCGCCGCCGCGGCGATCCGCAGGCCGAGCTGCCGGCCCCGGATCCGCAGGGTGTCCGGTCCGTCGAAGACGGCCTCGACCCGACCGGGACCGGCATGCCAGGTCAGCAGCGCGGGCGTGGCGACGACGGTGGTGTCCGGGGCGCCGGGGCAGAGGCGTAGCACCGGGTGCAGCCCGGTCTGGTGCGACACCAGGTGCAGGTCGTCGGCGTACGTCTTCTCGGCGACCACGGGGGAGATGTTGAGCCAGGATCCCCGATAGCTGAACGGGATGTCCTGGATGGCGAACTCCGGACCGGGCGGGGCGACAGTCATGGGTGGCGGCTGCCTTTCTGTGGTGCGGATGGTCAGTCCTTGACGGCGCCGGCGGTCACGCCCATCGAGACGTACCGCTGAGCCAGGATCAACAGCACAGCTGCGGGGACGGAGGCGACCACAGCGGTGGCCATGATGGCGTTCCACTGCTGGTTGTTGTTGCCGATGTAGTGGTAGATGCCGAGGGTGATCGGTTGGTGGTCGCCGCCACCGGCGAGGGTCGAGGCGAAGATGAAGTCCGACCAGGACCACAGGAACGCGAACAGCGACACCGTGACGATCGAGTTGCGGCTGACCGGCAGCACGATCGACCAGAAGGTGCGTAGCTGGCCCGCGCCGTCGACCACGGCGGCCTGGAGCAGCTCGTCGGGGATGCCCGACATGAAGGCCGTGAAGATCAGTACGGCGAACGGCACCGCGAGTGTGGTGTCGGCCAGGATCAGGCCGGGCAGCGTGTTCAGGACGCCGAGGGTGAGGTAGATGGCGTAGAAGCCCATCGCCATGATGATCCCGGGGATCATCTGGGCGATTAGCAGCAGGAAGCTCAGCACCGGGCCGCCGGGTGGGCGCAGCTTCGCGAGCGCGTATCCCGCGGGGGCGGCGAGCGCCACCGTCAGCGCCACCGTCCCGAGGCCGACCGCGAAGCTGGTGCCGAGGTAGGGGAGCTGCTGGTCGAGGACGGCCCGGTAGCCGTCCAGCGTGCCGTTCGTCGGGAACAGGTGCGGCGGGCTGGCCCGCATGTCCTGGTCCCGGGTGAACGACACGTTGATCATCCAGTAGACGGGGAAGAGCATCAGCCCGGTCAGCGCCAGGCCGACGAGGGTCTTCCACCAGACTCGACGCGGTGACGTGGTCATCGTAGGTGCTGCCTCCGTTGGAACCGGATGTAGACGAGCCCGGCGACCAGCGCCAGCACGATGAGCAGGTTGCCGACGGCCGCGCCCGGCCCGAACTCGGGCAGCAGGTTGCCGAAGCCCAGACGGTAGGACCAGGTGGCGAGCGTTGCGGAGGAGCCGCTGGGGCCGCCCCTGGTCATGATCCAGATGATGTCGAAGACCTTCAGCGTGTAGATCAGCCCGAGCAGCAGCGTGATCGCGGAGACCGGGCGCAGCAGCGGGAACGTGATCGACCAGAACCGTTGCCAGCCGGTCGCGCCGTCGAGCGCGGACGCCTCGTACACCTCGACCGGGATCGCCTGCAGGCCGCTGTAGAGCACCACCAGGTTGAAGGGGATCCCGATCCAGATGTTGGCGATGATCACCGACGTGAGCGACCACGTCGGCGACGTGAGCCAGTTGACCGGGTCGACCCCCACCACGCCGAGCGCGGCGTTGACCAGGCCCGAGTCGCTGTTGAGCAGCCACGACCAGGTCGAGGCGGACACGATCAGGGGCAGCAGCCACGGTACGAGGATCAGCGCCCGCAGGGTGCCCGACAGCGGGAAGTGCTGGCGGAAGAAGAGCGCCAGGGCCATGCCGATGCCGAACTGGAAGACGAGCGACGCGCCGGTGAACACCAGGGTGTGCGTCAACGTCGGCCAGAACGCCGGATCGGTCAGGACGGTGCGGTAGTTGTCCAGGCCGGCGAAGGGCGCGCCACCCTGCACGAAGGACCGGACGGTGTACTCGCGCAGGCTCAGCTCGACGTTGCGATAGAGCGGGTAGGCGTAGAAGGCCAGCAGGTAGACGACCGTCGGCGCCAGGAAGCACCACGCCAGCCAGCGGCCGGGTCGACGGGTACGGGGCGCGGCGGGCCCGGGTGGGGCGGCGTCGGCCGCCCCACCGTCGCTCCGCGTGGTACTGGAGGTCTGCGTCGTGGGGGTCATGTCGTCGCGTCGGCGCGCTTACTTGCTCGCGGCCGTGGCCTGCGCGGCGGTCAGCGCCTCCTGCGGCGACTTCCCACCGCTCAGAGCCGCCTGCACGGCGCTCCACAGGGGCTCGGAGATCTTCGGGTACTTCGTGCCGAGGTTGTCGCCGGTGCGACCCTTGGCCGCCCGGACCGCCTCGACCCAGACCTTGAGCTTGGGGTTCTCGGTGGCCTGCCGGTCCTGCACGGCGGCCACCGGTGCGACGTAGGAGAGCGTGGTGTCGGTGGTCAGGAGGTTGTCGGCGCTGGTCAGGCAGGTGACGAGCTGCTGCGACGTCGCGTACCGGCCGGTTTTCTTCTGTACCGGGATGGAGACGAACTCACCACCGGTCGGCGCCGGGGCCGGCCCACCCGCGCTGGCCGGAATCGCGATGGTGCCGTACGAGAAGCCGAGCTTCTCGGCGTTGGCGAGCTGCCAGGTGCCGTTCTCGGCGAACGCGAAGTCGCCGGTGGCGAACTCCTGCCAGCTCGTGGTCTGGGTGTTGTTGATGACGGAGTTCGGGGCCAGCCCCTGCTTCAGCCAGTCGCTCCACAGCGTCAGCGCGGAGACCGCCTGTGGCGAGTCGAGGCTGGTCAACTGCGCGCCCGAGCCCCAGAACCAGGGCAGGAACTGGAAGCTGCCCTCCTCGGTGCCGATTGCGGAGAAGGTGATGCCCTTCTTGCCCTTGGCCTTGACCTTCGTGAGCGCCGTGGTCAGCGACGTCCAGTCGGTGACCGAGGCCGGGTCGACGCCGGCGGCGGTCAGCAGGTCCTTGTTGTAGTAGAGCGCGAGCGTGTTGGCGCCGATCGGCACGCCGTACGTCTTGCCGCCACTCTGTCCCGCGCCGAGCAGGTTCTTCTCCATGCTCGAGGTGTCCAGCTTGTTCTCCTCGGTCGTGGTGAGCGCGCCGGCCTCGGCCAGGGTCGAGATGACCGGGTTGTCGACGATCAGCACGTCCGGCGAGTTGCCCTGCTGGGCCGCGAGCAGCGCCTTGTTGGTCAGGTCGGTGGTGTCGTAGCCGGTCCGCTCGACCGTCACGCCCGCCGAGGTTCCGCACTTCTTGAGCAGGGCGACCCAGTCGGAGTCGTCGGCGAACTGGGGGTAGGGGTCCCAGACGAGGTAGGCGCCGCCGCCACCGTCGTCGTTGCCGGAGCCTCCGGACGACGAGCAGGCGCTGGTCGTCACGGCGGCGAGTGCTATCACGGCCACGGCGGCCAGTCGCCGCCGTCGGTTGAGTCGTGTCATGTGCTGCCTCACTTCAACTCGATCGGGTGGTGGGGTCGTGGGTTGACCGTCGCGGGCCGGACCGGGTCCGACCATGAGGCGAACCGATTCGACGAACCGGTTCGCACGAAGATAGGACCGTCCGTGTTCGGTGGTCAAGAGTTGCCCGGCAGCCCTCGTGAGGAGCACCGGGAAACACCGGCTTTACCGGACCGTCACTTCATTGACATGAGTGAGTCTCCGACCTACGATCCGAGCGAATCGATTCGCAAGCGCAGCCCTCCGGAGAGCGTCCCCCGCGCCCCACCAAGGAGCCGCCCGTGAAAACCCCGTCCCGCAGCAGGCCCGGCCGAGCGCGCGCGCTCGTCGCCCGACTCGCCGTCGGCCTGCTCGCCGCCACCACGGCCGTCACCGTCGCCGCGTCCCCCGCCCAGGCCGCCGACGAGTCGATAAGCGTGAACTTCTCCACGACCACCGGCACACCGACCTACCGTGCGTCCGGCTGGATCTACGGCATGACCGAGAACGCCAGCGGCCCACCCGACCACTTCTACCGCGACGTCAACTTCCGCTACATGCGGGCCGGCGGCGCGCAACTGCCCGGCAGTGGCTGGGTCGGCGGAAACTACGACCGCCGCTGGAACGCCACCCTCGCCCAGGCCCGCCGGACCGTCGCCCTCGGCGGGCAGTTCATCCTGCTGCCGCACGACCTGTGGGGCGCCGACGGTGCCGGCATCTCGCGCTTTCCCGGCGACAACGGCAACTGGACCGACTACGACAACTTCCTGAACCGCGTCATCGGCGACGTCCGGGCGTCCGGGCTGACCGTGCAGTGGGACATCTGGAACGAACCCAACATCACCATCTTCTGGAACCGGCCGATCTCCCAGTACCTCGAGCTCTGGCGACGCACGTACCAGCGGCTCCGCACGGAGTTCCCCAACCAGCTCATCGTCGGGCCGAGCTGCGCCTGCGTGCCGTCGACCTCGCACGCGTTCTGGAACCAGTACCTCGACTTCGTCCGCTCGACGAACACCGTGCCGGACATCATCAGCTGGCACTCCCTGCCGGGTGACCCGGTCGCCAACGTCGCGGCCGCCAACGCCACCCTCGATCCGCGCGGAATCGCGCACCCCCGCCCGTACCAGATCAACGAGTACGGGGCGTCCAACGAGCAGAACCCGGCCGACGGCGCCTGGTACATCTCGCGTCTGGAGCGGGCCAAGGCGGACGGTCTGCGCGCCAACTGGGCCAGCGCCGGCAACCTGCACAACGACCTCGGCAACCTGTTGGTCCGCAACTCGGCCGGTCAGCACCAGCCCAAGGGGGAGTGGTGGGTCTACCGCTACTACGCCTCCCAGGCCGGGGAGATCGTGGCGGTGACCGGCAGCCAGTCCTACGACGCGTACGCCACGAAGGCGAGCGGGGTGGCGAAGGTCCTGGTCGGCGGCGGTCGTACGACCGGAAACCTGGCCGTCAACCTGCAACGTCTCGACACGACGAGCGGCGTGGTGCAGAACAACCAGGTGCGGGTGCTCACGCAGCGCATCCCGTACAACAACGGTGGCGCGGTGCAGGGGCCCGTCACGGTCTCGAACACCGTCGTCAACCTGTCCAACAACAACGCCACGGTGAACCTGCCGTACGGCAACCAGAACGACACGTACACGGTGACCCTGCTGCCGCCCTCCGAGGCGGGCTTCCAGTCGGTGGCGGTGGCCCAGCACTCCCAGCAGTGCCTGGACAACACCAACCTGAGCACCGCCGACGGCAACGCGCAGCAGCAGTTCTACTGCGAGGGCGGTGACCAGCAGCTCTGGAACTTCCGGCCGGTCGCCGGCGTGGCCAACACGTACACGGTGGTCAACCAGCAGAGCGGCAAGTGTCTCGACGTCAGCGGCGCTTCCACCGCCAACTCCGCCGCAGTGATCCAGCGGACCTGCCAGAACGCGACGAACCAGCAGTTCGCCCTCCGGAAGGTGACCTACTCCGGCAACGATGCGCACGACTACCAACTCGTGGCCCGGCACAGCGGCAAGTGTGTCGACGTCAACGGGGTCTCCACGGCGGCCCGCGCGTCGGTCATCCAGTGGCCCTGCAACGCGGTCACCCAGGGCAGCCCGCTAAACCAGACCTGGCGTCTCTGGGGTCGGTAGGCGACGCGCGTGAACCCCGGCGGTGGCCGCCGGTACGGACGGCCACCGCCGGATTCCCGCCGACCGGGCTTTCATTGACACTGATCAAAATCCGCTCCTACGATCGCTACGAATCGATTCGCCCGCCCCGCCACCACCCTGCGGCGCGTCGGCACACCCCGTGCGCTGCCACGACTCTCCAGGAGCCACCCTGTGCGTACCCCGTCCCCCACCGGGCCCGGCCTGGCCCGCGATCCCATCCCGAGACGTCGCCCCGGGCGCCTGGCCATGCTGGCCGGCGCGTTGGCCGGCGCCCTCGTCCTCGTCACCGTCGGCGCCACGGCCGGTGCCTCGTCGTCCGCCGCGGAGGCCGCGGCGATGGCGGCGGCCATCGCGCCGGGGCAGAGCACCACCATCGTCGGCGCGGCCTCGGGCCGGTGCCTGGAGGTCCCCAACTCCAGCACCGCCAACGGCACCCAGACCCAGCTCTGGGACTGCAACGGCGCGGCCGGCCAGACCTGGACCTGGACGTCGAGCAAACAGCTCTCGGTGTACGGCAACAAGTGCCTGGACGCCTCCGGCCGCGGCACCACCAACGGCACCCAGGCGATCATCTGGGACTGCAACGGCCAGACCAACCAGCAGTGGAACGTCAACAGCAACGGCACCATCACCGGAGTGCAGTCCGGGCTGTGCCTCGACGCCAACGGGGCCGGCACCGCGAACGGCACCAAGGTCATCCTCTGGGCCTGCAACGGTGGCGCCAACCAGCAGTGGGCCTCGCCGACCACCCCGCCGACCAGCGTCCCGCCGACCACGGCGCCGCCGACCAGCCCGCCGCCGGGCGGTGCGCGCCCGTGTGACATCTACGCCTCCGGTGGCACCCCGTGCGTGGCGGCCCACAGCACCACGCGGGCCCTCTACGGGACGTACGCCGGCAACCTCTACCAGGTCCGGCGCTCGTCGGACAACACGACCCGCAACATCGGGCTGACCGGTACGGGCGGCACCGCCAACGCGGCGACGCAGGACTCGTTCTGCGCCGGCACGACCTGCGTGATCACGGTCGTCTTCGACCAGTCCGGGCGCGGTAACGACCTCTGGTACCAGGGATCGAGCGTGGTTCCGGGCTCGCCGCAGAGCAGGCCGGCCACGGCGACCACGGAGTCTCTGACGGTGGGCGGCAGCAAGGCGTACTCGCTCTACATCAACCCGGGCAACAGCTACTGGCGGGACGGTCACCTGACCGGCGTGCCGACCGGCGCCGCGCCCGAGGGCATGTACATGGTGACCAGCGGCACGCACGTCAACAGCGGCTGCTGCTTCGACTACGGCAACAGCGAGACGACCCGCAAGGCCGACGCCGCCGGTGCGATGGACGCCATCAACTTCGGCAAGCAGTGCTGGTTCGGCGGCTGCTCGGGCAGCGGCCCGTGGGTGCAGGCCGACCTGGAGTGGGGTCTGTTCCCGGGTGGCAGCAGCTCGTGGAACCCGAACCAGCGGGCGTTCACCAGCAAGTTCGTCACCGCGACGCTGAAGAACAACGGCACGTCCCGCTTCGCGATGAAGGGCAGTGACGCGCAGTCCGGTGGCCTGTACACGCTGTGGGACGGCTCGCTGCCGTCCGGCTACAGCCCGATGAAGAAGCAGGGCGCGATCATCCTGGGCAGCGGCGGCGACTGCTGCAAGCCCGACGGCGGCGCGAACCTCAGCGCCGGCACGTTCTACGAGGGCGCGATGGTCGCGGGCTACCCGTCCGACGCGACCGAGAACGCGGTCCAGTCCAACGTGGTGAGCGCCGGCTACCGCTGACGACGATCAGGACACCGAGTCCCCCGCCGGCCGCACGGCCGGCGGGGGACCGACCTCGCTCAGCGCGATTCGTACGATCTCCAGCAGGTCGCGGCCCGGGTGGTCAATCCAGTGCTGCATGGCGACGCGCAGGGCGGCCAGGAAGGTCGCGGTCAGCAGGCGGGCGCGCAGCGCCACCTCGGCACCGGTGAGGCGATGCGCGAGCTCGGCCGCCAACTCGCGCTCGATCGCGGTGTACGCCGCGACCTGGTGCGCGGCCAGGCCCGGGTGCCCGCGCAACTGCCGGCGTCGGGTCAGCCAGTCGTGGTCGCGGTCGCGCGCCGACTCCGCGGTGAAGTGTTCGGCCGCCCGGCCCAGCACGGTCCACGGCGGCTCACCGCCCGGCCGTTCGCGCACCAACTGCAACAGGCGGCGCAGGCGCACGGTGTCGCCGTAGAAGAGCGCCTCCTCCTTGTTCGAGAAGTAGTTCGAGAATGTCCGCCGGGAGACGTTGGCGGCGTCGGCGATCGCCTCGACGGTCACGCTGTCGGGGCCCTGCTCGGCCGCGAGGCGTAGGGCTGACTCGTGCAGGGCCAGGCGGGTGGCCGCCTTCTTGCGCTCCCGCAGGCCGGTGATCTCGTCCATCGTCGTCAGCGTACGTCGAGTGACCGGCTTCTCAATGGGCAAACTTGCCGACTGGGCAAGATCGGTAGATGCTTGCGTGAGGCAACCAACTCAGGCGCGCGGATGTCCGTACCCGAGGCCGCCGCGTACGCCTGGTTGTCGTCCTGGAACCCACGACAAGCGGGAGGCCGCGCGATGAGCGCACCCACCACCACGCCCGGCGCCGAGCCGATGAGCCATCGGCAGACCCTCGAGGCGCTCAGCGGCCTGCTGCTGGTGCTCTTCGTCGCGATGTTGAGCAGCACGGTCGTCTCGACCGCGCTTCCCAAGATCATTGGCGCGTTGAACGGCTCCCAGACCCAGTACACCTGGGTGGTCACCGCGACCCTGCTCACGGCGACGGCCACCACCCCGATCTGGGGCAAGCTCGCCGACCTGTTCAACAAGAAGCTCCTCATCCAGGTCGCCATCGTGGTGTTCCTGTTGGGCTCCGTCATCGCCGGCTTCTCGCAGAGCGCCGGCCAGCTCATCGCGGCCCGTGCGTTCCAGGGCATCGGCGTCGGCGGCCTGCAGGCTCTCGTCCAGGTGGCGATCGCCGCCATGATCCCGCCCCGCGAGCGGGGCCGCTACAACGGCTACCTCGGCGGCGTCATGGCGGTGGCGACCGTCGGCGGCCCGCTGCTCGGCGGCCTCATCGTCGACACGTCCTGGCTCGGCTGGCGCTGGTGCTTCTTCGTGGGCGTGCCGGTCGCCGTCGTCGCGCTGATCCTGCTCCAGGTGACTCTGCACCTGCCGACGTTCCGACGGGACAACGTCAAGATCGACTACCTGGGCGCGAGCCTGATCGCCGCCGGCGTGAGCGTGCTGCTGATCTGGATCTCCTTCGTCGACAGCTCGTTCGCCTGGGTCTCGTGGCAGAGCGCGGCCATGGTGGCCGGCTCGCTCCTCCTGCTCGCCCTCGCGGTCTGGGTCGAATCTCGGGCGGCCGAGCCGGTCGTCCCGCTCGCCATCGTGCGCCAGCACACCACCGCCCTGGCCATCCTGGGCAGCCTCGCGGTCGGCATGGCCATGTTCGGTGGCGCGGTCTTCCTCGGCCAGTACTTCCAGATCGGCCGGGGTTACAGCCCGACGGAGGCCGGCCTCCTCACCATCCCGTTGATGGCCGGAGTCCTCGGCTCCTCGATCGTCGCCGGCCGGCTGATCACCCGGACCGGGCGGATCAAGCCGTACATCGTCGCCGGTTCGATCACCCTGGTCGTCGGGTTCGGCCTGCTCGGCACCATCGACCACGAGACGTCTCTGGTGCTCGTCGGCGTCGGCATGTTCATCGTCGGCACCGGCGTCGGCATGACCATGCAGAACCTCGTCCTGGCCGTCCAGAACACGGTGGCCCTCAAGGACATCGGCGCGGCCAGCTCCAGCGTCGCGTTCTTCCGGTCGCTCGGCGGCGCGGTCGGCGTCTCGGTGCTCGGCGCCGTGCTGGCCCACCGGGTCACCGACCAGATCACGCGCGACCTGGCCGCCGCCGGGATCCCCACCTCCGGCAGCGGTGGCGACAGCAACCTCAACATCACCGCGCTGCCCGACGGAGTTCAGCACATCGTGCGCGCCGCGTACGGCGACGCCACCGGCCACATCTTCCTCATCTCCGCGGCCATCGGGGTGGTCGGCGTCATCGCGGCGCTCCTGCTCCGGCCGGTCACCCTGCGGACCAGCCTCGACCTGCCGGACGCCGCCACGTCGACGGCTCTGGCCGCCGACGCGGTCGACGGAGCGCCCGCGTTCGACCAGGTCGCCGCCGATTCCACGGCGAACGCGGCGCCCGAGCGGCGCTGACCTCTGCAGAGCACAGAATCAGGGGCCGCCACCGTCACGACGGTGGCGGCCCCTGATCCGAGGGCCTGTTTCACAAGGACTGGCCGGCCTGCGGCGGGGTCCGGACGACGACCGGCGGCGTGGCCTTGCCGGATCGTCGTCCAGGCCCCGCCTCGGCTCGACCGCCCCGGTGAAACAGGCCCTACGACCGAATCGAGACGCCTGTGGGAATCGCCGAGCTGACGGCGTCGAGGCCGGTCACGCCCGGCCGGCGGGCCGCTCCGGCGCGCCGGGCCGTGCGGGAGCTGCTGCTGGTCGCCACGCTGTTCCTCCTCTACAAGGGGGCGCGGATGGTGGTGGCCGGTCGGGTGGCCACGGCGCTGGCCAACGGCGAGTCCGTCTGGCATCTGGAGCGGCTGCTGCGCCTGCCCGACGAGGCCGTCGTCCAGCACCCCGTGCTCTCGCACACCCTGCTGGCGCACCTGGCCAACGGCTACTACGCGTACGTGCACTTCCCGGCCACGGCCGTCACCCTGGTCTGGCTCTACCTGCGGCACCCGGCGCGCTACCTGCGCACCCGCCGTACGCTCGCCGTGCTCACCGCGGCGGCCCTGGCAGTGCACGTCGTGGTCCCGCTGGCGCCGCCCCGGCTGACCGCGCTGACGGCCTTGGTGGACACCGGCAGCCGGTACGGGCCCTCCGTCTACGGGCCGCCCGACACCGACGCGCTCAGCAACCAGTACGCGGCCATGCCGTCCCTGCACGTCGGGTGGGCGCTGGCCGTCGCCGTCGCGCTCGTTTCGGTGACCCGTGGACGCCTACGGTGGCTGTGGCTGACCCATCCGCTCGTCACCATGCTCGTCGTCGTGGCCACCGGCAACCACTACTGGCTCGACGCTGTGGTGGCGGCGGCGATGCTCGGCGTCGTCCAGCTGGCGCTGCCGGCGTCGGCACCTCCGGCCGACGCCCAGCCCGACATCAGCCCACCGGTACGCCGTACTCCCGCTCGGTGAACAGGTCGACGTCGCGCGGACCCAGCTTGGCGGCCCGGCGGGCGTGCAGGGCGAGTTGCCGACGTGCCTCACCGAGGCGGCGGATCCCGGTCGTCATCTCGTCGGACGCCTCGAACGGCTCCCTCCCGCTGGCCTGCAACGCGGCCGCCAGCACGGCGTTGTACGCGGTCATCAGCCCGTTGGCGAGCGCGATGCCGTCCTGGTCCCCACGCGTCCAGATCTCCGACCACGCGGCCTCCACGGTGACCATGTCCCGGGCCAGCCAGTCGTGCAGCCCCATCGGCCCCAGCGGCTTGTGCCCGCCGAGCAGGTCGTTGCCCGCCTCGGGCAGCCCCGACCGCCAGTACCGGGTCTGCCGCAGCGCCTCGACCTTGTGGGCGAGGCGGAGCGCGCCGGACAGGACCAGGACGTACGCCCGCTGAAGCTCGGCCCGCTCGCGTTGGCGTCGCTTGACCCGGCTGTGCGTCCACACGACCAGGAGTGAGGCGCAGGCGGTGATCGCGGAGCCGAGCAGAGCGGCCAGGGTTGAGTTCACGCCGACATGATGCCTGCCGCCGATTGGTGTCGCCGCGCGGGCTCGGACCCGGTCCGGTCCTCCCCGGGCGGGCTTCGTCGGCGTCCTCCGTTACGGCTTGACGAACGGCATGTTATCGCTCACAGTCGATGTCGAGGCGACCGCACCCACGGCTCACCGGGCGAGCCATCCGCTTCGGGCCCGCACCATCCGGACGTCCCCTCCGGGCAAGCGGACGTCGCCATCAGCACCTGTCACCAGCCGCCGGCGACGCGCGGCAGATGTCGCGCGCCCGCGAGGGCGTCGTCCCGAACGTCCTTCCCGCGCGCCACCAACGCTGCCACCGACCGAGAGGGATCCGCCCATGAGAACAAGGTTCGCACTGCTGGCCGCCGCGTTGGCGACGGCGCTGGCGACGATGACGGCCGTGGTCACGGTCGCCACCCCGGCGTCGGCCGCGACCCTCACCCAGGTAACCAACTTCGGCACGAACCCGACGAACCTGCAGATGCACCTGTACGTGCCGGACCGGGTAGCGGCGCGTCCGGCTCTCCTGCTCGCCCTGCACTACTGCACCGGCAGCGGCCCGGCCGTGCACACCGGCTTCGGGCTCAGCTCGCTGGCCGACCGCTATGGCTACATCGTCATCTACCCGTCCGTGACCCGGAGCAGCAAGTGCTGGGACGTCTCCTCCCCGCAGGCCCTGCGCCGCGACGGCGGCAGCGACCCGGTCGGCCTCAAGTCGATGGTCGACTACGTCCGGAGTCGCTACCCGGTCGACCCGGACCGCATCGGTGTGGCCGGCTTCTCCTCCGGCGCCATGATGACCAACGTGATGGTCGGCCTCTACCCCGACCTGTTCAACGCCGGCGTCAGCTCCTCGGGCGTTCCGTTCGGTTGCTTCGCGACCACCAACGGCGCGGAGTGGAACAGCGAGTGCTCCGGCGGGCGGATCGTGAAGACCCCGCAGCAGTGGGGCGATCTGGTGCGCAACGCGTACCCCGGCTACACCGGCAAGCGTCCCCGCTTCCAGATCTGGCACGGCACCACGGACACCACGCTGAGCTACGTCAACTTCGGCGAGCAGATCAAGCAGTGGACCAACGTGCAGGGCGTGTCCCAGACCCCCAGCTACACCGACTACCCGCAGACCAGCGCCACCAGGACGCGTTACGGCGGCACCGGCGGCACCGCGCCGGTCGAGGCGATCAGCTTCCAGGGGTACGGCCACTCCATCCCGTTCGACGCCGCGCAGGCGATCCGGTTCCTCGGCTTCGACACCACCAGCGGCACGACGCCTCCGACGACGACACCTCCGACGACGCCGCCCCCGGGCGGCACGACCGGGGCGTTGCGCAACTCCGCCGCCGGCCGCTGCCTGGACGTCCCGGCGCAGTCGCGCACGAACGGTACCCAGGTCGCGTTGTGGGACTGCAACGGCGGCGCGAACCAGCAGTGGGCCTCGACGGCGGGCCGGCAACTCCAGGTGTACGGGACGAAGTGCCTGGACGCCGAGGGCGCCGCGACGACGGCGGGCACGCGGGTGATCATCTGGGACTGCACCGGGGGCGCGAACCAGCAGTGGAACCTCAACACGGACGGCTCCGTCACCGGTGTGCAGTCCGGACTGTGCCTCGCGCCGAACGCCGGTGGAACCGCCAACAGCACCCAGGTGGTGCTCGCGACCTGCAACGGCGGCAACGGTCAGAAGTGGACGCGCGGTTGAGGCGTACCCGATGGTGGTGAGCCGGAACGCGGCCTGAACCACCGGTGTGGCCCGGCCCGGGACGTTCCCGGGTCGGGCCACACGGCGTGCGCGGACCTTCGTGACCGCCGCCGTCGCGTCGCGGGGCGGCGGTCACGCGCTCTCAGCGGTAGCCGGCGGCGACGATGTTCGCCTGCACCGCGTTCTCGGCCGCGTCGGACGGGTAGCCCGCCACCATCGCGCCCTCGTAGAACGTACCGACGCTCTGGTTGGAGTTGTCGATGCAGCAGTCCCCGCCGCTGCCGAGGATGATCGCGCCCTGCTTCCTCATCGGGCTGTACCCGCGTGGCAGCGACCCGTCATAGAGGGTGTAAAGGCCGCCGGACTGGGCGTTGCTGCCCTTGATGGCGAAGCGTGAGGTGCCGTTGTTCTTCAGGGTGGCGGTGACGAACTTGCTGGTGAAGGCCCGCTGGTTGCTGTTCCAGGAGCTGCTGCCGCCGGGGTAGAGGCCGTACTCCAGGTCGGCCTGCACCCAGGGGCCGGAGCCGGAGCAGCCACCGAACCAGCAACTGGTGCCGAAGTAGATTGCGTCCATCGCGCCCGCGCCGTCGGCCCGGCGGGTGGTCTCGCTGTTGCCGTAGTCGAAGCAGCAGCCGCTGTTGACGTGGGTGCCGCTGGTCACCATGTACATGCCCTCGGGCGCGGCGCCGGTCGGGATGCCGGTCAGGTGACCGTCCCGCCAGTAGCTGCTGTTGCCGTTGATGTAGAGCGAGTAGACCTTGTTCCCGCCGACCGTCAACGACTCCCTGGTCGCGACCGCCGGTTGTACGGCGCCACCGATGCCACCGGCCCCCTGGTAGCCGAGGTTGTTGCCACGCCCCGACTGGTCGTAGATGACCGTGATGACGCATGTGGTGTTCGCGCAGAAGCTGTCCTGGGTGGCGGAGTTGGCGCGTCCGCCCGCGCTGAGGACGCCGATGGCACGGGTGGTGTTGTCCGAGGATCGGCGTACCTGGTAGAGCGAGCCGTTGTAGGAGGCGTACAGGGCGCGGGTGGTGCTGTGCGCCGCGACGCAGGGCGTGCCGCCCGCCGCGTAGATGTCGCAGGGCAGCGTCGTGCTCGGTGGGGGAGTGGTGGGCGGCGGCGTGGTGGGCGGTGGTGTGGTGGGTGGCGGCGTCGTCGGAGGCGGCGTGGTGGGCGGGGGCGTGGTGGGCGGGGGCGTCGTCGGGTCCACCACGCCGTTGCAGGTGACGCCGTTGAGGGCGAAGGAGGTCGGCGTCGGGTTGCTGCCGGTCCAACTGCCGTTGAAGCCGAAGCTGGTGCTGCCGTTGGTTCCGATGCTGCCGTTGTAGGCGGCGTTGGTGACGCTCACCTGGGCGCCGGCCTGGGTGAAGCTGCCGTTCCAGAGCTGGGTGACGGTCTGGCCGGCGGCGAAGTTCCAGTTCAGCCGCCACCCGTTGATGGCGTCGCCCACGTTGGTGATGGTGACGTTGGCGCCGAAGCCGCCCTGCCACTGGGAGCTGACCGCGTAGGTGACCTGGCAGCCGGCGGCGGCCGCCGAGGCGCCCGTCTGAGCGGCGGCGGCGCCGACGAGCACGAGGGTGGCGGCCGCGGCGACGAGCGCCGGTCGCCGATGTCGGATGTCTTGGGTTCGCACGTTCTCTCCTCAAGGGTGGGAGTTGGCGGTGTGCGGGCCCCGCCCCGTTCACCCTGCTCGGGCCCGGACTCTGAGCAGGGGGACGACGGGACGGGGCCCGGTCCGCGGGCGCGTACGGCGTCGCCGGAACCGTCCGGCGCGGGATTGACCGCGCGGACGGTGGGGTCGGCGGGCCGGGCGCGACGGGTACGCGGTGGTGCGGTCGCCGCCCGCGACCCGGCCCGGGGTCGCGGTGACGGCGGTGGCTGTGGCCTGGAGCGATTGTGGGAAGGCCGATCGACGGCACGGCTCCGGCCGATCGAGGTGATGCCGACCTGCGGGCGCCGCTGGTCAGGCATCCGTCGTCCGGCCCTCGGCACGGGTCGCCCGGTGGTGAGCTCGGGCCGTCCCGTGTCGGCCACGCTCCGCCCGCCCGCGCCGCGAACGACGTAGACCGCGGCCGGGGCCAGCAGTTGGGAGGCACCGGTGACGGTCAGTTATCGACGGCCGTCGTTACGTTAGCGTTAACAGGCGGCCCTGTCCATAGACGGTTATCGGTGGCTTTTCCGACCGTCGGTCGGTTCTGGGCGCCGCCGCCCCTGTTCAGGGAGCGAGCGAGGTGCCGGTCCGGGTGTTCCGCGCGGCGCGTGCCCGCGAGCGTGCCCTGGCCGAGTGCTCAGGACGCCTCGCGGACCCGCGGGTCGGCGAGCCACACGTCGGCGAGGTCGCTGAGCGCGACACCGAGGACCTCGCTGAGGCAGACCACGGTGCCGAAGGCGGGCGCCGGGAGCCGACCCACCTCGATCTTGCGCAGGGTCTCCGGTGACATGCCGGCGGCGAGGGCGACCTCGGCGAGACTGCGGCCCCCCCGCGCGACCCGCAGCGCCGCGCCAAGGCGTTGCCCCGCGGCGATCTGCTCCGGTGTGAGCGGTGGCCGAACCATGTGAGCAGGATAGTTCCGCCGCTGGAGGCCGGCAATGTCGACCCGCCGGACGCCCGCACGGCGTGGTATAAATATACCGCACCGGATGGGGAGGGTTTGTCGTGATCGAGCTGAAGTCTGCCGCGGAGATCGACCGGATGGCCGTGACCGGCCAGTTCGTCGGCGAACTGCTGGCCGAGCTGCGGACGGTGGCCGCTGTCGGCGTCAACCTGATGGAGATCGAGCACCACGCCCGCCGCCGCATCGCCGAGCGTGGCGCCGAATCGTGCTATTGGGACTACACGCCGTCGTTCGGTCGTGGGCCCTTCCGTAACGTCCTGTGCCTCTCGGTCAACGACGCGGTGCTGCACGGCCTGCCGCACGACTACCTCCTGCGCGACGGTGACCTGCTGAGCATCGACATGGCGGTCGAGATCGACGGCTGGGCCGCCGACTCGGCGCTGTCGTTCGTCGTCGGCGCTCCCGCCCCGGCCGACCTGAAGCTGATCGAGGCCACCGAGGTCGCGCTGAAGGCCGGCGTCGACGCCGCCCGACCGGGCAACCAGCTCGGCGACATCTCCGCCGCCATCGGCGAGGTCGCCCACCGCTACGGCTATCGGGTCAACAACGAGTTCGGTGGGCACGGCATCGGTCGCACCATGCACGAGGCCCCGCACGTGCCCAACAACGGCCGTCCCGGCCGGGGCATGACACTCAAACCCGGCCTGACGCTCGCGATCGAGCCGTGGTTGTGCCGGACCACCGACAAGATCAAATTTGACCAGGACGGCTGGACGATCCGATCCTCGGACGGTTCGCGCTCGGCCCACTCCGAGCACACCATCGCGGTCACCGAGTCCGGTCCCCGGGTGCTGACGTCCCGCCCCGGGGAGGACCCGGAGCGGGACCGTCGCAGCGGACAGTCGGCCACGGCGTCCTAAACCGTTGGTGAAAGGAAGGGCCCCCTGTTAACAGACGTCTGCTAATAGGGGGCCCTTCCTTTCACGCGCCGTGGCGGGCAGGCGGGGGCGGCGTCAGCGCAGGCCTGCGAAGAGGTCGTCCTCGGGAACGGGCGCGTCGGTGGTGTCCCGCACCCGGACGAAGGTCTCCATGCCCATCAACTCGGTGAACCGCTCCTGGCCGAGCTGGAGGAAGAAGATGTTCTCGGTCTGGCTGGCGTGCGCGGCCAGGGCCGCGAACTTCTGCGCACCGTGGGCGCGGGTGTCGACCCAGGTGGTGATCTCGTCGTCGGGGAGACCCAGCTCCGGCATGTCCGACGACTCGTCCGGGTCGGCCCACTCGACGCCAAGTTCCTTCATGACCCGGCCGAACTCCTCGAACGCCGTGCGGGGCACGGTGGTCCAGTAGACCTTCGCGGGGACGTCGGTCTGCGCCACGGCGGCCATGGTGATGCGGTGCGCCTGGATGTGGTCGGGGTGGCCGTAGAAGCCGTTCTCGTCGTAGGTGACGACGACGTCCGGCCGGTACCGGCGGATCAGCTCCGCGAGCCGGTCCGCGGCCTGCGCCACCGGCGTCGTCCAGAAGGAGGCGGGCTGGTCGTTCGTCGACCAGCCCATCATCCCGGAGTCGGCGTAGCCGAGCGTCTCCAGGTGGGTGATTCCCAAGGTGGCCGCGCTGACCTCCAGCTCGGCCTGACGCATCGCCACGACGGCGGCCGGGTCGTGACCGGGCTCGCCGGGCTTGACCCCGCCCGGCCCGTCGCCGCACCGCCCGTCCGTACAGGTCACGAGGACCGTGGTGACACCCTCGGCGGCGTACCGGGCGAGGACGCCACCGGTGCTCGTCGCCTCGTCGTCGGGGTGCGCGTGCACCGCCATCAGGGTCAGGGATCGCTCAGCCATGTCACCACCCTACGACCAGCATCGGACCTGGGTGGGGGCCGACGGCGTACGGCGGCGCATCTTAACCATCCGCCGGCCGGGCCCCGGTGTCCTTGCCCAACGCGCCGCCGGGCGGCTCGGGGCTTCGTACGCTCTCCCCAGGGTGGGCGCACTCCGGGCGCGGCCCCCAGGCTTGACCAACCGATGAAGGGTACCGGCCATGGCGGTGTTCGACGACGTACGACAGATCGACGCCGGGGTCCTGAACGTCGGGTACGTCGATGCCGGCCCGCCGGACGGGCCGCCCGTGATCCTGCTGCACGGCTGGCCGTACGACATCCACAGCTTCGCCGAGGTCGTGCCGCTGCTCACCGACGCCGGCCACCGGGTCGTCGTGCCGTACCTGCGGGGTTACGGCACGACCCGGTTCCTCGTCGACGACGCCGTGCGCAACGGTGAGCCGGCCGCCATGGGGCTCGACCTCGTCGCCCTCATGGACGCCCTGGGCATCGACAGCGCGAAACTCGCCGGATTCGACTGGGGAGCGCGTACGGCCGACGTCGTGGCCGCGTTGTGGCCCGAGCGCTGTGCGGGTCTGGTGTCGGTGAGCGGTTACCTGATCGACGGTCAGGAGTCGGGCCGGGTGCCGCTGCCGCCGAAGGCCGAGTTCTCCTGGTGGTACCAGTACTACTTCGCCACCGAGCGCGGCCGGCAGGGGTACGACCGCAACCGCCGCGACTTCGCCCGGCTCATCTGGCAGACGGCATCGCCGAAATGGACGTTCGACGACGCGACGTTCGACCGCAGCGCGGCGGCGTTCGACAATCCCGACCACGTCGACATCGTGATCCACAACTATCGGTGGCGGCTGGCCCTGGCCGAGGGTGAACCGCAGTACGCCGAGGTGGAGAAGCGCCTCGCCGGCAAGCCGAAGATCACGGTGCCCAGCATCACCCTGGAGGGTGACGCCAACGGCGCGCCCCACCTGGACGCCAGCGTCTACGGCAAGCAGTTCTCCGGCCGGTACGAGCACCGGACCGTCGGTGGCGGCGTCGGGCACAACCTGCCCCAGGAGGCGCCGCGGGCGTTCGCCGACGCGGTCCTCGAGGTGTGAGGCCGGGCCGTGTGGCGGGTGCCATCCGGTCCGGCTCGCGTCACGAGGTGATCCGGAAGGTGGCGTCCTGCCGGTCCGTGGCGCCCGAGCTGGCGCTCAGCGGGTCGATGCGCAGCAGGTAGTTGTAGTGCCGGAGGTAGCGGGTCGGGTAGTTGTAGGAGCGGAACGACGTCCAGGACGCGTCGGCCAGCCCGGCGGTGCGGTAGAAGGTCGCGTCGGCCCGGAACACCGAGGTGTTGTCGGTGACTTCCAGCCGTACCTCGTAGTTGTAGTGGCGCAGGAAGTACCCGGGCTTGTTCACCGACTCGAACGACACCCCGGCCGAGTCGGCGAGGCCGGGAACCATCCGCCACAACTGGTCCTGGTACGGGTCGAACGGGTACGTGTCGACGCGGGCCACGTAGTTGTAGTGCCGCACGTAGCGGTCCGGCAGGTTGGAGGACTTCAGTCGGACCCAGTTCGGCGTACCCCACCGCGCGACGAGACCGGCGTACTCCGCGTCGGTGATGCCGGTCATCGACCCGTGCTTCGAGTTCAACGGCGGCGTGTAGTCGCGCTGGTTCAGCGGCGTCCAGGAGTTGCCGCCGATGGCGGTGGTCGACCAGGCGTAGAAGTCGTTGTTGACCGGGCTGTACGAGTCGCCCCACAACCGCCAGCCGCTACCGTCGACCGCCTTGACCAGCAGCGGCGCCTCGATGCCGCTGCCCTGCAGCAGTCCCGAGGTGTACGTGGTGAAGCTGTTCGGGGCGGCGGTGCTGGACCGGGCGCCGTACAGGTTCCCGTTGGCGAGGTTCTTGTAGTACAGGTAGGTGGTGCCGCCGTCGACGACGACGTCGCCGTCGAGGACCCCGAAGCCCGGACTGAAGAACACCTGCGGCGAGCTGACCGTCCGGAAGTCGCTGGTGTAGTTGACCAGGAGGACGTCCTGGCCGTTGTTCGCCGAGTAGACGATGGCGTACTGGCCGCGCGCCGCGTCCCAGAAGGCGGTCGGCGCCCAGGTGTGGGTGTTCAGGGTGTGCATCCGGATCCGGCGGTAGCCGGTGAAGCTGGTCAGGTCGGTCGAGTCCCACACGTGCAGGTACTGGCTGGTCTGGTTCCAGTTGGTGCCCTTGAGGTCGGTGGCCAGCACCACGAAGGCGCCGTCCTGCTTGCGGAAGACGAACGGGTCCCGCAGACCCAACTGCCCGGCGGTCGGCGTGACGACGGGGTTGTTCTGGTTCAGCGGCGTCCAGTTGAGACCGTCACGGCTGACCGCGAGGTGCAGTCCGTAGTCCGCTCCCAGGCCCTGCGGCGACTCGGTGAAGTAGGCCATGACGTAGGAGGTGTTCGGCGCGGCGAGGGCGGTGCGGGGCAGGCTCAGCGCGCCGGTGGCGGCAGCGGCGGTGGACAGCGCGCCCAGGGTGAACGCGCGTCGGGTCAGAGGCACGGTCGGCGACCTTTCTGCGGCGGCGAGCGCGAGCATTTCATTCGAGCCCATCGATGTGATCGTTAACATACGACGTCCTCCGACACGCCTGCAACCCCTCGCCAGCGCGCCGCTGTCAGTGGCCGGCGGCCGCCCGTCCGCGCCGCCGTCGACCCGGCGTCGAGGTCGGCGCCGGGCGTTCGACGCGGGTCGGATCGCCCCGCACGAGGTCGTCGTGGATGCGCCACCTGGCTGTGGTGACCGCGCGGCGGGCCGCCTCGTCGCCCCGCTCGACACGCTGGCGCAGCAGTTCCAGAGCGATGCGCCGGTTCTGACTGAACTGCCGCTCGTCGTCCACCACGACGACGAGACCCGACGGGCGGTGGGTGGCGCGTACCGCCGTGCTGGCCTTGTTCCGGTGCTGGCCGCCGGGACCGCCGGTGCGGCAGCCGACGATCTCGACGTCGGCCTCGGCGAACGTCGTCGGGGGAACGTCGCTCGGCGGCGGTTGCGCCGTCACGTACCAGTTCTTTCGACCCGCGCTCGTCCGGTAGGGGCTGGGCGCCTGCCAGCACAACGTCCCCGTCCAGGAGGCGGCGAACGCCTCGACGTCGACGCCGGACAGCCGGATCAGCACCGACCGGTAGGTGCCGGGCCGGTCGCCGGGCACCACGTGGACCCGCTGGACCGCCACGCCCTGCCGGGTGGCGTCACCCTCCAGACGGCGCAGCAGGTGGGCCAGCGCCCACCCGCACTCCCGCGGCCCACGGCCGGCGGACAGCAACAGAGCCTGGCTCACGACCGACCCCGCCCGCGACGCTGATCCCGCCGGTCCGAGCGAGGCGCGGCCCCGACATCCGGCGTCTTGTAGGTGACCAGGGGGATCGTGGTGGCCACCGGCGTGGCGAGCTGGTGGGCGACGAGATCGCCGATCACCTGCTCGATCCGCTTGTACGCGGTGGGCGCCTCCTCGAAGAGCAACTGCCGGTCGCCGCACACCACCAGCGAACCCACCGGGGTACGCCGTAGCTCCTCGACCGTGTGCTTGGCCCGGCCCCGGCGCAGCGCGTCGGCGCGGGACATCTTGCGACCCGCGCCGTGCGCCACCGAGTGGTTGGCGTCCGCCCCGGCGTGGGCGGCCACCAGGTACGACGCGGTGCCCCGCGTACCGGCGACGAGCACATCGCGACCGTCACCCGGCGCCGCTCCCTTGCGGTGCAGGTAGACGCCGTCGCGCACCTCGACCAGGTTGTGGCACTGGTCGACGACCGGCTCGGTCGGTTCGGCCCCCAGGGCGTACGCGACCCGGGCGGCCAGCAGCCGCCGGTTGAGCGAGCCCCAGCGCACCGCCTCGTCGTGTCGGGTCAGGTAGGCGGCCGGGTCGGGTGCGGGGCCCGCCCCGTGCGTCTCGGTGTGCGTCCGCAGGATCCGCTCACCCAGGCCCCGCGAACCGCTGTGCACGACCAGGACGAGGTCACCGGTTGCCAGCCCGAGGCGGTCGGCGTGCTCCGGCGCGAAGACGGTGTCGACGCGGGCCAGCTCCACGAAGTGGTTGCCGCGGCCGACCGTACCGAGCCCGTCCAGGTGGCCGGCGGGAACGTCACCCGCGAGGACGGCCCAGGCGGGGTCGTCGGCGTCCCGCTCCGGGTCCAGCGCGCGGTCGAGGTCGGGGAACCGGGCGGCCAGCCGCTCGGGTACGACGCGCCGGAGTCGAATCGGGAAGACGGCGATACCGCAGCCGATGTCGGAGCCGACCAGGAACGGGTACAGGACCGTCGACGCCATGGCCGCGCCGATCGGGGCGCCCTTGCCCGGGTGCAGGTCCGGCATGCCGGCGACGTGGACCATGCCGTCGAGGGCCGCCACCTGCCGGCACTGGTCGAGCGCGGCGGACTCGATCCAGCTCGCGGCGGACGCGAACACGGTGACGGTGGCGGGGGTGGACAGGGACAGGGACTCCCCAGGGGAGTGGTGCTCGGACAACGACGCTCATTTCTCGCTGAGTCGCAAGTGGACGGACGGCGGTACGGCGCCGGGCGGCGTGAAATGGCCTCGGCGCGGTCCTCAGGTGGTGTCCGTCAGTACGTCATGGGCACCACTGTGGCGACGTCCGTGGCGCACGGCAACTGGTTATCGTGAGCGGTGGACACCGTCGGCCTCGCACCGATTGACGCTGTCCGTCATCTGTCGGATGGGTGATGGCCCGGGACGCGGCTCGCCCGTCATCATCCGGGAATGCTGACAGGGCGTGACGGCACGCTCGCCGAGGCCCGCGCCGCGCTGGTGCGGGCCGATGGCGCCGTCCTGATCGGTCCGGCGGGGGTGGGTCGCACGGCCCTCGCTCGCGCGGTGGTCGCCGACCTGCCGCCGCGACTGTTCGCCACGGTGTGGATCACCGCCACCGAGGCGAGCAAGGAGGTGCCCTTCGGCGCGCTCGGTCGACTCCTCGCGGGCGGTCACCCCGCCCTGCACCCGGCCCTGGTGCACAGCACCGTGCTGACCAGCCTCGTCGAGCGGTGCGGCCCGGCCCGCACGCCCGTCCTGGTCGTCGACGACGCCCACCTGCTCGACGGGCCGTCCGCCGGTGTGCTGCTCGGCCTCGTGCAGGCCCGAGCGGTCCGGGCCCTGCTCACCGTCCGGTCGGGGGTCCCGGTGCCCGACGCCGTCGTCGCGCTGTGGAAGGACGTCGGACTGTCCCGACTGGTGGTGCCCGCCCTGACCGAGGCCGAGGTCGGCGCGCTGGCGGCGGAGCGGTTGGCAGGTCCGGTCAGCCGGTCCACCACCCACCTGCTGTGGCAGTGGACCGGCGGACTGCCACATCTGGCGGTGGCGTTGCTCGACCACGGGCAGGAGGTCGGTTCGCTGGCCCGCGACAGCGACCAGTGGCGCTGGCGCGCCGGCCTGGCGGTGCCCGCACAGCTGGCGGACCTGCTCGACCGGGAGCTGGACCAGGTCGGCCGCCCCGGTGAGGAGGCGCTGGCCGCGATGGCGCTCGGCGGGCCGCTGCCGCTGCCCGTCGCGGAGGCCGCCGCGTCGGCGGAGCTGCTCGCCGACCTCGAACAGCTCGGTATGCTCCGCAGCGAGCAGCGCGGCGACGAGGTCCTGGTGCGGTTGCGCGATCCGATGCTCGGCGCGGCGGTACGCCGACGCATGTCACCCGCCCGGCGTCGCCGCATCGCCGCCACGCTGCTGACCGGCGCACGGCAGGCCACGCCGCGCGGCTCGCACGCGGTGGCCCGCGCGCTCTGGGCGGTGCACGCCGGGCAACCGGTTGACCCGCCGGAGCTGGTGCGGTCTGCCGGCCTGTGCCTGTACGCCGACCCGGAGGCCTCGGAACAGTTGGCCCGGCGAGCGTGGCAGGAGGGTGGTGGGGCGTCGGCGGCGGTCGCGCTCAGCGCCGCCCTCGCCGAGCAGGGCCGCGCCGTCGAGGCGTACGAGACGCTGCGGACCGCCGCCCGGGACGCCGACGCGGCCGGTGACCCGACCGCCCGGGTGACGGTGGGGGTGGCCCTGGCCGCGCATCGCCTCTGGGTCGGGCGGGAGCCCGGACAGGCGTACGACGACCTGCGACGACTGCGCGCGGAAGCCGATGCGGCCGGTGACTCTGCCGGCCGGGCGGAGTTGGCCGCGCTCGGCGTGCTGGTCCAGCTGTTCAGCGGCGAGTCGGCGGGGGTGCTGGCGAGCGCCCGTCAGCTCCTGGGCGAGTCACTCCCGCGCGGCGCGCGGCTTCGGGTCATGTTGGCGTCGGTCGTGGCGCTGGTGCTGGCCGGCCGCACGGAAGAGGCGGTACGGGTGGGCCGCACGGTGGTCGAGGCGGTCGAGCGGTCCGGCTCGTCGGCCATGCCGCAGATCCGTGGCATGGCCGGGGCGGCGCTGGCCCTGGCCGAGCTGTGGCGTCAGCCCACCCCGACCGGTCCGGTCACCGACCCGGCCACCGGTCGGTGGCCGCTGCCCCCGGACCCGCTCGTCTCCGGTCTGTCCCCCACCGCCTGGCCCCTCTTCGACGGGTACGCCCAGCGGGTCAGCGGGGATCGAGCGGGCGCCATCAGCCGGCTCCGGGACGCCGTCGCCCAACAGGCCGGCGGCAACGGCATGTTCCGCGCCGAGGCAACCGGCTGGCTGGCCGTCACGCTGGCCGAGGACGGCCGCCCGGACGAGGCGGAGTCGGTGCTACGGGAGCACCCCGTCGACGCGGTCGCGCTGGTCCCGGGGCTGCGCCCGTGGGCGCTGGCGGCGGTCGCCGCGGCGACCGGTCGGCGCGCTCGGGCGGGCGAGCTGATGGACGAGGCGATCGTGGTCGCGCACGCCTCCGGGAGTTGGTTGGTGGAACTGGGCTATCTCATCTACGCCGCGCACCTGGATCCGGTCGCCGGTCCGGCCCGTTACGCGGACCGCATCGCCGAGGCTCTCGTCCACGTGGACGCCGAGCGGCTCGTGGCCGCCGGCCGGGCGGTGATCGCGCTGGCCGGACGCGATCCCACCGTGATCCTGGAGCACGCGCACCGCCTGGTGGACATGAACATGACCGGCGAGGCGCTGAAGGTGGCCGGAGAGGTCGGCCGGCGGGCCGGGGTCACCGACACCGTCCGGCTCGCCGTCGACCTGCGTGCCCGGCTGCGATCGGCGGTGCGGGACGACCCCGCGAGGGTGGCGGGGCTGACCGCGCGCGAGCGGCAGATCGCCGGGCTCGCCGCCCGGGGCCTGTCCGACCGGGAGATCGCCGAGGCGTTGGTGCTGTCGGTGCGTACCGTGCAGACACATCTGGGACGGGCCTACCGCAAGCTGGCGGTGACCTCCCGGCGGGACCTGTCGGACGCCTTACGGCCGGCGGGCTGAGGCCACCGGCGGTGGCCGAGGCGCGACGTGCGCCCCGGCCACCGCCCCTAGGAGTTCTTCGTGTAGCAGGTGACCCGGCCGTTGGAGTCCTCACGGCAGTCCGCGCCCTTGGCGCCGAGGACGTTGATGCTGCCGACCAGGAACGTGAAGCCCAATCCGGTCAGGATGCCGATGCCGACCTTCTTGGCGACCTCGGCGAAGTTGGCCGTGACGTCGAGCCGGAAGCTGACCGGCGCGTACCGGATCTGCTCCCACAACTCGGCGATGCGCGGGTCCTGGCCGGTGATGCTGAAGTCGTCGCTGCTGTGATCGTCGGTCACCCGGCCGGTGGCGACGGCCACGAACACCTGCTTGTGCTGGTCCACGACGTTCGGGCCGGCGGCGAAACTCCAGCTGTGGCTGAGGAAGCCGTTCTCGTGTACGTGCCCCTGGAACCAGTAGTGGCCGTCGCTGGCCATCCGCAGCCAGGCTGTGCCCTTCACGCTCGACGGCAGCAGGCTGCCGGAGAACGTCTCGGTCCACTCCTGTTCCAGCCGGTCCATCGCCACCCTTGTCGACCCGGCCGGATGCCCGACCTGCGCGCCCACCTGACGCAGCGTCAGCGGCGCACGGATGTCGAGGTACCGGCCGGCGGCGGTACGGACGCTGGCCATGACCTCACTCCCTCGACTTCCAGAAGTGGGTGGTCCCGTTCTCGTCCTTGTACGCGTGGACCTTGCCCGGCTGGCCGAAGAACGCGACCCACCCGGCGACCACCGCGCCGAAGATCACCACCGGAATCCACTTCAGGATGTTGCCGATCAGCTCTGCCACATTCATCGACACGCTCAGCCGGAAGTTCACGCTGGCCGTGCTGAGCTGATCCCAGTACTGCGCGATCCGCGGGTCCTGCCCGTGCTCGGCGAAGTCGTCGCTGCTGTGGTTGTCGGACACCTTGCCGCTCGCGGAGAAGACGAAGGCGTTGCCGTCATCGTCCACGAAGCCCGGCGTGGCGACCAGCGACCAGTTGTGCGTGACGGCGCCGTTCTCGTGCACGTGCCCGTCGAACATGTAGCCGCCGTCGCTGAACAGCCGCAGCCACGCCGAACCCTTGACGCTGGAGGGCAGCAGGCTCCCGGAGAACCACTCGCTCGACGTCTGTTCGAGCTGTACGAGCAGCCGGCGGGTGGAGCCGGTGGGGTGGCCGAGTTCCGTGCCGACCTCCCGCACCGTCAGAGGCGCCTCGAACCGTAGGTACTTCCCGGCCTTCTGACGCAGGCTGTTCATGACGTGGTCACCATGATCGGCACCAGTGCCCGACCGGTCGGCAGCGGCCCGAGCGCCTTGCCCAGGATCGCCCCGACCGCCTTGAGCGGGTCGGCCACCCGCATGGCGTGTCCCCGGGTGGGGGAGGTGGTCAGCAGGTCGCCGGGGCGCACCGCGCCGTGCGCCGCGTCGACCAGGCAGTAGACCTTGCCGGCCAGGGCCAGCGGGCGACGCTGCTCGCTGTCCGGTCGCCGGTCCAGCACCATCGCCGGCGCGAAGCTGCCGGCGCCGGAGACCACGCCGGCCACCGCCGTGTCGTACGGCTTGTCGGCCAGTTCCAACGCGCCGGTCTCGCCGATCACGAGCACCGCCCCCGGGATCGCCGACGGCAGGTGACCGGCCGCGACGTCGAACTCCTCGGCCAGGTCGGCGTTGCTGAGCGAGATGTCGCCGTGCACCCCGTCGATGACCACCGTGTACGCCCGGGTGTCCGGGTTGGCGAAGGACATCGAACTCTGGTCACCGCTGATCGCGACCGTGTAGGTGCGCGTCTTGCTGTGGCAGAACTTGATGTGGTTGTTGGCGCCGTCGAGGTCGACCTCGTTCGCCGCGACGACCTTGGAGTTGACCGCGTTGGTCGCGGACACGTTGGTCGCCGTGACACTGGGGCTGTTCACGTTGTTGGCGGCCCACACGTCGCCCGTGGTGCCGTTGAGCAGCAGCCGGTACTGCCGGGTGTCCGGGTGGGCGAAGGACATCGAGCTGTGCTCGCCGTCGATGCCGATGGTGTACGTGCGGGTCTTGCTGTGACAGAACTTCACGTGGTTGCCCGGCCCGTCCAGGTCGACCTGGTTGGCGCTCAGGCTCCGGCTGTTGACGTTGTTGGCGGCCCACAGGTTGCCGTTCTGCCCGTCCAGAACTGTCGTGTAGGCGCGCTTGTCGTTCGCCAGGCTGATGGTGCTGGTGCCGCCGTTCATCCCGATCGTGTACGCGCGGGTCGTGAAGTTGGTGAGGACGAGAGCGTTGTCGGCGCCGTCGAGCACGACGGCCCGGGCGGCGACGGTGTCGGCGGTGATGGTCGTCGGCGGTGTCGCCGTCGGCGTGGCCGGTGCCGCCTGGGCGTCACCCTTGGCCGGCGGCGTCGCCGTGGCGGGCGGACCGTCGGCGCGCTGCGCCTGCTCGGCCTCGCGGGCCGGCGCGGGGGCCCGGACCGGCGGCGGGGCCGGTGGGGCGACGTCCGCCCGGGCCGGAGCCTCGTCCGGGGTGGTTCGTTGCGGCGGTGTGGTCGGTGCGGTGGTGGGCCGGGCGATCGCCTCGGCGCTGTCCGGGTTGCTGGCCTTCGCGGCCTCGTTGCTGGTCATGTGTCCATTGCAGCCGCGAGTCGGGTGGTTGGACGTCCGCAGCCGCTACGTAGATTTGCCCACCCGACTACGTAGTCGTCGGCCGGCGTACGCTGCCGCGATGGCCGCACCGCGTCGCATCCTGGTCTACGGGGTGTACGGCGCGGGCAAGTCCACTCTGGCCGCCCGGTTGGCGCAGCGCCTCGACGTGCCGTGGTATCCGGTGGACGACCTGCTGTGGCTGCCGGGCTGGGTCGAGGTGCCGGTCGCCCAGCAGCGCAGCCGGATCGAGGAGATCTGCCGCCGGGACGCCTGGATCCTCGACGGCGCGTACCACGGGTGGCGGGACGTACCGCTGGCGCGCGCCGACCTGGTGGTGGCCCTGGACTACCCGCGGTGGCGTTCGTTCGGGCGTCTGCTGCGTCGTACGCTGCGCCGCCTGGGCACGGGCGAGGTGATCTGCAACGGCAACCGCGAATCAGTCGGCAGCGTGCTGTCCCGGGACTCGATCCTGCTCTGGCACGTCGCCGCGTTCGGGCGCGCACGGCGGCGGATGCGCGCCTGGCAGGCCGATCCGGCCCGCCCGCCGGTTCTCCTGTTCACGCACCCCGCGGCCCTGGACGACTGGCTGTCGAGGCTGCCGCCCCGGTGAACGCGCTCAGCCCGCCCGCTTGTCGACCCGGGTCGCCCGGCCCACGACGCACGGCGAGGAGGGGCTGGAGCTGCCGGTCGGGAACCGGAAGCGTCGCAGCTCCTCGACGGCGAACCCCGCCGCCGCGATGGCGGCCGTGGTGTCGCGGCCGGTGTGGCAGCCGGCGAACAGCTTCGGCCACAGCGTGGCGTCGGACAGCCGCTGGACCCGGCGCAGGCGGTTGGTTTCCTCGGCCGCGACGTGCTCGAAGAAGCGCAGCTGCCCGCCGGGGCGCAGCACGCGGTGGATCTCAGCGAGCGCTGCCGCCTGGTCGGGCACGGTGCACAGCACCAGCGCGACCACTGCCGCGTCGAACTCGCCGTCGGCGGCGGGAAGCGCCTCGGCCAGGCCGTCGACGACCGTGACCGGCACCGGTGCGCCCGCGGCCGCGCGGACGGCGGCGGCACGCAGGCGACGTTCCGGTTCGACCGCGACGACCTCGGTCACGGCGCGGGGGTAGTGGGGGAACATGCGTCCGTTGCCGGCGCCGACCTCGATCACCCGGCCACTCAGGCCAGCGGCCAGGTCACGGCGGAACTCGGCGGTGCCGGCACGGTCCATGGCGACGCTGAGTCGCTCGTAGACCCGCGCGAACACCGGATGGGACACAGCGGCCACGTCGACCTCCAGGATTCGCGGGGCGGCGACCACAATCATGGGTCGCGATGTCAACCGCGCCGGTCCGGCGCGCTCCGTAGGCTGGGTTCGTCAGGCGATTCGGCACACCGGAAGTGGTCCGATCATGAAGATCGTCGTCATCGGCGGGAGCGGTCTCATCGGCTTTAAGGTCGTCCAGAACCTCGGCGGGCAGGGCCACGAGGCGGTGGCGGCATCCCCGAAGACCGGTGTGAACACCCTGACCGGCGAGGGGGTGGCCGAGGCGCTCGACGGCGCCGCTGTCGTCGTCGACACGTCGAACTCCCCGTCGTTCGAGGACACCGCCGTCCGGGAGTTCTTCGAGACGTCGACCCGGAACCTCCTCGCCGCCGCCGCCACCGCCGGGGTGCGGCACTACGTCGTGCTCTCGATCGTGGGCTCCGACCGGCTCCCGGAGAGCGGGTACATGCGGGCGAAGGTCGCACAGGAGAAACTCGTCGCCGCGTCCGGTCTGCCGTACACGCTGGTCCACGCCACCCAGTTCTTCGAGTTCCTCCCGGGCATCGTCGACGCCGCCACGGACGGCGACACGGCGCGGCTGGCGCCGGTGCTCATCCAACCCATGGCGGCGGACGACGTCGCGTCCGAGGTGACCGCTGTCGCGCTCGACGCGCCGACGAACGGCGTCGTCGAGATCGCCGGCCCGGAACAGTTCCGTCTCGACGAGCTGGGACGGTCCGTCCTCGCCACCCGGCACGACTCCCGTTCGGTCGTGTCCGACCCCGGGGCGCGTTACTTCGGCGCCACGCTGACCGAGCGCTCGCTCGTTCCGGACGACGGCGCCCGCATCGCCGCCACCCGCCTCGACGGGTGGCGTGCCCGAGCGGCGAGGTAGCCACCGCCTCACTCCGGTGGCGTGCGCCGCAGGCGGTGCGCCAACTCCCGCACCGCCGCCGCGAACCGCTCGTCGGACTCGGCCGGCCAGTGCCCGAGGATCGGCGGCGGAACGCTGTCGCCGGGCGGGGTCACCACATCGCTGGGGTCGACCTCCCGGCGATCCACCGCGGCGGCCGGGTCACCGGCGGACGCCTCGGGTCCCCGGTCGGGAAAGACGCGCCCGCCGATCGGGTCGGTGTCCCGCCAGAGGTTGACCCACCGCCAGCCCACCCGGTTGCCGATCTCGTGCAGCACCGCGTCGTCGAGGTAGGCGGGGAAGAGTCGCGCGTAGAGCCGGCGCAGCGGTGACCCGTGCGTGAGCAGCGCGACCCGGCCGCCGATCCGGGATGGCAACTGGAGCACCGCGGCGGCGAGCAGGACCGAGCCGTGGCTGTGCCCGGAGAGCAGCACGCGGTCCCCGCGCTCCACCAGGTAGGTGATCCGCCGCGTCAGCTCCGGCACGGCCCGTTCGGCGTAGCAGGGCGGCGCGAACGGGTGGGCGGCCCGGGGCCAGAAGGTGCCGAGGTCCCAGATGACACCGATGTGCCGCCGGAAGCTGGTGGTGCGGTAGGCGAAGATACCGGCGAGCACCAGGCCGAGAAGGCCCACCGCCTTCACCCAACTGGTGAACGCGATGCTGAAGGTGACCGCGCCCGCCGGCAACCGGGTGTACCGCTCGACGACGTCGCCCGGAAACACGCCCAACAGGCCGAGGGTGGTGCTGGCGGAGCCGACCCCGGCGAGACAACCGAAGATCACGCCCAGCAGCACCAGACGTTCGGTGAAGCTGGCCCGGGCCACCGCGTCGCGTACCTGTCGCAGCCGCGGGCGGGCCTCCGTCGGCGCGTCCGGGTAGTCGCGTGTGACGATCGCCGCCGCACGGCGGCGACGTCCGGAGCGGGAGACCGTGACGACCAGCACGGCGACGAGCGCCGTGACCAGCGCGGTGCGGAGAAAACCGAAGATCGCCCAGGTGTACGCCCGGGGCGGACCCGACGCGATGCCCTCCCCGGTCGGCAGGTCGCGGTCGAGGTAGTCCGCCACCCGGTAGACCAGCTCGGCGGAGTACCCCACCGCCGTGCTGATCCCCGCGGCCGCGATGACCAGCGCTCCCAGCCCGAACAGGGGGCTGCCCCTGCGCCGCCAGAGCAGGAACACGCCGAGGGCGGCCAGCAGGATCGTCTGGGTGGCGAACAGCCAGACCAGCGTCCTGTCGTAGCCGGGCAGTGCGGCGTCCTCGCGCCAGCCGGCCGGGCTGGTCGCCACGTGGGCGGCGACCACGACGGCCAGGACCATCGCGGTCGTGCGCAGGGCGGTGGTGATCGTGTCGAGCCGCCGGTCGGTGGGGGACCGGTCGATCAGCGCCGGCGTGCAGAGCAGCGCCACGCAGGCCGCCAGGACCACGCCGGTGACCACCGCCAACGCGATCGTGGCGACCGAGACGCCGCGCGCGGCGCGAGCGGTGAGCAGGACGAGACTCAACGTCCCGAACGCCGCAGCGACGTGTACGGATCGCAGCCGCCCCACCAGGGGTTCCGCGTCCCACGTGCCGACCGTGCTGAGCCGATGCCCGGCGACCTCCTCGTCGGGCGCGCGGAACGCCTCGAACGACCGTCCGGGCCGGTTGCTGAGCCGCCACACCAGGCCGATCGCGGCGGCCGGGACCAGCGCGAACACCGCCAGTCGTCGCCCGACGGGCTGACCGCTGAACCAGGACAACCAGCTGCGGCCGGCCAGGCAGCGGGGCGAGTTCAGGCAGTGCCAGGCGAGCAGGTCGAGGGCGACGCCGGCGATGGCGAGCACGTACAGCACGGTGAGGGTGAGTGCCAGCACCCGGCAGAGGGACTTGACCACGCTCTCCGAGCGGGGGTTCGCCGGCCGCATCCAGATCGCCACGTTGACCAGCAGGAACGGCAGTAGCAGCACCAGCGCCAGGGTGCGGGCGACGGTTCCGGAGGGTAGGTCGCCCCAGCGGTACGCCTCCAGCGTCACACCGCGCGCCTCGGGGGTCGCCCAGCTCGGCCGGACCCGGACGAAGCCGCCCATCTGGTCGCCCGCGACCTGCACCGTCCGCGCCAGGCCCAGCACCTGCTCGGTGCTCGCGCCGGAGACGCCGTGCACCCGCAGCTCCACGATGTCGGAGGCGGTGTCGGGGCCGCTCATCCGCGCTGATCCATCCGCCACCGCCCCCCGAGACACCCCGACCGCCCGGTGCCGGCGATCGGCCCGTGGGTGGCCCGCCACCGGCGTGGCGGACCGGGGTCTACCCGGCCGGGACGCGCCCAATCGCCCGGGGTCGCCCCCGGTCGGCGCTCGCCGCGTCACCTACCCGCCCGGAACGCTCCCGGCCACCTTGTGGCGGTAGGCGCGTGGTGAGACGCCGGTGACCCGTTTGAAGGCCACGCTGAGGGCGCTCTCCGAGCCGTATCCGACGGCTCGGGCGATGGCCGCGACGGAGTCGGAGCCGTGCCGGATGCGGTCCGCCGCGAGTTCGATCCGCCATCCGGTGAGGTATTCCAGCGGACCGACGCCGACGACCTTCCGGAAGCGGGCGGCGAGCGTCGAGCGGGAGACGGCGGCGCTGCGGGCGATGGCATCCACCGTCCACTGCTGCGCGGGCCGGGCGTGCATCGCCCGCAGAGCGGGGGCGACCACCGGGTCGGCGAGCCCGGCCAGCCAACCGGAGGTGTGCTGCGGGTCGCGGGCGAGGTGCACCCGCAGGACCTGGATCAGCAGGACGAGCGCCAGGTGTTCCGCGACGAGCCGCGACCCGAGCTGAGGCCGCCGCAGCTCGATGTCGATCTGGTCGAGGGCCCACCGGATGGTGGCGGCCTCGGGAGCGTCGGCCGGCACGTGGATGACCGGCGGAAGGCCGTCCAGCAGGAGGCTGCGACCCCTGTCGCCCAGGGAGAACGCGCCGCCGATGAGGAACATGTCGGCACCCTCGCCGACGTGTGCCACGCCGTCGCCGGCGGCGGCGAAGATCGGGTACGCCGGCTGGGTCGGTACGTCGGGATCGCTGAAGAGCGTGTACGACACCGGCCGGGTCAACAGGTAGCAGTCGCCCTCGGTGAGGGCGATCGGTTCGGCCTCGCCCTCGATGAGCAGGTGGCAGCTGCCGCGTCGGATGGCGTTGAACTTGGCGCCGGCCGGCGGGTCGAACCGGACCGCCCAGCGCCCACCCGCGACGAGACCGGCGGACAGGTGCGCGGTGGCACCGAGCAGTGCCAGCACGTCTTCGAGTGGGTCCATCCGCACCGTCCTGGACGCTCGCGAAAGTATGAAGGACTTATGACTATAGGCAGTCCAGGGTGAGCTTGCATAGCGTGGTGGACATGACAGCGCACGCACGCCTCACCACCGGATTCACCGCCCGCACCACCGCCGCCGAGATCCTCGACGGCGTGGACCTGACCGGGCGTCGGATGATCGTCACCGGCGGCGCCTCGGGCATCGGTGTCGAGACGGTTCGCGCACTGGCCGGCGCCGGCGCGCAGGTCACGGTAGCGGTCCGTGACCCGGATCGGGCCGCGGGGATCGTCGAGGAGTTCGCCGGCGACGCCGCGCGGGGAAGCGTCCGGTCGGCCGCGCTCGACCTCGCCGATCTGTCGTCGGTCGACGCGTTCGTCGCGGCCTGGGACGGCCCGCTCGACGCGCTGGTCGCCAACGCCGGCATCATGGCGCTGCCGACCCGTCAGCTCTCGGCCCAGGGCTGGGAGCTCCAGCTCGCGACCAACTACCTGGGGCACTTCGCGCTGGCCGTTGGAGTGCGCGACAACCTGCGGGCGGCGGGCGCGGCGCGGGTCGTGCTGGTCAGCTCCGGAGCACACCTGAGCGCCCCGTTCGACGCCGCGGATCCCCACTTCGAGCGGCGGCCATACGACCGGTGGACGGCGTACGGGCAGTCGAAGACGGCGGACGTACTGCTGGCGGTGGGCATCACCCGGCGGTGGGCGGCGGACGGGATCACCGCCAACGCCCTCAACCCCGGCTACATCCACACCAATCTCCAGCGCCACCTCGACGACGACACGATGCGCGCGCTCGGCGGGATGGACGAGGCGGGCAACCTCGTGGTGCCGGACTACTACAAGACGCCCGCCCAGGGTGCGTCGACCACGGTCCTGCTCGCGGCGTCGCCCCTGCTTGAGGGCATCGGGGGCCGGTACTTCGTCGACAACCAGGAGATGGAGGTGGTTCCCGGTGGCCCCGATGCCTCGGACGGCGTCGCGGACCACGCGGTCGACCCGGTGGCCGCGGACGCGCTCTGGGCGTACGCCGAGAAGGCGCTCGCCGAGCGCTGAGCGGGACCGCCGTCCGACGCCGGGCGCGGCGCGGGCCCGCGTGGCCGCGCCCGGCGTTCAGGATTGATCGGGGTGGGGCGGGGTAGCCGCCCGCCATGGTCGCTGCCGGTCGTCCCGGTGTGGACGGGGACGCGTCGGCGCGCGCCGACGGGGCAGCGCCGCCCGGCCCGGCGTCGACCGCCGCGCGGCTGCGGGGCCAGCTGTCGGGCACGCTGCGGGATCGAGCGCGGCGGGTTCGGGGTATCGGGGGGCTGGCCCTGCAGGCCGGCGTGGCAGCGGCGCTGTCCTGGCTGGTGGTGCGCGACGTGCTGCACGTCTCGCAGCCGGTGTTCGCGCCGATCTCCGCGGTCTCCACCCTCGCGGCGTCGGTCGGGCAACGCCTGCGCCGCACCGTCGAGCTGATCATCGGTGTCACCGTCGGGGTGCTGGTCGGTGACCTGCTGCTCGGGGTGATGGGCACCGGGTGGTGGCAGCTCGCTCTGATCGTCGTGTTGGCGATCGTCGTCGCGCTGTTCCTCGTCGGCAGCGCGGCCGTGGTGATCCAGGCGGGCGCTACGGCCGTGCTCATCGCCACGCTGAGTCCAGCCGTGCGCGACCTGGAGATCCCCCGCTTCGTGGATGCTCTCGTCGGGGGCGCCGTGGCACTGCTGGTCACCGCCGTCCTGCTGCCGTTGAGCCCGTTGCGGGTGCTCAACCGGGCCGCGCGACCGGCGCTGGACCTGCTCAGCGCCCAACTCGACGCCACCGCCGGCGCGTTGGCCGACCGGGACATCGACCGCGCGCTGACCGCCCGGGCGAGGTTGCGGCAGAACAAGGACGAGTTGGGTGCGCTCGTCGAGGCGACGCAGGGTGCCCGGGAGGCCAGCACCCTCTCACCCGTGCACTGGCATCAGCGGCAGGGGCCGGTGGCCCGGTACGCGCGCACGGCGGAGCCGATCGACCGGGCCATGCGCAATGCGGGAACGCTGATCCGTAGGGCGGTGACCCTGCTCGAGGACGGTGAGCCCGTCCCGGAACCCCTGCCCACGGCGGTCGCCGGCCTGGCCGAGGCGGTACGCCTGCTCCAGCGGCAGTTCGCCGCCGGCAAGGAGCCCGTTCAGGCGCGCGAGCGGGCGCTCCGCGCGGTCTGCGCCGCTGGCGACGCCTACCGGGAAGGCGTCGGTTTCTCCGGGAACGTCGTGGTGGCGCAGGTTCGGACGACCGCCAGCGACCTGCTGGTGGCCACCGGTCTGAGCCAGGAGGCCGCGAACCGGGTGGTCCGCCGCGCGTTCGCAACCGCTGACACACCCGCTGAGCAGCGCCGATGACTACCGTGGCAGCAATCTGAGCCACAGGTGTTGCATGCTGAGCCAAAGTGGTGCCATGATGGTGCCATGGACTTGAGGCCGTACGTCGAGAACCTGCGTAACGAGTTCGCCGTGGCAGCCGAGGGCGTGGATCCGGAGAGTCGGGCGCTGGCCGAACGGCTCTTCACCCAGCTCGAAGCGGCCACCCATCTCACGCTGCTCGAGGCGCTGTCCGACGCGGCCGACGAGATCACCCGCGATCTCGCCCCCGGGTCGGTGCACGTCCGGCTGCGCGGACGCGAGCCCGACTTCGTGGTGGCGCCCGCCGCCGCGCCCACGGACGGGCCGGGCGAGCCCGCCGCGCCAGCTCCGGCCCCGGCGCCTCTGCTGCCACCCGAGGGCGACGAGGGCGGCACGTCCCGGATCAACCTCCGCCTTCCCGACCACCTCAAGGCCAGCGTCGACGAGGCCGCGAGTCGCGCCGGGCTCTCCGTCAACGCGTGGCTGGTGCGCGCCGTCGCCGGCGCGGTCGGGGCCGGTGGCCCCGACCGTCAGCCGCCGCGCCGGCCGGAGCCCCCGAGGTCCGGCCAGCACGTCACCGGCTGGGCGCGCTGAGCAGCCGCACACCCACCCCGTAGCTCTTTCCGCCTCCGCCAACACCTCCCGGGAGACCACCATGCCTGTTTTCGACACGCCAGAACCGATCTCCGTCCAGGTCGAGCTGCCCATCGGGGACGCCTGGATCGCCGCGACCGACCGCACCGACACCGTGGTACGGGTACGGCCCCGCGACCCGTCGAGCAAGGCCGACGTGAACGCGGCCGAGCAGACCTCCGTCGACTTCGCCGCCGGGCAGCTGCGGATCAGGGTGCCGAAGAGCTGGCGCCGGTACGGCTTCGGCTCCGGCCCGTCGGTCGACGTCCTGATCGAGGTGCCGAGCGGCACGCGGCTGCACGCCGAGGCGGCCTGGGCGGCCTTCCGCGGCGAGGGTCGGCTCGGTGAGTGCCGGATCAAGACCGGAAGCGCGATCCGGCTGGAGGAGACCGGGCAGTTGGAGATCGACAGCAGCCACGGCGAGGTCGTGGTGGAGCGTGTTACCGGTTCGGCCCGGGTGAAGGCGTCGTCCGGCAAGGTGCGCCTCGGCGCGGTAGACGGCACCGCCGAAATCAAGAACTCCTCCGGCGACTGCTGGATCGGGCGCAGCGGAGGCGACGTCCGCATCAACACCGCGTACGGCGACATCACCGTCGACGCGTCGACCGCCTCGGTGGCGGCGCGCACCGCGTACGGCAACGTGCGGCTGGGTGAGGTCGTGCGCGGGTCGATCGAGTCACAGACCTCCTACGGCGCGATCGAGGTGGGCGTCCGGCGCGGCACCGCCGCCTGGCTCGACGTCAGCTCCCGACACGGCCGCGTCCACAACGCCCTCGACGCCGCCGACAGCCCGGCCGAGACCGACGAGACGGTCGAGATCCGCGCCAACACCTCCTACGGCGACATCACCATCCGCCGCGCCTGACGCGCCCCGGCCCGACCACAGATGAGGAAACCATGACCGGCAGCAGCAGACCCGCGATCGTCACCACCGAGCTGCGCAAGTCCTACGGCGACAAGGTCGTGCTCGACGGCATCGACCTGATGATCACCGAGGGAACGATCTTCGCGCTGCTCGGCCCCAACGGCGCCGGCAAGACCACCACCGTGCAGATCCTCTCCACCCTCCTTTCGGCCGACGGCGGCCACGCCCGCGTCCTCGGCCACGACGTGACCCGCGACGCCGACGCGGTACGCGAGCTGATCGGCGTCACCGGCCAGTTCTCCGCGGTGGACAGCCTGCTCACCGGCCGGGAGAACCTGCACCTCATGGCCGATCTGTGTCACCTGGACCGCGCGGCGGGTCGCCGCCGGATCGCCGACCTGCTCGACCAGTTCGACCTGACCGGAGCGGCGGACAAGCCGGCCGCGACGTACTCCGGCGGCACGCGCCGTCGACTCGACCTCGCGATGACACTCGTCGGCGATCCGCGCGTCATCTTCCTCGACGAGCCGACGACCGGGCTCGACCCGCGCAGCCGCCGCGCCATGTGGCACATCATCAAGGCGCTGGCCGCCGAGGGCGTCACCATCCTGTTGACGACCCAGTACCTGGAGGAGGCCGACCACCTCGCCGACCGCGTCGCCTTCCTCGACCACGGTCGGCTGATCGCCGAGGGTGCCCCGCACGAGCTCAAGCGGCTCATCCCGGGCGGTCACGTGGTCCTGCGCTTCGCCGACCAGGGCCAACTCGACTCGGCGGCCCGTACGTTCGCGACGGCCACCCGGGACGACGCCGCGCTGACCCTCGAGGTGCCGAGCGACGGCGGGGTGGGTTCGCTGCGGTCCCTCCTCGACGACCTAGACCGGGGCTCCATCACCGTCGCCGGTCTCGCCGTGCACACCCCGGATCTCGACGACGTCTTCCTCGCCCTCACCGGCCAACCCGACGCCCCCTCCAGCCGTGAAAGGGCCACTGCGCGATGAGCACCCTGACCTTCGCCCTGCGCGACTCCTCGACCATGCTGCGGCGCAACCTCCTGCACATGCGCCGCTACCCGTCGCTGACCCTCATGCTCATCGGCATCCCGGTCATCCTTCTGCTGCTCTTCGTGTACGTCTTCGGCGGCACGCTCGGCGCCGGCCTCGGACCGACCGGCGGCCGGGCCGAGTACGCCAACTACGTCACCCCCGGCATCCTGCTCATCACGGTGGCCAGCGCGGCGCAGGGCACCGCGATCTCGGTCGCCATGGACATGGCCGAGGGCATCATCGCCCGGTTCCGTACCATGGCGATCTTCCGACCGTCGGTTCTCACCGGCCACGTCGTGGGCAGCGTGTTCCAGACGATGGTCAGCCTGGCGGCCGTCACCGGCGCGGCGCTGCTCGTCGGGTTCCGCCCCACCGCCGATGCCGTCGAGTGGTTCGCCGCGATCGGCGTGCTGACCATGGTCACCGTCGCCGTCACCTGGCTGTCGGTCGCCCTGGGCCTGGTCACCAGGAGCGTCGAGACGGCCAGCAACCTGCCCATGCCGCTGGTGCTGTTGCCGTTCCTCGGCAGCGGGTTCGTCCCCACCGACTCGATGCCGACGCCGGTCCGCCTGTTCGCCGACTACCAGCCCTTCACCCCGGTCATGGAGACGCTCCGCGGCCTGCTGCTCGGCAGTGGAATCGGTGTCAACGGGCTCCTCGCGGTCGCCTGGTGCGCCGTCATCACGGTCGGCTGCTTCTGCTGGGCCAAGGCGCTCTACAACCGTCCGCGCACGGCCTGACCCAACGTCCTCCGACGACCGACGACCGACGACCCGGCCCGGATGGGGGCCGGGTCGTCGGCGTGTCACCGGGCGGTCCCTGCGTCAGCCGGGGGCCCGGCCCGCCCGTCCGGCGGGGCCCGGAAAGCCCCGACACGGCCGGCCCGGAGCCGATCACTCCGGCGACGAGTCGACCCCGCGATCATGCATCGAATGTTATCGATAACACGCCGCGCCGGCCAGCGACCCGCCGTGGCGGTCGGGTGCTGGAGCGCCGGGTCAGGGGTCCGGACGCGGCGGCGGCGCGTTCGACGGGTCTGATCATGCCTGGGTGGCGACGCCGTCGATGTTATCGCTGCCATCCGCGCCGGCCGTCGATCGTCATCGCCATCTGACGGGGTCACGACCGCCCGCTGCCCCGGATCGAGCGCCTTGCGCCGGTCCGGTATTGACGCGCCCGAGTCGGTACGGCCTCCGCGTTCCGTTACGGAGCTGTTGCAGGTAGATGTCTTGACGAGGCTGGATGTGAGCGTTAACACTATCCCCGTTAACGGTGGAGGTGAACATGGAGCGTGTGGGCGGAGCTGCCGAAAGCTACGTCGTGGGTGTCGATTTCGGCACCCTCTCCGGGCGGGCCCTGGTGGTCCGGGTTTCTGATGGTGCCGAGCTCGGGACCGCGGTGCACGAGTACGGCGACGGGGTCATCAGCGAGACGCTGCCCGGAGGTCGGTCGCTGCCCCCGGACTGGGCGTTGCAGAATCCGGACGACTACCGCGACGTGCTGCGCCACGCCGTTCCGGCCGCGGTCGCCGCGGCGGGGGTGGACCCGGCGGCGGTGGTGGGCATCGGCATCGACTTCACCGCCTGCACCGTGCTGCCGACCGACGCCCACGGCACCCCGCTGTGCGAGGTTCCCGAGCTGCGCGACCGGCCGCACTCCTGGGTCAAGCTGTGGAAGCACCACGCCGCGCAGCCGCACGCCGACCGGATCAACGCGCTGGCCCATGAGCGGTCGGAGCCGTGGATCGGCCGGTACGGCGGAAAGATCTCCGCCGAGTGGCAGTACGCCAAGGGTCTGCAGCTCCTGGAGGAGGACCCGGAGATCTACCACCGGGCCGAGCGGTTCATCGAGGCCGCCGACTGGATCGTCTGGCAGCTCAGCGGCACCGAGACCCGTAACGTCTGCACGGCCGGCTACAAGGGCATCCTGCAGGACGGGCAGTACCCGTCCGAGAGCTTCCTGACCGCGCTCAACCCTGACTTCGGCGACTTCGTGGCCAAGCTCGACGGTCCGCTGCTGCCGCTCGGCGCGCGGGCCGGCACGCTCAGCGCCCGCGCCTCCGCCTGGACCGGCCTCCCGGAGGGGATCGCCGTGGCGGTCGGCAACGTCGACGCGCACGTCACCGCGGCCTCTGCCCAGGCCGTTCAGCCCGGTCGGCTGGTCGCCATCATGGGCACGTCCACCTGCCACGTGGTCAACGGCGAGCACCCGGCCGAGGTCGCCGGGATGTGCGGCGTGGTCGACGGCGGCATCAGCCCCGGCGCGTGGGGCTACGAGGCCGGCCAGAGCGGTGTCGGCGACATCTTCGGCTGGTTCGTCGAGCACGGCGCACCGGCCGGGTTCGACTCGCACGAACGTCTCACCGAGCTGGCCGCCAGCCAGCCGGTCGGCGCGCACGGCCTGATCGCGCTGGACTGGTGGAACGGCAACCGCTCGCTGCTGGTCAACCACGACCTGAGCGGGATGATCGTCGGGATGACCCTGGCCACCCGCCCGCAGGACATCTACCGCGCGCTGCTGGAAGCCACGGCGTTCGGCACCAGGATGATCATCGACGCGTTCGTCGAGGCCGGGGTGCCCGTCAACGACCTGGTGATCGCCGGCGGCCTCACCAACAACAAGCTCCTGATGCAGATCTACGCCGACGTGACCAAGCGCCCGCTGAACATCATCGCGTCCGCGCAGGGGCCGGCGCTCGGCTCGGCGATCCACGCCGCCGTCGCCGCCGGGGCGTACCCGTCGATCCACGAGGCGTCCCAGGCGATGGGGCGGGTGCACGAGGCCGTCTACACGCCGGACCCGGAGCGGGCCCGTGCCTACGACGGCCTGTACGCCGAGTACCGGGCGCTGCACGACCACTTCGGTCGCGGCGGCAACGACGTCATGCTCCGCCTCCGGGCGATCCGCAACGCGGCGGTAGAGGCCGCCGTGCCCACCCACGAGGCCACGCTGGAGGTCGTCGCATGAACGCAGAGGTGAGCCGGCAGATCGGTGAACTGCGCGAGACCGTTGCCCGCCTGCACAGCGAGCTGACCCGGTACAACCTGGTCGCCTGGACGTCCGGCAACGTCTCGGCGCGGGTGCCCGGCCAGGACCTCATGGTCATCAAGCCGAGCGGCGTGGGCTACGACGACCTCACGGCCGAGACGATGGTGGTCTGCGACCTCGACGGCGTCCTCGTCGAGGGTGACCTGGCGCCGTCCAGCGACACGGCCGCCCACGCCTACGTCTACCGCGCCATGCCCGAGGTCGGCGGCGTGGTGCACACGCACAGCTCGTACGCCAGCGCCTGGGCGGCCTGTGGCGAGGCGATCCCCTGCCACCTCACCGCCCAGGCCGACGAGTTCGGCGGGGAGATCCCGCTGGGCCCGTTCGCGCTGATCGGCGGCGACGACATCGGCAAGGGCATCGTCGCCACGCTCTCCGGGCACCGTTCACCCGCCGTGCTCATGCGCAACCACGGTGTCTTCACCATCGGCCGCAACGCCCGCGCGGCGGTCAAGGCCGCGGTCATGTGCGAGGACGTGGCCCGTACCTCGTACCTGGCGCGCACCCTCGGGCAGCCCGTGCCGATCGCGCAGGCCGACATCGACGCTCTCTACCACCGTTACCAGAACGTCTACGGCCAACAACCAGTCGCACCGGCGAGCTCCTGACCGTCTCCACACGGCCCGCCGGTCTGCTCCACCGACGCACCAGCACGCACCACCCGCGTACGCCACCTCTGCTCGTCGGCGGCTGACGCGGTCCCCACCACACCCAGCCAAGGAGATCTGATGAGAAAGATGCGAACGCAGCGCGCTATCGCGGTCCTCGCCAGTGTGCTGCTCATCGGCGGCGTGGCGGCCTGCGGCAACAGCGACACCGGCGGCGGCGGGTCCAAGGACGATGGCAAGATCACGATGGGCTTCTCCCAGGTCGGCGCCGAGAGCGGGTGGCGTACGGCGAACACCACCTCGATCAAGGAGTCGGCGGCCGCGGCGGGCATCGAGCTGAAGTTCGACGACGCGCAGCAGAAGCAGGAGAACCAGATCAAGGCCATCCGCAACTACATCCAGCAGAAGGTGGACGTCATCGCCTTCTCGCCGGTGGTGGAGTCCGGATGGGACACCGTGCTCAAGGAGGCCAAGGACGCCGGCATCCCGGTCATCCTGACCGACCGCTCGGTCGACTCGGCCGACAAGAGCCTCTACAAGACCTTCCTCGGCTCGGACTTCGTCAAGGAGGGCAAGCTCGCGGGCGAGTGGCTGGTCGAGCAGAAGAAGGGCGCCACGGGCCCGGTCAACATCGTCGAGCTGCAGGGCAACACGGGTGCCGCTCCGGCGAACGACCGCAAGAAGGGCTTCGGCGAGGCGATCGCCGCCAACCCGAACCTGAAGATCATCGCCTCGCAGCCGGGTGACTTCACCCGGGCGGGTGGCAAGCAGGTCATGGAGCAGTTCCTCAAGGCCAACCCGAAGATCGACGTGCTGTTCGCGCACAACGACGACATGGGTCTGGGTGCTCTCGAGGCGATCACCGCGGCCGGCAAGGTGCCGGGCAAGGACATCACCATCATCACGGTCGACGCCGTCAAGGACGGTATGCAGGCTCTCGCCGACGGGAAGTTCAACTTCATCGCGGAGTGCAGCCCGCTGCTCGGCCCTCAGCTGATGGACCTCGCCAAGAAGGTCAAGGCGGGCGAGACGGTGCCGGCTCGGATCGAGACCGAGGAGACCACCTTCACGCAGGAGCAGGCCAAGGAGGCTCTGCCCACCCGCAAGTACTGATCGACGAGGAGGGGTCGCCACGCTCGCGTGGCGGCCCCGCCGCGTCGCCCCGTAAACCACGAACGGACCGGGCATGACCCGCGACGACCCGCGCCACGCCCGCCCGAGCCCAGGTGAAGGGCCGGGCGGGCGCGGTGGGAGCGCAACGGCCCATCCGCGTCGACAACCCCCAGAAGAGGTCTGATGGGATGACGGATAGCCGTCCGGTCCTGACGATGACCGGGATCAGCAAGTCCTTCCCCGGGGTGCGTGCACTCCACGACGTCAACTTCCGGCTCTTCCCCGGCGAGGTGCACGCCCTGATGGGCGAGAACGGCGCCGGGAAGTCGACCCTCATCAAGGTGCTGACCGGCGTCTACGACACGGACGACGGCACGATCACCCTCGGCGGCGAGCCGGTGTCCTTCAGCGGGCCGATGCAGGCGACGGCCGCCGGGGTGAGCACCGTCTACCAGGAGGTCAATCTCTGCACCAACCTCTCGGTGGCGGAGAACATCTTCATCGGACGTGAGCCGAGGCTGTTCGGCGCCGTCCGCTGGGGCGAGGTCCGCCGCCGCGCCCGCGCGCTCCTGAGCCGTCTCGACCTCGACCTCGACGTCAGCGCGCCGCTGGGCTCGTACTCCCTCGCGATCCAGCAGATGGTCGCGATCGCCCGCGCGATCGACATCCAGGCCCGGGTGCTGATCCTGGACGAGCCGACGTCCAGTCTCGACGCGGGTGAGGTCGCGCAGTTGTTCCGCATCATGCGGCAGCTCCGCGACGAGGGCATCGCGATCCTGTTCGTGACGCACTTCCTCGACCAGGTCTACGAGATCGCCGACCGCATCACGGTGCTGCGCAACGGCGGTCTCGTCGGCGAGTACCTGACCGCCGAGCTGCCCCAACTCGGCCTCGTCGAGAAGATGATCGGCAAGGAGCTCGACGTCCTCGAGGGAATCGAGGAGCACTCCCGGCGCGACCTGGCCGCGATCGAGGAGGGCACCCCCCTGGTGGCGGTGTCGAAGCTGGGCCGGGCGGGCGCGGTCGAGCCGTTCAGTCTGACCATCCACCCCGGTGAGGTGGTGGGCCTCGCCGGCCTGCTGGGCTCGGGGCGTACCGAGGTGGCGCGGTTGTTCTTCGGCGCCGACCGGGCCGACGGTGGGCAGGTCGCGATCGACGGCACGTCGAGCAGTTTGCGTACCCCCGCGCAGGCGATCGACCAGGGCGTCGGCTTCTGCTCGGAGAACCGTCGGGCCGAGGGCATCGTCCCCGACCTGTCGGTCCGCGAGAACATGATCCTCGCCATGCAGGCCGCCCGGGGTTGGCTGCGCCCGATCCCGCGCCGCCGCCAGGACGAACTGGTCGACAAGTACGTCAAGGCGCTCAACATCCGTCCGGCGGACCCGGAGGTGCCGGTTCGCAACCTCTCCGGCGGCAACCAGCAGAAGGTGCTCCTCGCCCGCTGGCTGATCACCGAGCCACGGCTGCTGATCCTGGACGAGCCGACCCGCGGTATCGACATCGGCGCGAAGACCGAGATCCAGCGGCTCGTGGCGCAACTGTCCGACGGTGGGATGGCGGTGCTGTTCATCTCGGCCGAGTTGGAGGAGGTGCTGCGCCTCAGCCACAAGGTGGCGGTCATGCGGGACCGGCAGATGGTCGCGCAGCTCGCCAACAACGAGGACCTCGACGCGGAGCGCATCATGCAGACGATCGCGAGTGGATCCCACCGGGAGGAGGCGGACCGATGAACGACACGAAGGGCCGCTATCGGACGATGATCGGTCACCGGCTGTTCTGGCCCGTCGCCGTGCTGGTGGTCATGCTCGCCGCGAACACGATCTACCGGCCCGGGTTCCTGTCCATCGAGCTCAAGGACGGGCACCTGTACGGCACGCCGATTGACATCCTCCGGCTGAGCGCCCCGCTGATCCTCGTGGCGCTGGGCATGACGCTGGTCATCTCGACCGGCGGCATCGACCTGTCGGTCGGCTCTATCTGCGCCATCAGCGGCGCGGTCGCCTGCATGTACATCAGCAAGCAGACCGACCAGAGCAGCCTCGCCGTGGTGCTGACCGCCCTCGCGATGGCGTTCGGTATCTCGCTGGTGCTGGGTGCCTGGAACGGGGTGCTGGTGGCCGTGATCGGCATTCAACCGATCATCGCCACGCTGATCCTGATGGTGGCCGGTCGCGGCCTCGCCCAGCTGATCACCCAGGGCCAGATCATCACCATCAACTCGGGGCCGTTCCGGGCCATCGGGCTGGGTCACCTGCTGACCCTGCCGCTGGCCATCTTCATCGCGCTCGCCGCCGCACTGCTCGTCGCCGCGTTCACCCGTCGCACCGCGCTCGGCATGATCGTCGAGTCGGTGGGCGGCAACGCCGAGGCGAGCCGACTGGCGGGCATCCGGTCCAACCGGGTCATCTTCCTCGTGTACGTGCTCAGCGCCGCCTGCGCCGCCGTCGCCGGTTTCATGATGACGGCCAACGTGTCCAGCGCCGACGGCAACGCCGTCGGCCTCTGGGTGGAGCTGGACGCCATCCTGGCGGTCGTCATCGGCGGCACGTCCCTCGCCGGCGGCCGGTTCTACCTCAGCGGCACCATTCTCGGGGCGCTGATCATCCAGACCCTGACCACCACGGTGTACGCCATGAACATCTCGCCGCAGACGTCGCTGCTGTTCAAGGCGGTGGTCGTCATCGCTGTGTGCCTCATCCAGGCGCCGGCCTTCCGGGCCCGGTTCAGCCGGCGACGGAAGAGCACCCCGCCGCCGCGCCCCGTCGCCGACAAGCCGAAGGAGCAGGTGCCGGCATGACCACCGGATCGCTCACCGCCCCCCGCCGCACCCGGTTCCGGCTGCCCCGGCGGCAGGTGCCGGTGCTGGCCACGCTCGCCCTGCTGCTGGTGATGTACGGCATCGGCGTGTCCCAGTACACGGCGTTCTCGAACGTCCAGGTCATCTTCAACGTCTTCATCGACAACGGCTTCCTGCTCGTCGTCGCGGTGGGGATGACCTTCGTGATCCTCACCGGCGGCATCGACCTGTCGGTCGGGTCCGTCGTCGCCATGACGGCGATGGTGTCGGCGGCGCTGTTGGAGAAGGGCCTGCCGGCGGCGCTCGTACTCGTGATCGCGCTGCTCATCGGGCCGACGCTCGGCCTGTTGATGGGCTGTGTCATCCACTTCTTCGACATCCAGCCGTTCATCGTGACGCTCGCCGGGATGTTCTTCGCCCGGGGCATGTGCACGTTCATCTCGGACTCGTCGATCCCGATCACCGACGGTTTCTGGACCAGGATGTCGCAGGAGCGGATCGGCGATCCCCGGGGCAACTTCGTCTCGATCAGCGTGCTGATCGCCTTCGCCGTGGTGCTCGTCGCCGCGTACGTGCTGGCGTACACCCGGTTGGGACGGAACGTCCACGCGATCGGCGGCAACCCGCAGTCGGCGCTGCTGATGGGCCTGCCGCTGGGGCGTACCCGGATCGCCGTCTACACGATCAGCGGGCTCTGCTCCGCGATCGGCGGAATCCTGCTGTCGTTCTACACCCTCTCCGGGGCGCCGCTGATCGCCGTCGGCATGGAGCTGGACGTCATCGCCGCCGTCGTCATCGGTGGCACGGTGCTCACCGGCGGCTCGGGTTACATTTTCGGCACCGTGCTCGGCGTGCTGGTCCTGGGTGTGATCCAGACCCTCATCACGTTCGACGGCAGCCTCAACTCCTGGTGGACCAAGATCGTGATCGGCGGCCTGCTCTTCGCGTTCATCCTCCTGCAGCGACTCATCGGAATCCGTTACAAGTGACCGCCCCTCTCGCGGAAGGCAACCCCATGGCACCACACCCCGAACCCGAGATCTGGTTCCTCACCGGCAGCCAAGGCATGTACGGCGAGGAGACGCTCCGGCAGGTCGCCGAGCAGTCCCGCCAGATCGCGGCCACGCTCGACGACTCGCCGCAGATTCCCGCCCGGGTGGTCTGGAAGCCCGTCCTGACCAACAGCGGCGAGATCCTCCGGGTCTGCCGGGAGGCCGCCGCCCAGGGCGCGATCGGGGTCATCGCCTGGATGCACACGTTCTCGCCGGCGAAGATGTGGATCGCCGGGCTGGACGCGTTGCAGACGCCGCTGCTGCACCTGCACACCCAGGCGAACGTCCTGCTGCCGTGGGACGACATCGACATGGACTTCATGAACCTGAACCAGGCCGCGCACGGCGACCGTGAGTTCGGGTACATCCAGACCCGCCTCGGTGTGGCCCGCAAGACGGTCGCCGGGCACGTCAGCGACCCGCGGGTGACCGCCCGGGTCGGCGCCTGGGCCCGTGCGGCGACCGGCTGGTCGGCGATGCGGTCGCTGCGCCTGGCCCGCTTCGGCGACAACATGCGCGACGTCGCGGTCACCGAGGGCGACAAGGTCGAGGCGGAGCTGCGCTTCGGGGTGTCGGTCAACACCTACGGCGTGAACGACCTGGTCGAGGTGGTCGGCGAGGTCGCCGACGCCGACGTGGACGAGCTGGTCAAGGAGTACGGCGACACCTACCGCGTGGGCGCCGAGCTGCTTCCCGGCGGTGAGCGGCACGACTCGCTGCGGTACGCCGCCCGCCTCGAGTTGGGTATGCGTGCCTTCCTGGAGGCCGGTGGGTTCCGGGCGTTCACCACGAACTTCGAGGACCTCGGCGGCCTGCGTCAGCTCCCCGGCATCGCCGTCCAGCGGCTGATGGCGGACGGCTACGGCTTCGGCGGCGAGGGCGACTGGAAGACCTCCGTCCTGGTGCACACCATCAAGGCGATGTCCGTGGGGGTCTCGGGCGGCACGTCGTTCATGGAGGACTACACCTACGACCTGACCTCGGGCCAGGAGGTGGTGCTCGGCGCGCACATGCTCGAGGTCTGTCCGACCATCGCGTCCGACGTGCCCAACGTCGAGATCCACCCGCTGAGCATCGGCGGCCGGGAGGACCCGGTGCGGCTCGTGTTCGACGCCGCCCCCGGCCCAGCGGTGGTGCTCGGGTTGGCCGACATGGGGGAGCGGTTCCGGCTGGTGGCGAACGAGATCGACGTCGTGCCGCCGCCCCAGCCGCTGCGCCGGCTGCCGGTGGCGCGCGCCGTCTGGCGACCGCGGCCGGACCTGCCGGTCTCCGCCGAGTCCTGGATCACTGCCGGCGCCCCGCACCACACGGTGCTCTCGCAGGCGGTGGGCGCCGAGGAGCTGCACGATCTGGCCGAGATGAGCCGGACCGAGCTGGTCGTGATCGACGCCGAGACCACGACGCGCCGCTTCGCCGACGAGATCCGCTGGAACCAGGCCTACTACCGGCTGGCGCGCGGCTTCTGACCTGCGCCGAACCTCTGCTGAACCGGGTGGTCCACCCCTGCCTGCGGGCCGGGGTGGACCACCCGTTCGGGTTTGCGTCCGGGCTCTGCCGCGTGCATTAGCAGGCCGGCGGGCCGGTTGTGTTACGCCTTGACTAAGAGCATGTTATCGCTCACAGTCTATAGCCAAGGTGGTCGATGTCATTGCCTGGTCCGGCCGTGCACGCGTCCTAACCCCCCGTCGTCGGCATCGTGTGCCGTGACGCCCGGGGCGTGCTGTTAGCGATCACATGGCCGGGCGTGGTCAGCTCGGTGCCCCGCCCGGTGCCGCGGACGCCGGCCCAGACCGCACGGTTCGCGTCAGCAGAGGAGGATCATGCTTTCCATCGGTCGGGTTCCCCGGGGTGCGCCACGCCGGCGCAACTGGCTGTCGAGATTGGCCGTCGCCGCGACGGCACTGGTGGTCGGTGGCGCGGCCGTGGCGGTGGCCGCGGCGCCCGCGTCGGCCGCCACCGTCGACACGAGCGCGTGGTACGTCCTGGTGAACCGCAACAGTGGCAAGGCGTTGGACGTCTACAACCTGGCCACGAACGACGGCGCGCGGATCACGCAGTGGACGCGTAACAACGGCAACCAGCAGCAGTGGCAGTTCGTGGATTCCGGTAGTGGTTACTACCGGGTCAAGTCGCGGTTGTCCGGCAAGGTGCTGGATGTTTCCGGCCGGTCGACGGCCAACGGCGGGGCGATCGTGCAGTGGTCGGACAACAACGGGACCAACCAGCAGTTCCGGCTTGCCGACTCGGACGGCGGCTACGTCCGCCTGGTCAACCGCAACAGCAACAAGGTCATGGAGGTGCAGGGCGCCTCGACGGCCGACGGTGGCAACATCGTGCAGTACGACGACTGGAACGGCACCAACCAGCAGTGGCAGCTCGTCCGCGTCGACGGCGGGGGCAACCCCACCACGCCGCCGCCCACCACGCCGCCCCCCACCACGCCGCCACCGTCGAACGGCACGTTCTCGAACCCGGCCATCTGGCAGGACTTCGCCGACGTCGACATCATCCGGGTGGACAACGTCTACTACCTGACGTCGTCCACCATGCACTACTCGCCTGGCGCACCGGTCCTGCGCTCGTATGACCTGGTGAACTGGGAGTACGCCGGGCACGCCGTGCCCCGGCTCGACTTCGGCTCGAAGTACGACATGAGCGGCGGCAACGCGTACGTCGACGGGATCTGGGCCTCGACGTTGAACTACCGGCCGAGCAACCGCACGTACTACTGGGCCGGGTGCATCGACTTCGCGCAGACGCACATCTACACCGCGTCGGCCGTCGACGGCACCTGGAGCAAGCACACCACCATCCCCAACTGCTACTACGACGCGGGCATGCTGATCGACGACAACGACACCATGTACGTGGCGTACGGCAACACCACGATCAGCGTCGCCCAGCTCTCCGCCGACGGGAAGTCCCAGGTACGCGCCCAGCAGGTGTACCAGACCCCGTCGAGCATCGGCACGCTGGAGGGCGCCCGGTTCTACAAGCGCAACGGGGCCTACTACATCTGGCTCACCCGGCCCGCCAACGGCCAGTACGTGCTGAAGTCGACCAACGGCCCGTTCGGCCCGTACGAGCAGCGTCAGGTGCTGCTCAACCTGCCCGGTCCCATCTCGGGCGGCGGCGTGCCCCACCAGGGCGGTCTCGTGCAGACCCAGAACGGCGACTGGTACTACATGTCGTTCGTCGACGCGTACCCCGGTGGTCGGATGCCGGCCCTGGCGCCGATCACCTGGACCAGCGACGGCTGGCCGGTGCTGCAGACCGTCAACGGCGCGTGGGGCAGCTCCTACCCGAAGCCGAACCTGCCCGCTCCGCCGCGTGCGGTGAAGCCGCTGACGGGCACCGACACGTTCGCCGGCACCACCCTCGGCCCGCAGTGGGAGTGGAACCACAACCCGGACAACAGCCGCTGGTCGGTCAACAACGGGCTGAACCTGCAGACCGCCACCGTGACCGGCGACCTGTACGCGGCGCGTAACACGTTGACGCACCGGATCCAGGGCCCCACCTCCACCGCCACCATCGAGCTGGACTACTCCACGATGCGCGACGGTGACCGCACCGGCCTGGCGGTGCTGCGCAACTCGTCCGCCTGGATCGGCATCAAGCGGGACAACGGATCGACGCGTCTGGTGATGCAGAACGGTCTCACGATGGACGGTAACTGGAACACCACCAGCACCGGCAGCGAGGCGGCGAGCACCGCCATCTCCGGCGGACGGATCTGGTTGCGCGCCAACGCCGACATCAGACCGGGCTCGGGCCGGCAGGCGCGCTTCTCGTACAGCACCGACGGCGTGAACTTCACGTCCTTCGGCAACGCCCTGACGCTGGCGAACAACTGGCAGTTCTTCATGGGCTACCGGTTCGCCATCTTCAACCACGCCACCCAGGCGCTCGGCGGCTCGGTCGCCGTCCGCCGCTTCGACCTGACCACACCGTGACGCCGGTCACACAACGAGTGAGGTGACGGCATCGCCCACCCCGCAGGGGGAGGGTTCGTGTCGTCGCAGCAGACCAGTCGCCGCCCTGTTCCACGCTCTGTCCAGGAGCTTGGAGCGGGGCGGCGGCCCGTTGCGGCCACTTCCGGCCGAGGGCGACGGCGCGAGGTGCGCGCGGAACTCCGGCGCGACCTGGCACACGCCGTGTCTTCGCGTTCAGCCGTGCCGTGTCCGGGGCGATCGCTGGCGTAGACTGTCGGCGATCCAGCGCTGGTCACCTGCGATTCAGCACCGGCGTGGTGGCTGAGCGAGGGGGATCGGGCCGGGCCGCTCCAGTCAACGTCGACGGGCCGCGGGTCGGGTTGAAGGCGGGGGGAGTGAAATGGCCGTCCACGGTCCCGCGATGACAGACGTCGCTCGTCTGGCCGGTGTCTCCCACCAGACGGTGTCGCGGGTGCTCAACGGGCACCCCAACGTGCGCGAGCAGACCCGGTTACGGGTGCGGGCGGCGATCGCCGAACTCGGCTACCGCCCGAACGGCGCGGCGCGCGCCCTGGTGACCGGCCGGTCCCAGGTCATCGGCGTGGTGGCACAGAACACGACCCTCTACGGTCCGGCGTCGCTGCTGGCCGCCCTGGAGCAGACCGCCGCGGCGGAGGGCTTCGCCGTCAGCGTCGGCAGCGTGCGCGACCTGGACCACCGTTCCATCTCGGCCGCGGTCGAGCGGCACCTGGCGCACCGGGTCGCCGGCATCGTGGTCATCGCGCCGGTGGAGTCGGCCGGCGAGGCGTTGGAGCGGCTACCCAAGGACGTTCCACTGGTGACGGTCGACGGTGACCCGCACCGTCCGGTGCCGTTGGTGACGGTCGACCAGGTGGCGGGCGCGCGGGCGGTGACCGAGCATCTCCTCGACGCCGGGCACCGCACGGTGTGGCACGTGTCGGGGCCGTCCGACTGGTTCGACAGCGCCGGTCGTATCGAGGGCTGGCGTGCGGCGCTGCTCGCCGCGGGGGTGGAGCCACCGCCCCTCATGCACGGGGACTGGTCGGCGGCGTCGGGCTACCGGTGCGGGCAGATGCTCGCCCGGATGCCGGAGGTGACCGCCATCTTCACGGCCAACGACCACCTCGCCCTGGGGGTGCTGCGGGCGCTGCACGAGTTCGGGCGCAAGGTGCCGGCCGAGATCAGCGTCGTGGGTTTCGACGACGTGCCGGAAGCGGCGTACTTCATTCCGCCGCTGACCACCGTCCGACCGGATTTCGACGCGGTGGCGCGGGCGAGTCTGCAGATGTTGCTGACCCAGATCGAGTCGGGCAACGGCAATGGCGGCGGCGCCCTGCGCCAGACCATCGCGCCGACACTTGTCGCCCGCGACAGTGTCGCTCCGCCGCGCCGCTAAGCGCGTCGATGCCTCGTGACCTGCGCCAGCCGCTCAACTGTCGGGAGGGGTTGCGCGAGGTCGTGCGGGTGAGGAAGTCTCCGTTACGAGACCGTGACACCGGTATTTCGGATCAGGTGTTGACGTGCCCTATGTGAGCGCTAACACTACCCGAAAGATGACAGGTGGCCCCGGCGGTCGGCGGGGGGAATCGGGAGAGGAGACGGCCCGTGAGCAGGAAATTCCTGGTTGCTCTCGGTAGCGCGGCGTTGGCGTTGAGCCTGGCGGCGTGCAGTGGTGGAGGCGCCGGCAGCGGCGACAACACCAGCGACAAGAAGCCGGGGGACCTGACGATCGGCGTCGCGATGCCGACGCAGACCTCGGAGCGGTGGATCGCCGACGGCAACGCGGTGAAGTCGAAGCTGGAGTCCAAGGGTTACAAGGTCGACCTGCAGTACGCGGGCGACGACATCCCGACCCAGTCGCAGCAGGTCGACCAGATGATCACCCAGGGCGCGGACGTCCTGATCATCGCGGCCATCGACGGCACGGCGCTCAGCGGTCAGCTGCAGGCCGCCGCCGACGCGAAGATCCCGGTCATCTCGTACGACCGGCTCATCCGCGGCAGCAAGAACGTCGACTTCTACGTCAGCTTCGACAACTACAAGGTCGGCGTGGCGCAGGCCACCGCGCTCCTGGTCGGGCTCGGCCTGCAGAACAAGGACGGCTCGAAGGGCACGGCCAAGGGTCCGTTCAACATCGAGCTGTTCGCCGGCTCGCTGGACGACAACAACACGCAGTACTTCTTCGGCGGCGCGATGGACACCCTCAAGCCGTTCATGGACGCGGGCACGCTGAAGGTGAAGTCGAAGCAGACCACCAAGGAGCAGGTGGCCACCCTGCGTTGGCAGCAGGAGACCGCGCAGAAGCGCATGGAGGACCTGCTCACCTCCAGCTACAACGACGGCTCGGTCGTCAACGGGGTCCTGTCGCCGTACGACGGCATCTCCCGGGGCATCATCACCGCCCTGCAGAACGCCGGCTACAGCGCTACCGGCAAGAAGAAGCTGCCCGTGGTGACCGGCCAGGACGCCGAGATCGCCTCGATCAAGCTGATCAACGACGGTGTGCAGAACTCGACCGTCTTCAAGGACACCCGCCTGCTGGCCGACCAGGCCGCGAACGCCGCCGAGGCGTTCCTGCAGGACAAGACGCCGCAGGCCAACGACAGCGAGACGTACAACAACGGCGTCAAGGTCGTTCCGTCGTACCTGCTGCCGATCGCGACCGTCTACAAGGACGACATCAAGGCGACGCTGATCGACTCCGGCTACTGGACGGCGGAAGAGGTCGCCGCCGGTCAGGCCAAGAAGTAGGTCACCTCGTCGGGCTCGGCGGGCGACCGCCGGGCCCGACGCCGTGATCGAGCAACGTCCAGACCGACAGAGGACAGTGACCATGGACGACACCATCCTCGAGATGCGTCGTATCACGAAGACCTTCCCCGGAGTGACCGCGCTGGAGGATGTCAACCTCGCGGTACGTCGGGGAGAGATCCACGCCATCTGCGGCGAGAACGGCGCCGGCAAGTCCACCCTCATGAAGGTGCTCTCCGGCGTCCACCCATCCGGCTCGTACGACGGCGAGATCCTCTTCGACGGCAAGCCGATGCAGTTCCGGGGCATCCGGGACAGCGAGGCCAATGGCATCGTCATCATCCACCAGGAACTCGCCCTGGTGCCCTACCTGTCGATCGCCGAGAACCTCTTCCTGGGTAACGAGCGCCGGGGCCGCAGCGGCCTGATCGACTGGAACAAGGCCAACGCCGAGGCGGCGGAGCTGCTGGCGTCCGTCGGGCTGCACGAGAACCCCGTGACCCCGGTGATCCAGCTCGGCGTCGGCAAGCAGCAACTCGTGGAGATCGCCAAGGCGCTGTCCAAGAAGGTGCGCCTGCTCATCCTGGACGAGCCGACGGCCGCCCTCAACGACGTCGACTCGGCGCACCTGCTCGGCCTGCTCCGGCAGCTCAAGGAGCGGGGCATCACCTGCATCATGATCTCGCACAAGCTCAACGAGATCACCGCGATCGCCGACTCGACCACCGTCATCCGGGACGGTCGTACGGTGGAGACCCTGGACATGCGCGCCGACGACGTCAACCAGCAGCGCATCATCCGGGGCATGGTCGGCCGCGACATCGAGAGCTTCTACCCCGACCGCGAATCGTCGCCCGGCGAGGAGGTGCTGCGGATCGAGGACTGGTCGGTGCGGCACCCGACCCAGGAGCGGATGGTCGTCGAGGACGTCAACCTGTCGGTGCGCGCCGGCGAGGTGGTCGGCATCGCAGGGCTGATGGGCGCCGGCCGGACCGAGTTGGCGATGAGCGTCTTCGGCCGCTCCTACGGCCGCGACATCAAGGGCAAGCTCTTCATGCACGGTCGCGAGGTCAACGCCCGCAACGTCGCGGAGGCCATCGACAACCGCATCGCGTACGTCACCGAGGACCGCAAGCGGTACGGCCTGAACCTCATCGACGACGTCCGGCGCAACGTCTCCGCCGCCGCCCTGGACCGGCTGGCCAAGTACGGCTGGGTGAACGGCAACGAGGAGATCAAGGTCGCCGAGTCGAGCCGGCGGGACATGAACATCAAGACGACGAGCGTGATGGCAGTGGTCGGCAAGCTCTCCGGCGGCAACCAGCAGAAGGTCGTGCTGTCGAAGTGGCTCTTCACCGACCCGGACGTGCTGATCCTGGACGAGCCGACGCGCGGGATCGACGTCGGGGCCAAGTTCGAGATCTACACGATCATCAACCGGCTGGTGGCCGCCGGCAAAGCGGTGATCGTCATCTCCAGCGAGCTGCCGGAGCTGCTCGGAATGTGTGACCGCATCTACACCCTCGCCGCGGGCCGGATCACCGGTGAGAAGCCGGTGAGCGAGGCAACCCAGGAGAGCCTCATGGAGCTGATGACAAAGGACAAGGAGCTCGTCGGATGACCAGCATCAAAACCCCTTCGACGGAGCGCCCGACACCGTCGGACACCGCCCCGGCCGCCGCTCTGCACACGGGGACGAGCGACCTGCGGGCCCTGGTGCTGAACAACCTCCGGCAGAGCGGGATCTACGTCGCCCTGGTCGTCATCCTGGCGCTCTTCGCGGTACTGACCGACGGGGTGTCACTGAGCCCCGGCAACATCACCAACATCGTCCTGCAGTACTCGTACATCCTGGTCCTCGCGATCGGCATGGTCATCCTGATCATCGGCGGGCACATCGACCTGTCGGTGGGTTCGGTGGTCGCGCTGACCGGCGCGGTGTCCGCCGTCCTCGTGATCCAGCAGGGGCACCCGTGGTGGCTGGGTGTCCTCGCGGCGCTGGCCGTCGGCATCGCGGTCGGCGCGTGGCACGGCTTCTGGGTGGCGTACGCCGGCATCCCGGCGTTCATCGTGACCCTGGCCGGCATGCTGCTGTTCCGGGGTCTCACCCTGCGGGTGCTCGACAACATCTCGCTGTCGCCGTTCCCGTCCGAGTACCAGAAGGTGGCGGCGGGCTTCCTCAACGGCCTGCTCGGCGGTAACGGCTTCGACGCCTTCACGTTGTTGATCGGCGCGATCGCCGTGGCCGGGTACGCCGTGAGCGGCTTCCGCACCCGTCTGGCGCGCATCCGCTACCAGCAGCCGGTCGAGTCGTTCCCGCTGTTCGTGGCCCGGGTCGTCCTGGTGGGCGCGGTCATCATGTACTTCGCCTGGCAGCTGGCCCACGCCCGGGGCCTGCCGATCGTGCTGATCATCCTGGCGGCGCTGGTGCTGGTCTACGGTCTGCTCACCCGGCGGACGGTCTTCGGCCGTCAGGTCTACGCGATCGGCGGCAACCTCTCGGCGGCGGCGCTGTCGGGCGTGAAGGTCCGCACCGTCAACTTCTGGATGTTCGTCAACATGGGCTTCCTCGCGGCCGTGGCGGGCGTCATCTACTCGTCGCGGTCCAACGGCGCGCAGCCCGCGGCCGGCAACATGTTCGAGCTGGACGCGATCGCGGCGGCCTTCATCGGCGGCGCGGCGGTCACCGGCGGCGTGGGCACCGTGGTCGGCGCGATGGTCGGTGGTCTGATCATGGCGGTGATGAGCAACGGCATGCAGCTGATGGGCGTCGACCAGTCGACGCAGTCGGTGGTGAAGGGGCTCGTCCTGCTCGTCGCCGTCGCGTTCGACGTCTACAACAAGCGCCGGGCGGCCGGCACCCGCTGATGCCCTGACCGCACGCACGTGTGCCCCCGCCCATCTCGAGGGCGGGGGCACACGTCGCTCGGTCGCCGAACCCCGTCGCAGACTGGGCTGTGAGCCCACGCGGTCAGGTCATCGCCGGCGCCGTGCACCCCGCCGTCTGGCACCATGCTGCTGGCTGGTCGTAGTTTCGTCGGCGATGGACTCGCCCGCCGGGCCGCCGACCGACCGGCTGTTCGCCTGCCCCGACCATTGGCCCTCGGGGTAGAACTGGACGCTCGGAAATGTGTCGGCCGTGTGCTGCTGCCGGGCGTGATACGCCTGCCACGCCATCGCGTGCTCGCCAAATCCCGCATCACTCAGGATGTTCATGGCCTCCTGTGCTACCTGCGCATTCCTCGCGGTGGTGGAGAAGTGTTGTGCGCCGTGCGGGTTGGAGTCGGTGTAGACCCCGCCGCTGAGTGTGTTCGCCAGCCTGTCGACTGTTTGGTCAGGTAGATCGTTCCGGGTGGGCGTCGTCTGCCAGCCCAGGTCGGACACCCCGCGCACATCGCGCTCGTTCGTGTACAGGAGGACATTGACATCAGATGACATTAGGTGGACATCATCGAGGCTCCGGGTCGCCGCTTGGCGCGCCTGGCCGAAATCCGGGTGCTGCACACCACGCGTTCTCGCCTCATCGATCGCCCCGGTGGCGATCCGGTTTATGTTCAGAAAAGTATTGATAGAGTTGATCGCATCCCTCGACTGCGCCGCTTGAAGGGTCACGATATTCTCGTTGTACGGTGAGTCGCCTTGGTGAGAGTTCCACCGCTCCCCAGCCATGTTGAGTAAGCGGACGGACGTCTCCATCGCAGAGGCCGCCCGCTCGATTCCTGCGACGCTCTCCGCCAACCTTGCCGCGGCGTCGTTCAATAGATCGTTGCTGAGGTCGGGACGCTCCAGGATTTGCGTGGCGTCTTCCGGAAGGTGTCTGACGTTGTTGAACTCGGCAATGGCCTGCTGGCTGAGGTTTACGGCCATGGCCAGCTGCCGGGTCACGTCAATGTTCTCCCAGAGAGCGACCATTGTGTCTCGTGGGCTGACGTCGGGATTGCGATTCCGGGTGTCGACGACACTTCCCTGCCCGTCGTACTGGAACCAGCTCTGGTTGTACTCTTCCCATGGTGCCGCCACTGGTAGACCTCCCGGGTAGGTGTCCTGATCGGTACCGAGGTACTACGGGGTGGCCCGGCGACGGTTCAACCGGCTCTTGGACAACTTTGGGCCTGTTTGCCGCAGATCACGGCATTGTCGGGCAGACGCTGGTCACGGCGGTGCTGAGGTACGGAGAATCCCGCTGCGCCGCGAACGGCGCAGCGGGATCGGGCCGTCAGTGGCAGTTGCCGGTGCCGCTGTCGGCGTAGGTCTGGCCGGCGACCGGCACGAACTGCCAGTCGTAGCTGCCGGAGTGCAGGGTGAACTTCAGAACCCCCCAGGCGGAGCTGTTGCGCGCCTCGCTGTTGGGCTGGATGGTGCCGAAGCCGTAGTGGTCCGCGCCGCCCATGCCGGCGACGAAGCTGCGCATGCCCCGGCTGGCGTCGTAGCTACCGGACGGGTTCATCGGGCCGAACCGCTCGTACACGTGGTTGTGGCCCCACACCACGACGTCGGCGTTGTAGTCGTAGAGCGCCTGGTACAGCGGGCGCGTCGACGTGGACGGCGCGTGGTCGGAGCTGGACGTGAAGAGCGGGTGGTGCCAGTACGCGATCGTGCACGGCTTGCTGCTGGCCGCGAGGTCGGCGCGCAGCCACTGCTCCTGGGCGGAGCCGGCCGACATGCTGATGTTCGAGTTCAGCGACACGACGTGCCAGTTGCCGAGGTCGTAGGAGTAGTAGCCCCGGCCGCTCGGGCCGGCGGTCGTACCGAAGTAGTTGTAGTAGCCGGTGGCGCCGGACGTGTTGTAGTCGTGGTTGCCCGGCGACGGGCGGGTGCGGCTCTTGTGCCGGCCCCAGGTGGGCTCGTAGTAGCTGGCGAACTGCGTCGCGGTGCCGCTGTCGTAGACGTTGTCGCCGGTCGTGAAGACGGTGCCGGAGATGTTGTCGAGCAGCGCGGCGGTGGCCGTGTCGCCGGAGCCGGAGGTGGCGATGTCGCCGGCCCCGACGAGGACGGGGTCACCGGACGGCGGCGTCGTGGTGCCGGTCGTGACCACCAACTGCGGTGCGTCGCCGCCACTCTCGCGGGTGTCGTAGTACGCGCCGTCGCCGCTGGTCGAGGTGGCGCCGAAGCTGTACGTGCCGTTGCCGGTGACCGCGGCGGTGACGTCGACCTCGTACCAGGTGTTGCCGGCGACCGCGCCGAGCGAGGAGAGGGTGGCCCCGTCGATGGCCGGCTGGTTGTTCCAGGTGGTGCCGGTCTCCGACCAGGTGGTGCTGGACATCCTCCGGAACGTGCCGCCGGCGTCGCTGCCGCTGTTGCCGCTGATCGTGCGCAACCGCAGCTTGGCGCTGGTCACTGTGCCGCTGACGCCGCTCACCGTGAAGCGCAGGAACATCCGCCGGGCGGGCGAGTTGTCGACCACGACCTGCGTGGACGTGCCGTAGTTGGTGGATGCCGTGTCGCTCTGGACGTAGGTGTCGGCGACCGGCGTGAACGTCACGCTCGCCGCGGCGGCCGTGCCCGAGCCGGTCAGGACGACGGCGGCGGTGGCGGCGACGAGCACCGCGACCGTACCGACCGTCACCGGTGGGCGGGCGATTCGAATGTCCATCCAGGACCCCTTCGTTTGCGGGTGTAGAGCGCAAGGAACGTAGGAAGGTCGATGAACCGGCGCACTGCCGCCAGGTGAACAGTACGCTCAGACAGTGAAACATCTCGATGTTTGCTGGATGTTCACCCACCGCACGCCTGCCCGCAGCCTGTGCTCCCTTGTGGCCCTTCGCGCCGGATCGTCACGATGGCTGACCGTCGCCCACCGATGTCCAGGAGATGCGCGTGTACCTGTCGACCGTCTCCCGTCCGGTCGCCGACCCACCCGGGCCGCGCCGCCGCCGGCTCGCCCTGGTCAGCGGCAACGTGGTCGCGCTCGGCACGGTCAGCCTGATCACCGACGTCTCGGCCGAGATGGTGGCCGCCGTCCTGCCGCTCTACCTGGTGCTGGGCCTGCAACTCAGCCCGGTGGCCTTCGGTGTGCTCGACGGCGTCCACACCGGCGCGACCGCGCTGCTGCGGGTCGTCGGCGGCTTCGCGGCCGACCGGTTCCGGAGGCGCAAGCTCGTCGCCGGTGTCGGTTACGCGCTCTCGGCGGTCGCCAAGCTCGGGCTGTTGCTCGCCGGCCGGTCGGTCCCCGCCATCGGCGCGGTCATCGCCGTCGACCGGCTCGGCAAGGGCGTGCGCAGCGCGCCCCGGGACGCGCTGATCACGCTCTCCACCCCGCCCGAGGCGCTGGGTCGGGCGTTCGGGGTGCACCGGGCCATGGACAGCGTCGGCGCGTTCCTCGGGCCGCTCGCCGCGTTCGCCGTCCTGCTGGCCGTCGGCCAGTCGTACGACGCGGTCTTCGTCACCAGCTTCTGCGTCGCCGCGCTGGCGGTCGTCGTGCTCGTGCTGTTCGTCCGGGAGCGCCCGAGCGGCGAGCCCGCCGACGCGCCGGACGAGCCCCGGGTCTCCGTCGGCGAGGCGTGGGGCCTGCTGCGCAGCCGGCCGGCCCGTCGGCTGCTGCTGGCCGCGACGATGCTCGGCCTGGCCACCATCGGCGACGGCTTCGTCTACCTGGTGCTGCAACGCCGCGAGGACCTGGGCCTGCGGTGGTTCCCCCTGCTGGCGGTGGGCACCAGCCTCGCGTACCTGCTGCTCGCCGCCCCGCTCGGTGTCCTGGCCGACCGGGTCGGGAGGCTGCCGGTCGTGGTGGGCGGCTACGTCGCCCTCGGCGCGACCTACCTGCTGCTGGCCGGGCCGTTGCACGGCTGGCCGGCGCTCGTGCTCACGCTGGCGCTCTACGGCGGGTTCTACGCGGCCACCGACGGCGTGCTCATCGCGCTCGCCGGACCGGTGCTGCCACCGCGGCTGCGGACCACCGGGATCGCGCTGGTGCAGACCGGGCAGGCGCTCGCGTACCTCGTCTCCTCGGTCGTGTTCGGTCTGGCCTGGCAGGCCTGGGGGCCGCGGACGGCGGTCCTCGCGGCGGCCGTGGCCGTCGCCGGTGTCCTGGTGGTCACCGTGCTCCTGCTGGCTTCCCCGTCCCGTCTGATCCCTCGGAGGGTGTCCTCGTGACCGCGATGTCGACCCGGGCCAAGCTCGGTGTGGTGGCCGCCTCGGCGGTGCTGTTGGCCAGCGGGGCGGTGGGCTACGCGGCCCTCGCCGCCGAGCCGCCCCGGACCCCGCCAGCGGCCGCCGCCGGGGACCAGGCGGTCGCGCTGACGCCGGGCCCGCGCCTGCTGGCCGTCACCGACCGGCACGTCTCCAGCGTCGCCACCGCCGACCCCGCCGGGCCGCGTACCGTCTCGGGTCTGGAATGCCTGCGGGTGTACGCGGCGGCCGGCACCGGCGTCTGCCTGAAGCCGGATACCGCCTGGTCGTACCAGGTGGTGGTGCTCGACGCGGCGCTGAACCAGAGGCGGACGCTGAGCGTGCCGGGCCTGCCCAACCGGGCCCGGGTCTCGGCGTCGGGCCGGATGGTCTCCTGGACGACGTTCGTCGGGGGCGACTCCTACACGGCGAGCGGCTTCTCCACCCGCACCGGCATCCTCGACACCGTCACCGGGGCGACCGTCCCGTCGTTGGAGGGGTTCGCCGTCACGCGGGACGGCCGCGCCTACCGCAGCCCGGACGTCAACTACTGGGGCGTGACCTTCACCGCCGACGACAACCGGTTCTACGCGACCATGTCGACCGGCGGCAAGCGCTACCTGGTACGCGGCGACGTGGCCGCCCGGACCGTGGCGACGCTGCGGGAGAACGTCGAGTGCCCGTCGCTGTCGCCCGACGGCACCCGGATCGCCTTCAAACAGGCGATCGACGCGGACCCCAGGAAGGGCTGGCGGCTGTCCGTGCTCGACCTGGCGTCCGGGCGGATCACCGCGACGGCGGAGACCGCCAGCGTGGACGACCAGGCGGCCTGGCTCGACGACGCGACGTTGGCCTACACGCTGCGCCAGAGTGACGGCCGGCCGGACGTGTTCGGCGTCCCCGCCGACGGCTCCGGCACGCCGAAACTGCTGATCCCCAACGCCGAGTCGCCGTCGCCGCTGACCTGACGACCCGGTCGCGGGGCACGACACCTGACGGCCTTGACGCGGCCAACGTCCCGTCATGTCGGCTTCCGCGCCACAGCCTTCGCTGTTCATCGACGGCCTCGAAGGTATTGACCATGACAAGGCTCAGTCGTCGCATCTTCGTCCTCGGTGGACTCGCCGCCGCCGGCGCCGCGGTAACCCCCGGGCAGACTGCTCGCGCCGCGGCGCCGTACCCCTTCAAACTCGGTGTGGCGTCGGGTGATCCGGCCGCCGACAGCGTGGTCCTGTGGACCCGACTGGCGCCGTCACCGCTCAACGCGGACGGGCAGGGCGGCATGGCCGACGCTGACGTGACGGTCGAGTGGCAGGTGTCCACCACGGACCGCTTCTCGTCGCTGGTCGCGTCCGGCTCGGTGGTCGCCCGGTACGCCGACGCCCACTCGGTGCACGTCGTCGCGGGCGGCCTAGCGGCCGACTCCGACTACTACTACCGATTCCGGGCCCAGGGGCAGATCTCCCCGGTGGGGCGTACCCGGACCGCACCGGCGGCGGGCACGTTCGGCCGCGACCTGGTCATGGCGTTCGCCTCCTGCGCGCACTACGAGGCCGGCTACTACACGGCGTACCGGCGGATGGCCGAGGAGAACCCGGGGCTGATCCTGCACCTGGGCGACTACATCTACGAGGGCGGCGTCAACACCTCGGCGGTGCGCCAGCACGTGGGCGCGGAGATCGTGTCGCTGGCCGACTACCGCCGCCGGTACGCCCTCTACAAGTCCGACCCGGACCTGCAGGCGGCGCACGCGGCGGCGCCCTGGCTGGTGGTGCCGGACGACCACGAGGTGGAGAACAACTACGCGAACATGGTCCGGGCCGACAGCAGCCCGACGCTGACCGCCGCCCAGTGGACCGCCCGGCGTACCGCCGCGTACCGCGCCTACTACGAGAACATGCCGCTGCGACCGGCCTCCGCGCCGAGTGGCAACAGCATCGGACTCTACCGCCGCGTGCGGTGGGGGCAGCTCGCCACCTTCCACATGCTCGACACCCGGCAGTTCCGCGACGACCAGGCGTGCGGCGACGGCTGGAAGGTCTGCGCGGACGCCGACCTAACCTCCCGGTCGCTGACCGGCGCGACCCAGGAGGCGTGGCTGCTCGACGGGCTGGCCCAGCACTACGGCACCTGGGACATCCTCGGCCAGCAGGTGTTCTTCGCCCGTCAGTTCGAGGCGAGCGGGGCGGCGAACATGGACGCCTGGGACGGCTACCGGGCCTCGCGCAGCCGCATCCAGAGCGGCTGGCAGCAGCGCGGCGTGCGCAACCCGCTCGTCCTCACCGGCGACGTGCACAAGTCCTGGGCCAACGAGCTGAAGGCCGACTACGCCAACCCGTCGTCGGCCACCATCGGCACCGAGCTGGTCTGCACCTCGATCACCTCGACGGGCAACGGGACCGGCAGCACCACCATCCCGAACGCGGCGACCAACCCGCACCTGAAGTTCTACTCCGACCGGCGCGGCTACGTCCGTACGACGATCAGCCGCAGCCAGGTCCGCGCGGACTTCCGCGCGGTGAACACGGTGACCGAGCACGGCGCGGCCGCGTCGACGGTGCGCTCGTTCGTCATCCTCGACGGCCAGCCCGGCCTGCAGGCCGGGTAGAAGGAGCACCCTGATGACCGCACTCACGACACTGCTCGCCGCGTCCCTGCTGCTGCCGACCGCCGTGGCGCCCGCTCCGAAGGCCATGACCGCCGACGCGATCACCTGGACCACCGCCAACAGCGTGGCGACCGGCGACCAGGACCTGCCCGCCATCGCCATGAACCGCGCCGGGCAGGTCGCGGTGGCCTGGGAGGACGACCGGGACAGCACCGCGCCCGAGGACGACACCCACAGCGAGATCTACCTGCGCCTGTTCCGCGACGGCACGCCCGGCTACGAGCTGAAGCTCTCGACCGGCGGCACCAGCGGGGCCGCCTGGCGACACATCAGCCCCGACGTGGGGCTCGACGACCGGGGCAACGCCGTGGTCGTCTGGGCCGCCGACGGTGACGGCAACGGCGTCTACAACATCCAGTACCGGGTGGTGTCGCCGGCCGGCGCGATCCTCGGTTCCGGGCAGGCCAACGCCAGCGACGCCGGCCAGCAGATCTGGCCGAAGGTGGCCGTCGACCCGGACGGCGCGCCCACCAGCGCGGCTGTCGGCTTCGCCGTCGTCTGGGAGGACGTGCAGGGAACCGCGCCGGCCACCGTCAAGGCCGCCGGCTTCACCGGCCCCACCACCAAGGGGTACGAGGTGACGGCCTCCCAGACGACCGGCAGCCACCACCGCCCCGACGTGGCGGTGTCCGCCTCCGGCGAGGCGCTGGTGGTCTGGGACGAGGACGCCGACGCGAACGGGTCGTACAACATCGGTCTGACCCGGTTGGCGCGCGCGAACGGCGCGGTGGTGCTGTCCCGGCGTACGGCCAACGCGCAGAGCGGCGGGCAGCAGCGGCGGGCATCGGTCGCGTCGACCTACTCCGGTGACTTCGCCGTCGGTTGGGAGTCGGACCACACCGGCACGAAGGGCGTCTGGGCCCGTTCGTTCACCGCGGCCGGCGCGGCCCGCCACGACGAGGTCCAGGTGTCCACCGGGACCGGGGCCGTCGCCCCCGGCGTCGGCGTCGACGACGAGGACAACGTCGTGGTGGGCTGGACGGTGTCCGGCGCCAACCCGGACGTCTGGGCGCGTGGCCTCAACCCGGACGGCAGCACCACGGGTCGGCTGGCGGCGCAGGCGTTGAGCCAGACCACGACCGGCCGCCAGGAAGACCTGGCCATCGCCGCGTCCCCGTGGGGCGAGGTGAGCCTCTGCTACACCGACGACAACGACGGCAACGGCTTCGACCAGGTGCTCCTCGGTCTCGGGGCGACGAACTCGACCTGGCTGATGACCGCCGAGGAGTTGCGCCAGCGCAAGGCGCGGGCTGCCGCTCGGGTGGGCTGAGCGGAGTGCGAGGGACGGGCCGTGACTCGACGTCGGGTCACGGCCCGTCGGTCGTGCGGGTTCCGCCGAAGAGCAGGTCCAGTTGGGCGTCCAGGGCGGCGAGGGCCTGCTCGGCGGTGTACTGCCCACCCAGCAGGTAGACGCCGAGCCCTTCCATCAGCGCCAGCAGGCCGGCCGCGGCGGCCACGTCGTTGGTGGGCAGGACGCTGGCGACGAAGGCGGTGAGCTGCGCGGTGCCCTCGCGCAGACCGGTCGCGGCCGTCGGGCGCACCGCCGTGTAGGCGAGGAACGCGAGCGCCACCCGACCGTCGTCGCGGGTGTGCGCGTCGAGCGGCAGGAGCGCGGCGATGATCGTACGCAGCAGCAGCCGGGGCGCGGGGGCCTCGCCGAGTCGCGCCACCGCCTCGGTGACCCGGATCTGGCTGCGTTCGCGGACCACGCTCAACGCGAACGCCATCATCTCGTCCTTGGTGCGGAAGTAGTGCTGGACCATTCCGGCGGACACGCCCGCCTCGGTGGCGACGTGACGGAGGCTGACGGCTTCCAGGCCCTGATCCGCGGCGACCCGCATCAACGCGTCCGCGATGAGGGTGCGGCGCTGCTGGTGATCGACCTTCTTGGGCATGGCCTCGATCGTTTCACAGCGGGTGGCCGGGAGCCGCCGTCGCGCGGCGGTCAGTCTCCGGCGCGGGCGTGCCCCGGGCGCTGCGCAGCAGGCCGTCGGGGTCGTCGGCGTACAGTCGCAGCTCGTCCACCGGCGCGGACCGGCCTCGGGGCAGGTCGAAGGTCGTCGGCCGGCGCAGCACGACGTCGATGCTCGTCTGGCTGCCGACCGAGATGTGCAAAATCTGGCGCGCACCCTCCCGCTCGACCTGGATGGACCTGCTCGACGGCAGGGAGCGGTGCCGTTTGCGCAGCGCGGCGACGTCCGACCACGGGATCCAGATGTCGATGCCGGAGCTGTTGCGTACCCGCAGCCCGGTGTCGGCGACGATGTGTGGGTGGATGGTCATGCTCGCCCAGAGACCGACCATCCAGAGCAGACCCCAGATGCCGAGGCCGAGCACGATCCAGCGGGCCGGCCGCCAGGGGACCACGTGGCTGACGATCAGGTCGAAGATCGGGATCTCGACGGCCGACAGGGCGATGAAGATCCCGAGGATCGGCTTGACCACGCCGAGGTAGCCGAACGGCTCGTCGCCCGGCCCGAGCGGCAGGGGACGGCGACGCGCCCACAGGTAGAGGCTGCGCCACATCGCCGCCTCGGTCACGACCGCCCGGCGCAGCAGCGGCCCGACGGCCGCCCTGCTCGGCGTCCTCGTCTCGGTCATCGTCGTCCTCGGGGTCAGGTGGGTGGTCAGTGGACGGTCACGGCGCCCGCGCCACCGTCGACGGTGACGAGTTGACCCGTGGTGATCGTTCGGGTGGCGTCGGGCACGCAGATGACGGCGGGGATGCCGTACTCCCGCGCCACCGTGGGGCCGTGCGCCATGATCGCGCCCGTCTCGCTGACCAGGGCGGCGGCGGTGAGGAACAGCGGGGTCCAGCCGGGGTCCGTGGTCGCGGTGACCAGGACGTCGCCGGGCTCGACGTGGGCGGTGGCCGGGTCGTGCACGACGCGGGCCGGGCCGGTGACCCGACCTGCGGACGCTCCCACGCCGACGAGCGTCCCGTCACCGCCGGGTACCCGTGCCAGGACAGTCTCGACGTCGGTGCCGTCGGACAGCAGGGCCACCGGCACCGACCGGCGACGCAGCTCGCGGCGGTGCGCGGACCGCCGGGACGCGACGACGTCGCGCTGGTCGACACCCTGGTGTACGGCGACACACACCTCGTCGAGGGTCAGGAACATGATGTCGTCGCGCTGGTCCAGCAGCCCGGCGTCGGTCAGGTCGGCTCCGATCAACAGCAACTGTCGGCGGGTCTCCCGCAGTGGGTACAGCCCGGCGAACTTGCCGGCCTCGCGCAGGCCCGCCAGCGAGCGGGCGCGACCCAGCAGGAAACCGGCGATCCGGCCGCGTACCGGCCGCTGTCGGCGGGCCCGCGCGACGAGGTCTCTCAGCGCCGTCTCGGCCGTCGCGGCGGCACGGCGGAAGCGCTGGTCGGGGCCCTGCTCCGGGTCGGTGACCCGGAGATAGTTGGCGAGCGCGGCGAAGACCGGTGTGGGGTCCTCGGCCCAGCGCGGCACCCCGAGGTCGACCTCGGCCGCACCGCGGTGCCCGTACGCGTCCAGGAAGTCGGCCATGCCGATGTCGGGCAGCGCTCCGCGCAGGTGACGGGCGGCCAACTCGTCCGGTGGTGTGTCGAGCAGCAGTCGCCGGTGCTCACCCACGCCCTGGGCGAGTCGCCACAGCGCCAGGTCCATCTCGATGGTGACGTTGTGTGGCATCCCGCCGAGCACGGCGTGGATCTCGTCCGGACCGGCGATGCCCTTGAGCAGCGGGGACGGCAGCGCCGTGGCGAGCATGCCGGCGACGATCGGCCACATGATGGCGTCGCTGTGGTCGGTGTCGTCGCGCGCCTCGACGAAGCGCAGCCGCTCGGCGGTGGTCCGCAGGTCGTCGGGGGCCACCGAGCGGGCTCGGAGCTGATCGATCGCCTCGAACAGCCGAATGCGTGCCGTGTCCGGGCGGGCCAGGGCACGCCCGATTCCCACCGCCGCCCGGCCGGCGGTCCGTAGTGACGCCGCCCGCTGTGCCGTGCCGCGCCCGCCGCTGGTCGGGGCGAATCGCGGATCGGCCAGGACGTGCCGCATCACGGCCTGCGCCCGGGGGCCGAAGTCGACCGCCATGAGCTTGACCAGTCGTCGCCGGGACGACCTGCTCCGGGCCAGGTCGGTCAGGTCGCCGTAGAGGCGGCCGCCGATGTCGACGATCTCCACCCGGACGCCGAGCGCCGCGAGCGTCGCGGTGATCTGCGCCCGCAGGGTCGCCATGCCCATCGGGGTGACCGGTCGCAGCATGCCCTGGACGTGGCCGAACTCCAGGAAGACGCGGGGGAGGGGCTTGCCGGTGGCCGGCGGCAGGGGAAACAGGCTGGTGATCGGGCGTGACTGCAGCAACCACAGCACGTCGTCCGCGTCGATCGCCCACTCCACGTCCTGCGGGCAGCCGAAGTGCCCGGCCAGCCGCTCGCCGGCCGCCCGCAGCCTCTCCAACTGCGCGGACGTCAGGCACCCGGTGTCGTCCCGCGCGACGCCGTCGAGGACGTAGTGGTCCACGGCCGTGCCGCCGTCCACGACGGTGGTGCCGAGTCCCGGCGCGGCGTCGACCACCATCTCGTCACGCCGACCGGTCAGCGGGTTGGCGGTGTAGAGCACCCCCGCCACCGTGGGCGTGACCATGCGTTGCACGACGACGGCCATCGCCAGCTCATGCTGGTCGATCTCGTGGGCCTCGCGGTACGCGGTCGCGCGGTCACTGTGCAGGGAGTCCCAGCACTTCTCGACCGCGGCGACGAGTTCCGCCGCGCCGGTGACGCCCAGGACGGTGTCCTGCTGCCCGGCGAAGCTGGCGTCCGGCAGATCCTCGGCGGTGGCGCTGGAGCGTACGGCGACCGGGCCGGCCCCGAGCCGCTCGTACGCCGCGATGATCTCCGCCACCGGTACGACGCCGTGTCGGTGGGCCTCGGTGGTGACGCAGAACCCCTCGGGTACGCGTTCGCCGTGCCGGATCAGCGCGCCCAGCCCGGCTGCCTTCCCGCCGACCAGGTCACTCATCTCGGCGGTCACCTCGGACAACGCGAGCACGTACACGCCGACCCCCAGTTGCAATACGACTGCATTGCATCCACCGTAGCGCTTTGACGATGCAACTGCAACGCATCGCCGCTGGTCGAGGATGGCCGACGTCTGCCATGCTCGGGCCGGTGACGACCGGCCGCCCCACCAGAGTCCGCGCCCATCGCCGTCCCCGTCGGCGAACCCTCGTCATCCTGCTCGCGCTCGTCGCGGCGGCGGCCGTCGCCGGCGTCGCCGTGGTCGTCGTGCCGATGCTGCGACCGGCCGGTCCCCGCCCGCTCTTCCAGATGCCCGTCACCTGCGGGGAGACCTGGCAGCTCAGCACCTACCCCGGCCACGACGACTACGACGTCGACTTCTTCCCCATCGAGGGCGAGTCGTGGGGGCGTCCCGTCCTCGCCTCCTACGGCGGCACCGTCACGGTGGCCGGCATCAACGGCTCGCTGGGTGGGCGTACGCCGGAGAACCCGGAAGGGCCGCGCGGACGTGGCGGTGGCTACTGGGTGAAGATCGACCACGGCGGCACCTGGGAGACGCAGTACCTGCACCTCCTCGAACCGCCGCTGGTCACGGTCGGTCAGAAGGTCACCCAGGGCGAGCAGATCGGTCGACTCGGCAGCACCGGCAACTCGGGCGCTCCGCACCTGCACTACGAGCAGCGCCGAGGTTGGGACAAGGTGGAGACCCACTTCGACGGCACGCCGTCGGGCATCACGACCGACGAGGAGGAGCAGATTCTCCGCCGGGTGAGCAACAACTGTCCGGCCGTCTCCTGAGGACGGCGGTTTGCCCGCCCCCGCTCAGGGCACTGAAGAGGACGACCGCGCAGACGCAGGGAAGGAGCTGGCGATGACCAAGGGCGATGTCGACACGTACCAGGAGAACGGCCAGTGGAAGAACCGCCCGGAGGGCAGCGACCGGGCCAGCAGCACGCATGACACCAAGGCCGACGCGCAGGAACAGGGCCGCGAGATGGCCGCCGACCGGGGCGTCGAGCACGTGATCAAGAAGCAGGACGGCACGATCGGGGAGAAGAACACCTACCCGCGCAGCCGCGACCCCCGCGACATCGCGGGCTGATCACCCCACCGCCTGCGGACCGGCCCCCTCGGTGTGACCGAGTGGGGCCGGTCCGCTTCCGTATGGGCTTCGCCGGCTTCCGCGTACCCAGAGTATTGGGGGCTTTTGGGGTATAGAGTCCCTTTTGGGATTGGAGTGACCAGCGGAGGATGGACGTGGCGTTTCCAGGACTGTGTCGTCCGATGGGCACCCTGGCTCTCGTGGCCGCCGTGACCGCGGGGGCGCTGACGCTCACACCGCTACCGGCGTCGGCCGTCGGGTCCGTCCTGTTCGACCAGCCCTTTCACAACAACACCGCGAACGGCATCGGCCCGGTGACGGTGCCGGGCGTGCCCACCGCCGGCGGGACCAATGCCGCCTGCCTCAGCGCGGCCGGCAACACGACCACCGGCCCGCTACTGAGCTGCACCACCTCCACCGACCCGCAGGGCGCGGGCAAGCTGCGCCTCACCCCCGCCACGATCAACCGCCAGGGCGGGGTGTTCGGCGCGGTCAGCGTTCCCACCTCGCAGGGTCTGCACCTCACCTTCAACACCTACCAGTACGGCGGCTCCAACCCGGGCGCGGACGGCCTCGCCTTCGCGCTGGCCGCTGTCGACCCCGCCAACCCGAGGTCCCCGGCGACCCTCGGTCAGACGGGCGGTTCGCTGGGCTACTCGGCGGCGTTCAACGGCGTGTCGGCGGGTCTGTCCAACGGCTACCTGGGCATCGGGCTGGACGTCTTCGGCAACTTCAGCAGCAGCACCTACCAGGGCACCGGCTGCACGAACCCGCCGTACATCAACACCACCGGGGGGCGCGTACCCGGGCAGGTCGTCGTCCGTGGTCCGGGCCGCAACGGCGTCGGCTACTGCGCGATCAACAGCAGCGCCGGCAGCACCTCGGCCCCCGCCCTGGCGTTGCGGGCCAGCACCCGGGCCGCGTCCGTGGTGCCGGTCGAGGTCGTCATCAACACCACCGGCTCGCCGTACATGACCGACAGCGGGATCACCACTCCCGCCGGTCAGTACCGGATCCGCTTCACCCCGGTCGGCGGTTCCGCGCAGACCCTTCAGGGCGCGCTGCCGGTCGTGTCGCCGACCCTGTACCCGTCGCCGACCTGGCTGAACGCCGACGGCTACCCCCGGCAACTCGCCTTCGGCTGGGTGGGCTCGACCGGATCGGTCACCGACTTCCACGAGGTCGACGAGGCTCGGGCGGTCAGCTTCAACCAGGTGCCGGACCTCAACGTCGCGCAGACCAGCGCGGTCGGCCCCACCCCGCAGCCCGGTGACCCGGTCACCTACTCGATCATCGCGGGGGTCGACGCCGGCGCCACGGAGACGTCGCCCATCTCGGTCACCCAGACCGTGCCGACCGGCGTCACGCCGCGCGGCGCGGTCGGCACCGGCTGGGTCTGCGGCCCACCCTCAGGCCAGACCATCACCTGCACCAACAGCAACGGTCCGTTCCCCGGCGGCACCTTCCTGCCGCCCATCACCGTCGTCGCCACCGTGACCGGAACCGGGGTGACACCGGCACTGATCCAGACCGCCACGGTGGCGACCTCGTCGTCGGTCGACGCGAACCCGGGCTACTCCGGCATCGCCACCGGCGTCGCGCCAGCCACCGCACCGAGCGGTGTGACCGTCACCCCCGCGCAGAGCTCGATCGCCGGGGGCATCGCCGTCACCGTCGGCGGCAGCAACCTCACCGGTGCGACCGCGATCACCATCGGTACGCCCGCCGAACAGCAGGCCGGCACGTCGGTGCTGCTGCTGCCCTGCACCTCCGGCCCGGCGGCCGGCTGCTTCACCGTCAACCCCGACGGCACCCTCGGCATCTCCTCGATGCCCGCCCGCTCCAGCGCGGCGACGGTCACGGTCAGCGTCGTCACCCGAGGCGCCGCCGGGTCGGCGAACTACGTCTACGCCTCGGCGCCCGCCACGCCGGCCACGCCGACCGCCGTCGCGGGTGTCACCAGCGCCACCGTGAGCTGGACCGCGCCGGCGAGCAACGGCAGCCCGATCACGGCGTACCTCGTCACCCCGATCCGGGACGGCGTCACGCAACCGACCCTCTCCTTCGACGCCTCCACCACAAGCCGCACACTGACCGGGCTGACCGCCGGCTCCTCGTACGCCTTCCGGGTCGCCGCGGTGAACGCGTACGGCACCAGCGCGGCCAGCCCGGTGTCGGCGGCGGTGGTGCCGTACACCCTGCCGGGCGCACCGGCGATCACTTCGGTCACCGGGGGGACGACCGCCGCCAGGCTGAGCTGGACGACCCCGGCCAACGGCAGTTCGCCCATCACCGGTTACACGGTGACGCCCTACCTCAACGGAGTGGCGCAGGCCCCCCAGACCTTCAGCGGGACCGCCACGATCCAGGTCGTCACCGGACTGACCGGCGGCGCCACCTACACCTTCCGGGTGGCCGCGATCAACGCGGCCGGTACCGGCCCCCAGTCGGCCCCCTCCGCGCCGGTGGCGGTCAACCCGCCGCCGACCCTGAACTTCGCGCCGCCGCCGCCGGGCAAGGCGTACGTGCCGTACCAGTACCAGCTCACGGTGACCGGCGGCACGAGTCCCTTCGTCTGGTCGGTCAGCTCCGGAAGCCTGCCCCCCGGCCTGAGCCTCGACCCGGCCACCGGCCTGCTCGCCGGCACACCGACGGCGTCCGGCACGTTCCCGTTCACCGTGCGGGTGACCGACTCGTTCAACCAGTCCGACACGAGGGCTGCGCAACTGGTCATCAGTCCGCTCGGCGGGCTCTCCATCAGCGTCCCGACGATCTCCCCACTCGGCACCGTCACCTCGGATGCGACAGGTGTCTCGGGTCAACTCGGCCCGGTCACCGTCACCGACGACCGTGGCCCCTTCTCCGGACGGTGGGTCAGCGTCGTCTCGACCACGAACTTCACCACCGGTTCCGGCACGTCGGACGAGACCATTCCGAACAGCAACATCACGTACGCCTCCGGGCCAGCCCTCGCCACCACCGGTGACGGGACGTTCCTCCCGCAGCCCGGCGCCGTACTGGACACGCCGCGCACGGCCGCCGGCTGGTCCGGCCAGACCGGCGGCGCGAACTCCGCCACCTGGAATCCGACGCTTGTGGTGCGGCTTTCGAACGGGCTGGTGGTCGGAGACTATGTGGCGGTCGTGACGCACTCGGTCATCTAGGTGTTCTGTCCAGAGAGGTTGGGGACGCGGCGGTCGACGGCGCCGACGAGACGTTCTCACGACACCATGCCGGGTCGGGTGACCGACCTGTCCGACGCGTTCGCCGAGAAGCGCTGGGACACGCGCGGGTCGGCACGACGCGCCACACGTGCCTCCGGGTGACGCCTCGTCAGATAGCGGCGTGAGATCGTCGGCCGTGACCTGCCGCGTGCCGGCCGGTGGCCTGCCGCGTGCCGGCCGGTGACCTGCCGCGTGCCGGCCGGTGGCCGGTCTGAGGCTGCTCCGAGAGGACGTCGCCCGGCCGTTCCAGTACGGGAACGGCCGGGCGACGTCGAGCGTTGGCGGTCAGGCCAGCCGGGTCCGTTGCCGGCGGACGAGGTGCCAGCCACCGAGGCTGACCAGGACCAGCGCGGCGAGCCCGCCGACGGCGTAGACCAGCCAGCCTGGCCCGGTGGCCGTCGTGACCGCCATCGGCGCGGCGACGGGCAGGACGATCGTGCCCGTCGCGGTGCGCTCGACGGTGCCGCTGGCGAATGTCGCGTGCACCTCCCAGGTGCCCGCGGGCAACGACTGGTTGACCTCGACGCGGACCTGGCCGCTCTGGCCGGGCAGGATCGTCACGCCGTTCGTCACCTTGAACGGTCCGGCCTGCACCGCCGCCTTGCGCAGCGACAGCGTGCCGGTCATGTCCAGGGCGCGCTGGCCGGTGTTCGTGATTTTGGCGGACACCACGGGAAACTCGCCGGTTCCGGGCTCCGCGGTCAGTCCGTCGATGCGGAAGTCCGTCGGTGGCTCACCGCCGGGGCCGACGTCCAGGTAGACCCGGATGCCGACCCGGTGTATCTGCGTGACGTTGCCGCCGCGCTCCTTCGAGCTGGTGACCTGTGCCCAGATCGCGGCGTACCGCTCACCCTTGGACGCCTTGCTCGGGACGGCGATCTCGACCTCGACCGGTCGCCGCTCGCCCGGGTCCAACTCCAGCCTGGCGGTCTTGAGCCGGATCCATCCGCTGAGCTCGTTGCCCGTACGCCCCTCGGGCACGGCGAAGGCGTTCTTCTCCACCGACGCCGCCCCGGAGTAAAAGTCGATCTTCTGCGTCTCGTCCGAGGTGTTCTGCACCTCGACCCGACGGTGGATCGTCGTGCCCGGCTTCAGGTGGTCCACGATGTAGACCTGCGCGCGGGGGTCCTGCACCCGACTCGCGGGAATGTCCAGCATGCGGATGCTGATCGCGGCATCGTCGGCGGGTTCCTGTCGCTGCTCCCGCGCGGCAACGGCTGGTGCCGCCGACACCCCGAGCGCCACGAGGGCGACCGAGGCCAGCAACACCAGCCGGCCGAGCGGTTCAGAACACCGAATGTGTCACCGTCCCGGTGTAGACACCCTGGACGGTGCCGACCGGAATGTCCACCACCAGCGTCGGGTTCCAGGTGGCGAAGTTGTTGCCCGTACCGCCGGTGTGGCTCATCGCGGTGCGGGGCACGTTGATGATCACCTGCTGGGCCGAGGTGGGCTGCCCCGGAGTGAAGGTGCCCCCACCGGCGGTCGCCGTGGCGGGACCGGACCAGTACAGGACGTTGATGTTCGGGATCGTCTCCCCGGAGCTGCCGCCGCCGGTGGTGAAGTCGGTGGAGATGACGTTGGCGGTCCAGTTCGGGGTGAGCGAGCCGCGCTGGTCGAGCACGGTGACCGGGCCGAGCAGGCCGGTGACGGACGAGCCCTCGACGCCGTGCCCGATGTTCGCCGTCGCCGGTACGGTGATCGAGAGACCACCGGCGGCATCGACGGTCAGGGTCACGATGGTGTCGCCCGTCGTGTCGGCGGCTGCCGGCCCGGCGAGAGCGAGGGCGGCGGCGAGGCCGGCCACGCCCGCGAGAAGTTTCCTGCGCATCAAATCTCCTATCTGAATCGCCCAACGGATGTGATTCAGAGATTAACCACGCAGAGTCTCCCAAAACGGTCAAACGACACCACCGTCATCCGGCTGGGTCGCCGCCAGGCCCGTGCGGCGGTCAGGCCGGCACCACGTACGGGAACGCGTCGGCGCGGGCGGCCTTCGTGACGTCGGGGGTGAGTCCGGAGGTGGTGCCGGTGTTCAGGACCAGGGAGAACATCACCTCGGGCGCGTTGTCGGCCATGGTGCGACCGTTGCGGACCGCGAAGCCGTAGTTCGCGGCCGTGCCCACCGTGTACGACAGCACGTCGGGGTAGAGCGCGCGGGCGACGCTCCAGCCGTACGCCTGGGGGTCCGGCGCGGTGCCGTTCGCCGCGACGACCCCGGCGACCGCCTTGGCGATCTCCTCTCCGTCCTCGGGCAGGTCCTGCTTGGGGTGCCGGAAGTTCGCCGGATCCGAGAAGTCGGTGTCGTGCGGCCAGAACACGGGCCACATCATGGGGTGGCCGGCGCGGTTGATCTGCCGCCATCCGCCCGCGTCGGTGGCGAGCAGGGTCCGGCACCAGACGCCGATCTCGGTGCCCTCGCGCAGCAGCGGCTCGTCGTGGGAGACCTCCAGGACGATCGACTCGACCGTGGTGCCGGCGAAGCTGTTCGTCGCCTGATCGGCCCGCCACGTCGAGCGGTCCACCTTCGCCCCGTTCTTGACCGCGCCGTTGATGGTGGCGAGTTCGCCGAGATCGATGTAGAACGGGTCGGTGATCCGGCCCGCCCAGACCCGGACACGCTGCCCGGTCGTCACCTCGCCGGTCCGGCCCTCGGCGATCGGAGTGCCCATGGCGGCGTCGTCCCGGGCGTCGGCGCCGGTGAGTTCGTACAGTTGGAGGGTCTGCGTGGCGTTGCCGTCCGGCTCGCCGAACGCGAACCGGTAGGTCAGCTCCTCGGTGTCCGCCCCGTTGAAGTGAATCTTGAACTCGTAGCGGGCCTCGGCGTGGAAGCCACGCTTGATGTCGGCCCTGGTCACCGAGCTGTTGACGTCCATGACGAACACCGTGGCGTGGTCGCCGTCGAAGACGTAGAGGTCGTCGATGTAGAGCTGACCTCCCTGGGCCGCGAGGGGGGTGTCGAGGTGGTGCGACATGGGCTCACTCCCGTGATGGCTATATACGGACTAAACCGAACATAGCGGTCGCTGGGTGGTCGCCCGACCGAATCGGGTTCGGGGCACTGTCGCGCACGCGAACGGGCCGTCCGAGGCTGCGCTCGGACGGCCCGTTCGCTCATGCCGGTCTGCTCAGAAGCGGGACCACTTCTGGTTGGACGCGCCGAGGCAGTCCCACAGGTGCAGCTTGCCGCCGTTGTTGGGGTTGGCCTCCCGTACGTCGACGCACTTGTTGGCGCTGAGGTTGACCAGGTCGCCTGCGCTGTTGAGCGTGAAGCGCTGAGCCGGGTTGCCGTTGCAGCTGACCAGGTTGACCTCGGTGCCGTTGGCCGTGCCGGCCCAGGCCGGGTCCATGCACTTGCCCATCGCCCGGACGGTCCCGTCGGAGGCGAAGGTCCACGCCTGCGCCGCGGTCGTGTTGCAGTCCCAGATCTGCAGCTTGGCGCCCTCGACGGGGTTGGCGCTCGGGATGTCGATGCAGCGCCCGCTCTGCGCTCCCCGAAGCCGCGTGGTGCCGGACGGCGGGTTGCCGCCGTCGGAGGTGTAGCTCGACACCCGGACGTAGTCGACGAGCATCTGCTGCGGGAACTGGGTGGAGCCGTCCGGGTAGCCGGGCCAGTTTCCCCCGACCGCCACGTTCAGGATCATGAAGAACGGGTGGTCGAACACCCACCGGTTGCCGCCGAGGCGGGCCGGGTCGACCCGGTGGTACTGCACCCCGTCCAGGTACCAGGTGATCGCGCCCGGCTCCCAGTCCACCCGGTAGTCGTGGAAACCGTCGGCGAGCGGGCCGCCGATCGTGCGGCTGCCGGTGATGCCGCCACTGCCCGAGTAGCCGGGGCCGTGCACGGTGCCGTAGACGGTGTTGGGCTCCCGGCCGATGTTCTCCATGACGTCGATCTCGCCGGAGTCGGGCCATCCGCCGCCGGTGCCGAGCATCCAGAACGCCGGCCAGATGCCCTGACCGCGCGGGATCTTGATGCGGGCTTCGAAGCGGCCGTACGTCTGGGTGAAGGTCGCCGCCGTCAGCAGCCGGGCCGAGGTGTACTCACAACGGCCGTAGTGGCACTGGTAGTTGGCGGGGTTCTCCCGACGGGCGGTGATGACGAGGTTGCCCTGGCCGTCGTGTACGGCGTTGCTGGTGCTGTTGGTGTAGTACTGCCGCTCGTTGTTGCCCCAGCCCCCGCCGCCGATGTCGAAGCGCCACTTGTTCGCGTCGACGGGCGTACCGGCCGGGGCGTTGAACTCGTCCTGCCAGGTGAGTCCGCCGATGGCGGCCTCGGCGCGGTCGGACTGGCCCGGGAGGGTGAGGGTGGCGAGGGTGGTGACGAGGGCGACCGCCGCGAGGACGAGGGGGCGGCTGCGGGAGGTGGGGCGGGCTGTGAACACGGGAGGCTCCTCAGCGAGGTGAAGGGGAGGCGGCGCGTCGGAGACGGCGCGGCAGAGAATCTTGGAGAGCGCTCTCCAAGCGAAGCATGTCGATATGGTGACCTTTCTGTCAAGAGTGTTTCCAATGCCGCGACGGTCCGTTACCGCCCGATCGCACCCCTCGATAGCGGTCGAATCGACACTTCCTATTGCCGTGGAGCGTCCACCCGGGACAGGATGACGAGGTCCGCAGGAAACCTCCCCGTAACCTGCGTGCTGCTGGTCTCTGTCACAAGGAAGTGGGAGTCAGTCATGAGCGACGCGTCGACGGCGCTGGGTGTGCGCCTCTACCCGGATCTGGTCGAGCGGGGTGGCCTGGCCCCCGCGCTCATCGAGACCGCCGACCGCCACCGGCTCGACATCGGCCGGGTGACCGCACCCGAGCAGGGGCGGGCCCGGTTCACCTGCGCCGAGCTGCACTCCGACCAGGGCGTGGTCTGTGTCGGGCTGGGCTCGCAGGCCCGGTACTTCATGATCGACGTCCGCTCCGCGGGCGAGGTGCTGGCCCGCGGCGACTGCATGGACCTGGTCCAGGTCGCCCAGGTTGCCTCGGCCTGGCGGGAGGGGGCGACCCTCGCCGAGCTGGCCGCCCGGTTCGCGTTCATGGAGGAGATCACGCACCGCCCGGCGCCGGTGGCCCAGGTCGGCTAGCCCCGGAGGGCACGTCAGCACCGGAGCCGGGGCGGCAACGGCGGCCCGACCTCACCGTCCCGGTCCAGGTAGGACGACTCCACGAAGGCGACGAAGCGTTCGGCGTCGGCCGCGGTGGACGCCAGCCCGAACGACACCCGGACCGCGCCGCCGGTCGGTAGCGCCAGCGCGTCCAGGTACTCGTCGATCGTACCGATCTGGGCGAGCAGGCGTCGCCGCAGCGTCTGCCGGGTGATCCCGAACGCCCCCTCGCCCGCACCCGGATTGCAGAAGCATCCGGTCCGCAGGGAGAAGCCCGCCGCGGCGGCCTCCCGGGCGACAAGTCGCTCGTCGACCGGCGTGCCGTCCGGCCGCAGCACGTTGAACGTCACGGTCGCGCCCCGGCCCTCGCCGGTGGCCGGCCCGTACACCCGCACCAGCGGTTGGCCGGTGCGGTGCCGCAGCGCGGTCAGGCGGTCCAGCAACCAGGCGGTGAGCAGGCCGACCCGGCTGTGCACGAGATCCACGCCGATCGAGTCGAGCCACCGCAGCCCGAACTCCACGTCCGGAATGCTCAGGAAGTTGAGCGTGCCGTCCTCGAACGCCGACTCGTCGTCCATCGAGCGGTGCCAGTCACCCTGCACGCTGACCGCCCTGATGGTGCCCCCGGCGAACCACGGACGGCGCAGCCGGGCCAGCGCGTCACGACGCGCCAGCAGCGCGCCGACGCCGGTCGGATAGCCGAACAGCTTGTACCAGCTCAGGCAGACGAAGTCGGGTCGGACGACGCGCAGGTCCAACCGGTTCGTGGCGGTGAACGCGGCGGCGTCCAGCAGCACGTCGTAGCCGTGCCGGTGGGCCAGCTCGACCCAGCCAAGGGGATGCTGCACGCCGGAGAAGTTGCTCTGCGCCGGGTACCCGAACAGCCCACGGCGGCCGGACCGAACCCCGCTGCCGGCGTCGAGCACCGAGACCAGGTCGGCCTCGGCGACCCGCAGCTCCGGGCCGCTCAACGGCACGTACCGCACCGCCGCGCCGGCCGCCCGGGCGTACTCGCGGATGCCGTTGACCGAGTTGTGGTTGTCCCAGGTCAGCGCGAAGGGTGCAGTCGGTCCGAAGGGGTACGCCTCGCCGACCAGACGGCAGGCGCCGCTGGCGTTGGGGGTGAAGACCACCGCGTACTCGGCGGGGTCGGCGGAGAAGAAGTCGAGCACCGCCCGCCGGGCCGACTCCACCAGCGAGCCGGCCGCCGCGCTGGTCGGGCTCTCCGAGTGCGGGTTGCCGTACGGGCCCGCCAGCAGCCGGTCGTGGTGCGCCCGCACCTGGGCCCGTGCGGTCACCCCGGCCCCGGCGTAGTCGAGGTAGACCTGGCCGTGCCGGTCGAGGTGCGGGTACTCGGTGGCGCGTAACTCGTCGATCCGCGCGGTGTCGGCGTACCCGGGCAGGTCTGTCGGCGAGAGGGCAGGGGCGCGCTCAGGCCGCACGGCGGGCCTCCCGCCGTACCAGCACCGCCCAGGTCGCCGCGAGCGAGAGCAGCACGAACCCGCCGAGTACCAGCCAGTCGACCCAGACCGCTCGCGCGAAGGTGTCGCCGTACGTCTGCGACAGCGGCGGGCCGAGCGGTGAGCCGCCGTCGCGCCACAGCCGTTCCACCCCGGCGGTGTGCCCCAACCCCTCGAACGCCCAGCGGTTCGACATCGCGTAGCTGAGCCACCGGCCGCCGTCCGCCATGGCCGGCACCGGCAGGATCGCCCCGACGAACAGCACCTGCGGGAAGCACAGCATCGGCAGCATGAGGGTCGCCTGGGCCGCGTCCGAGACGGACGCGGAGCAGAGCAGGCCGAGCGCGAGCGCGGCCGCCGAGGAGAGCAGCAGGGTCGCGTACAGGGCCGCGAAGTCGCCGCCGCCGACCGGCGGCAGTCGGTCCATGCCGCGCAGCACCCCGAGCAGGGCCAGGTCCACCAGGGCGAGCAGCGGCAGCAACACCGCGACCTTCGCCATCAGGTACGGCAGCAGCCGGACACCCGCCAGGCGCTCCCGGCGCAGGATCGGCAGCTCCGTGCAGATCTGGAGCAGACCGTAGGTCAGGCCGAAGAAGAAGCCGCCGAACGCGATCCAGAAGAGGATCATCACGGTGACGGTCGGGCTCGGGCTCGCTGGGTCGAACGCGCCGGGGCGGAACAGCAGCGCGAACATCCCCAGCACCATCAGTGGTGAGCCGAGCAGGATCGCCAGCGTCAGCCGGTTGCGGGCGACGATCTCCGCGTTGCGCGCCGCGAGGACCCACCACTGGCGCAGCCGGCCAACCGGCCGTCCCGGACCCCTGCCGCCTGGGTCGCCCGTGGTAGCGGTCGGTCCAACGGCGCGCGACGCGGCGAAGCGCTCGGGCCAGACGGTCTGGTCGGACTCCTCGTCGAGCAGCAGGTGGACCTCCGCGAGGGACCGCAGGCCGAAGAACTCCCGGGCGGCGTCGGGCGTGCCGGCGTACGCCAACCGCCCCTCGCGGGTCAGCACGACCACCCGGTCGCAACGGTCCACGTCAGTGACCTGGTGGGTGGTGAGCACGACGGTCGCACCGGCGTCGGCGAGCGTCCGCAGCGCCCGCAGGAGGTCCACGGCGATCGCCGGATCCAACCCGGAGGTGGGCTCGTCGAGGAAGAACACGCCGGGTCGGGTCAGCAGCTCGACGGCGATGCTGGCGCGCTTGCGCTCACCGCCGCTGAGGCGACCCACCGGCACGTCGGCCCGCTCGGTGAGCCGCAGCTCGGCGAGCACCTCGGCCACCCGGCGCGACACCTCGGCGGGGCCGGTCCCCGGTGGCAGGCGCAGCCGGGCCGCGTACCGCAGGGTGCGGGCCAGCGGTAGCTCGCGGTGGATGATGTCGTCCTGCGGGACGAAGCCGACCGAGCCCGGGACACCGTCATCGTCGTACCCCACGGTGCCGGCCGCCGGTCGGCGGACCCCGGCCAGCGTCTCCAGCAGGGTGGTCTTGCCCGCGCCGCTGACCCCGATGATCGCGACCAGCTCGCCCGGCGCGACGGTCAGCGAGATGTCGTCGAGGACGCGACGTCCACCTCGGACGGTCGCCCCCAGGTCACGGGCCACGATGCCGACGCCGGTGCGCGGTCGGGACGTGGTCTGTTCGGTCGTCATGTCGAAGGTGCCCGATCCGGTCGGCGAGGTGGTGCCCCTGACATCGTGCTTCGCCGATGCTACGTCGCGCGGCGGACCGTCCTGCCCGTCGATCGCTCCGGCATGAATCGGCCAACCGGGGGAAGACCGACGCTCCACCACCTGAGGGGGAGCCGGTATGAGAGCCGTCGTCTACGTAGACGTTCGGGACGTCGCGGTACGGGAGGTGCCCGACGCGAGGATCGAGGCGTCGACGGACGCGCTCGTGCGGATCACGTCCACCGCCCTGTGCGGCACGGACCTGCACATGTACGACGGGCGCACCGGCGCCGAACCGGGGTTGGTGTTCGGCCACGAGCCGCTGGGTGTGGTGCAGGAGGTCGGCTCGGCGGTGCAGACCGTGCGACCCGGCACCCGGGTGGTGATCCCCACGCACCTGTTCTGCGGCACCTGCGTGATGTGCTCGCGCGGGCTCTCGGCGGCCTGCCTGCGGGCACGGGCCGAGGGGCCGGGCGCCGCCTACGGCTACGCCGGGATGGGTCCGTACCGGGGTGCCCAGGCCGACCTGCTGCGGGTGCCGTGGGCCGACGCGAACTGCGTGCCCGTGCCGGGAGAGCCGGGCGACGCGTACGAGGACGACTTCGTGCTGCTCGCCGACGCGTTCGTGACCGGGTGGCACGCCGCGGCGACCCTCGCCGAGGTGCAGGCCGGCGACACCGTGGCCGTGTTCGGTGCCGGCACCATCGGTCTGCTCGGCGCGTACTCGGCGCTGCTGCGGGGCGCCCGGGTCGTCTACTGCGTCGACGGGGTGGACGCCCGGCTCGACAAGGCCGGTGAGCTCGGCGCGGTTCCGGTCGACTTCCGCCTCGGTGACCCGGTGGAGCAGATCCGCGCCGACCGCGCGCGGGCCGGTCTGCCGCTGGGCGAGGAGAAGTTGGGCGGGATCGACCGGGTCATCGACGCGGTCGGTTTCCAGGCGCGCGACCGGGAGCACCCCGACCAGGAGCGCCCGGACCAGGTGATCGCCGACGCCGCCCGGCTGGTCAATCCCGCGGGTTCGATCGCCGTGGCGGGCGTCTACCCCGAGAAGGACCTACACCCGCGGCCGGGCGCGAGCGCCCGCGAGGATCTCGTCGCGCCCTGGGGAACGCTGTTCACCAAGGGCGTCGCCGTGCGGTTCGGACGCACGCACGATCGTCGCTACACGGTGCTGCTGCGGGACATGGTCGTCGCCGGTCGGGCCCGGCCCGGTGTGATCGTGACCCACCACGGCGTTCTCGACGACGCGCCGGGGCTGTACCGCAGCTTCGACCGCCGCGAGGACGCGGTGATCAAGGCGGTGCTGCACCCCAGCTGACCGGTCGACCTCCACCGCCCGCCCCCGCCCCCGCCCCGCCCCGCCTCGCCCCGCCCCGCCTCGCCCCGCCCCGCCTCGCCCCGCCCCGCCTCGCCTCGCCTCGCCTCGCCCCGCCGATCTTGCACTTTCGGTCGTCGACATGAGCGGAATGCCCGCTATGCCGCCACAGCAAGTGCAAGATCGCGGGTGATCACCGCCCGCCCCCGTCGATCATGGAGTTGTGGTGCCGGGTTTGGAGATAGACGCGCGCTTTGTCACCAACCACAACTCCATGATCGGCGGGGCGAGGCGGGGCGGGGCGGGGCGGGGCGGGGGCGGGGGCGGGGGCGGGGGCGGGGCGTGCGGGGGTGGCGGCCGTCGATCCCTTCGCTCGGGGGAGGCGTGGGTCACATCGCAGGCCGCGGTCGGCCGAGGCATGCTGGACGGGTCGCCGGCCTCATGGCTCGATCACCACCGTTCGATGGCAGTTCGGCCGCGGCGCACGGGTGTCCGCGCCTGCTGGGGCGGATTGTGCCTGGTGGCGAGCCTGCTTGCGGTGATCGGCGCGGATGGGTCGTCGACTCCGATTTGACAACGTTGCCAGGAGCGGTCCATGGTGCCATCGGCGACTCGTGGGACCGGCGTGACGGGCGAATACTCTGCTTCGTCTATATTGCCGGATTGTTACATTTTCAACACCGCCTCGCCTTGCGGATGGCCTGCTCACCGCAATACGTTGCCGTCAACAACAAAACCAAGTGAAGGTTCAACCTTCCGGAGGCAACCGATGACGTTGGCGAGGTGGTACGAGCGATGAGCGACGTGCCGATCCTCCTTGAGATGCGTTCCATCACCAAGGAGTTCCCCGGAGTCAAGGCCCTCTCCGACGTCAACCTGGTGGTTCGCGCCGGCGAGATCCATGCCATCTGCGGCGAGAACGGTGCGGGCAAGTCCACGCTGATGAAGGTGCTCAGCGGGGTCTATCCGTACGGCAGCTACGACGGCCAGATCGTCTACCAGGGGTCGGAGAGCAAGTTCTCCGACATCCGGGCGAGCGAGGGCGCCGGCATCGTGATCATCCACCAGGAGTTGGCGCTCATCCCCGGGATGTCGATCGCCGAGAACATCTTCCTCGGTAACGAACCGCGCAAGCGGGGCGCGATCGACTGGAAGGCCGCCAACCGGATGGCGCTGGACCTGATGGCCCGGGTCGGTCTGGAGGAGAACCCGGACACCCTGGTCAAGGACATCGGCGTCGGCAAGCAGCAGCTCGTGGAGATCGCGAAGGCGTTCGCCAAGGACGTGAAGCTGCTCATCCTGGACGAGCCGACCGCCGCGCTGAACGAGGCCGACTCCCGGCACCTGTTGGACCTGCTGCGCGGCTTCCGCTCCCGCGGCATCACCTCGATCATGATCTCGCACAAGCTGAACGAGATCGAGGCGATCGCCGACCAGATCACCATCCTCCGGGACGGCAAGACCGTGGAGACCCTCGACGTCAAGGCGGACGGGGTCGACGAGGACCGGATCGTGCGGGGCATGGTCGGCCGCGAGCTGAGCAGCCGGTTCCCGGACCACACCCCGAAGATCGGCGACGTCTTCTTCGAGGTGCGCAACTGGAACGTCCGGCACCCGATCTCCGCCGAGCGCCAGGTCTGCAAGAACGAGAGCTTCGTGGTGCGCCGCGGCGAGATCGTCGGCTTCGCCGGCCTGATGGGCGCGGGCCGCACCGAACTCGCGATGAGCGTCTTCGGCCGCTCCTACGGGGTGTACGAGTCGGGCACGATCATCAAGGACGGCAAGGAGATCGTCCTGAAGTCGGTGGCGGACGCCATCGACCACGGCCTCGCGTACGTCAGCGAGGACCGTAAGGCGCTCGGCCTCAACCTGCTCGACGACATCAAGACGTCGACGGTGGCCGCCAAGCTGTCCAAGATCTCGCACCACGGCGTCCTGAGCGAGGTCGAGGAGTACCAGGCGGCCGAGGCGTACCGCAAGGAGTTGCGGACCAAGGCCCCGACGGTCGACGAGGGCGTCTCCAAGCTCTCGGGCGGCAACCAGCAGAAGGTCGTCCTGGCCAAGTGGATGTTCAGCGACCCGGACCTGCTGATCCTCGACGAGCCGACCCGCGGCATCGACGTGGGCGCGAAGTACGAGATCTACGGCATCATCCAGCGGCTCGCCGACCAGGGGAAGGGCGTTGTCGTCATCTCCTCGGAGCTGCCTGAGCTGATCGGGCTCTGCGACCGCATCTACACCGTCTTCGAAGGCGCCATCACGGGCGAGATCGCCCGGGCGGACGCGAACCCGGAAACCCTCATGAAGCAGATGACCTCGACGAAGAAGTTGGCCACCCGATGAGCCGTATCAGAGACCTTCAGAAGAACCTGTTTGGAGGCACGACCTCCAACGCCCGCCAGTTCGGGATGATCTTCACCCTGGTGGCGATCGTCCTGATCTTCCAGATCTGGACCAATGGGCTGACGCTGCGGTCGGACAACCTGATCGCGCTGTTCCAGCAGAACTCGTACATCCTGATCCTGGCCATCGGCATGCTCATGGTGATCGTCGCCGGGCACATCGACCTCTCGGTCGGCTCGGTCGCGGCATTCACCGGCATCCTGGTCGCCAAGTCGATGACCGAGTGGAATCTGCCCTGGCCCGCCGCCATCGTGTTCGGCCTCGCCATCGGCGCGGTGATCGGCGCCTGGCAGGGCTTCTGGGTGGCCTACATCGGGGTGCCGGCGTTCATCGTCACCCTGGCGGGAATGCTGCTCTTCCGCGGTGGCAACCAGTTCATCGGCAACGCCCAGAGCATCCCGGTGCCGGAGGGCTTCCGGGAGATCGGCTCGGGCTTCCTGCCCGAGTTCGGCCCGAACACCGGCTACAACAACGCGACGCTGCTGCTCGGTCTGGCCGCCGCTGTGGCGGTGGTGTGGCGCGAGATCCGGGCCCGCAACACCCGACGGGCGATGGACGCCGACCCGGCGCCCCTGTGGATCTCGATCCTGCGGATGGCCGTCATGGTCGGGGTGATCGCCTTCGCGGCGCTGCGCTTCGCCAGTGGTCGCGTCGGCACCAGCTTCCCGATCTCGGGCATCATCCTCGTGGCGCTGGTCATCGCGTACTCCTTCTACACCCGCAACACGGCCGGCGGCCGGCACATCTACGCGGTGGGCGGCAACTCCCGGGCGGCCGAGCTGTCCGGCGTGAAGCTCAAGCGGGTCAACTTCTTCGTCATGATGAACATGTCCGTCCTGGCCGCGCTGGCCGGCATGATCTTCGTGGCCCGTTCGCAGGCCTCCGGGCCGCAGGACGGTAACGGCTGGGAGCTGGACGCCATCGCCGCTGTCTTCATCGGTGGCGCGGCCGTCGCCGGCGGTATCGGCACCATCAGCGGCTCCATCGTCGGTGGTCTGGTGATGGCCGTGCTCAACAACGGCCTCCAGCTCGAGGGCGTGGGCACCGACAAGGTCCAGATCATCAAGGGCCTGGTCCTGCTGCTGGCCGTCGCGATCGACGTCTACAACAAGAGCCAGGGGCGCTTCTCCATCATCGGGAGCCTGATGCGGCCGTTCCGCCGCGAGGACTCCGCACCACCCGCCTCACCGCCGGACGCGGAGCGCGAGCCCGCCAAGGCAGCGGTGTCCGGCTGACGGCCACCGACCTCTCCACCCGTCTCACATCCAGAAAGGCAAGTCCTCACCATGCGTAAAATCTTCGGCTCGTCGGTGGTGGCCATCAGCGCCGCCGCCATGCTGGCCCTGGCCGGCTGCGGCTCCGGCCGCGACGGCGACTCCGGTAGCTCGGGTGGCGGCGACGCCAAGGGCTTCGCGGCGAACTCGCTGATCGGCGTGGCCCTGCCGGCCAAGACCTCGGAGAACTGGGTCCTCGCCGGTGACCTGTTCACCAACGGTCTCAAGGAGGCCGGTTTCCAGGCTGACGTGCAGTACGCCGGCGCGTCGACCACGGTCGCCGACCAGCAGGCCCAGATCACCGCCATGACCACCAAGGGCGCCAAGGTCATCGTCATCGGCGCGACCGACGCCGCGCAGCTGGCGACCCAGGTCGCCGCGGCGCACGCCGCCGGCGCCAAGGTGATCGCGTACGACCGGCTCATCACCAACACGCCGGACCTCGACTACTACGTCGCGTTCGACAACTTCAAGGTCGGCCAGCTCCAGGGCCAGGCCCTGCTGGACGGCATGAAGGCCAAGAAGCCGAACGGCCCGTACAACATCGAGCTGTTCTCCGGTTCGCCGGACGACAACAACGCCGGTGTCTTCTTCAACGGCGCGATGGACGTGCTCAAGCCGGAGATCGACAAGGGCAACGTCGTCGTCGCCTCGGGTCAGAAGGACGTCAAGCAGACCGCCATCCAGGGCTGGAAGGCCGAGGGTGCGCAGGCCCGCATGGACCAGCTGCTGACCTCGACCTACGGCAACAAGGAGCTGGACGGCGTCCTCTCCCCGAACGACACCCTGGCCCGCGCGATCCTGACCTCGGTCAAGGGCGCTGGCAAGCCGACCCCGATCGTCACCGGTCAGGACTCCGAGGTCGAGTCGGTCAAGTCGATCGTCAAGGGCGAGCAGTACATGACGATCAACAAGGACACCCGCAACCTGGTGAAGGAGACCATCAACATGGTCAAGGCTCTCCAGGCCGGTAACACCCCGCAGGTGAACGACACCAAGTCCTACAACAACGGCAGCAAGGTCGTCGACACGTTCCTGCTCCCGCCGGTCGCCGTCACCAAGGCGAACGTGGTCGAGGCGTACGCCAACGACCCGAAGCTCGCGCCGCTCACCAAGTAATCAGCACACGGTAAGCAGCAACGCCGATGGGTCCCGGATCTCCTCTTCCGGGGCCCATCGTCGTCCGCGCCCCATCGTTCACCCGGCACCGATCCGTGAAGGAGGTCTGACCGTGGCGACACCCGTGCGGTCCAGGCCAGCCGGCGCCGGTCGTACCGCCGACACCCCACTGCCCCCGGTCCCCGGCGCGAGCCAGGAGGAGATCCGACGGCAGAACCTCGGCGCCGTGCTGCGCTACGTGCACCTGCACGGGCCGACGTCGCGGGCCGAGCTGACCAGCCGTCTCGGCCTGAACCGCAGCACCATCGGCGCCCTCGCCGCCGACCTGACCGCCAGCGGTCTGGTCACCGAGGAGGCGCCGGCCACGACCCGCCGCGCCGGCCGCCCCTCCCTCGTGGTCAGCCCTCGCTCCGACCGGGTCTACGCGCACGCGCTCAGCATCGACGCGGACCGACTGCGGGCGGCGCGGATCGGCCTCGGCGGTCGCATCCTCGACCTGCGGGAGGCACCCCGTCCCGGTGGAATGTCGGCCGTCGACGCCGTCCGCCCCCTGGCCGACCTCGTGCGCGGGATGGAGCGCGGCGTCGCCTCCGACGCGCTGCTGGTCGGCGGCGCGGTCGCCGTCACCGACACCACCCGCGACGCCGACGGCGGCCTGCGCATCGTCGGCGTCGAGGAGGGCCTGAGCGCAGCCCTCGAGGCCGAGCTGACCGACTGCCCAGGATTCGTGGCCGGAGATCTGGCCGACATCGCGGGCCTGGCCGAGCACATCCGGGGCGTGGCCCCCGGCATCGACGACCTCATCTACCTGCACGGCGACCTCGGCATCAGCGCCGGCATCGTGGTCGGCGGCCGACTGATGATCGGCCACCGTGGCCACAGCGGCAAGGTCGGCCACATGGTGGTCAACCCGAACGGCCTGCCGTGCGGCTGCGGCTCCCGTGGTTGCTGGGAGACCGAGATCTCCGAGGCCGCGCTGCTGCGGCATGCCGGCCGCGACCCCGACGACCGCGCCGCTGTCGCCGACGTGCTGCGCGCGGCGGCGGACGGCGACGCGACCGCCCGCGCCGCCGTCGAGCGGGTCGCCGACTGGCTCGGGTTCGGCGTCGCCAACCTGGTCAACGTGGTCAACCCGGACGCCGTGGTGTTCGGTGGCTCGCTGCGCGACATCTTCATCGCCGGGGCGGACACGGTGCGGCGGCGGCTGGACGCCATGCCGCTGCCGGCCTCCCGTGAGCACCTGCGGTTGCGGGCTGCGGCTCTCGGCCGGGACGCCGTCCTGATCGGGGCCGCCGAGCTGGCCTTCGACAAGCTGCTGGCCGATCCGCTCAACGTCGGCGTCGCCGGCCAGTCAAGTTCCGTCGACCCGATCTAGGCGATCTCCCGCACCACGCTGGTGCCGTTGCCCGGCCGGGACTCCCAGGCCCAGGACTCGTGCAGCTCCAGGCGGTCGTCGGCCCGGACCCGCACCTGCGAGACGCAGTGGCCGGTGGACGTCTGGCCCTCGGCATTGAGTTGGACGTAGCGAAAGTCCAACCGGTCGCCGTCGCGGGTGCCCACGAGACAGCCGCGTCGGATGGACCCACCGGCGTACTCGGCCCAGACCTCGCCCGCCCGCTCGTGGTAGGTGAAGACCGTCTCGGTGCCCACCTCACCGGCCACCACGTCCGTCACCGCGGCGAACCGCCGGCCGTCCAACGAGATCGTCATGCCGGGGACGCTAGTCGACCCACCAATCCCGTACGGTCTATCGTACCGTGTACGGTAGACCTTCGGTGTCCGGCTGTGGGAAGGGGACGGGTGTGACGACGAGCGGCGCGGCGATAGTGGTGCGAGGGCTGCGGAAGCGGTACGGGGACCGGTTGGCCCTGGACGGGTTCGACCTTGAGGTGGCCAGCGGGACGGTGTGTGGCCTGCTCGGTCCCAACGGGGCCGGCAAGACCACGTCGGTACGGATCCTGTCCACGCTGCTGCGCCCGGACGAGGGGCACGCCGAGGTCGCCGGGTTCGACGTGACCCGCCAGCCCGACCAGGTGCGCTACCGGATCGGCCTGGTGGGGCAGCATCCCGCGCTGGACGAGGCGCTCAGTGGCCGGCAGAACCTCGTGCTCTTCGGCCTGCTGTTCCACCTGGGCCGTCGCCGGGCCCGGCAGCGGGCGGTCGAGCTGTTGGAGCGGTTCGGCCTGGCCGACGTCGGCGAGCAGCCGGTCAGCACGTACTCCGGGGGCATGCGTCGCCGGTTGGACCTGGCCGCCGGCATGGTCCTCGCCCCCGCCGTGCTGTTCCTCGACGAACCCACCACCGGGCTGGACCCGCGCGGCCGGAGCGAGGTGTGGGAGTCGATCCGCGGGCTGGTCCGCGCGGGCACCACCGTCCTGCTCACCACCCAGCACCTGGACGAGGCGGACCAGCTCGCCGACCGGATCTCGGTGGTCGAGGCCGGGCGCATCGTCGCCGAAGGCACCCCCGACGAGCTGAAGACGCAGCTCGGCGGCGACCGGATCGAGGTGGTCGTGGGGGAGCCCGCCGACCTCGCGATCGCCGTCGCGCAGATGCGTCGGGTGGTCGCCGACGAACCGACTGTCGACGTGGACCGGCGCGCGGTCAGCGCCGGCGTGGGGCACCGGGCCGGCGCGCTCGTCGAGGTGCTGCGGGCGCTCGACGCCGCGCAGGTCACGGTGGTCGACATCGCCCTGCGGCGACCCACCCTCGACGACGTCTTCCTGCACGTCACGGGTGGTCGGGCCACCGTGGAGGTGACCGCGTGAGCGCCACACACCCGCCCGCGACCGTGGACCTGACGCCCGGCCGGCCCGCTGCCCTGACAGACAGCGGTGCCCTGGTCTGGCGTGGCCTGGCCCGGTGGCGACGTGACCCCGGGCCGCTGGTCGCCTCGCTCGGTTTCAACATCCTGATCGTGCTGATCTTCGCCTACCTGTTCGGCGGGGCGATGCAGGTCCCCGACGGGGGCAGCTACCGGGAGTTCCTGATGCCCGGCATGTTCGTGATGACGATGGTGTTCGGCATCAGCCTCACCACGATCGCCGTCGCCGACGACCTGGAGCGTGGGGTCACCGACCGGCTCCGTTCGATGCCGGTCGCACCACTCGCCCCGCTCGTCGCCCGCGCGGTGACCGACCTGCTCTTCGCGCTGGTCACCCTCGCGGTGCTGCTGGCCACCGGCCTCGCCGTCGGCTGGCGGGCACACGGCGGCGTCGGCGCCGCGCTGGGCGCGGCGGGACTGATCCTGCTGCTGCGCTTCGCCCTGGTCTGGGTCGGCATCTTCCTCGGCCTGGTCGCCCGGGGACAGACGGCCGTGGTCGCGGTGCAGACCCTGGAGTTTCCGCTCGGCTTCCTCTCCAACGCGTTCGTCGCGCCGTCCACCATGCCGGCCTGGCTCGGCGCGGTGGCCGCCTGGAACCCGCTGTCGGCGACCGTCGGCGCCGCCCGGGAGCTGTTCGGCAACCCGGGCTGGGGTGGCGACTCGTGGGCCGCGCGGCACTACCTCTGGTTGGCGGTGGCCTGGCCGATCGCGCTGGTTGCCGTGTTCCTGCCGCTCTCGGTCGCCCGCTACCGGCGGCTGGGCCGCTGAGGCCGGCAGGGACGGGTGATCGCCGGGGCCCCCGTGGCTCCGGCGATCACCCGCCCGGTTACGCGATCCGGCGGACCCGACGCACCGCGAGGTAGAGCAGGAGCGCGGCGAGGGCCACGAAGATGCCCGTCTCGATGCTCTGGAACAGCCAGAACCGGTCGGCCGGCTGGTACATCTCCCAGTTGTACGCGCCCGGCCCGAGACCCAGGTCGGCACCGCAGACTCGGCCGTCCGGGCCCTTGCCGCCCGGCGGGCACTGGATGCGGGTGTTCTCCGCGACCATCGTCCCGTCGGCGTCGCGGATTCCCACGGCGAGAACCCAGTTGCCCCGGTCGCCCTCCGGAATTCCACCCCCCTCGATCGGGAAGGTCTGGGTTTTGGCGGGCTGGTAGTGCGGTCGGGCCAGGATCTCCACCGCCGCCCGCACGCCGATGAACCCGGCGAGGGTGATGCCCATGGCGGGCAGCATCCGCTTCCACACGGTGCCGGCGAAGATACCCAGCGCCACGGCGAAGAGTGTGTAGCCGATCGGGACGATGCCCTGGAGGTCGAAGACGATCATGCCGAGCCGGCCCTCGTACGCGGCGTCGGTGAGCGGGTCGACCCACCAGGACATACCCAGCCCGTAGGCCGTCGCGAGGGCCAGGACGCCCGCGCCCACCAGCCCGAACTTCACCAGGGCCCAGTGGGTCCGGCCGACACCCTGGGTCCAGACGAACCGGTGGGTGCCCTGCTCCACCTCGCGGGCGACCAGCGGCGCGCCCCAGAACAGGCCGACCAGCACCGGCAGGGTGATCAGCAGGACGGCCACCAGGTTCAGGCTGCCGTACTGGTTACTGAAGCGGTGGAACCCCGCGTCGCAGGCCTCCCGGGTCGCCGCCGCCACGTTCGGGTCGTCGAGCTGACGCACGCATGTGGCCAGGTCGAGGTCGGCGAAGGTGCTCCGCATCGAGAGGCCGATCGGCACCAGCACCGCGGCGAGCACCAGGAACCCCAGGAGGGTGTAGAACGCCTGCTTGCGGTGTTGCCGCCAGGTCAGCCAGATCATGCCGCCACCCCCCACTCGCTGTGACTGGTCTGCGTGACGCCGTCGGCCAGGTAGGCCAGGACGACGTCCTCCAGGCTGACGTCGCGGACCGTCCAGGCCGGGTCGGTGACGGGACCGTCGGTGCGTACCAGCAGCGTGGACTGCCGGTCGGTGTGGCTGGCCCGGACCACGTGCGCCACGCCCCCGATCGGACCGCCGTCGTGCCGCGGGCCGACGAGCTGCCGGTGCCCGGCAACCAGGTCGTCGACCGAGCCGGTGAGCTGCACCTGGGCCGCGTTGAGCACGATCAGGTAGTCGCAGACGCGCTCCAGGTCGGCCAGCAGGTGCGAGGAGAGCAGAACGGTGGTGCCGGAATCCGCCACGCTGCCCATCAGCGACTGGAGGAACTCCCGACGGGCCAGCGGATCGAGGCTGGCCACCGGCTCGTCGAGCAGCAGCAGCCGGGGTTGTTTGGCCAGTGCGAGAGCGAGCGCCACCTGGGCCCGTTGCCCGCCGGACAGTTTGCCGACCGGCTTGTCGGGCGGTATCCCGAGCTGCGCCAACCGGGTCCGGGCCAGTGCCGCGTCCCATCGCCGGTTCAGCTTGCCGCCGGCGACGACCAGTTCGGCAGCGGTGAAGTCCCGGTACAGCGGCGTGTCCTGGGCGACGAACCCGATGTCGGCCAGCCCTTCCGTGTCGCCGTACGGCGACCTGCCGAACACCCGCACCACGCCCTCGTCGGGCTTGAGTAGCCCGACCGCCAGGTGCAGCAACGTGCTCTTGCCCGCGCCGTTGGGCCCGACCAGCGCGGCGATCCGGCCGGCCGGAAGGTGCAGCGAACAGTCCCGTAGCGCCCACGTTCTGCCGTACCGCTTGCCCAGCCGGTCGGCCTCCAAGACCATCTCCATCCTCTGTCCTCTCGTACCGCTCACGCGGGTTCCTTCTGTGGGGCGTCGTCGGTGAGGGTGGCGCGCAGCGTGGTCTCCACCAGGGCGACGACGTCCTCGGCCGTGAGGCCGGCGGCCCGCGCCCGCTGCAACCACGCCACGAGGTCGTCACGCAGCTCGGCCTGGTTGGGCAGGGACGCGCCGGCCAGGGTGCGCTGGACGAACGTGCCCACCCCGGGCCGGCCGCCGACCAGACCCTCGATCTCCAACTCCCGGTACGCCTTCAGCACCGTGTTCGGGTTGATCGCCAGTGACTGGGCGACGTCCCGAACCTTCGGCAGCTGATCGCCGGGTGCGAGCAGACCGACGCGCAGCGCCTGCTTCACCTGCTGCACGAGCTGCATGTAGGTGTTCACCTTCGACCGGCTGTCGAGCACGAACTCGATCACTCGTGATGATCCTTCCTGTTGTCCTACGACAGTAGGACTATGAGACAGCTTGGTCGGGTCGGCGACGCCTGTCAAGCGCGAAGGGACCGTGGCGCCCGTGGGCCACCGACTGGCACCGACGGGTCAGCCGCCCGGGAAGGGAACCGGCACGCGATCCGTACTCGATGGGGAGGTGCTCGATGGTCACCAACGACCTCCGGGCGACGACGGCGACACCGCTGCAGATCGCCCGCGCCCGGGGCCGGGTACGCGGACGGCTGATCCTGCTCGGCCCGGCGTTCGTCGCCGCCGTGGCGTACGTCGACCCGGGCAACTTCGCCACCAACTCGGCGGCCGGCGCCCGCTACGGGTACCTGCTGGTCTGGGTCGTGGTGGTGGCCAACCTGATGGCCATGCTGGTGCAGACACTCACCGCCAAGCTGGGCCTGGCCACCGGCCGCAGCCTGCCCGAGCTGTGCCGTGAGCGCCTGCCCCGCCCGCTCAACCGGATGATGTGGGTGCAGGCCGAGCTGGTGGCGATGGCCACCGACCTGGCCGAGGTCATCGGGGGAGCGGTCGCCCTCTACCTCCTCTTCGGCATTCCGCTGCTACCCGGCGGGCTGATCATCGGCGCGGCCGCGTTCGTCGTGCTCGCCCTGCGCTCGCGCGGGTTCCGCGCCTTCGAGATCGCCGTCGCCGTGCTGCTCGGCGTCATCGTCCTGGCGTTCGCGGCCAACCTGCTCGCCGCCGGCTCCGACCCGGGCTCGGCCATGGCCGGCCTCGTGCCCCGCCTCCAGGGCACCGATAGCGTCCTGCTGGCCGCCGGCATCCTCGGGGCGACGGTCATGCCGCACGTCATCTACGTGCACTCCGCGCTGACCCGCGACCGCATCCCCGCGACCGACGACGCCGAACGCCGTACCCTCTTCCGGGGCCAACGCACCGACGTGCTGCTCGCCCTGACGGCGGCCGGCGCGGTCAACCTCGCCATGCTGCTGATCGCGGCGGCCAGCTTCCGGGGCGGCGGCCCGGTGGGCGCCGACAGCCTGGAGGGGGTGCACGCCGGCCTGGGCGAGAGCATCGGCACGGCCGCCGCCTTCGGGTTCGCCGTCGCCCTGCTGGTCTCCGGGCTCGCCTCCACGAGCGTCGGCACCTACGCGGGTGAGGTGATCATGCAGGGCTTCCTGCGCCGCCGGGTTCCGCTGCTGCTGCGCCGCCTGGTCACCCTGGCACCCGCCGTGGTAGTGCTCGCCATCGGCCTCGACCCCACCCGCGCCCTCGTGCTGTCGCAGGTCATCCTCAGCTTCGGCATCCCGTTCGCGCTGATCCCGGTGGTCGCCTTCACCCGTCGCCGGGACCTCATGGGCAACCTCGTCAACCACCCACTGACCACGGCCGCCGCGTCCGGAGTCGCCGTCCTGGTCGTCGCGCTCAACGCCTTCCTGCTGTGGCAGGTCGTCACCGGCTGAGCCAGCCGGTGTCAGTGCCGGGAAGGCGGACGGGGCTACTCGTCCTCGTCTACCGGGCGGGGGCGTCGGTGTTCGGCGATGTACTTCTCCACATCAGCCTTGAGCCAGATCGAACCAACCGACAGTCGGGCGTACGGAGCCGGGAAGTGCGGCGACTGCTGGATCTGGCGGAACCGTGAGCGGCCCACCCCGAGCATCGCCAGGACCTCGCCCGCCGCGACGAGTTCGCCCGGTCCATCTGCCATGCGAACGAAGGTAGACCGGCCGTGACGGGTCAACATGAATGTGCTCAGATAGGCGCGCCAGGGTTGACAGGGGGGTAGCGTCCGGGATGGGATCTGTCTACGCCCGTCGCCGCGCAAGGCGGAGCCCGGCGGCGACGGGTGCCCCGTCCGACACCACCCCTGGAGGCTGGAGTGGAACAGGAACAAGAGGTAGAGCGGCTGCGCGAGTGGGTGAGCCAGCTTGAGGCGTCACTCATGGCTGTCCGGCGAGAACTCTTCGACGCCCGTGGCCGGCTGGCCGCCATCGCGCAAATGATCGAAGACCTCGAGCGGGTGCAACGAGCACCTGGCGTCATCTTCGGAACCGTCAACGCGATCATTCATAGCCAGTCGTCGACCCTACGCTGGTCTGACCGATGGTCGCCGGTCCGCTATCAGGGGGTTCAGCAGTGAGCGGCCAGCGGCACGCCCCGGTCCGGCCGTTCTGGTTCTGCGCGTCCTGTGTGCTCCCCTGGCCGTGCGAGCACGCGAAAGTCGAACTCGTGGCCGACTACTCGGACGAGCCGAAGCTGCTCGGGGTGGACATGGCCGACTGTCTGACTGAGGCGAGCCGGGATCTGACCGACCTGTACCGGACCGCACCCGACCCGGTGCAGCACTACGGCCGGTTCTTGGGCTGGGTCAAGCAGGCCTTGACCGCCCACCGACACCGCGACTCCGGTCGTGTGCTGTGCCGCCCCACCTGCGGGGCAGCTCGACAGGCACCGCCGACAACAGTCACCTCCACTGGTCCTCAGCGACGGGCCCCCCGCCGGTAGGGCGGGGGCACCGCCGTATCCGGCCGGCGCGCTCAGGTCCGGCGGCCCTCGTCCCGCGCGGGGATCTCCTGACGCTGTTCGAGGGCGTCCGCCGGGTTGGCGTCGGCCGGCAGGGACGTCACCTCCTCCAGGGCGCCGGCCGGTAGCGCGCCCTGCTCGGCCAGGTCGGCCTCGGACGCCTCCGGGTCCACGTCGCCGGAGACCCGGTCCGGCGGCCCCACGTCGAACGCGTCCTGCCGCTGCTCGGCGGCGTCCGCCTCCGGAGGAGGGAACTGGTCGCCCTGTTCGTCCCGGTACGTGCTCATCAAAGCCTCCTACCCGGCGGAAGTCGCCCTAACGCCGGGCCGCTGCCTACCCGCCGCCGTCGCGCTCACGCCTGGCGCACCACCCGCGCGGCCACGGCCTCGACCGTCTCGGGATGCCTCGCCAGCAGCCCCGCCACCGCACCCTGCTCGGCAGGAGCGTCGTCGGCCGGCGGCCACCCGCCGTCGTACCCGAGCAGACCGGAGATCGCGTCGACCACCTCGGGATGCGCGGCGAGGAGGACACCGACCCGCCGCTGCGGCGCGGCCACGGCGCGTTGGTCGTCCACCCGCCCGACAGGTGGGGCCGCGACCCACGGCGGCACCCAGGAATCCAGCTCCGGCAGCGCCTCCGGGAAGGTCCGTCCGGCCTCCCGGATCAGGAGCGGAACCAGTTCCGGGCCCTGCTCCCGCAGTGTCGTGATCAGGGTCGGCAACCAGGGCAGCAGCACCGGATCGGGCAGCCGGGCGAAGGCCGTGGAGATCGTCTCGACGACGAACGGCGCGAGACCGGGCACCGGTTCCAGCGCGTGCACGAATCCGGCCAGGTACTGCGGGAAGGCCGGCACCACCAGCGGGTTGGCCAGCAGCTCGGCACACCGGGCCCGCAGATCGGCCACCGACAGCAGGCCGAGCTGGTGTCGGCCCGCCCAGAGCAGCGCCACCTTCGCCGGCGCGGTCGGGTGCGACTGCGCGACGGCCAGTTCCAGCTGGGAGCGGTCGCAGCCCAACGACAGTGCCAGACCCTCCATCGAGAACAGGAAGCCGAGCATCGCGCCGACCTGCCGCACGTTGGTCTCGTCGCTGGTGATCGCGGTGGGCAGCAGGGTGCAGTAGTGCGCGTACCCGGTCGTCACGAACGCCTGGCACCAGGCCGGCAGGGTCGGCGCGGTGGCCCGGTGATGCGCCAGCAACCGTCGGATACGGCGCAACACGTCGGGAGCGTCGTCGACGGTGCGCGCGGTGGCGAGCAGCTCCACCGCCCGCGCCCCCAGCTCGTCGACCAGACGTGGGCTGTCGAGCAGCCGGATCGCGTCCTCGACCGCTGCCAGAGCGCTGGCGGCGGTGGCGTCCGGGCCGCGCACCGCCCGACGCAGTCGTTGCTCCAGGACCTGCTCGACGGTCACACCCTCGTAGCCGAGCTCGATCAACGCCCGCTGATGGTGACCGAGCGCCAGGTCCCAGCTCTCCTGGACCGAGCGCTGACCGAGCCGCCGCTCACCCATGATCGGGCGGACCGCGGCCGGTGGCAGCAGATGCCGCAGGATCCACAGCAGGTCCGAGCAGCGGCCCAGCGCCGGCTCGGCGTTCAGGTCCAGCAGCGCCCGCTGGACGGTCCGCTTCTCCAGGGCCAGGCCGAGCGGTTCCAGCCGATCGAACACGTCGCGGGCCAGCGGCGGCAGAGCGTCGTAGCCGACCTGACCGATCCGGTCGCCGCCCAGCAGGATCTCGCAGAGCCGTCGGACGTCCCGCCGGCCGGGCACCACGTCCTTCTCGATGCAGGTGACCGCGGCGTCGGCGAAGTCGTACGGCGTGGGCCGGGCCCGGTTGCGCAGACCGGCCAGCAGGACCGACGTCTCGAAGACCGCGATCGCGTCGGCGGTGCTCGCCAGATATCCGTTGCGGCGAGCCAACCGGACGATGTCGACACACCAGCCGCGCAGCTCCGCCTCGTCCAGACCGTCCGGGCGCGGTGGCGCGGCGAGGAAGCCGGTGAGTCGGTCATCGACCGGCCCGGCGGGGGAGGGGACCGTCGTGACCCGACCGCGTCGCCCCCGGACGGCCGTCGTGCGTTGGCCGCCGAGCTGGTACGGCGACAGTCCGTGGCGGCGTACCTCCCTGGCCCAGGTCGCCGCGGCGATGGAGACCGAGCCGGACGCCAGCCCGAACTGTGCCTCGATCGCCGAGTGGCTGGACGGGATCAGCCCGTACCGCCAGCGGGTGTCGGTGCGCGGGGTGATCTCGAAATCGTCCGCGCCGGAGCCCAGCCCGAACTGCTCGACCCGGCTGGCAGCGTGGAACGCGCCGCAGACGTAGAGGCAGTGCGCCGGATCGACGCCGGAGGTGGCCAGGTGCTGACGCATCCGCGTCCACATGTACCGCTCGCGATCCTCGTCGCGATCGAGCCGATCCGCGTCGGCCGGGCGCAGCCGCCGGAACAGGCTGCCGATCAGCACCATCACCTGCCGGTACGTGTCGTGGTCGGCGTCGGCCAGCGGGCGTTCCACGTACTGGTCCCACCATTCCGACCAGTGCCGCACCTTGCCGTGGTGCAGCAGGTACGCCTCCAGCTCCGCGAACCGCGGTCGCAGGTCGCCGATCTCCACCCCGACGGCGTCGCCGTGCAGTCCCGATCCCGCACCGGTGCCGGTCGGCCCGTTCGCGCTGCTCGCGCCGGTCGGCTGGTCGCGCGGCGACCACTGGAAGACGTGGTCGGAGGAGCGGTCCACCAGCACCAGCTCCACGCCGGGGGTCTCCAGCGCGTACGCGATGGCCTGGTATTCCGCCGACGCCTCGGTGATCGGTGCGACGACGCTGAGCGGCCCCCAGTCGGCCGGAAAGCCGGACAGCTCCGACGCGAACGCCTGCACCGCCACCGGCAGGCGGCAGTTGCGCAACTCGCCGAGCAGCGGCTGGAGATCCTCGCACAGCTCCAGGTAGATCACCCGGGGCTGTTTGGCGCGCAGCCGGCGCACCATGGCCAGCGCGGAGGCCGGCGAGTGGTGGCAGACCGGGAAGATCTCCAGCGGCTCGCCGAGCGCCCGGTCGACATCGTCGACCATCCCGGCGAGGATCGCGCCGAGCGCGTCGGAGGACCCCGCGAACGCGGTCGCCGCGTCGGTGAGCTGCTCGCGGAGCGCGCCGAACGTGCCGGCGACTGTCGACGCGGTCACGAGAGGGACGCGATCGCCTGACGGCCGCCGTCCAGGAAGCCCGCCCAGCCGTCGTCGTCCTTGCGGGCCCGTGGCTCGACCACGCCGTGCAGGTACTTGTTGAGGATTGCCAGGTCTTCCGGGCTGCGCCGGGCCAGCGATCCGACCAACGACCCGGCGAGCGTCGCCGCGCGCAGCGTACGGTCGCCGAAGAACTGGCTGTGCAGGATCGCGTCCTCCAGCACGCCGATCTGCTCGGCGGTCGACAGTGCCGACTCCAGCTTCTCCTCGTCGCTCGTCGCCGCCGCGGCGCCGGCGCGCAGGTCGGCGAAGCTCTGCAACAGGATGTCCAGCAGGGTGGGCGGCACGTCCAGCTCGATGCGGTGCCGGCGCAGCAACTCCTCGGTGCGGAACCGCACGATCTCGGCCTCGCTGCGCTTGTTGGTGACCACCGGGATCCGGACGAAGTTGAACCGCCGCTTGAGCGCCGAGGAGAGGTCGTTGACGCCCCGGTCGCGGCTGTTCGCCGTTGCGATGATCGAGAAACCGGGTTGGGCGAAGACGATGTTGTCCTGGTCCAGCTCGGGGATCGCGACGTACTTCTCGGACAGGATCGAGATCAGCGCGTCCTGTACGTCGCTGGTGGAGCGGGTCAACTCCTCGAAGCGACCGACCACGCCACGCTCCATCGCCGTCATGATCGGCGACGGGATCATCGACTCCCGGGACTGGCCCTTGGCGATCACCATGGACACGTTCCACGAGTACTTGATGTGGTCCGCCGTCGTGCCGGCGGTGCCCTGCACGACCAGGGTCGAGTTGCGGCAGATGGCCGCGGCCAGCAACTCGGCCAGCCAGCTCTTGCCGGTGCCGGGGTCACCGATCAGCAGCAGGCCCCGGTCCGAGGCGAGGGTGACGATGGCGCGTTCGACGAAACTGCGGTCGCCGAACCACTTCTGCGGGATCTCCCGGGACAGGCCGTCAGCCCGCTCCGACCCGAGGATGAACAGCCGGACCATGCGCGGGCTCAGGCGCCACGAGAACGGCTTCGGACCGGTGTCGACCGACTCGAGGAAATCCAGCTCGTCGGCGTACGTGACCTCGGCGGGGGCGCGCAACATCTCGGACATGAGGGGGTGCTCTCCTAAGTGAGGAAGTTCTTCAGCTCGACGACGAGCTTGCGGATGTGGCCGGAGATGACCGGGGTGCCCTGGTCCTTCAGGCGTTGCCGGAACCAGGGGTTGACGCTCTGCTGGCCCGAGCTGCTGACCGAGCCCACCGGAATGACCTTGGCGCCGGAGCGGTGGACGGCCTGCAGGCCGTCGAAGACCGCCTGGTGGTTGACCTCGTAGAAGTCGGAGATCCACACCAGCACCGTGTTCTTCGGCTCGGCGATCTTCGGCCGCGCCAGCGTCAGCGCCGCCGTGCCGTCGGTGCCGCCACCGAGCTGCGTACGCAGCAACACCTCGAACGGGTCGTGCACCCACGGGGTGAGGTCTAGTGCCCGGGTGTCGTACGCGATCAGGTGCACGTCCACCTTCGGCAGGCCGGCGAAGATCGAGGCGAGGATCGTGCAGTTGACCATCGCGTCGACCATCGAGCCGGACTGGTCGACCACCACGATGAGCCGGGACGGAGTGGTGCGCCGTGCGGTGTGCCGGTAGTAGAGCCGGTCGACGTAGAGCCGCTCGTCGTCCGGACTCCAGTTGGTCAGGTTCTGCCAGATGGTCCGGTCGAGATCCAGGTTGCGGAACACCCGCTTGGGCGGCACCGACCTGTCGAGCGCGCCGACACTCGTCTGTTGCACCTGCGTCCGGAGCACCTCGGCGACCTCGTCGACGAAGCGCCGGATCAACGCCTTGGCGTTCGCCAGCGCCAGTCCGGACAGGTTGGCCTTGTCCCGTAGCAACTGCTCGATCAGCGACATGCTCGGGGTCAGCTGGCTGGCCAGCGCGGGGTCGGCAAGCACCTCCCGCAGGTGCATCCGTCGGACCAGGTCACCCTCCAGCCCGGCGAGGGTGCCGCCCAGCCCGCCGCTCTGACGGCGCAGCTCGCCGGGCTCGCAGCCGAGTGCCTGCTCGAACCAGCCGGCATCGGACTGCCACCGCGCCAGCTGGGTCGCGCTGACCGGGCCGGAGCCGGTGGCGAACACGTTCAGCAGCACCTTCGACACGAGCGCGGCGCGGCGTACCTCGGCGGCACCGGGCAGATAGGCCGAATCCGCGCGCGGCCCGTCGTCGTGCGGCGCAGCGTCGTGCGGTTCAGCGTCGTCCGGTTCAGCGTCGTCCGGTTCAGCGTCGTGCGGTTCAGCGTCGTCCGGTTCAGCGTCGTCCGGTTCAGCGTCGTCCCGCCCGCTGTCCGACCCAACGGCCCGAGGCCCGATGGCGTCGGGTCCGGTGGCGTCGGGCTCGGCGTCGGTGGGGGTGAGCAGGCCGCGCAGCTCGGCCGCGAGCGTCGGGAAGCGCTGGACGATGGTGTCCACCGAGACGGCCGGATCCAGCAGGGCGGCGGGCAGCCCGAGGTCGTCGACCACGGCGACGCTCGCCGACTCCAGGCTGGGCTGCTCGTCGCGGTCGAAGAGGCGGGACAAGAGCCGCCAGTAGAGAACCTGACGGCGGTTGGCGTCGGCGAACCCGCCGGTGGGGATCGGCGTGGTCATCGGCGCAGCAACCGTCCCGCGCGTTCGCGCAGCACGGCCACGGCGTCGCCCGCCCGCGCCTCCTCCTTGGCGATCTTCGGATCGGTGACGCCGCACGCCCAGTCGCCGTTGTGCGCCGGCACCGTTCGCCGCTTCACCGTGCCCAGCACCGCCAACGGCTGGAGCTGCCACCGGTCGTCGTCCCAGCGCAGGAGCCCCAGGCTGGCGGACGCGGTGGCGACCAGGTCGACGGTCAGCGGACCGGCGGCCGGCAACCTGTCGACGGCCAGCGGTATCCGTTCGCCGTCCACCTCGACGGCGAGGGTGCCGGCCTCGTCCCGGATCACGGGCCCTTCCACGAGGACGGGCTCGGCGATGCCCGCCGGGTGTCGATCCAGGGGGTCGGTCGCGGCCGTGGTCGCCGCGGGCAACAGGACCCGGGCAGTGGCGAACGGGTCGGCGGGCTCGTCGAGCCGGACCCGGTCGTCGACCCAGCCCAGGTCGCCGCCGCGCAGCGGCAGGTCGGTCACGGTCAACGCCCGCTTGTCGGCCAGCGCGGTGAGCAGCGCCGGATGGTGCGACAACAGCCGCCAGATCGCCGGACCGACGATGGTGTCGACCTTCGCCGCGGTGACCGCCGTGCGGACCAGCCGCGCCGGGCCGCCGTCCGCCGGCTCCAGGATGGCGTGCAGTTGGATCTGCACCGCGGTGTCGTGACTGTGCACGTCCACACCGAGCGGCAACAGCCGCCCGGAGACCGAGGGCGTCGCCTCGGGCGGTGGCGTGCCCTCGGCGAGCAGGACCCCGCGAGCCCAGAGATCGGCCCACCGGCGTGCCGGCACCCGCGCCATGGTGGCGACCGGAACGCAGGCCCGCAGCTCGGCGGCGAGCCCGTCGAGCAGCACCGCGACGCGTCGTAGCTCCGGCACGAGGAGGCTGGTCTCGACCACCCCGGCGGCGACGGAGAGCAGCTCGTGGTCGACGCCCCGCCAGCCGGTGAGCGCCACCTCGTGCCACCACGCCCGCGCGCCGGCGAGCGCGGCCGGCGCCTCGGGAGGCACGCTGGTCGGTGTCGTCCACGACGACCGCGTGCGGCCGAGTGTCTCGTCGAGCTGCCTGAGCAGGGCGTCGTGTGCCGCGCCGAGCAGCGCCGAGCGCGCTCCGGCGAGCGCGGCGAGGTGCTGCGGGGCGACCGACCCGGCGACGACCGCGTCCACCGCGACGGCCACCGGGCCACCCAGTGGCGTGCCGGTGAGCGCGTCGGCGAACGCGGCCAGTGCGGAGGCGCCCCGCTCGCCGACCCGGCCGAAACCGTCGATGAGGGCGTCGTCGAAGCCGGCCACCACATCGAGCGCGTCGGTCAACCCGGCCGGGGCCGTACGCAGCGGCGCGACCTGGGCGCCGCGCATCAGCGGGCGGCCCGGGTCGCCGGGAACCAGTGCAGCTCGGGCAGCGGGGCCGTGCTGACGGGAACCTCAAGGTAGGCGAGGTGGCGCAGGAAGCGACTGAACACCACCGCCGCCGACGCCGGCTCGGGCTGACCGTCCAGCCGGGCCAGCAGCTCCGCTCCGCTGGCCACCCCGTCGCCGACGTCGACCCGCAGGTAGCGGGCGACGCGGTCGACGCCGTACTGGAGGAGCGCCTCGTCCGCGAGCGCGTGCAGATGCTTGCACGGGGTGGCGCGCAAGCCCCCGCACGGTCGGTTGTTGTTGGTGCTGCACTGGTAGGCGTGGGTGCCGGCCGCGACCGACGAGACGTAGACCCGCTCGACGTCCGACCCGCTGGAGACCACGCCCTGCAGACGTCCGTCGGCCAGCTCGACGAAGGGCACCTTCGCCAGTTTGCGGGAGCGGGCGGGCGGCAGTACCGCCACCACGCTGCGCCGCCGCCAGTCGGCTTCGTCGGCGTTCGTCACGTCACGGCCTCCCACGTTGAGAAGAATGCAGGGTGGTGCGCGCGCGGCCGGCGTCGGCGGCGCTGCGACGACACGATCATGGACCACGGGTACGACAGAGCCGGGTGCGGTGCGGGCACGGCGGCGCGGCCCGGAGCGCGGATGCCGTCGGGTCCGCGCGCTTGGTCGCCGTCGCCGTCCCCGATCGGCCAGGATGGGCGGGACGGCCGGGCCACCGGCCGCGACGAGGAGGCGGACGATGCGGGTACGCGGCTGGCTGACCCGGGGGCGGCGCGTCCGCACGACGGCGGTGGCGACTCTCGTCGCGGGCGCGGCGTCGCTGGCCGTGGCCCTACCGGCGGCTCCGGCGGCGGCCGGTGCCGCAAAAGCGGGCGACCCGGTGTGCGAGATCCGCGACGAGCGGCTCAACGAGCTGTCCGGGATGGTCACCACCGACGACGGGTACGTCGTGGTCAACGACGGCGCCGACGACGAGGCCCGCCGACGGATCTTCTTCCTCGACAAGAATTGCGCGGTGGCGCGGACCGTCAGCTACCCCACCCGGCCCCGGGACACCGAGGACCTGGCCGTCGGCCGGGACGGCACCCTCTGGGTGGCCGACATCGGTGACAACGACCGCAACCGCGAGACGATCGCGCTGTGGCGGCTCGCGCCGGGCGCGGACCGGCCGGTGCTCCACCGGATGACGTATCCGGACAATCCACACGACGCGGAGGCGCTGCTGATCGACGCGTCCGGCCGTCCGCTGATCATCACCAAGGGTGGCAGCGGCACCGTCGTCCTGTACGCCCCGACCACCGCGCTGAAGCCGGGCGCCACCACGCCGCTGGCCTCCGTGGGCAAGGTGGTCCTGCCGTCGACAACTACCAGCAATCCGTACTCGTTTCTCGGCCGGAGCGTCGTGACCGGCGCGGCGAGCGCGCCGGACGGCCGCCGGGTGGTGCTACGCAGCTACGCCGACGCGTTCGAGTACGACGTGGCCGGCGACGACCTGGTCGGCGCGCTGACCGGCGGTACCCCGCGGATCACGCCGCTGCCGGACGAGCCGCAGGGCGAGTCGATCACCTACAGCCGGGACGGCCGGTCGCTGCTCACCGTCTCCGAGTCCGCCGACCAGCCGGCCGGCAGCCGCCCGACGATCCTGCGGTACCCCGCGACGGTGGCCCCCGCCGCTCATCCCGCGGAGTCGACCACGGCGGCCCCGCCGTCGCCCGCCGCGGCCAGCCCGGCGGCGCAGGCGGCCGGTATCGGCGGCGGCCAGGTGTGGTCGCTGGCGGCCGGCGCCGGGACGCTGCTGGCGCTGCTCGCCGTGGCCGGACTGCTGTGGCGGCGGCACACCGACCGACGTTGAGGGGCAGACCGGCGCGGTACGGGAGGATGGGTGGATGTCCGTGCTGTCCGCGCTACGCCACCCGATCGTCGCCGCCCCGATGGCCGGCGGCCCGTCCACGCCGGATCTCGTGTCGGCGGTCTCCGCCGCCGGTGGACTCGGGTTCCTGGCCGCCGGCATGATCGACACCGGCCGGCTGGTCGCCGACATCGCCGCGGTGCGCGCCCGTACCGACCGGCCGTTCGGGGTCAACGTCTTCCTCCCCGGTGACGGTCGGGTCGACGAGGCCGCCGTCTCGGCGTACGCGCGGCGGCTCGCGCCGCAGGCCGAGCAGTTCGGGGTGACGCTCGGCGATCCGGCGGGCGGGGACGACGCGTACCCCGAAAAGCTGGCCGCGCTCCTCGCGGACCCGGTGCCGGTGGTGTCCTTCGCGTTCGGACTGCCCGACCGCGCCGCCGTGACGGCGTTGCGGGAGCGCGGCACCGAGGTGTGGGCGACGGTCACCCGACCGGACGCCGCCACCGCCGCCGCCGACCTGGGCGTCGACGCCGTCATCGTGCAGGGCACCGAGGCCGGCGGGCACCGCGGCGGTATGCCGGACGACGACGACTACGCGCTGCTGCCGCTGCTCCGGCTGGTCGCCGGAGGTGACCGTCCGCTGGTGGCGGCGGGCGGCATCGCCGACGGCCCCGCGCTGGCGGCGGCGCTGGCCGCCGGGGCGGTCGCGGCGCAGGTCGGTACGGCGTTCCTGCGCTGCCCGGAGGCGGGCAGCTCGCCGATGCACCGCGCGGCGGTGGCCAGCGTCGCCCCGACCGCGCTGACCCGGGCTTACACCGGCAAGCGGGCCCGTGGCGTGGTCAACGACTTCCTGCGGACGCACGACGCGCAGGCGCCGGTCGGCTACCCGCAGGTGCTGCACCTGACCCGTCCGCTGCTCGCCGCCGCCCGACGCGACGGCGACGCCTCGGTGGCGAACCTGTGGGCCGGGCAGGCGCACCCTCTCGCCCGGGACGTGCCGGCGGCCGAGTTGGTCGTCGAGCTGAGCACCGCCGCCCGGGTGGCGCTGACGGAGGCCGTCGAGCGGGCGGGCCGCTGGGGCTGAGCCGGCCTCCGACCCCGGAGTCTCCTGGCCACCCGTTAGAGTCTCGCCGTGATCGAGATCGGCGCGCACGTCGACCTGTCCCACCCGTCCGACCGGGTCTGGCTCGCACTGACGGATCGGGAGTTGCTCGGCCGCTGGTTCGCCGAGGCGGACATGGTGGAGGGAGTACCGGACCGGCTGCGGCTGCACACGGCCGACCTGCCCGGCTTCGACGCCGACGTCGAGGTCGAGGTGACCGAGCGGCAGGTGCCGGAGCTGCTCGCGTTGCGCTGCGACGAGGCCGGCCGGCTCACCGAGCTGACCTGCACCGTCACCGCCACCCGAGAGGGCAGTCGGCTGGCCGTGCGGGAGGTGCCGACCCACGGCGCCTGGTCGGACGAGCAGCGCGACGCCCGCGACCAGCAACTGCGTCAGGCGCTCACCGTGCGTCTGCCGGCCATTCTGGACTGGCTCGCGTTCCAGCAGGTCGACCTGCGCCGAGGCGAGGCCGGGATGACCACCGAACTGCCGGTGATCGCGGCGGCGACCGGTCCGGCTCGGCGTCGGCGGCGGACGGTCGTCGTCGGGCTCGTCGGGGTGCTGCTGGCGGCCGGGGCAATAACGTGGCTGACGCTGCCGGACGAGTCGAACCCGGTGACCGCGCCCACCTCGTCGCCGACCCCGACGCCACCGCAACCGAGCGTCGTGGCGGCGACGCCGACCACACAACCCAGGGCCACGGCCTCCGCACGCCCGTCGCGCACCGCGACGCCGACCAGCGCCCGTCCGACGCGTACCGCGTCGGCGAAGCCGTCGCCCACTTCCACTCCCACCGGGCCGCCGCCCCCGCCCCCGGTGGTCGCGCGGTACGACACCGCCTCCAGTCGGCTGTTCGGCTACACCGGGGAGGTGGTGGTGGACAATCCGGGGCCCGCGCCCGTCGAGCAGTGGGTCGTGGTGGTGACCCTGGCCGAGGGCAGCAGCGTGGACGACGTCGACGGGGCGGACTCGTCCCGGGACGGGCAGGTGCTCACCCTCACCGGCGCGGCCCTGCCGGCCGGCGGGTCGCGGACGATCCGCTTCGACGTCCGCGACAGCCGACCCAAGGCCCGGGAGCCAGAGGGGTGCACCGTGGGCGGCAACCCGTGCGCGGGGTTCTGACTAGGCTCCGGACGCATGGCACTGCTGCACCGGGCGACACTGCGCCCCACGAAGCTCGAACTGCTGACGACCTGGCTGCCCGACCGACCCTGGTACCGGGGACCGGCCGGCGTCGAGGTGGTGAGTAGGGGGGCGTACCGCTTCGACGACCCGGCCGGCGAGGTCGGCGTGGAGACGATCCTGGTCTCCGCCGCCGACGGGCCGGTCCACCAGGTTCCACTGACCTACCGCGCCGCGCCGCTCGACGACGCCGACGAGTGGCTGGTCGGTACCACCGATCATTCGGCGCTCGGCCGCCGCTGGGTGTACGACGCCTGCGCCGACCCGGTGTACGCGGCGGCGCTGACCCACGCCGTCCTGAGCGGCGCCGGCCAGGCGGAGCAGTACTTCGAGGTCGACGGTCGGCGCGAGGTGCGAGCGCCGGCGATGACGATCGACGTCGACGGCGGCGGGGACGTGCCGGAGGTCGGCGCGGTCCGGCGGGTCGTCGACGGGGACGACACCGTCATCGTCACCGACGCGGTGGAGCTGGTCGTCGTCCGCCGGCCGGTCGCCGGGGCGGGCGAGGTTCGGGGCGTCACCCTGCGCGGTTCCTGGGACGGCCAGCCGACGACCGTGCCGCTGGCGTACGTCCGCACGCGTTAGACGGCGGTGGGCGGCCCGGTCGACCGGGCCGCCCACCGCGTTCACCACTGTGCCGGAGGCGGCGGCGGTGCGACCGGCGGCCGGTCGTCGCAGGTGATCGTGTTGGGCAGCAGCCACGGCGCGAGCCAGCCGCCGTCGTTGCCACCCAGGTCGGTCAGTGTGAACTCCGAGCCGGCCGGGGTGAAGTGGAACGACCCGCAGTTGTTGACGCCGACCGCGCCCACGTTGCGGGCGTCCACGTTGGCGAACGAGGCAGAGCCGGCCGTGCGGGCGCTGACCACCGAGGTGCCCGTGCCGTCGACCCGGACGTCGCGGAAGCGCACGTTGGTGATCGAGTAGAGGTCCTTCACCGGCCAGTCGCTGACCAGCATGATCGCGTTGTAGGTGCTGTCCAGGTACGCGTCGCCGGTGACCTCGATGGCCGCGTCGATGCTGCGGTCCAGCGCGAACATCCAGATGGCGCCGAGCCCGATGTTCCAGTTCAGCTCGTACGTGCCGGCACGGGCCGTGGTGTTGCCGGTGAACCGCAGGTACCCGGCGAACGGCTCCGCGCCGAAGCGGGCGCCGGCGTGCAGGCCGCTGCCCTCGCGGACCGGGTCGGCGACGAGGTTGTGCGAGACGGTCGTGTCGGTGCCGCCGTAGATGGCGATGCCGTTGGCCAGCGTCGGAGACTGCACGGTGTTGTGGTCGAACGTGTTGCGGGCGTTGGCGGTCTTCTCCGACCACATCGCCAGGCCGTCGTCGCCGGTGTTGCGGACGAAGGTGTGCGCGACGAGAGAGTCGGTCACGCCGGTGTGGAAATTGAGCGCGTCGGCGATCTGGTCGACGATGATGGTGTTGGTGATCCGGACGTTGCGCATCGGCCCGTCGAACCACACGCCGACCTTGGTGTGCCGCAGGTGCAGCCCGTCAATGGTGGAGTCACTCATCGCGCCACCGATGGCGTTGACCTGATCGGTGTCGATGCGCTCGCGGACGTCGCCCTCGATGGCGAAGCCGGACAGGTGCACGTTGCGGCTGCCGCCGTCGGCGGCGTCGCGGCCGTAGAACCCGACGCCGGTGTGCACCGAGCCGTCCGGCGCGGGGGTCGACAGGGCGACCTCGCGGCCCTTGATGATGGTGTGCCAGTTGCCGGCGCCCTCGATCGTCACGTCGTCGACGATGATGTGCCGGTTGACCTGGTACGTGCCCGGCGGGATGTACACCTTCAGGTGGGTGCGGCGGGCGAAGGCGATGGCCTTGTCGATCGCGTCGGCGGAGTCCCGTCGGCCGGTCGGGTCGGCGCCGAACGCGAGGACGTTCGCCGCGAGCAGCCGTACCCGCGGCGGCGCGACCAGTTCGGAGTCGAGCAGGTCGATGACCGTCCAGGCGGCGGCGGTGCCGGTCGGCGCGGTGAGCCGGACCTTGTCACCGGCCCGGTAGGTGCGCCCGAGCAGCAGTCGCTGCTCGTCGTAGAAGTGGGTGGGCCGGAACGGCGTGGTGATGCTCGGGTACGGCGTGGTGGCCGACGGCACGCACTGGCACTCGGTGATCCACCAGTCCGGGTGCAGCAGGCCGGCCTGCGGGTCGTTGGTGAACGGGTACTGGTTGTAGAGCCACGAGTACTGCGAGGTCAGCGTCATGGTGCGCACGTGCTTGCCGTTGACGGCGACCGTCAGCGGCGCGGTCATCCCGCCGCCGGACGGCGCGTCCGGGATGCTGTACCGCACGGTGATCCCGTTGGCGGCGCTGGGCAGGACGAACTCGACGTACTCGCCCGGGGTGAGTCGGACGGCCCGGCGGCCGGACGCCTCGGCGGGCAGGGTGTAGGCGGACCGGTCGGGGCCGATGATCTCGCCGTTGGTGCGGGCGTTCTCGGCCTCCTGTTCGACGAAGTCGACGTCGGCCCCGCGCCCGGCGACCAGCGCCGGATCGAGTGCCGCCCGGGTGACGACCGGCTGCGTGCCGGGTGACGTGGCCGGGCCGGCCGCGGCGACGGTGGGTCCGGCGACCAGCACGGCGAGGCCGGTCGCGAGCGCGACGGCGGTGGCGACCGGGCGGCGGCCCGGGCGTCGGCGCGCCGGCAGGATGCTGCGAGACATCGGTGACCCTCCTGGGTGGGTGGTGGTGGAGGTCCGCCCGGCGTTCCCCTGGACGCCCGACATTGAGCGTCATGATGCAGCACCCCGCAGTCTCCTGCAAGACATCAATCAGCGAACGAAAAGAGACGACTGTAAAGCCGCAAGAATTGGACGAAAGGACGGCGGCGGTGTCGCGCCTCGCCTGCGTCCCGCTGAGCCGGAGCGGGCGTACGCTGGGCCGCGTGGAGCACGAAGATCGGATCGCCCTCTTCCTCGACTACGAGAACCTGGCGTTGGGGGCCCGCGACCATCGTGGCGGCGGGGCCTTCGACTTCCGGCCGATCGCCGACGCGTTGGCCGAGCGCGGGCGGGTCGTGGTGCGCCGGGCGTACGCCGACTGGTCGTACTTCGACGAGGACCGCCGGATGCTCACCCGGTCCCACGTGGAGCTGATCGAGATCCCGCAGCGGATGGGGGCGTCCCGCAAGAACGCCGCCGACATCAAGATGGCCGTCGACGCGATCGAGTTGGCGTTCGAACGCGACTACATCTCCACCTTCGTCATCTGTAGCGGCGACAGCGACTTCACGCCGCTCGTCCACAAGCTCCGTGAGCTCAACAAGCGGGTCATCGGCGTCGGGGTGGAGGGGTCCACGTCGGCGCTGCTGCCACCGGCCTGCGACGAGTTCCTGTACTACGACCGGCTGGAGGGCGTGGACATCCCGCCCGTCCGCGCCCGGCATGCCCGGCCGGTCCGGCAGACCGGCCCCGACCAGCGGCCGACCGGGCCGGAGCAGCAGCGGGAGCCGGAGGTGGAGGAGCCGCCGGTGGGGGAGGAGCCCGGCCGGGACGTCGACACGCTCGCCGTGCAGGTCGCCCAGACGGTGGCCGGTCTGCAGGGCAGCGCGAGCGGCGAGGTGACCGCCTCCCGGCTCAAGCGCACCCTGCTGCGCAAGGACCCGACCTTCAGCGAGTCCGACTACGGCTTCCGTACCTTCGGCGAGCTGCTGCGCCACCTCGCCGAGCACAACGTGGTCGACCTGGCCGAGGGGCCCGCCAAGGGTGACCCGGAGGTGTCCCTGCCCGAGCACGGCGACCGGGAGGTGGCGTTCGGCCTGCTCCGGGGCGTGGTGGGCGACCTGGGCAGCGCCGGCAACCCGGTGGCGCTCTCCGGCCTGAAGAACCAGCTCCGCCGGGTGCGGCCCGACTTCAGCGAGAAGAAGCTCGGCTACCGCAGCTTCCTGCAGTTCTGCAAGGCCGCCGCCACCAGCGGCGCGGTCGACCTGCGGTGGAGCCCGGAGGCGGACGACTACCTGCTCACCAGCTCGTCCTGACCGCATCGACCGCTGTCGAGCGGAAGTGTCGGGACTGCCCATAGGGTGGACGGCAGGGCTGCCCCGAGGGCGAGGTGAGGGTCGTCATGCCGGGACGTGGGGAATGGACACTCGTCGGCCGCGACGTCGAGCTGAAGACCATCGAGGACGTCGTGGCGGCGCGGGTGCCCGGCCTGGTGCTGGTGGGCGACGCCGGCGTGGGCAAGACGCGGTTGCTGCGGGAGGCGTTGGCGCGCGCCGCTGACAGCGGTGTGGAGTGCCACTGGGTGTCGGCGACCGGCGCCGCCCGCTCGATCCCGTTCGGCGCGGTCTCGCACCTCATCCCCGCGCCGACCCGGCCGCACGCCGACCCGATGGGGCTGGTCGTCACCGTGGAACGCGACTTCGCCCGGCGCAGCGCCGGACGCACGGTCATGATCGGGATCGACGACGCGCACCTGCTCGACGAACCGTCCGCCGGGCTGCTGCACCAGCTCGCCGTGCACGGTCTGGCGGTGGCGGTGGCGACGGTCCGCGCGGGCGAACCCCTCTCCGACGCCCTCACCTCACTGTGGACCGGTTCCGGTCGGCGCCTGGAGGTGCGTCCGCTGCCGTCCACCGCCGTGGACCATCTGCTCGACGAGGCCGCGCCCGGTCCGCTCGACGCGCTCAGCCGCCGCCGGCTGCGGCAGCTCGCCGACGGCAACCCGCTGCTGCTGCGGGAGCTGCTCGCCGACGCGATGGAGACCGGCGGCCTGCACGAGGTGCGGGGCGTCTGGCGCTGGCGCGGCACCGCCTCCGGCAGCCCCCGGCTCGCCGAGCTGGTCAGCGCCCGGCTGCGCGCCCTCGAACCGGCGGCCCGGCAGGTGCTGGAGGTGGTCGCCTGCGGCGAACCACTCTCCCTGGCCCTGCTGGAACGGTTCGTCGACCCGACCGCCATCGAGGCGGCCGAGCGCAGCGGCATGGTGGTCGCGGAACGCTCCGGCGCGCGTACGGCCCTGCGGATGGCCCATCCGCTCTACGGCGAGGCGCTGCGCGCCAGCATGCCCGCCAGCCGTTCCCGGACCGTGTTCGGGCAGCTCGCCGACGTGTTGGCGAGCATGCCGCTGCGCCGCCGCGACGACGCGCTGGTCGCCGGTGTCTGGCAGCTGCGCTCCGGCAGCGTCCGGCACCCGGGTATCGCGTTGGCCGCCGCCCGACAGGCGATCGACCGGTTCGACATCGACCTGGCCGAGCGGCTGGCCCGCACGGCGTACGACGCCGGGCCGGGTTGGGAGGCACAGTGGCTGCTGGCCCGGGTGCTGCAGTACCAGGCGCGCAGCCAGGAGGCGTTCGACATGCTCCCGCCGGCCCCGCCGCCGGGCAGCAAGCGGCTCGCCATCTGGGCGATCACCCGGGCCGGGCTGCTCTACTGGGGTCTGGACCGGATCGACGAGGCGCACGAGACGCTGCGAATGGTGCCGGAGGGCTCGCCCGGCCACGACCTGGCCGAGGCCACCCGGTCGTGGGTGCTGTTCTACGACGGCCGGTGCGAGGCGGCGTTGGCGGTCGGTCAGGCCGTGCTCGCCCGCGCCGACACCGGCGTACGCGCGGCGAGCTGGGCGACCATGGGCGCGGCCTCGGCGGCGGGCATGCTCGGCCGGCTCGGGCTCGCGGCGGAGCTGGCGCGGCGGGGCCGGGCCGTGCTCGCCGCGGCGCCCGAACACCTGCCCTGGAACGAGGCCCAGGTCGGGCTGGGGCTCTGCTACGCCTGGTACGCCGCCGGTGAGCTGGCCGAGGCCGTCGAGCTGGCCGACGAGGGCTACCGCGCGGCGGTCGCCAGCGACGCGCGGGGGATGGTGGCCGTGTGGGCCGGGTTCCGGGGGATCATCGGCAAGGCGCAGGGGCAGCTCGACGCCGCCGAGGCAGACCTGCGCGAGGCCATCGCCCTGGTCGAGGAGAACGACCAGTACCACCTGGTACGGACGTACTGGGCCGAGCTGGCCGGCGTACGGGCCCTGGCCGGCGACCTGTCCGGCGCGCGGCGCTGGCTGGCCGCCGCAGACGCCCGGGAGCGGACCGCCAACCGGATCTTCCACGCCTGGGTGGAGCTGAACCGCGCCTGGGTGCAGGTCGCCGAGGGGGACCTCACCGCGGCGATCCGTACCGCCCGGCACGCGGCCGACCTGGCCCGGGGCAGCGAGCAGCCCACCATCGAGGCGGTGGCGCTCTACGAGTGCGCGCGCCTCGGCGCCCCGGAGCCGGTCCGGGACCGGCTGCGTACCCTCGCCGACCAGCTCGGCGGCTTGGCGTCGACCCTCGCCGACGCGGTCGACGGTCTGCTCCACGACGACGGGCCGGCCCTGGAGGCAGCCGCGGACGACCTCGTCGCCCGCGGGCACACGCTGCTCGCCGCCGAGGCGGTCGGCGTCGCCGCCCGGGCGTACGCCCGACGGGGTCGACCTCGACTGGCGGTGGCGCAGCGGGCCGCGACGCTGGCCGAGGCCTGCCGGGGCGTACGGACACCGCTGCTCGCCGCGACCGCCCCGGGCGTCGAGCAGGCGACGTTGACCCGCCGCGAGCGGGACGTCGCGCTGCTCGCGGTCGCCCTGTCCAGCCGCAGCATCGCTGACCGGCTCGGACTGTCGGTCAACACCGTGAACAACAACCTGGCCCGGGTCTTCACCAAACTGGGCGTCCGCAACCGCCGGGAGCTGGCCGTCGTGCTCGGTCACGAGACGGTCGGGCGTACGCCAGAGGGTCACCGCGAGCGATCCCCGCTCGACAGTAGGTAAGGCCGACTGATCTACCGGGTTACCGCGCGCGTCCCTACCGTGCGGTAACAACCTACCGGTGCACTCAGTCCCTGGAGGACGGCAATGAGCCAGTTGGATCCAAGCGGACCACCAGGAGCACGACCCACGAGGTCGTTCCAGAACGTTCTCTTCGCCGCCGGGATGGCGCTGGCGGTGGCCACGCTCACCGCGGTGGTGGCCCCGACCGCCGGGGGCGCCTCACCCACCCCGGCGAGCGCCGCCCCCGCGTCCGAGTCGTACGACGCGGCGCCCTGCACCCGCGAGTTGGAGGGTACGACCTGGCTGCTCGACCCGTGCGTCAAGCCGGGCGGGAAGCTCCCGGCGGAGGTCGAGGCGCGGCTCGCGCAGATCCGTACCCAGAACCGGGCGGCAGCCGACGACTGCCCGACCCCGACCGGTTCGGCGTCGGCGTCGGCCTCGGCGTCGGCGTCGCCGACCCGGCAGACCCGACCGCCGGTGACGGCCCAGGCGGTCGCCCAGCGCGCCCCCGCCGCGACCGCGACAGCGCCGACATCGCCGGCCTCGCCCAGCGGTTCGCCCACCTCGTCGCCCAGCGGCACGCCCTGCCCCTCGGGCAGCGCGTCTCCGTCGGGCAGCGCGTCACCGTCGGGGAGTGCGTCTCCCTCGGGGAGTGCGTCGCCGTCGGGTAGCTCGTCGCCGTCGGGCAGTTCGTCGCCGTCGGGGAGTGCGTCTCCCTCGGGGAGTGCGTCGCCGTCGGGTAGCTCGTCTCCCTCGGGGAGCGCGTCGCCGTCGGGCAGTGCCTCGCCGTCCGGCAGTGCGTCGCCGTCGGGCAGCGCGTCGCCGTCGGGCAGTTCCTCACCGTCGAGCAGCGCCTCACCCAGTGGGTCGTCGTCACCCAGCAACCCGACCGACCCCACCGACGGGCCGCCCTGGCCCACCGGCGGGCCGGGGTCGCCGCCACCGCCGCCGCCGACCGGCTGCCCGCAGGTCAACGGCAACCCCACCCTCGTGGACGCCAACAAGGACCGCATCCGCTGCCGCGAGGTGCAGACCGTCGAGGATGACACCGTCCTCACCGTCACCGGCGACTCGATCAGCTCGTCGCACCACCAGTTCGGCTTTGGGTTCATGGGTCCCGGCTGCCCGAACACCTCGTTCGACGATCGGGGCATGCCCGGCAACAACGGCGTCTACAGCTACGCCCGGCGCTACTACGACATGAACGGCAGCATCGTCGACTACGACAACTACGCCCGGACCGGGTACGGCACCGGCGACATCATCGCCGGCCGGGCCGGCCCCGACTCGTGCGGCAACCCGTGGGCCCGGGTGGCCAGTCCGCTCGGTCTCGCCACGGCCCGCATCGCCAAGGCGAAGAGCGACAAGCACGACGCGTACCACGTCACGACCGGCGGCGTGAACAACACCAACTGGACGACGGTGCTGACCCGGCTGGCGAAGTGCCGGGGTTACGAGTTCGCGGCGGAAACCCTGGACCCGTACGGCGTGTTCCGCTTCGAGTGGGCGGCCCAGGGTGGCAAGGCCGGCATCGTCACCAACGGCGGCGGCTGCAACTTCTGGCTCGACCTGCCGGTCGGCGAGGACTACTACATCAACGTCCAGGTGCCCCGCTACGACGGCCCGAGCCAGTACGCCGGCGTCAGCGCCGATGCCACCTTCATCGTCAACTCCCTGTTGGCGGCCGGCGCCGACAAGGTGGTGTGGATGCTCTACTACGACATCACACCGGCCAACATCGACATCGGGCAGTACGGCTGGATGCAGCTCAAGGCGTACCTGCCGGCGGCTCTGCTGACCTACGTACCGCCGCAACCGGTGTCGATGCTGTCGCCGTTGATCGACCCGCTCTGGGTGGGCACCGTGCGGGGCGTGATCAGCGACCTCAACTGGGCCATCCAGATGGGAGTCCCGTTCGACCCGGCCGTACGGGTGGCGCTTCCACCACCGTTCACGCCGGGTGACATTCAGATCACCGCCGAGGGAGGGTCGCCACATCCCAGCCCCTCGGGTCAGGACAAGCTGGCCAACACCCTGGCCAGTGTGCTGAACGGCATCTGAGTCGCTCCTGAGTCATCGCTCAGACGGGGAGGAGCCGCCGTTGCGGTTCCTCCCCGTCGACACACAGGTGGATCTGCGCCCGGATTGCGGCTATCGACCCCGTATCTGCCCACCTGCGCCGTACCCCCGGCGCGAAAATTGCTATACGGTCGGCGAATGAAGGTGGAGGAACACTGGTGGAACGGTGACACGACCCCGCGCGGGCGCCGGGACGTGTACATCCGTACTGACGGGCAAGGTTGGGAGGTTCGCGCCCAGATCGGTGGGGCGTCGGGCCGTGAGCGGGTGCAGCAGTGCCCCAGCCGGGCCTCGGCGACCATCCTCGCCGACGCCTGGCGCGGTACGCACCCATCCTGGCGCGAGCTGAAGCAGCGCTGATCCGGCACCGGGTCGGGCCGGCAACGCCCCCCGCGCCCCCCGGCCCACCCGGTGCTCGACCCCACCCCCTTTTCGCGCCCCGAGGTCACCCCTTCTGAATCATGATCGCGGCGACCTCTGCCGCGAGGGCCGATGCCCACTCAAGCTGAGGACAGTCGTCCCGCCCTCTGCATTCCAGGCACCCACCTGCCCGCCACGGTGAGTCGAGCGCATCCGTCCAGTGCGTGTCGAGCACGCGTTTGGCGGTGAAAAGCTCGGTGGCCCTGGACACGGGTTCGTCGATCGGCATGCTCGGCACCTTTCGCGATATCACGATGAGTCCCGCCCAGAGGTTGGCGAACCGATCGCGCCAATCCCCTGAGCGGGTGCCGGGGTCAGGCTCCACCGTTTGCCGAACGAAGGAACCGACCACCTTCGCTTGACATTAGAGACCTTTAGTACCTAAGGCAATGTTGGTCTTGAAGGGGTGTGATCGGCGTGATCCGATGGAAGGTGCCGAACGAAGGAACCTTCACATGCCCATACCGACTGGCGGATACCGCGAGGTGGCCGAGGATCTCGCCGCACGCATCGCAAGTGGGGAGTACGCGCCGGGTGAGCGGCTGCCCACGTACAACGAACTCTCCGCCCTCTATGACGTCAGCGTGACCACGGTCCAGAGGGCGGTCATCGTCCTACAGACTCGTGGTCTGGTCATAGGTCTTCAGGGTCGCGGCCTGTGGGTCGCGGAGAAGTCGCCCACCTGATCGGCGCGCCCTTCGTCTTCCTTGATCACTTGATGCTCACCAGTTCGGAGAGGCTTCCTGGAACTGGTGAGCATCAAGTGATCAAGCCGAGAGCGCTCGATCAACTCGACTTCGCCGATCCGGGGGCATCCCGAGGCCGGGATACCGCGACATCGTGGAAGTGGAGTGGATCAACCCCGGGCGCGGCCAGGTCCCGTGGGCGCATTCCCCGCCGCAGGCCGGGTAGGCAGGGGTGGTCCGCGCGCGATGGAGGTCGCTCATGTCGCAGGGTCCCGACGAGGACAACCCTCGGCTCGACGAGGAGGTACGGGAGGCCGAACGCCGTCTCGCCGACCTCGTCACCCCGTCGGGCGACGCGCTGACCGACGACGACGCCCGCGTGCCGGACGATGCCCTCTCCGAGCGGGACGAAGCTCTCTCCGAGCAGGAAATTGCCCGCTCCGAGCGGGACGAGGCCTCCTCCGAGTAGGAGAAGGCCCCCTCCGAGCAGGAGACGAAGTAACGCTCAGGACGTCGGGACCGGCAGCACCGCGCCCTCGGCCGCCGACCGGTGCGCCAGCTCGATCAGCTCGACCGTGGCGGCCGAGTCGCGCGGGTCCACCGGCATCGGGGTGCCGTCGCGCAGCGCCGCCGCCACCTCGGCGTAGAAGCTCTGGTACGCCCCGGGCAGCGTCGGTGTCGGGCGCAGGTCACCGTCGACGCCGAGCAGGCCGTACCGCTCCGGTGGGACCTCGCCCCAGCCCGGCTGGTCCGGTCGGCCGCCGTCGTGCAGCGCGGCCTCCTGCACGTCCAGCCCGTAGGTCGTGTAGCCGGCGCGGTCGCCGAGCACCCGCAGGCGGGGGCCGAGCTGCGCGGTGATCGCCCCCATCCACAGGTGCGAACGCACGCCGTTGGTGTGGGTCAACGCCACGAACGCGTCGTCGTCGACCTCGGCGCCCGCGCGGCGGCGGTCGACCTCGGCGTAGACCCGCTCGACCGTGCCGAAGAGCTGCACGGCCTGGTCGACGAGGTGCGCGCCCAGGTCGAACAGGGCGCCCCCGGCCTCGTCCACCCCGGCCAGCTCCCGCCAACCCGGCTTGATCGTGGGGCGGAACCGCTCGAACCGGGACTCGAACCGCAGTACCCGACCCAGCTCGCCGCTCTCCACGAGCGCGCGGGCGGTCAGGAAGTCGCCGTCCCAGCGGCGGTTCTGGAACACCGTCAGCGGCACTCCGCGCCGCTCGGCCTCCTCGACGAGCGCCCGGGCGTCGGCGGCGGTGGGGGCCAGGGGCTTGTCGACGACGACCGGCAGGCCGGCGGCGAGGGCCGCCCGCGCCATCGGCACGTGCTGCCGGTTCGGCGTCGCGACCACGACCAGGTCCAGAGCTTCGGGGGTACGCCACAGCTCGTCGGCGTCGTCCACCAGGCGGGCGTCGGGGAAGTGCTGCTGGGCCTGCTCGCGCCGCTGCGGATCGCGCGTCACGATGGCGTCCAGCCGCAGACCGGGTGTCGCGGCGATCAGCGGAGCGTGGAAGACCCGACCCGCCAGCCCGTACCCCAGCAGACCGACCCGCAGCGCCTCCGCCATGCCGTACCCCTTTCTCCTGGCCCGCGCCCGGTTCGGCGGCGGTACCGCCGATCGAATCTACGCTCCGATCATCGCCCGGCGCTGGTCAGCCCACCGGGTCGGCGCGCAGATAGGTGAGCACGGCGAGCACCCGGCGGTTCGTGTCGTCGCTGGGCGGCAGGTCGAGCTTCAGCAGGATGTTGCCGACGTGCTTGCCGATGGCGGCCTCGGTGACGTGCAGCCGGGCGGCGATGGACGCGTTGGAGCGGCCCTCGGCCAGCAGCGCCAGCACCTCCCGTTCGCGGGCGGAGAGCGCGGCGAGCGGGTCGCGGGGCCGGTGCAGCAGTTGCCGCACCACGTCCGGGTCGATGGCGGTGCCGCCGTCGGTGACGCGGCGCAGCATGTCGACGAACTCGGTGACCTCGGCCACCCGGTCCTTGAGCAGGTAGCCGACCCGCTGGCCGTCGCCGCTGTCCAGCAGCGCCGCCGCGTACCCGGTCTGCACGAACTGGCTGAGCACCACCACGGGCAGGCCGGGCCGCTCGGCGCGCAGCGCGACGGCGGCGCGTAGCCCGTCGTCACGCCGACCCGGTGGCATCCGGATGTCGGTCAGCACGAGATCCGGCTGGTGCGTGCGGGCCGCCTCCAGCAGTTCCGGCGCGGAGCCGACGGCCGCGCACACCGCGAACTCGAAGCGGGTCAGGAGCGCGACCAGCCCCTCGCGCAGCAGCACCTCGTCCTCGGCGAGCACCACCCGGGTCACCGGCGACATGGCAGCTCCACCCGGACCAGGGTGGGCCCGCCGGGAGGGCTGGCCAGCAGCAACCGGCCGTCGGCGGCGGCGACCCGGTCGGCGAGGCCGGTCAGGCCGGTGCCCCGGGCGGGGTCGGCGCCGCCGCGCCCGTCGTCGGACACCTCGACGACGAGGTCGCCGCCGGTCCGGGTCAGGCGTACGTCGGCGCGGGTCGCCCCGGCGTGCCGGGCCACGTTGCCCAACGCCTCGGACACCACGAAGTACGCGGTGGTCTCGACGATCTCGGGCAACTCACCGTCGACGTCGGCGTGCACCGTGACCGCGACGGGAGAGGCGTCGGCCACCTCGCGGACGGCGTCGGCGAGGCCGAGATCGGTGAGGCTCTGCGGCCGGATGCCGTGCACCAACTGCCGCAACATCACCATCAGTCCCCGCGCCTGGTCGTGCGCCACGGCGAGGGGCCGGGCGGCGGGGGAGTCCTCGGGTACGTCCAGCCGGGCCAGGCCCAGTTGGAGGGTGAGGCTGGTCAGCCGGGGCTGCGCGCCGTCGTGCAGGTCCCGTTCGATGCGCCGCCGTTCCGCCTCGTACGCGCCGACCAGCCGGGTCCGGGAACGGGCGACCTCGCGCAGCGCGGCGGCGTCGGCGGGGCTGGCCAGCGCCCACCGGGCGACCGTGGCCTGGGCGGCGGCGAGCAGTCCCGCCGCGTAGCAGAGCACCGGGACGAGCAACACACCCACGATCGCGTACGGGACGGCTTCGCCGGCGCTTTCGATCGGGCGCCAGATCACCACCGGATCGGCCTCGCCGACCACCCAGGGGCTGGTGACCATCCCGAGGTCCAGCAGCACCAACACCAGGAACGTCCAGTACGCGACCGGCACCACACCGCCCAGCCAGAACAGGTACGCCACCTCCCGCCAGGTGCTCGCGCTGCGGTAGCGGGCGACCAGGCCCGGCCACGGCGACGTGGGCAGCGGGCGGCCGTCCACGAGGCCGAGTCGCCAGCGTTCGACGGCGGCGACCGGGACGCTCGCGAGCGGCGCGAGGGCCACCATCGTGAGGCTGCCGACCGCCAGGAACAGCATCAGCGGTATCTCCGGCGGCCGACCGTGCTGTCGCAGCGCGTTGGCGGCGGCCAGTAGGGGCGCGCCGATGATGAGCAGCCCGACGGTGAGCACACCGGCGATCGGCACGGTGGTGACCAGGTAGGCCAGCGCGCGCCAGGGCCAGGCGGAGATCAGCCAGTCGCGCCTTCGCAGGGCGGCGGCGAGGTGACGGGGGTGTTCCGAGGTCATGCCGCTGACGCTAATCGCCGACCAGGGGCGGCCCCAGCCGTCCAGATCCCCTTTGCGGGGTATGCCCAGCACTACCCGCGCCGGGGTGTGCGACGTCGGGAAACGGGAAGGACGCGCGACGTGTGACCTGTGGTGGCGACGGCGGGAGCGACATGGGTGCCAGAACGTTCGTGGTGGTCGGCGGAACCAGCGGGCTGGGCCTCGCGGTGGCCCGGCTGCTGCTCGACGAGTACCGCGTCGTGGTGTTCGGCAACGTGCCGGCCGAGGTCGCCGCGACGACCGACGAGCTGGGGTGCGACGGCGCGGTCTGCGACGTCTCCTCCTACGAGCAGGTCCGGGACGCCTTCGCCGAGGTGGTGGGGCGCTACGGCACCGTCGACGGGGTTGCGGCGTGCGCGTCGATGTGGGCGGGCGGTGATCTGGACGACCTGTCCGTGGAGCACATCCGGCGGGCCGTGGAGATCAACGTGCTGGGCACCACGTTCCTGTTGCGGGAGGCGTTGGCGCACCTGAACCGGCAGGGCTACGGCAACATCGTGTACGTCGGGGCGATGGCGCTGGCGGCGCCCAGGCCCGGCATACCGGTCTACCGGGCGACCAAGAGCTACGGCAGCAGCCTCGTCGACTCGCTGGCCGAGGCCCAGCACAGCAACCGGGTCAAGGTGATGCAGTTGCATCCCGGGCCGATGCCGACCCGCCTCCAGGAGCGCGTCGGGGCCGAGTTCCTCGACGAGATCTACGCCCTGCCCGAGCAGGTCGCCACCGAGGTCGTCCGACTGCTGCTGCTGCGACCCGATGACCTCTACGTCTCCGGTGAGCGCGTGCTCCGCGCGGACGGACGGTGGTGACGGCGGGGCCCGGGGCGGGGGACCGTCCGGCCTCCGCGTGGGCGCCCCTGCGCGGCGCCGTCTACCGCAACCTGTGGCTGGCCCTGCTCGCCGCCAACGTCGGCACCTGGATGCAGACCGTCGGCGCGCAGTGGCTGCTGATCCACCACGCCAACGCCGCCACGCTGGTCGCCCTGGTGCAGACCGCCAGCCTCCTGCCGGTGCTGCTGCTGGCGCTGCCCGCCGGTGTGCTGGCCGACAGTTTCGACCGCCGCCACCTGCTGATCGCCGTACAGCTGTTCCTGGTCGCGGTGGCGGTGGCGTTGGCCCTGCTCACCCTGACCGATCGGATGCCACCGGCCCTGCTGCTCACCCTGACCTTCGCGTTCGGCGTCGGGCAGGCGCTCACCCTGCCGGCCTGGTCGGCGGTGATCCCGGAGTTGGTGCCGCAGGAACAACTGCGCTCGGCGTCCGCGCTGGGCTCGATCAGTGTGAACGTGGCGCGGGCGGTGGGACCGGCGGTGGCCGGCGTGCTGATCTCCCGGACCGGCGTCGCCCCGGTGTTCGGGCTGAACGCGCTGGCGTTCGCCATCTTCGCGTACGCGCTGTGGCGCTGGCGGCCCGGCAACGCCCGCGCCGTCGAGGTGCCCGAGCGGTTCACCGCCGCGCTGCGCGCCGGGAGCCGCTACGTACGCCACTCGCCGACCGTGCGCCGGCTGCTGCGCCGCGCGTTGGTCTTCGTGATCCCGGCCAGCGCGCTGTGGGCGCTGCTGCCGCTGGTGGCGGCCCGGCGGCTCGGGCTGGGTTCCGGCGGGTACGGGCTGCTCCTGGGCGCGCTCGGGGTGGGCGCCATCGCGGGCGGCGTGCTGCTGGCCCTGATCCGTACCCGGCTTTCGGCCAACCAGCTCCTGCTCATCTCCGGCGCGCTGTTCACCGCCGCGCTGGCGGTCGTTGGCACCGTCCGGGTGGTGCCACTGGTGCTCGTGGCCCTGCTGCCGGCGGGGATGGCCTGGGTGACGGTGCTGGCCAACATCAACGCCGAGATGCAGCTCTTCCTGCCCAGCTGGGTACGGGCCCGGGGCCTGGCCGTCTACCAGGTGTGTTTCGCCGGCGGGCAGGCCGTGGGCGCGCTGCTGTGGGGTCTGGTGGCCGAGATGGGCGGGCTGCTCCCCGCCTACCTCACGGCGGCGGCGTTGATGTTCGTCGGAACGGTGACCAGCCGGATCTGGCCGCTGCCGGACCTGCGGTCGGTGAACCGGGAACCGGCGGCCTACTGGCCGCAACTGCACCTGGAACACGAGCCGGACCCGTGGGTGGGGCCGGTGCTGGTGACGGTGCGGTACACCGTCCGGCCGGAGCGGGAGGGACCGTTCCTCGCGGCGATGAACGTGGTACGCGCAGCCCGGCAGCGCACCGGCGCGATGCGCTGGGGGCTGTTCCGGCCGGCCGAGACGACCGGCCGGTTCGTCGAGGTGTACCTGGTGCCGTCGTGGGACGAGCACCTGCGCCAGCACGGCGGTCGGTTGACCGGCGCGGACCGCGAGGCCGAGGCGCGGGCCCGGGAGCTGACCGATGGCATCCCGCAGGTACGCCACCTCGTGCCGGCCGCCGCCGGACCGCGGCTGTCCGACGCCCGCGAAGAGGTTTGACGCGTCGTACCCGTCGGTGCCGACGGGCCGCCACCTGTGGACCGCGCCGGCACCGTACCGCGTACGCCCGCGTTGTTAGGATGGCCGGACCATGGCGACTGAGCGCAAGCCGACCGCGGACCCGGCCCGCAGCCTGGCGATCCTCTGGCGCACCCGGGAACCGACCAGCCGCGGCGCCGGGCAGGGGCTCACCGTCGACCGGATCGTCCGGGCCGCCATCGACATCGCCGACGCCGAGGGGCTCGACGCGGTGACCATGCGTCGGGTCGCCGAGGCGCTGGGGGTGGGCACCATGTCGGTCTACACATACGTGCCGGGCAAGGCCGAACTCGTCGACGTCATGATCGACACCGCGTACGGCGAGATGCCGCGTTCCGCCGCCGAGGGGGACTGGCGGGCCCGGCTGGAACGGATTGCCCGGGACAACCTGGCGCTCTACCAGCGGCACCGGTGGATGGTGCGGGCCGTGACCACCCGCCCGGTGCTCGGGCCGCACCTGGTGGCCAAGTACGACCACGAACTCGGCGCGGTCGCCGACATCGGGCTCTCCGACGTCGAGATGGACGCCGTGCTCACCCTCGTGCTCGGGCACGTGAAGAGTTCCGCGCGCGCCGCCTCCGAGGTGGTCGACCTGGAACGGGAGACCGGCATGACCGACGGCCAGTGGTGGCAGTCGCACGCGCCCTGGCTGGAAACGTTCCTGAACCCCGACAGCTACCCGACCGCGTCGCGGGTCGGCACGGCGGCCGGCCAGCAGCACGGCGCCGCCTACGGCCCGGAGTACGCCTTCGAGTTCGGCCTGCAACGCGTCCTCGACGGCATCTCGGTGGTGGTCGCCGAGCGGGCGGCCGACTAGGGCCTGTTTCATAAGGGCGGTCGAGCCGAGGCGGAGTCCGGGCGGCGATCCGGCAAGGCGCGGTGGCGTCCGGATACCGGTGTTGTATCCGGACACCACCGCAACGCCGCCGGTCGTCGTCCGGGCCCGCCGCAGGCCGACCAGTTCTTATGAAACAGGCCCTAGCCGTCCAGCGCGGGGACGGCGTTGCCGAGCCGGGCGAGGGAGCGGGCGGACGGGCTGCCCGGCTCGGCGTGGTAGACGACCAGCGACTGGGTCGTGCCGCTGATCGTCAGCTTCTCGTAGCGCAGCTCCAACTCGCCCACCTGCGGATGGCGGAACACGCGCAACCCGCCGCCCGCGCGGGCGGTGACGTCGTGGCGCGCCCACAGCCGCCGGAACAACTCGCTGCCGGCCGTCAACTCGTCGACCAGCTCGGTGAGCCGCGGATCGTCCACCTCCGCTCCCACCTGCGCGCGCAGGCCCGCCACCGCGCTGGCGGCGACCGCCTCCGGGGCCGGGTAGAGCGCCGGCACGCGCGGGCCCAGGAAGACCTCGCGCAGCAGGTTCACCCCGACCCGGTAGCTCGGTGTCAGCGCGGTCGCCATCGGGTTGGCGAAGAGGACGTCCAGGTGTCGGCCGTGCACGAAGGCCGGCGTTTGCGCCCAGGAACCCACCAACTGCCGGATGCCCACCGGTACCCGCTCCGGGCGTCGTGCCGGGCGCTCGGGCGGGGCGTGCCCACCGAGGCGGCGCAGGTGCGCGGTGGCCTCCGTGTCCAACAGCAGCGCCCGGGCCAGCGCTTCGAGCACCTGGGCCGACGGGTTGCGGTCCCGGCCCTGCTCCAACCGCAGGTAGTAGTCGGCGCTGATGCCGGCGAGCAGGGCCACCTCCTCGCGTCGCAGCCCCGGCACCCGTCGGCGACCATGTGCCGGCAGACCGACGTCACCCGGCCCGACCAGCTCGCGCCGGGCACGCAGGTACTCGCCCAGCGGGCCGGCCATGCTCACCAGCCCATCGTAGGAGCGCCCGCCGCCGCCCAGCCTGGTCCTGCCACTACCAGGAAAACCGGTAACCCGGATATCGCCGTCCGGCCGGGTGACAGTGGGTCGCATACGGATTCCGAGAGAGATGGGACAAAGATGACCAAGCTCATCACGACGCCGTTCGGTTTCGCCTCGACCGCCGACGAGGTGCTGGCCGGAGTTGACCTGACCGGCAAGCGGGCCGTCATCACCGGCGGCGCGGCCGGCATCGGCATCGAGACCGCCCGCTCCCTGGCCGCCGCCGGCGCCGAGGTGGTGCTCGCGGTGCGTCGCGTCCCGGCCGGCGAGGAGGCCGCAAGGAACATCGCGGCCAGCGTCGGCGCGGACCGGGTCACGGTCCGCGAGCTGGATGTGGCCAACCAGGACTCGGTACGCCGGTTCGTCGCCGGCTGGGAGGGGCCGCTGCACATTCTGATCAACAATGCCGGGATCATGGCGCTGCCCGAGTTGGAGCGCACCACCGAGGGCTGGGAGATGCAGTTCGCCACCAACTTCGTGGGGCACTACGCGCTGACCGTCGGCCTGCACGACGCCCTCGCCGCCGCCGGTGGCGCCCGGGTCGTGTCGGTCAGCTCCAGCGGCAACCTCTTCTCCCCGGTGATCTTCGACGACCTGCACTTCGCGTTCCGGCCGTACGACCCGCTCCTGGCGTACGGGCAGTCCAAGAGCGCCGAGGCCCTGCTCGCCGTCGAGGCCGACCGTCGCTGGGCCGCCGAGGGCATCCACGCCAACGCCTTGAACCCGGGCGCGATCGCGACCGGGCTGCAGAAGCACACCGGCGGGCTGCGTACCCCGAAGGAGCGGCAGAAGACCCCGCAGCAGGGTGCCGCCACCTCGGTGCTGCTCGCCGCGTCCCCGCTGCTCGACGGCGTCGGCGGTCGCTACTTCGAGGACTGCGCCGAGGCCCCGGTCCGGACCGAGCGACCCGCCGACTACACCGGTGTGGCGGCGTACGCCCTCGACCCGGGCAACGCCGAGCGCCTCTGGAACGTGGCGGCGGACCTGATCGCCCGCTGACCCCGGAACCCGCCCGAGCGGGGCCCTGCGGATGGTACGACTGGGTCGGCGGGTGACGTCCGGGAAGGGGGGCGATGGCGAACGGGCTTCCCGGGCGGCTGCTCCAGAAGCGGGAGGACCCCCGGCGGACCTCGTTCCTGGAGCTCTTCTTCGACCTGGCCTTCATCTTCGCGTTGACCCGGCTGTCCCGGGCGGTGGTCGACGACCCCAGCGTCAACGGTGGCTTCCAGGTCATGGTGATGCTGGCGGCGATCTGGTGGGTGTGGTTCGTGACCGCGTGGTCGGCGGACTGGTTCGACCCCCGGGCGCCGCTGATCGTCGTACTCCTGCTCTGGGTGATGTTCGGCGGCCTGCTGATGGCCGCGGCCGTGCCCACCGCGTTCGGCTCGCACGCCGCGCTGTTCGCCAGCGCCTACGTGGCGATCCACGTCGGCCGGGGCGCCCTGCTGATCCCGGCGCTGCGCGGGCACCCGCTGCAACTGCGGAGCCTGCGGGTGGCGATCTGGTTCGCGATCTCCGGTGCGATGTGGTTGGTGGGCGCGGCCGTCGCGCCGGCCCGGGAGGTGCTCTGGACCCTCGCCCTGGTGCTGGAGTACTCCCTGGCCCGGCTGCGTTGGCCGTTTCCGTGGCTCGGGCGCAGCTCGTGGCCGGACCTCCAGGTCAACGGTGAGCACCTCTCCGAGCGGTACCAGCAGATCTTCATCATCGCGTTGGGCGAGCTGATCCTGTTCGCCGGCATCGCCTACAGCGACGCCGGCCTGCACGTCGAGAGCACGCTGGCCTTCGCCCTGGCGTTCGTCACCGCGGTGGCCCTCGCCCGGCTCTACCTGGTGCCGGCCGGCTCGCGGCTGGGCGCGAGCATCATGGCGGCCGGTCCGCCCGGCAGCAAGCTGGCGCTGCTCGCCGGCTACCTGCACCTGCTCATGATCGCCGGCGTCCTGGCCACCTCGGTGGCCATGGAGATGACGATCGAGAACCCCCGCACCGAGGAGACGGCGCAACTGGCCCTCGGCATCGTCGGCCCGGCGCTGTTCCTGACCGCCCGGATCCTGCTCGCGTGGGCGGTCGACGGCAGCCGGCCCTGGGCACGCCTGGTGGGCGTGCCGGCGATCATCGGGTTCGGGTTCGCGACCCAGCGGCTTCCGCACGTCGCCAACAGCGCCGTCGTCGCCGGGGTGCTGGTGCTGATCGTCCTGATCGACGGGACGCCCGGCCTCCGGCGCTCCGCCGCCAGCAGCAGGCGGGACGGCAGGCCCGATCCCCGGCGGCCCGGGTAACCCGCCGATGTCAGCACCGCGACGGGATGCCCCACCACGATCCGCCGACGTGGTGGAGTTGCGCGTGCACGGCGTGTCGGGGGCGGAACCCTCGGTCGTTCTGGGCTCGGCGTCGGCCCGCCAGGTCGCGGGCGACGATCGTGGCGGCTTCTACCGGCCGGATGGGCCGGGCCGCGACGCCCCCGACGGGTTGACGCTCGAGGCGTACCGCTGGGGTGATCTGCCCTCGGACACGGTAGCCCGGACGATCTCCATGGTCCTGCTGCTGCCGTTCATGCTCAGTAACGCGGCGGCGTGGATGCGACCCACCGGCGAGCGCGCCGCCGGAGTCACCGTCCTCAGCCGGCTCCTCGCGCTCAACCTCACCCTGGTGTACGTGGTGTCCATCGCCGGGGTCGCCCTCGACCTGCTCGCCTGGCGTTGTCTCGGCGCGACACCCTGCCGGGCGCCCTTCGACACGCTGTTCGGGCTGGACGACCGACACGTCGGGCAGCGGCTGGCGGTGTTGGCGTTGCTGCCGATCGCCGCCGTGGGGCTGCTGCGACTGCTCGGGACCCGCCGTCGCCGACTGTCCGGCAGCCCGCTCTGGGCCGTGGAGCCGCTGGTGGAGCGGTTGCGGGCGATCCACGTCGCCGCCGCGCTCGGCGTACTCGATCTGCTGCTGCTCACGGCCCGGCGGGCCGGCGGCGCGACGGTCGGGACGAACCTGTTGCTGGCGTCCACCGCGGCGGTCCTGGTGGCCTGCGTCGGTCTGCTCGCCGTCCCCGGCCTGATCGACCGGGCCGCGACCGCGCGGACGGCGACCGTGACCGCCCGCGCCACCGCCGTGGCGGCGGCCGCCCTGACCGTGGCGACCCTCGTCGTCGTCGTGGGCGACGGGCGGGGCTGGCCGGCGTCGGGCGGACTCCCCGGCTACGGCGGGATCGCGGGCGGCACGCTGTTCGGCCAGATGGCCTTGCTGGTGTTGCTCAGTGCACTGGTGTTGGGGCGACGGGGTCGCGCTCGCGGTCGCCGGGCGCTGCCGGGAGGCGCGGGCGCCGCGGTTATCGCGGCCATCGCGGTCGGCCTGGCTGGCGCTCTCGCCTCCGGCCTGGTCTACCAGAGCGGGGTGCTGCTCGGCGGATATCGCGGTGACGGCGGGCCGCCGTTGCCGTACCGCTGGACGGTGCTGGCCTTCTTCCTGCACGTCGACGCGGCGGTGCTGTTGGGTGTGGTGCTGACCCTCCTGTCGCGTCGGCGTCGCCGCCGCGCGGCGGCGACGATCACCACCCGCGATTTTCCCGCGCCGCCGCCGGGGGCGACCGTGCGGTTGCGACAGGTCACCAAGGCCGTGGCCCGTGCGCGGTTCACCGAGTGGCTGGGCCTGCTGGCCGGCACCTACGCGGTGCTCGCCCTGATCGGGCTGGCCACGAGTCTGCTCGGGCAGTTCGGACGCGAACCGGACGAGCTGGCGTGGCGGGTTCTCGGCCTACCGGCCGGTGTGGTCGGGATGGGCCTGGCGGGAGGCACCTACCTCGTCGCCGCAGTGGCTCTGGCGCTGCTGTCCGGCGGCCTGTTCGCGTACCGGACGGCGTGGTTCCGCCGGCACGTCGGGATCCTGTGGGACCTGGGCACCTTCTGGCCCCGGGCCGCCCACCCGTTCGCGCCGCCGAGCTACGCCGACCGGGCGGTACCGGAGTTGGCCGACCGGATCGGCCACCTGGCCGAGCGGCACGCCGGAGTGCTGCTGTGCGGGCACAGTCACGGTTCGGCGCTGCTGGCGCTCGCGGTGCTGCGGCTGCCGCCGGCCGCGCGGCGACGGGTCGCGCTGCTGACCTACGGCTCCCCACTGGACCGCCTCTACGCCCGGCTCTTCCCCGCCTACCTCGACGACAGGACGCTGCGTCAGGTGGGGGAGCGGGTCGGATGGCGGTGGGTCAACCTGTGGCGGGACACCGATCCGGTCGGCGGCTGGATCTTCGCCGCGCACCGACCCGGCGATCCTTCGCCGGACCCCACCGACCCCGCCGGTCGCGTCGACCGGCGGCTGCGGGATCCGGACGGCCTGCTGCCGGCACCCGGCGAGCGCCGGCCTCCGCCGCTGCGCGGGCACCACCCGGGCGAGTCCGACCCGGCGTTCCGGGCGGTCGTACGTGACCTCGTCGGCCGGCTCCGCGGCGCCGACGCGGAGTGAACAGTGCGCGCGTCACTCGGGGATCCGGTCGGACTCCGCCACCACCGCGCGCACCCTGCGCAGCGTGGCGTCCGGCGCGCGGATCGCCGCCCGCCACCGGTCCAACGTGCGGTTCAGCACGCGGACGACGAACTGCAACTGGTTGACCTGCTCGCGCAGCGTCCCCAGCTCGGTGCGGGCGTGCAGCGCCTCGCCCTCCAGTTCGGTGATCCGGGTCTGGAGCGGCTGCACCAGGGTGAGGGCGGCCTCGGTGAGGGTGTCGGCGGCATCGGCTTTGAACTTGCCTCGCTGGACCAGCACGGTGGCGATCGCGGCCAGGCCGGTCGAACCGCCGAGGATGCCGAGCACGCTGAGCGCCACCTGCACCCAGTGCGGCGCGGTTGGCGCGGGGGAGGTGTTCATGGTGCACTTCCCTGTAGTTCTTCGTAGCTCACACATTCACATGCACGGACGAGACGGCGTAGGTCGACGGCGAGTTGCCAGGCCCGCCACAGCGATCCGACCGTCACCGCGACGATGAACGACGAGGCGACCAGGGACTGCTGGCTCCAGAGGGCGACCAGGGCCACTGCGTACATGCCGGTGATCGTGCCGAGCACCAGGATCGCCGCGAGTTCCATGCCGAGCCCGGTGGAGAGCCGGCCCGGCCACGACAGGCCCAGCAGCCCACAGACACCCGCCGTGATCAGACCGATCTCCCAGGCGACCTGCAGCGGCGTGGGCATGGACGTCTGGACGGAGGCCGGCCGCACGTCGAGGAGCACCATGAGGAGGCCGCAGACGGGCGCCATGCCCAGGACAGCGACCTCGTACGGCTGCTGGTGGAACCGGCTACGCAGATACCTCACGGCAACTCCCTGGCGAAGACCCTGCCGCCTGCCGGCCACCAGAGAGGGCGGCTTGGTCCGGGACCGGCGGTGGTGGAGAGACGATGGTCGAGGAGATGACCGACGTGCCGTCGTTGGTCGCCGATATCTGCCTGTGTATCACCGCCGACCGGTTTGCGTCCACCTGGTGTAACGTCGTATTTCCGCAGGTCAGAGCATTCGGGGGTGGGTGGCCGGGCGGTCTGCGGCAACCCGGCCACCCCTCGACCGCTCGTTACATTCAGTGTCGGATATCCAACTCCCCGTGGCCGCGTAGCGCCCCCACCACGACGGCCGGCGCCTCCTCGGCCATGAAGTGCCCGTAGGTGACGGTCTGGTGCGAGAGGTCCGGCGCCCAGGCCCGCCACACGGCTGCCGCGTCGTAGCCGAGAGCGGCCCCCCAGTCCTGCTGAAGCACGGTCACCGGCATCCGCAGCCGGTTGCCGCCCGCCCGGTCGGCCTCGTCGTGCGCGACGTCGATCGCCGCGGACGCCCGGTAGTCGGCGACGATCGAGGTCACCGCCTCGCGCGACGCGCGCAGGTATTCGGCGCGCACGTCGGCCGGCAGCGCGTCCGGGTCCCGGGTCCAGACGTCGAGGAAGTGGCCGAAGAACGCGTCCGGGCTGCCAGCGATCAGCTTCTCGGGCAGGCCGGGCGGCTGCGCCATCAGGTAGAGGTGGAAGGCGACGGAGGCGTCGACCCCGTGCAGCACATCCCACATGTCCAGGGTGGGTAGCACGTCGAGCAGGGTGAGCCGGCTGATCGCCGCCGGGTGGTCGAGGCCGGCGCGGAACGCCACGAGAGCGCCCCGGTCGTGCCCGGCCAGGGCGAAGCGGTCATGGCCGAGCGCGTGGGCCAGCGCCACGACGTCGGCGGCCATGGTCCGCTTCGAGTACGCGGTGCCGTCGCCGTCCACGGGCTTGTCGCTCTCGCCGTAGCCGCGCAGGTCCGGGCAGATGACGGTGTGGTCGGCGGCGAGGTCGGCCGCGACGTGCCGCCACATGAGGTGGGTCTGCGGGAAGCCGTGCAACAGCACGATCGGTGGCCCGGAGCCGCCCACGGCGGCGCTGAGCGTCACGCCGTCGGCGACGGTGACGCGCTGGTAGTCGAATCCGTTGATCCTCGGCTGCACGGGTGAGCCTTCCTGGTGAGCGGGTCCGGCGCGGGGGGATGCCCGTCGTCGGCGTACGTCATCGAGCCTGCCCGGGGGTGATCAGCGGACGGTCAGTGTCGGATCAGTGCGGGCTAGATTGAGGCCATGACCAGGCAGCCGACGGCACCGGTGACGTTCGGCGTGCTCGGGCCGGTGACCGCCGTCGCCGGGACCGGCCCGGTTCCGCTGCGGGGGCACCGGCAGCGCCTGGTGCTGGCCCGGTTGCTCATCGCCGGTGGCCGGGTGGTGCCGGTGGAACGTCTCGTCGACGACCTGTGGGAGGTTCCGCCGGAGCGCGCGGTGGGCGCGATCCGGACGTTCGTCGCCGACCTCCGCCGGGCGTTGGAGCCCGACCGGCCGCCCCGGCAGCCATCTGGCCTCCTGGTCACCGAGCCCTCGGGGTACGCGCTGCGGACCACCCAGGACGCGGTGGACGCCGACCGTTTCGAGGCGGCGGTCGGCGAGGCCGGTCGGTTCCTGACGGCGGAGCTGCCTGCGCCGGCCCTCGCGGCGCTGGACGCGGCGCTCGGGCTGTGGCGTGGGCCCGCGTACGCGGACTGCGTGGGCGAGGGCTGGGCCGTGGCGGAGGTCAACCGGCTGGACGAGCTGCGGATGCTCGCCATGGAACGGCGGGCCGAGGCGCTGCTCGCGCTCGGTCGGCCGGACGAGGCCGCCGCCGACCTGCCCGGCCACCTCGCCGCCCATCCGCTGCGCGAGGACGCCTGGCGGCTGCTCGCCCTGGCCCGGTACCGCGCCGGCCGACAGGGCGAGGCGCTGGCCGCCCTGCGCGAGGCCCGCGCCGTCCTGGTGGCGGAGCTGGGGGTGGACCCGGGCCCCGAGTTGCGCCGGCTGGAGGCCGACATCCTCACGCAGGCTCCACACCTCATCGTCACCCCCACGGTGGCCGTTGCGGACCGGGCCGGAGCCGTCCCCGACGGCGGATCGGCGTCACCACGGCCGTTCGTCGGGCGGGACGCGGAGCGGAAGCGGCTGCGGCGTGCCGCCGAGGCCGCCACCCGTTCCGGGCGGCCCACGCTCGCTCTGCTCAGCGGCGACCCGGGCGCCGGCAAGACGGCCCTGGCCGAGGCGCTGACGCGAGAGTTGGCCGCCGAGGGCTGGACCACGGCGTGGGGCCGCAGCCCCGAGTACGAGGGCGCCCCGGCCGCCTGGCCGTGGACCCAGATCGTCGAAGCGCTCACCGGCTCGGACGAGCCGTCCACTCCGGGCGGCGTGTCGTCCGCGCCGGGCGGCGTGTCGTCCGCTGCGGGCGGTGTGTCGTCCGACGGCGGGGCGGCGGACGCCGACAGCGTCGATGATCCCGCCGTGGCCCGGTTCCGCCGACACCGCGCGGTGGCGTCGGTGCTCTCCGCCGCTGCCGACCGGGGCCCGCTGCTGCTGGTCCTGGACGACCTGCACCGGGCCGACGGTGACACGTTGGACCTGCTCACCGCACTGCTCGCCGGGCCGCAACCCGCCACCGGCCCGGTGCTGGTCCTGGGCACGTACCGGGCCACCGAGATCACCGGGGGGTTGACCGCCGCCCTGGCCCGCGCCGCCGGGCTCGAACCCGTGCGGGAGTACCTCGCAGGCCTGTCCCTGGAAGCCACCGGCGAACTGGCCCGCGCCGTCGCCGGCACCGAACTGACCCCGCCCGCCGTCGCGCTGATCCACCGCCGCAGCGCGGGTAACCCGTTCTTCGTCCGGGAGCTGGTCCAGCTCTACGCCGAGGCGGGCGGCGCGGCGCTGGAGGCGGTACCGCCCGGGGTGCGCGACGTCATCCGGCACCGCCTCGCGCAGCTGCCCCCACCAACCCGTACCGTGCTGCGGCAGGCGGCGGTGCTCGGCCGGGACGTCGACCCCGCCGTGCTCGGCGCGTTGACCGACGACCCGGCGGTGCTGCTGGACGCCGTCGACCGCGCGTTGCAGGCCGGCTTCCTGACCGAGCAGGCGTCCGACGGGCGGCTACGGTTCACCCACATCCTGGTCCGCGACACGCTCTACGCCGACCTGTCCGCGCCGCGCCGCGCCGCCTGGCACGCCGCCGTGGCCGAGGCGTTGCAGCGGCACCAGCCCGTCGACCCCGCCACGCTCGCCCACCACCTGCTGTCCGCCGGGGGGCCGACGGCCGCCCGCCGGGCCGCCGACTACGCCCGTACCGCCGCCGAACGGGCCGAACGTGGCGGCAACCCGCACGAGGCCACCCGGCTGTGGGCGCAGGTCGTCGAGGCGTACGACCGGGCCGGGGGGACCGAGCGGCGCGAACGGCTGACGGCTCTGCTCGGCCTCGGGCGCTCGCTGGCGGTGACGGGTCGGCTGGCCGAGGCGCGGCGTCACCGTGCCGAGGCGATCGCCGACGCCGAGGCGCTCGGTGACGCCCGACTGACCGCCCAGGTGCTGGCCGGTTTCGACGTGCCCGCCATCTGGACCCGCAACGACGACGACCCGCTCTCCGAGCGGATCGTCCGCGCCGCCGAGCACGCCCTGACCGGCCTCGGCCCGTCCGGATCGGCGCACCGCAGTCGGCTGCTGAGCACCCTCGCGCTGGAACTGCGGGGCGTCACCGATGACCGTGGCCGCCGCGCCGCCGTCGAGGCCGAACGGATCGCCCGGACCCTCGACGACCCCGGGCTGCTGGCCTTCGCGCTGAACGCGCGCTTCATGCACGCCTTCGACCGCGTCGGGCTGGCCGATGTCCGGGCCCGGATCGGCGCCGAGCTGGTCGACCTCGCCGCCCGGCGGCACCTGGTGACCTTCGAGGTGCTGGGCCACCTCATCCTGCTCCAGGCGTGCTGCGCGCGGGCCGACCGGACCGGCGCGGACGAGCACGCGCGCGCCGCCGACCGCCTGGCGCAGCGGTACGAGCTGCCGCTCGTCGGTGTCTTCACCGGCTGGTACGCCGCGCTGCGTCTGGCGTGGGTCGGTGACCGGGGCGCGGCGGTGACCGCGTACCGGAGCGCCGCCGAGCGGCTGCCGACCGACGGCATGCCGGGCCTGGCCCAGGGGCTGCTGCCGCTCGCGCTGCTCGGCCTGCGCCTGGCCGACGCCGTCGACTACCCGGCGGATGATCGGTTGGTACCCGCCGACGGGCGGCCGGTGGACGGTCTCGGCGACGAGGACTGGGCGGGGCTGGACTGGGGCCCGCACGAGCCGTGGGTCCGACCGCTGCTGCTCGCCCACTCCGGTGACCGCGGCGCCGCCGTGTCGGCGTTGCGGGCCGTCCCGGACGGGCCACACGACCTGCTGCGCGAGGTGCGACTGTGCCTCGTCGCCCGGGCTGCGCTCGCCCTGGACGACCGGCCCGCCATCGAGCGCGCCGCCGCCGCGCTCCGGCCGGCCGCCGCCGAACTGGCCGCCGGCAGCGGCGTGCTCACCGCCGGACCGGTCGCCGGGCACCTGGCCGATCTCGCCGCCGCGCTCGGCCACGACGAGGAGGCCGGCACGCACCGCCGCACCGCCCGCCTGCTCACCGCGCGCGTCCGCGCAGTCGACCCGACCTGAGCACTGCCGCGCTCGGCAGCCGGCGACTTGCCGGTTCCGGTGGAACCGGCAACCGGTGTGCGGTCAGATGGAACCACCGGCCTGCGCCGCCAATCGGGGATCTAGGGGGTACGCCGTGCAGGGGCTCGTGCTGATCGTGGTGCTGGGCGTCACCGTCCTGATCGGCACCACCCTCGGCGGCCGCTACCGGGTCGCGCCGCCGGTGCTGCTCATCGCGTTCGGAGTGCTGCTCGGGCTCGCGCCGCCGCTGTCCGACCTGGTCCTGGAACCGGACCTGGTACTGCTGATCTTCCTGCCGGCGATCCTCTACCGGGAGAGCCTGACCATCAGCCTGCGGGAGATCCGGGCCAACCTGCCGGTGATCGGGCTGCTCGCCGTCGTGCTCGTGGTCCTCACCATGATCACCGTCTCCCTGACCGCCCAGGCGTTCGGCGTGAACCCCGCCGCCGCCTGGGTGCTCGGCGCGGTCCTCGCGCCGACCGATGCCGCCGCGGTCACCGGTCTGGCCAAGCGGCTGCCCCGCAAGCTCCTCACCACCCTGCACGCCGAGAGCCTGATCAACGACGGAACCGCCCTGGTGATCTTCGCGGTGACCGTGGGCCTGCTCACCCAGCGCGGGGAACCGGGGGCGCTGGGCATCGGCGAGGAGTTCGTCGGGGCCAGCCTCGGCGGGGTGGTCGCCGGTCTGCTGGTGGGCGTCATCGTGGTGTTGATCCGCAAGCGGCTCGACGATCCGCTGCGCGAGGGCGCGCTGAGCGTCCTGACGCCGTTCGCCGCCTTCCTGCTCGCCAGCGCGGTGCACGCCAGTGGTGTGCTGGCCGTCGTGGTCGCCGGTCTGGTGCTCGCGTACGCCGGCCCACGGGTCATCCGCGCCCGCTCCCGGGTGCTGGCGTACGCGTTCTGGGACCTGTCCACCTTCCTGATCAACGGCGGCCTGTTCGTGCTGCTCGGCACCCAGATTCCCCGCGCCGTGCGCGGCATCGTCAGCACCTCGCCCCCGAGGGCCGTGCTGATCGTGCTCGCGGTGACGCTCGCCGTGGTGCTCACTCGGTTGGGCTTCGTCTACCTGACGTCGCAGTCGGTGCGGCTGCGGCGTCTTCGGATGGCGGAGCAGGAGCGCACGACACCGAGTTGGCGGGTCGGCACGGTCGCGGGCTGGTCCGGTTTCCGGGGCGCCGTGTCGCTCGCCGCCGCGCTGGCCGTGCCGACGATGACGGTCTCCGGTCGTCCGGTGGTCGAGCGGGATCTGATCATCTTCGTCACGGCGCTGGTGATCGTCCTGATCATGCTGGTGCAGGGCACCACGCTGCCGCTGGTGGTGCGCTGGGCGGGCCTGTCCGGCGACCCCGAGCGCGTCGACGAGACCCGACACGCCCGCCGCCGTGCCACCCAGGCCGGCCTGGACGCCCTGCCCGGAGTCGCCGAGAAGGTGGGGGCCGAGGAGGAGGCCGTACGCCGGCTGCGCGCCGAGTACCAGCGACACCTGGCCGACCTCAACGAGACCGGTGGTCGGACCGCTCAGGAGCGCAAGCTGGAGCTCCGGCTGCGTCTCGGCGTCCTCGCCCACAAGCGACGGGAGCTGACGCGGCTGCGCGACAACCGGGAGATCGACGACCTGGTGCTCCAGGAGCTCCAGTCGGCGTTGGACAACGAGGAGATCCGACTGCTGGGCCGCAACCCGAACGAGTGACCAGCGGCGGTATCCCGTGACGGATTGGTGACATGGGCTCGGCCGGGTACGGGGCATTCGGGCAGGTCGTCGGCGGGTACGGTGAAAGCCATTCGGCGATCGTCGATGCGTTCGGTCCGGGTGGGGGTGTCCATGACCAGCGGGGCGAGCGCGGCCGAGCCGCGGGTGGTCACCGAGCGGCAGTTCCTCGACGAGCTGGCCTCGGTCACCCGCGAGCGTGTCGCCACCGGGTTTCTCTACCTGATGGCGCAGGAGGGTGCCGTCGTCGGCGTCCAGTGGGAACAGCCCGGCGTGGACCACCTCCGGCGCTACCGCGTCCGCGACGCTTGCCCGCACTGCGTAGTCCTCGCCGCCGTGGTGACCCTCGCCCCCGTGCTGCCGCTGGACGGGCTGCGGGCCGGTCGCGCCCGGCCGCAGTACGAGACGGTCCTGCGTACCGGACGGTTGCCCCACCTGGCGTTCGCCCGTCCGCCAGGACCACCCGGGGCGAGCTGGCTGGGCGACTGCCACGCGGTCGACGGTGACCCGCACTCCGACGCCGACTGCCCGAGGCACGCCGTGCCCGCGCCCACCGGTGACCCGTTGGCGCTGCGCCCCGGGTCGCTGCCCCGGGCCGTACGGGAGCTGTATCCGCACGACGGCGCGGCCACCGCCGACCTGGCGCGGCGGCTACGGATCGCCCAGGACTGGCGGGCGGACGCGCAGGCCGTGGCGAGTGGTATCCGCGAAGCGGCGGCGACCTGGGCGTTCCTGCGTAACTCCTGCGTGCTGGCTGTGCCCGTGCCCGGCGCCAACGGCCTCGTGCTCACGCTGCCGCCGGGGCGTCCCCCGGACGACCGGCCGCTCGGCGAGCTGCACGAGGCGACCGTACGCGCCCTGCCCTCCGGCGGCCCGGTGCCCTACCAGGAGCTGGCCTGCCTGCTGCCCGAGCCGGCGTCGACGACGCAGCGCCTGCCGACGTACGCAGGTGCGGTGGACCTGACCGCCGCCGCGCCGGTGCGGACGCTGCGGCTGCCGACGCCGCGCCGGCCGCTGAGCACCACCGGCCGGGGTGTGCTGCTGCTCTACGAGGCCCGGCACGCCATGGGCCGGCACGTGGCGAGCGCGCCGGTGCGCGACAGCGCGTACTGGGATTCCGAGGCGGCGTTGAACGTCTTCGAGTTCACCCTGCTGGAACGGGTCGCCGGGCGGCACTACCAGGAGGCGGTGGCCGCCTACCTCCAGGCGTTGCGGCGCGAGGGTGACCTGCTCGCGCGCCCGCACAAGGTGCTCGACCGACGTCGCCGCAAGGCGTTGTCGCTCGCGTTCGGCGGGCTGGACGACGAGGAGCTGCACCTGTGGGCGTCGGTGGCCTACCGCAACGCCATCCTGGAACTGCTCGGCGACCTGCAGGCGTTCGCCGCGCACCTGCGCCACCAGGCTGGCTGAGCGGTCTCCTCAGAGCACCTGGGCGAGGAAGCTTCGCAGCCGGGGATGCTCGGCCCCCTCGAAGATCCGCTCCGGCGGGCCGGCCTCCAGCACCACGCCCCGGTCCATGAAGGCCACGGTGTCGGCGACCTGCCGGGCGAAGCCCATCTCGTGGGTGACCACCACCATGGTCATTCCGGCGGCGGACAGGTCGGCCATCACCCCGAGGACCCCCTTGACCAGCTCCGGGTCGAGCGCCGAGGTGGCCTCGTCGAAGAGCATCACCTCGGGTCGCAGCGCCAGCGCCCGGGCGATCGCCACCCGCTGCTGCTGACCGCCGGAGAGCTGCGCGGGCCGGGCGTCGGCCTTGCCGGCGAGCCCCACCAGCTCCAACTGCGCGCGGGCGACCTGGACCGCCTCGTCCTGGCCGAGCTTGCGCAGTCGGCGCAGCGCCAGCGTGACGTTGCGCAGCACGCTCAGGTGCGGAAAGAGGTTGAACTGCTGGAACACCATGCCGACCCGCTGGCGTAGCGCGTCCGGGTCGTCCCGCAGCACGCTGCGTCCGTCCAGCAGCACGTCGCCGCGGTCGGGTTCGATGAGGCGGTTGAGCGTACGCAGCAGGGTGGACTTGCCCGAACCGGACGGTCCGATCACGCAGGCCGTCGCGCCGCGGGGCACGGTCAGGTCGACGCCGCGCAGCACGCGGTTCGGCCCGAAGGCCAGGTGGACGTCGCGCGCCTGCACGCTCACCGAGGTCGTGGTCATCGCCGGTCTCCCTGCGTCGTGGCGGGCAGCGCCGTGTCGTCGTCCTCGTCGTCCGGCGCGGTGGCCGGGCGGCCGTGGCGCAGCCGCCGGTCGATCCAGTTGACGAGGTGGGTCAGCGGGACGGTCAACGCCAGGTAGAACAGGCCCGCCAGCAGCAGCGCGGATTCGTTCCCGGTGGTGGCCGCGTAGTCCTGCCCGATCCGGAACAGCTCGCGCTGGCTGGCCACCAGGCCGAGGAAGTACACCAGACTGGAGTCCTTGATCAGCGCGATGAGCTGGTTGACCCAGGCGGGCAGCACCCGCCGGATGCCCTGCGGGATGATCACCAGCCGCATCGCGTCGGCCCAGGAGAAGCCGAGCGCCCGGGCGCCCTCCAGTTGGGCGGCCTCCACCGACTGGATGCCGGAGCGGAAGATCTCCCCGATGTACGCGGCGGCGATCAGCGACAGCGCGAGGATGCCCAGCGGGTACGGTTCCGGTCCCCAGACCCGCATGCCCAGCGGCGCCAACCCGACGCCGATCAGCAGGATCGTCGCCGCGGCCGGCAGCCCTCGGAACACGTCCGTGTAGACGCGCGCCGGCCAGCGTAGCCACCGACTGCGGGAGATGCCGGCCACGGCCAGCAGCAGACCCAGCACCGTGCCGAGCAGGGCGGCGGAGACCGCCAGGATCAGCGTGTTGGGCAGCCCGACGGTCAGCATCTCGGGCAACGCCTCGCGCATCGCGTCGACGTCGAAGAACGTTTCCCAGAGGGTGCTCAACGGATCCATCGTTCGCCTCTCCTGCCGCCCTGCTCGCTCGTCACCGCCGGCCGCTCAGGAGGCGGCCGACGCGGACGCCGACGGTTGCGCCGACCCGGACGCGGACGGGGCTGTCGCCTTGCCGCTGCCCGGCTTGAAGTCCGCCGGGATCGGCCGGCCCGGGTAGTACTGCGCCTGCAACCGGCTCCAGGTGCCGTCGGCGATGACCTCGTCGAGGGCCTTGTTCAGCGCCTCGCGCAGCTTGTCGCTGCCCTTGGCGACGGCGTACGCGGTCGGCGCCGGGCTGAGCTGCTTGGCCGCCACGGTGATCTTGCCGTTGCTGTCGGCGGCGGACTTCTCGCCGATCTCGGCCGGTGCGATCCAGGCGTCGGCCGTGCCCGCCTTGAGCTGGTTGATCGCGCCGTTGTAGTCCGGCACGCGGACCGGGTCGAGCTGCTTGCCGGTGGCGTAGTCGTCCTGGACGGTGCCCTGCACCACCACGACACGCTCGCCGGTGAGCTGGTCGAATCCCTTGATCGGCGAGCCGGCCGGCACGTCCAGCCCGAAGTAGCCGAAGTCGTACCCGTTGCCGAAGTCGACGGTCTTCTTGCGCGCCTCCGTGATGGTGATCGAGGAGCTGCCGACGTCGAACTTGTGGTTGTTGACCTGGGAGAGCAGCGCGGAGAAGTCGGTGCCGACGAACTCCACCTTCAGGCCGAGCTTGCCGGCCACGGCGGTCAGCAGGTCGTTGTCGAAGCCGGTGAACTTGCCGTCCTTGAGGTACACGTTGGGCGGGGCGTCGGTCAGCGTGCCGGCCCGCAGCACACCCGGCTGCGCCAGACCGTACGGGTTCCCGCCGCCACTCCCCGAAGAGTCACCTCCACCCGAGCAAGCACCCAGCAAACCAACGGTCAACAAAGAAACCCCAACAGCAACAAAACGAGAAGAAATACGCATAACTAACTCCAAAGGGATGCGTCGATCCCGTCGATCATGAAGTTATTGCCGCGACACGCCGGTCAGGCGGGCAACAACTTCATGATCGACGCGAAGAAGGGTGGGGCGGGGTGGGGAGGGGTCAGCGCTTTAGGCGGCGGTACACGCCGCGCTGCGCATTCGCATCAGGTCCACGTGGCGGCGCCGGGTCAGGGCCGGCGTACGCCGGACGGCCGGTGGCGTGGGGCTGAGGATGTGCATGCGGTCTCCCGGGTCTTGGTGCTGACCTGGGTGCCAGGCCACGCTTGCACCGACGTCCCGCCGGTGCCTGGTCTTCACCCGGGGCACCCCACCGCGGAGGAGGGTTGCCGGCCAGCGAGCCGGGGCTTCGCGCTGGCACTCATGACCTGCGCCGAGGCTAGCAGCAGCCACCGGTCGGTCGTCCAGCCGATATGACCACCCTCACCGGCCGCGACCCGCGCTCGGCGAGCCGGTCAGCCGGCGTGCACGTGGGGCCGGCGCGTCCGGTCCGGCTCCTGGCGGCGCAGGATCTCCCGGGTGACCGAGACGATCTCGCCCTGCCCGAACGCCAGGTAACGCAGCACGTTGCGGGCCGGGCCGCCCTCGGTCCACTCGAAGTAGATGTGGGGGCGGCGCGTGCTGCGGTCGCGGATCTCCAACAGCAGCGCGGCCAGCGCGTTGGGCACCGAGGAGCTGGCCAGGCTGAGCACCGGGAAACGGTCGTGCGCCACGCTGCCGCGTACCAGCAACCCCGTCTCGAAGTCCGACGGATCGGTGACCCGGACCTCGACGAAGATCACGTCGCTGTCGTCGGGGAAGTCGTTGTCCGCCATGGTCTGGGCCAGCTTGTCGCGGTACTCCGCGAGGTCGCGGCGCTCCGGCTCGTGCGCGACCAGGCGGATGCGACGTCCGGAGCGCTCGTCGATCATCGCGCTCGCCAGCTCGTCGAGCTGGACGCGGTCGACCCGCAGCTCGAACGCCCGCGACACCCGCGACAGCGCCGACACCAGGATCATCGCGCCGATGAAGCAGGCGGCGATCTTCACGCCGTCGGGCCGCTCTGCCACGTTCGCCACGGTGGTGTAGACGAACGCCACCGTGATGACCCCGAACGCGACCGCGCGACCGCGCTGACGCCGCCGCCGCGCCGCGAGCGTCACGGCCGTCGCCGCCGAGGTGATCAACACCAGAACCCCGGTGGCGTACGCGCCGCCCTGCGCGTCGACGCTGGCGGAGAAAATGATCGTGATGAGGAACGCCACGCCGGTGAACACCAGGACCAGCGGCCGGACCGCGCGAGCCCACGTCGGCGCCATGCCGTAGCGGGGCAGATACCGGGGTACGAGGTTCAGCAGCCCGGCCATCGCGGACGCCCCCGCGAACCAGAGGATCGCGATGGTGGAGAGGTCGTAGACGGTGCCGAACACCCCGCCGAGATGCTGGTGGGCCAGGTAGGCCAGTGCCCGGCCGTTGGCGGCCCCGCCCGGCCGGAAGGCCTCGGGCGGGATCAGCACGGTGGTGGTCACGCTGCTGGTGATCAGGAAGACGCTCATCGTCGCGGCGGCCGTGGTGAGCAGCCGCCGCGCGCCCCGGATGCGGCCCAACGGCCGGTCCTCCGAGTCTTGGCGGTCCCCTCGGATGTGCGGCATCACCGCCACCCCGGTCTCGAAACCGGACAGACCCAGCGCCAGCTTCGGGAACACGAGCAGGGACAGCCCGACCACCAGCAGGGGATCCCCGTGTCCGGTGGTCAGGGCGTTCGTCCAGTCCCCGACCGCGCTCGGGTGGCTCACCACCCGCCACAGCGCGTCGGCGATCACCACCGCATTCAGCGTCAGGTAGACCGCGACCAGGACGACGGCGATCCCGATGGCCTCGCCGAACCCCTTGAGGAACACCGCGCCGAGCAGCGCCACCAGCAGCAGCGTGATGACCACCTCGTGACCCTTGAGGCCGCTGGGCAGGAACGGGTTCTCGTCGAGGTGGGCGGTCGCGTCGGCCGCGGACAGGGTGATGGTGATGATGAAGTCGGTGGCCGCGAAGCCCAGCAGCACCAGCACGAACAGCTTGCCCGGCCAGTAGCTGAGCAGGCGTACGAGCATCGCGATCGAACCCTCGCCGTGCGGGCTCTCCACCGCCACCCGCCGGTAGACGGGCAGCGCGCCCAGCAGCGTCACCAGCACCAGCACCAGGGTCGCCACCGGCGAGAGCGCCCCCGCCGCCAGCGCCGCGATCCCCGGCTGGTAGCCCAGCGTCGAGAAGTAGTCGACGCCGGTCAGGCACATCACCTTCCACCACGGGTGGTGGCGCTGCTCGGGTGGGCGACCGCCGGGGCCCTGCGGCACCGGCTGCTGCGACTCGTCGGCGAGCAGCCAGCGCCGTACCCGGTCGGTCCGCCGGCCGGCACGCCTGTTCACCTCCACCGGCGTCACCCCCGTCCCGCCCATGGTCACCGCGAGTATCCGCCGTGTGGTCGCCATCCGTCCGGCGGTGTGCGGAAACCGTCCGTCGCGTGCACCGGCCCGGGGCCCCGGGTTTCGGGTCGTAAGCACCGGGGAAGCAGCGCCCCCGTCCCGAACCCCGGGCCGGGCAGCGCCGGGAGGGGAGCGGGCTCGTGGTTGGTGGCCGCCGCTTCCGCCGGGGCGACGGCTTCGGCCGTCAGCTCGACGAGCACGAGGCCCGGGTCGGGGCCGTCCCGCCCGCACAGCCGGGGAGCCCGTCCACCGGCCGTCTGGTGGACAGCGCGGTCTACATCCGCGGACACCGGTTCGCCTCACCGGCCGGTCTCGCCGAGACGTACGCCTGCCTGCAGACGCAGGACCACGCGATGGCCTGGATCGGGTTGTACCGCCCCGACATCGACCAGATCTCCTCGTTGGCGCGCGAGTTCCGTCTGCACGACCTGGCGGTTGAGGACGCGATCAACGCGCACCAGCGGCCCAAGCTGGAACGGTACGGGCACACCCTCTTCGTGGTGCTGCGCGCCGCCCGCTACGACGACCTGCGGGAGGAGGTGGAGTTCTCCGAGCTGCACCTGTTCATCGGGCCCGGTTTCGTGGTCACGGTCCGGCACGGAGAGGCGCCCGACCTGGCCGCGGTACGACGTCGCATGGAGGCCGACGCGCCGATGCTCGCCCGGGGTCCCGAGGCGGTGCTGTACGCGATCCTGGACCAGGTCGTCGACGGGTACGCGCCGGTGGTCGCCGGGTTGGAGAACGACATCGACGAGATCGAGACCCAGGTGTTCGGTGGTGACCCGAACGCCAGCCGGCGCATCTACGGGCTCAGCCGGGAGGTCATCGAGTTCCAGCGGGCCGCCCGCCCACTGCTGGGCATGCTCGACTCCCTGGCGGCCGGCGCCGGCAGCTACGGCACCGACGAGGAGCTGCGCCGCTACCTGCGTGACGTCATCGACCACCTCACCCAGGTGGTGGAGCGGGTGGACGGGTTCCGGCACCTGCTGCAGAACATCCTCACCGTCAACGCCACGCTGGTCTCGCAGCAGCAGAACGAGGAGATGCGCAGCCTCACGGCCGCCAGCTACGCGCAGAACGAGGAGTTGAAGAAGGTCTCCTCGTGGGCCGCGATCCTGTTCGCCCCCACCCTGATCGGCACGGTGTACGGGATGAACTTCGTGCACATGCCCGAGTTGAACTGGCGCTTCGGCTACCTGTTCGCGCTCCTGCTCATGGTGCTGGTCTGCGGCACCCTCTACCTGGTCTTCAAGCGCCGCGGCTGGCTGTGAACGACGCTCACTCGATGCCGCGCAGGATGTGCCGCTCGTCCTCGAGGTCGTCGTCGCCGGCGCCGATGCGACCGAGCAGCACGGCGGCGGCCCAGATGGTCAGCGGGGTGGCGGCACCGGTCAGGCCACCGCCGGTGCGGTCGTGCTTGGTCTGGCTCCGCTCGCTCCGCGGTGGCCTGCGCTGAGCCTGCATGGGCCCTGCCTCTCGTCGTCGAAGCCGTCGCGGGCGACGCGGTGTGCCCCGCGCGCCCGGCCGGGCGACCCGCGCACGCGGGTCGCCACCGGTACGGCATCCACGTCGAACCATCCCACGTCGGGCCGCGTCCGCACCCCCTGTTTTCGGTTTCCCGACTCAGGCCCGCCAAACCGGACAACTTGCCCCGCGGTCGGGCCTGCTCAGCGCAGCGGGTGGGCGATACCACGGGCGTGGTCGGTGAGCGCCGCGCCGACCACGGTCGCCGTCAGCGGCAGCACCTCCAGACAGCGGCGCACCGCGGCGGCCATCAACGTGTTCGGCACCCGCATGGACAGCGTGCAGTGCGGCACCCAGCGCCCCGGCTGGTAGTGCTCGACCAGTTCGATACCGGCGGCGGCGAGTCGGCCGTGCACCAGCCGGTGATGCGCCAGCAGTTCCGCCGTCGGCGTCGGACCGAGCCACAGCACCCGACCGACGAACTGCCCGGTGTGCTGGAAGTCGAGGCGCAGCGGAGCCGCCACGACCGTTCCGCTCAGCGCCTCGGCCACCCGCTCCGGGTCGAAACGGGGCGCCACCGCGAGGGACACGTGCGGGCGGTGGCGCTGCTGGAGCAGCGAGCGCATGCTCTGCACACCCTCGGCCTCCAGGGCGTCCCACAGCACCCGGATCCGCCGCGTGGCGTCCGGGTCCAGATACAGCTCCAGCGCGGCGACCACGTGATCACGGTAGCGGCCGAGGTTCGGCCGTCGGTGGCCGGCGGTACGGTGATCCAAGACCCACCAGGAGGCGTACCCGTGGACGTGAGTGACCTGCTGACCGAGACGTACGACCGGCTGCCCGACCTCGTCCGCGCGGCGGTCGACGGCCTCACGCCGGAGCAGCTGCGCTGGGCGCCCGCCGAGGGGGCCAACTCGATCGGCTGGCTCGTCTGGCACCTGACCCGCGTCCAGGACCACCACGTCGCCGACCTGCTCGACGCCGAGCAGATCTGGACCGGTGGCGACTGGGCGGGGCGCTTCGGGCTCGTCGCCGACCCGCACGACACCGGCTACGGTCACACGCCCGCCCAGGTCGCAGGGGTACGGCCGGAGAGCGCGCAGGCGCTCGTCGACTACTACGGCGCGGTCTCGGCGCGTACCCGATCGTTTCTCGCCGGCTTGCGCCCGGCGGACCTGGACCGCATCGTCGACGAGTCGTGGGACCCGCCGGTCAGCCTCGGCGTGCGGCTGGTCAGCATCGCCGACGACGACGCGCAGCATGCCGGCCAGGCCGCCTACGTCCGGGGCCTGCTCGAGCGCGGCTGACGCCCGGCGTCCGCCGGGCTCACGGCACGATCACCGCCCGGCCTTCGAGCGTCCCGTCGCGCATCTGCCGGTACGCGTCAAGCGCGTCCTCCAACGCGAACGTGGTGATCTTCGGCCGGACCAGGCCCCGCGCGCCGAGGTCCAGCACCTCCACCAGTTCGGGCCGGCTCCCCCAGTACGTCGTCGCGATGCTCACCTCGTACGGCACGGAGAAGAACGAGACTCCCAGCGTGCCCCCACCGATGCCCACGATCGTGAGATCACCCACGGTGCGGGCCACCGCCGCGCCGAGCGTCAGGGTGGCGTCGCTGCCGACGAAGTCCAGCACCACGTCGGCGCCCCGCCCACCGGTGGCCCGCCGGATCTCCTCGGTGGCCTCGGGGCCCGGGGTGACCGTGCGGTCGGCGCCGTACTGCCGCGCCAGGTCGAGCGCCTCGGCGCGGGTGTCCACGGCGATCACCCGCGCGGCCGTGGTCGCCTTGAGGATCTGCACGCCGACGTGTCCCAGCCCGCCGACGCCGATCACGACGGCGGTGCTGCCCGGCGGCAGGTTCGGCCAGGACCGCCGGATGGCGTGGTACGGGGTGAGACCCGCGTCGGTCAGCGGGGCGGCGTGCACCGGGTCGAGCCCGTTCGGCAGCGGCACGAGATGCCGCGCGTCCGGGACCAACTGGTACTCGGCCATCCCGCCGTCCAGGCCCAGCCCGCCACCTCCGCTCGGCACCGGCGCGCCGGCCGGGTTCTCGCAGTACGGGTCGATGCCGAGGCGGCACCGGGCGCAGGTGCCGCACCCCCACGAGCCGAACACCGCCACGGGCTGCCCCACCGTCAACCCGGAGACCCCGTCGCCGAGTGTGTGTACCCAGCCCGCGTTCTCATGCCCGAGGGTGAACGGCGGATTCCACGGCATCGCGCCCGGCTCGAACTCGTCCATCAGGTGCAGATCCGAGTGGCAGGCGCCCGCGCCTCCGATCCGTACCACCACCTGACCTGGACCTGGCGTCGGCTCGGGAACCTCGACCAGCTCCGGTGTCGACTTCCACTCCCGCAGCCGCAGCGCCCGCATGTCGACCCCCCTTGCCGTCGCCGTCCTGGCGTCGCTGCCTGCCCACCACCCCCCGTGCCAAACAAACCCAACCCTCCCCGCCCCCGAGTCCCCGCGCGATCTTGCAGTTTCTGCTGTCGATTCGCGTTCTCTCGACCGATATGTCACCACCGAAAGTGCAAGATCGCGGGGGCGCAGAGCTCGCGGGTTCACCCGATTCGGGTGACTCCCGATCACCCTGGCGCGAGGGACTCTGCGGGGATGCGGGAGGGGATGTGATGGGCACGACGGCGACGAGCTACCTGGAGCACCTGGAGACGGGCCGGCCTTTCGACCTGCCCGAGACGATGGCCGGGACGCTCCGGCTGGACCTGCGCGACGACGGGTACACCGAGCACTGGTACCTGACCGTGGCGGACCAGCACATCCGGGTCAGCCGCTCGGCCGACGACGCCGACCTGGTCGTCCGCGCGCCCCGGGCGGTCTTCGACGAGTTGGTCAACGGTGACCTGCCCCCGGGCACGGCGCTGCTGCGCAACGAGCTGACGCTGCGGGGCGACATGCGGCTGCTGCTGGTGCTGCGGCGTGTCCTGCCAGGGCCGAGGGGCGCCCGGCACCCGCGCGAGCTGGGGCGGGCCGCGTTGGCCCGGCGGAGCGCGCCGGCCGGGCGGGCGGCGACCGGCGGGCCGGACGGCCGGCCATGAGGCAGGAGCTCGTGCACGTCCTCGCCGGCAACGTGTTCGCCATCAGCGACGCCCAGGGTGACGTCGAGGTGGATCCGCAGGCGCCCGTCGGGCTCTTCGCGTTCGACACGCGCTTCCTCTCGCACTGGGTGCTGACCGTCGACGGCGAGCGGATCAACGCCCTCTCCCGGGACGACATGACGTACTTCGAGACCCGGTTCTTCCTGGTGCCCGGCGCCGCGAGCCACTACGTCGACGCCGACCTGTCGATCATCCGGCACCGCTCGGTCCACGATTGCTTCCACGAGAAGATCACCGTGCTGAACCACTCGCCGCAGCCCGCCGAGCTGACCGTACGGATGGAGATGGGCAGCGACTTCGCCGACATCACCGAGATCGGGAACCTGCGGCGGCGGGATGTACGGGTCGACGTCGACTCCGCGCGCCAACGGCTCACCCTGCGCTACGAGCGGCAGCGGTTCGTCCGGGAGACGACGGTCAGCAGCACCGCCGCGGTCGACGTCGACGAGGGCGGGATGACGTTCCGGATCCGCATCCCCCCGCACGGGCGCTGGGAGACCGACCTGCACGTCGTCCTGACCGTCGTCGGGGAGGGCGGCCAGGACATGCGCGCCAGCCTCCATGCGCACCAGCGGGCCGTCCGCACCGGGATGCGGGAGGACCTGGCGGCCTGGCTGGACCGTGCGCCGCGGTTGGTGGCCGAGCGCGGGGGCCTGGAGGAGATGTACCGGGGGAGCCTCGCCGACCTGGCCGCGCTGCGGTACCGGCCACTGTCGACCGCCGAGCGCGTGCCGGTCGCCGGCCTCCCGTGGTCGATGGCCTTCCTGGGGCGGGACAGCATCATCACCTGCCTGGAGACGCTGGCCTTCACCCCGGAGTTGACGCCGGCCACGCTGCGGATGCTGGCCCTGCTGCAGGGCGGGCACCTCGACGACGAACGCGAGGAGGAGCCCGGCAAGATCGTCTCCGAGCTCCGTTACGGCGAGTCGAGCGTCTTCGGTGAGCGACCGAGCGCGGTGTACTACGCCGCCGCGGACATCACCCCGTTGTTCGTGGTGCTGCTCGACGAGTACGAGCGCTGGTCCGGTGACGCCCAGCTCGTCCGCGAGCTGCGCCAGCCGGCCCGGATGGCGCTGGACTGGATCGACGAGTACGGCGACATGACCGGCGACGGCTACGTGCGCTACCAGCGCCGCAATGAGCGTGTCGGCGCGGTCAACCAGTCCTGGAAGGACTCCTCGGACGCGATCATCGACGCGCAGGGACGGCTGCCCGAGTTCCCCCGCGCCACCTGTGAGTTGCAGGGTTACGCGTACGACGCGAAGCGGCGCGGCGCCCGGCTGGCCCGCGAGTTCTGGGGCGACCCGCAGTACGCCGACCGTCTCGACCGGGAGGCCACGGCGCTGAAGGAGCGGTTCAACCGGGACTTCTGGCTGCCCCACCGGGAGTACTACGCGCTGGCGCTGGACCCGTACGGCGAACCGGTCGACGCCCTGTCGTCAAACATCGGGCACCTGCTGTGGAGCGGGATCGTCGCGGACGATCGGGCCGAGGCGGTCGCCGAGCACCTCCTGGGGCCCCAGCTCTTCAACGGCTGGGGCGTGCGGACGTACGCCGCCGGTCAGCGCCCGTACAACCCGGTGGGGTCGCACCTGGGGGCGGTGTGGCCGTCGGACAACGCCCTGATCGCCGCCGGGCTGCGGCACTACCGGTTCGACGCGCACGCGGCCCGGATCGCGAAGGGCATCTTCGACCTGGCCCAGACGCTCGGCGGGGCGGTACCCGAGCTGATCGCCGGCTACGAACGGAGCTTGACGAAGTATCCGGTCCAGTTGCCGTCGGCCGGACGCCCGAAGTCGTGGTCCTCGGGAGGCCTGCTGATGTTGCTCGGCACCCTGCTGGGTCTGCGACCCACCGGTGAGGACCTGTTGGTCAGGCCCGCTCTGCCCGCGGGGTTCGGCCGTGTCGACCTGCTCGGCGTTCCCGGGCGCTGGGGCCGCACCGACGCGTACGCCGGCGAGCGCTCCACCCAGCCGGTCAGGCCCCCGACGTCCCCGTTCCGGTCCTGAGATCGGCAGCCGTCGAGCCCTGCTCCTGCACGGGCGCGTCCCGCTGGGCCGGGGGAGACCGGTGGCGGTGTGCCTGGGCCTGGCGGAAGCCCCGCACGGCGCTGCCCAGACCGGCCAGCTCGCCGGGCCGCGCAGCGGCGCGGGCCGCCGTCAGCAGCAGCCCGACCGGATGCGTGCCGGCGGACTCGTCGACGGGAAGACCGCCGAGCAGCTGCTCGGCGGTCTCGCCGTCCATCCGGTCCGCGTTCATCTCGTGTCCCTCAGCGCCGCTCTGGCGGGCGATGTCACATCCGCTCGCGCGGGGGGACGAGGAACACGACGTGCACGCGGGCCGGTGACCGCCGGATCGCGGGTCAGCCCATGGTCTTCGCCCCGTCGATCGCCTCCCGCAGGATGTCGGCGTGCCCGGCGTGCTGGGACGTCTCGGCGATCAGGTGCAGCAGGACCCGACGCACCGTCCAACTCGCGCCCGGCTCGAACCAGGGCGCCTGCGGCAGCGGGTGCGCCGCGTCCAGGTCGAGGGTGGCGATCAGCTCGTCGGTGTGCGCGGCCACCGCCTGGAACCGCTCGACCAGCCCGGCCAGGGTCTCGCCCGGCGACATCTGGAACTGGCCGACCCAGTCGATCTCGGTCCGCTGCATCTCCTCGGCGCCACCCACGGCGAACAGCATCCACCGCTCCTCGGTGGTCGCGACGTGCTTGATCAGCCCGCCGGGGCAGAGCTCGCTCACGGTGCTGCGGGTGCCGGCCTGCTCGTCGGTCAGACCGTCGACGGTCTGCAGGAGGAAGCCCCGGTGCCGGCGCAGCGTCTGCAACAGGTCGGCCCGTTCCCCGGTGAGCTGCGCGGTGCTGGTCATGGTGTCGCCCTCTCCTCGAAGTCCGTCGGCCCGCAGCCTAGGACCGGGCACCGACACTTCCAGGTCGGACACGACGTGGGCATCGGGCGTCAGCGGTTGCCGATCGCGGTGCGGGACTGTCCACTGAATGACATGGGTGTCATCAAGGTGGGCACGTCGTCCTGGGCGGACCAGTCGCTGCTGCGCTCGGGCTGGTATCCCCGCTCGGCCAACACGCCGGCCGGCCGGCTGGCCTTCTACGCGGGCCGGTTCCCGCTCGTCGAGGTGGACACCTCCTACTACGCCGTCCCGGTCCCGGAGACGACACAGGGCTGGGTCGACGCCACGCCCGACGACTTCACCTTCGACGTCAAGGCGTTCAGCCTCTTCACCGGGCATCCCACGCCGGTCGCCGCGCTGCCACGCGACCTGCGGCCGACCGCCGGCGCCGGCCGGGTCCGTCGCCGCGACCTGCCCGAGCAGGCGTACGAGGAGCTGTGGTCCCGCTTCCGGGCGGCGCTGGCCCCGATCGCGGCCGCCGGCAAGTTGGGCACTGTGCTCCTGCAGTTTCCGCCCTGGCTGGCCCGAAGCGCCGCCGCCGAGCGGCGCATCGTGGAGCTGGCGCAGCGCTGCCGGCCGTGGCGGGTGGCGGTGGAGCTGCGGCACGGGTCCTGGTTCGACGGCGCGGCCACGACCGCGACCCTGGATCTGCTGCGCGCGCACGACCTCTCACTGGTCTGCGTCGACATGCCGCAGGGGCACCCCTCGTCGGTGCCGCCGATCCTGGTGCGGACGGCTGAGCCGGCGATCGTCCGTTTCCACGGCCACAGTGACGCGTGGCGCGACGGCGACAAGCAGGACAAGTTCCGCTACGCGTACGCCGAGCAGGAGCTACGCGCCTGGGCGGAACGGCTGGCCGGGTTGGCCGAGGACGTCGACGACCTGCACGTCCTGTTCAACAACTGCTGCGCCGGGCAGGCCCAGCGGGACGCGACGCGGCTGGCGCAGCTGCTCGCCGAGACGATGCTCGGCGACACACCGGTGCCCGTCGGGCCGCGTCGGACGCCCGACGGTCCGGCCGTCGCGGCCTCGCGCGGCTGACCGACGGCCTTCGCGCGTGCCCACCGTCCGGGCCTGCGGGCAGCGCCGGCGTTCAGGAGCGGCGACCCCGGCTGCGCAGCGCGTCCTGGGACCGGTCGGTGACCTCCGCCTCGTCGGGGAACGTCCGTCCGCTGGGCGCGGGATCGGGCGGCGCGCCCGGCCCCGCCATCGTGGTGCGGGTGGGCTCGACCGAGCCGAAGCCGTGCCGTCCGGCCGGGCCGCTCTGCCCGTCCGGCAAGCCCGCCCGCCGTTCACCGCGCCGCCCCTCGGGCACCGCCGTCTCCTCGCTGCCCTCGTCCATCGGGGCGTCGTCGCCCGCGCCCCAGGGCGCGTCGGCGTCGAGGCCGTCGCTGGTTCCCCACGGGTTGGTCGCCTCCGGTTCGAGCCGGTCACCGCCGCGTCCCTCGTGTGCCGTCATGGCCACCTCTTCGGTCGGTCCGCCGCTGTCGACGGACGGGTTGCCCCTCCCGGTCCTGTCCACCGGGCGTGGGCGCGGGGTGGGCCGGCGCCGGTGCGACCCGTGCCCACCCCGAAGTGCCGCGCGGCGCAGGGCCGGCCGGCGTCCCGCCGTCGACGGTCCGGCGGGGCCCCGGCCGGCCCGACGCTCAGCGTCCGGCCATCGCCATCTGGCGCTTGCCGCCGACGCTCATGCCGATCTTGGCCAGGCCCATCGGGGCGCTGCGCATCCCGCCGGCACGGCTCATCAGGCCCCGCAGCACCTGACCGGGCTTCTGCTGCTCACCCATGTACGCGGTGACCACGACCAGCGATCCGGTCAGCGCCGGGATCGCCCACTGGAGCAGCTTCATCTGCCGCTGCGAGGAGGCGACGCTGGCCGGTGTCTGGTGGTTGGGCTCGGTGGCGCCGCTCACCGGCGGTCCGCCCGCCTTCTCCAACCGCATACCGACCAACCGGCTGTAGCCGGTGACGGCCAGCGCGCCGATCGTCAGCGCCGTCTTGATGGCGCTGGCGCGGCCAACTCCACGCTGGGCCGCCACCCGCGGGCTCTCGGTGACCAGTTCGCCGACCGCGCCGGCGAGGTGCGCGCCGATCGCGGCCGCGTTGACCGGTGTCCACTTGGACCATCCGGCCGAGGCGACCGGGAGCCGCTGGGTCGAGTCGTTGATCTTCGCTGCCGCGCCGTTGACGCCGAAGGCACCCATGAGGGAGCCGCCGAACCAGGCCGCCAGACCCAGATCGTGCATCGAGCGCAGTGCGGTGTGTCGTTCGGACATGTGTGATCCCCTTCCGCCGTGTCGGGCGAGGCGGCTTACCCGTCGCCCGGACGGCTAACCCCGTCGTCCGCCGGTCGATCCCCGCGACGGGGACATTCGGGCTTCGGGGGCCGAACCGTCTTCGCCGAGGAGTCGTCGGCGCGGCGGTGGGTAGGTCAGGCGGACGCCGACGGAGAGGGGAACGGCATGTCGCAGCCGGACGAGGTCCGCGAGAAGACCCCCAAGACCGACGCGGTGCTCATGCACCCGGACAACGATCCGCACCGCACCACCGCCGAGGTCGCGCCGCGCAAGGACCACGCGCCGATCGAGGTGGAGCGCGACGGCGAACGGACGCCGGTCGAGCAGGAGGACTGAGCCGACACGACGGAGGCCCCGTCGGATGACGGGGCCTCCGGTGGCGAGACCGGTCAGGAGACCGAGATCGCCCCGTTGCTCGCACGGACACACGACACCGCGCGGGCGGCGGTGACGGCGGCGCCGGCGAGGCACTGGCCGAGCACCTGGTGCCCGGTGGCGTTGGGGTGCCACGACTCCTGGCACGTCTGGAAGTAGCTGACGCAGGTGTTGGCGATCCGCTGGATGGCGATCTTGTCCTTACCGGCGAGGCTCGTCACGAAGGTGCCCGTGGCGCCGTCCTGCAACCGGATCGGGGTGGCCAGCGCGCCGGCCGGGCTGGACGTCGACTCGCACAGCCGCGCGCCGTCGAAGGCCCGCTGCACGTTCAGGTAGACCAGGTCGTCGTTGGGGAACTCGGCGGCCAGGGTGTCCCGAGTGGACTTCACGATGCCGCCGAGTCCCTGCGAGAAGCGGTGCCCGGGGGCGAGGCTGGCCCGGTGGATCGGGCAGCCGGCCGCGTACCGCTCGGCGCCGAGGTCACGGAACTTGTCCCGGGTGTCGTCGCGGCCGTCCTCCTCGTGGAACGCCGCGTTCAGCTCCTGCGGCAGCGGGTTGGTGTAGTCCTGGAACACCACCCGGTGCTGTCCGTCCGCGTCCACCTGGTCGAGGGTGGTGAGGATCTGGCGTACGGCGGCGGTGGTCTCCGCGGTCGCGGCGCTGAGCTGCGCGGCGGTGGCCAGGTCGGCGTCGCTGCACGGCTTCTGCTCGACCGGCCCGTTCAGGTACGCCCAGAACTCCCACCAGCCGGTCCAGGCGTCGGCGATGAACCGGTTGGCGCACGTCTCCGCGACGCTGCCGAAGGTGAACGAGCTGTTGTTGGAACCGAGGCCGATCAGCACCAGGTCGATGTCCTGGGTCTGCGCGACGGCACGGAGCTGGTCGAGCTGCGCGGCCACCGTACGGCCGTTGGTCCGGGCCTGGGAGGCGGTCGCGATGTCGTGCGGCTGGCCGCCGGAGCAGGCCAGGTTGAACCGGTTCTGGATGCCCGGCAGGTTCGCCTGGTTCAGCGAGGCGTTGGCCGACCGGTGGCAGAAGTACGCGTTGTTGTTCGGGGCGGTCCAGCCGGGGAAGCCCTGGGTGACCCCGTTGGCGTCGACCACCGGCGTGTACGCGCCGGCGCCCTCCCCGCTGATGAAGCTGTCGCCGAGCGCCACGGCTGCGGTGGGCAGCGCGGCGGTCGCGGGGGCGGGCAGCGCGACGGCGGTCGACAGCGCGGCCGTGACGATCGTGAGTGCCGCGGCGAGCGCGGTGCGGCGGAACCTGGGCATGGGGCTCCCATCCATCGAAAGATGAAAGATTCTCTGAGAGCGCGATCAGATCACCCCCGTGCAACGGGCGTCAATGGCCCGTAACAGAATCTTTCGACGATCGACACGTGGATGTCGGCGCAGCGGTGTGCGCCCACTCTGGACGGGGGATGAACGCCGGACCGTCGACTACGTCAGGGGTGACGCCGGCCGCGCACGGCCGCGCCGAGCGCGTTCAGACCAACACCCCAGATCAGGAGTACGCACAGCCACTGCGCCCACCGCAGCGCGCTCATCTCCCCGGAGAGCAGGTTGCGGACGCTGCCGAACGGGGTGAGCCACGGCAGCGCCGGACGCAGCGCGTCGACGGCGTCCAACAGCCCGAACAGGCCCAGCGGGAGGACGATCGTGGCGAGGAACGCGACCACCCGCGAGCGCAGCAGCAGACCGAGCCCGGTGCCGACCAGACCGGCGACCACCTGCACCAGCACGCTGCCCACCGCGACCGTGCCGGCATGCCGCCACGGGTCAGCCGCCCCGTCGGCCGGGCTCAGCGCCAGCGTCGCGGCGCAGATCACCACACCGGCCACCCCGATCACGACGGCCGGCAGCAGCACTCCGAGCGCCGTCGGGACGACACCGCCGGACTCCCGGCGCGGATCGTGCGCGAGCAGGATGCCGAACAGTGGCGTCGCCACCGACAGCAGACTCTGGACCGCACCCGACAGGTCGACGAACGTCCGATCGGCGGGCGCCGCGGTCGCGACGAGGGCCACGGCGGTGAGCAGCCCCGCCAGGAGGGTGCCCGCGAGCAGCCAACGCCGGGCACCCGTACCGACCGAGCGCCGTAGGGCGTCGCGTGTCGTGTCGTCCACCCCGGCCGCCTCCCCGCGTCCGTCGTCCCCGCAAGTGAGGAATCGTACCGAGGTGGGTATCTCTGCGTGGTCCCCTGCTCACTGTGCGGCTGTTCGGTGGCTCACGTTCGTCGGGTCGAGCACGGCGGGTCGCGTAGGTGCTCCGGGAGTTGTCTCAGTCTCGGGCTAGGCTCGCTGCGGCGCGCGCCGGCCGACCGACAGTTGGGACGCCGCACCACACCGCCGAGACCGGGGAGTACGACCAGTTGACCGCAGAGCCTGACACCCTGTACGGGGCCGATGACCTCACCCACCTTGAGGGGCTGGACGCCGTTCGTAAGCGGCCCGGCATGTACATCGGTTCCACCGACAGCCGTGGCGTGGGTCACCTCGTCAACGAGATCCTCGACAACTCCACTGACGAGGGCGTCGCCGGCCACGCGACAAACGTCGAGGTGATCCTGCACCCCGACGGCTCGGTCCAGGTCGACGACGACGGCCGGGGCATCCCCACCGACGTGCACGCCAAATCCGGCATCTCCGGCGTCGAGTTGGTGCTGACCCGCCTGCACGCGGGCGGCAAGTTCGGCGGCTCCGGCTACAAGACCTCCGGCGGCCTGCACGGCGTTGGCGCCTCGGCGGTCAACGCGCTGTCCCGTCGGTTCGACGTGACCGTCCGCCGCGCCGGCAAGATCCACGCCATGTCGTTCCGGCACGGCGTACCCGGGATCTTCGACGGCGCCGGGCCGGACGCGCCCTTCACCGCCGGACCGGGGCTCCAGGTGACCGGGGCGATGAAGCGCGGCCAGCGCACCGGCACCTCCATCCGCTGGTGGCACGACGCGCGCTACTTCGAGACCGGCGCGGCGCTGGACGTCGACGCGGTCCGGATGAAGCTGCGCAACACGGCGTTCCTGGTCCCCGGCGTGACGTACCTGCTGCGCGACCTGACCGGTGAGGCGCCCGTCGAGGAGCGGTTCCACTACCCCAACGGGCTCAGCGACATGGTCGAGTTCCTCGCGCCGGCCGGCGACCGGCCGGTCTCCGGCATCCTGCTGGTCAACGGCGAGGGGACGTACCGGGAGAACGCCGCCGACGCCAACGGCGTCATGCAGTCCAACGTGCAGCGCCGCGCCGAGGTCGAGGTGGCGTTCCGCTGGGGCACCGGCTACGAGCGCACCCTCGAGTGCTTCACCAACACCATCCGCAACGCCCACGGCGGCACCCACCGCAAGGGCTTCGAGCGGGCCCTGGTGCGCACCCTCGCCGACGCCGTCCGCAACACCCGCGGCCTGCTCAAGGCCAAGGAGGAGCCGCCCACCCTGGACGACGTCCTGGAGGGGATGACCGCCGTGGTGCACGTGCGGCTTCCCGAGCCGCAGTTCACCTCGCAGACCAAGGACGAGCTGTCGACCACCGGCATCACCAAGGTCATCCAGAGCCTCGTCGACGCGCACGTCAAGGCCTGGCTGGAGGACCGGCGCACCAAGGCCGAGGCGCGCGTCGTCCTGCAGAAGATCGTCGACGCGGCGCGGGTGCGGCTCACCCAGAAGCAGCAGAAGGACGCCGCCCGGCGCAAGACCGCCCTGGAGGGCGCGTCCATGCCGCCGAAGCTGGTCGACTGCCGCGCCACGGGCATCGACCGTAGCGAGCTGTTCATCGTGGAGGGTGACAGCGCCCTCGGCACGAGCCGGATGGCCCGTTCGTCGGAATACCAGGCGTTGCTGCCGATCCGGGGCAAGATCCTCAACGTGCAGAAGGCCAACCTGCAGCAGGTGCTGGACAATGCCGAGTGCGCGGCGATCGTGCAGGTGCTCGGTGCGGGTTCGGGGCGGACGTTCGACCTGTCCGCGCTGCGCTACGGCCGCGTACTGATCATGGCCGACGCCGACGTGGACGGCGCGCACATCCGTACGCTGCTGATCACCCTCTTCGCCCGCTACATGCGGCCGTTGATCGAGGCCGGCCGGCTCTACGCCGCGATGCCGCCCCTGCACAAGATCACCACCAAGGGGCGGAACCCGCAGACCGTCTACACCTACACCCAGGCCGAGATGGAGGCGACGGTCCGCAAGCTGGAAAAGGCCGGCAAGCAGATCGTCACGCCCATCCCGCGCTTCAAGGGCCTCGGTGAGATGGACGCCGACGAGCTGTGGGAGACCACGATGAACCCGGCCACCCGCGCGGTCCGCCGGATCACCCTCGACGACGTGGACGCCGCCGAGCGCATCCTCGAACTGCTGATGGGCGAGAAGGTCGAGCCGCGCCGCAACTGGCTGATCGACTCCGCCGACCGGGTCGACCGGGAGGCGATCGACGCATGAGCCGACGTTTCATTCGAGTGGAGAGCTGAGTCATGGCACGCCGCAAGGACAACAAGGTCGACCTCTCCTCGTTCGACCAGGCCGGCGCGCGGGTCTTCGACAATCCGCTGGTCACCGAGGTCTCCGACTCCTACCTGGAGTACGCCTTCTCGGTCATCCACTCCCGTGCCCTGCCGGACGCCCGCGACGGCCTCAAGCCGGTGCACCGGCGGATCCTCTGGTCGATGTACGAGCAGGGCTACCGCCCCGACCGAGGGCACGTGAAGTCCGCCCGAATTGTCGGGGATGCGATGGGAAAGTATCATCCGCACGGCGACACGGCGATCTACGACGCCATGGTCCGCCTGGCGCAGGACTTCTCGCTCAACGTGCCGCTCATCGACGGACATGGAAATTTTGGATCTCCGGACGACGGCCCGGCCGCCAGCCGCTACACCGAAGCCCGGATGTCCCGCGAGGCCATGCTGCTCGTCGGTGAGCTGGGCGAGGACACGGTCGACGTCGAGCCCAACTACGACGGGTCGTTGACGCAGCCGACCGTGCTGCCGGCGGCCTTCCCGAACCTGCTGGTCAACGGCGCGTCCGGGATCGCGGTCGGGATGGCCACCAACATGATCCCGCACAACCTCGCCGAGGTGGTCTCCGCGGCCCGTTGGCTGATCAACCACCCGGACGCCACCCTGGACAAGCTCATGGAGTTCGTCCCCGGCCCCGACCTGCCCACCGGTGGCGTGCTGCTCGGCCTCGACGAGGTGCGCCGGGCGTACGAGACCGGGCGCGGCGTGGTGCGGATGCGCGGCAAGGTGGAGATCGGCCCGATCGAGGGCAGCCGGGGCCGCCAGGCCATCACCGTGGTCGAGCTGCCCTACGGCGTCGGCGCGGAGAAGGTCATCGCGGCGATCACCAACGAGGTCACCAAGACCAAGCGGCTGACCGGCATCGCGGACGTCAAGGACCTCACCGACCGCGAGAGCGGCACCCGCCTCGTGGTCGAGTGCAAGGTGGGGGTCAACCCGCAGGCGCTCCTCGCCGACCTGTACCGGTTGACCCCGTTGGAGCAGTCGTTCGGCGTCAACAACCTCGTGCTGGTCGACGGTCAGCCCCGTACCCTCGGGTTGAAGGCGCTTTTGGAGGTCTTCCTCGCCCACCGGTACGAGGTGGTCACCCGGCGCAGCTCCTACCGCCGCCGTAAGCGGGAAGAGCGCCTGCACCTGGTCGACGGTCTGCTGATCGCGCTGCTCGACATCGACCGGGTGGTCCGTCTGATCCGTGGCAGCGACGACGCGCAGGCGGCCAAGGACGCTCTGATGAGCCAGTTCGGCCTCTCCGACATCCAGGCCACCTACATCCTGGACACGCCGCTGCGCCGCCTCACGAAATTCGACCGGATTGAGCTGGAGGCCGAGCAGGACCGGCTGCGCGGTGAGATCGCCGAGCTGTCCACGATCCTCGACGATGAGCGGGTGCTCAAGAAGCTGGTCTCCGACGAGCTGGCGGCCGTGGTCAAGCAGTTCAGCACCGAACGGCGTACGACCCTTGTCGACGGTGACCTGAAGGAGGTGCTGGCGGCGTCCGCGCCGGCCGGCCCGCTGGAGGTCGCGGACGACCCGTGCCAGGTGATCCTCTCGGCGACCGGGCTGGTCGCCCGGACCGCGGCCGAGTCGGAGGAGAGCGCCGAGGGGCGTCGGCGCAACGGCCGGGTCAAGCACGACACGGTACGCGCGATCGTGCACTCCACGGCCCGTGGCCGGGTGCTGCTGGTCACCAGCGCGGGTCGCGCCTTCAAGATCGACGTACTGCCGCTACCGGTGCTGCCCGAGCAGGCCGGCACGGTGTCGCTGCGCGGCGGCATGTCCGCGGCCGAGTTGGTGCCGCTGGAGGCGGGGGAGACCGTCGTCGGTCTGGCCCCGCTCGCCGGCGCCGCCGACGCCTCAGCCGGGCTGGCGCTGGGCACCCGGCAGGGCGTGGTCAAGATCTGCGCCCCGGAGTGGCCGGTGCGGTCCGACGAGTTCGAGGTGATCGGCCTGCGGGACGGTGACGAGGTGGTCGGGGCGACCTGGCTGACCGACAACACCGAGACGCTGACGTTCGTGACCTCGGAGGCGTCGTTGCTGCGCTTCGCGGCTTCAGTGGTGCGCCCACAGGGCCTCAAGGGCGGTGGCATGGCCGGCATCAGCCTGCCGGCCGGGGCGCGGGTGGTCTTCTTCGGCGCGGTACGCACCGACGATCCGGGTCACGGCGAGCCGATGGTGGTCACCTCCACCGGAGCGACGGTCAAGGTCACGCCGTTTCAGGCGTACCCGGCGAAGGGCCGGGCGACCGGCGGCGTGCGTGCCCACCGGTTCCTCAAGGGTGAGACGGACGTCGCCGTGGCCTGGGTGGGGCCGCGCCCGGTCGGCGCGACCGCCACCGGCGAGCCGGTCGAACTGCCGGCGGCGGACCCCCGCCGCGACGGCAGCGGCTTCGCCGTGATGCTCGGCCCAACGGTAGTAGGCCACCTAATCGAACGCGACTAACCCCGCGCTCCCCACCCCCACCCCCACCCCCCCACCCCCCCGGCCCCTCTGCCCTCCGGCCCCGCTGCCTCCTTGGTGATCAAGAGGTTTGCGTCATCGCTCCCGGCGTGTCGTGACGCAAACCTCTTGATCACCGGGGCGGAGCGGGGAGGGGGGGTGGGTGGGGTGGGGTGGGGGAGGGGTGGGGTGGGGTGGGGGAGGGACCGGGTTAGGCGACGTTGATTGGGCGGAACTGGACGCTCACCCTGGGGCCTACTGGGCGGGTGGTCTTGGGGATGGCGTGTTCCCAGGTGCGCTGGCAGGAGCCGCCCATGACGATCAGATCGCCGTGTCCCACGGGGAAGCGCAGGCTGTCGCCGCCGCCGCGCGGGCGTAGCAGCAGCGGTCGGGGTGAACCGAACGAGACGATCGCGACGATCGTGTCCGTGTGCGCGGAGCGGCCGATGGTGTCGCCGTGCCAGGCGACGCTGTCGCGGCCGGAGCGGTAGAGGCACATGCCGGCGGTGACGAAAGGTTCGCCCAGCTCGGGTGCGTAGTGCCGGGTCAGGGCGGTGCGGGCGGCCGTGAGCACGGGGTGCGGCAGTTGCCGTTCGCCGTCGTACCAGCAGAGCAGGCGGGGCACGTCGACCTCGCTGTCGTACATGGTCCGGCGCTCCGCGCGCCAGGGCACCTCGGCGAGCAGGGTGTCGAGGACCGCGTCGGAGCCGCGTACCCAGCCGGGGAGGTGGTCGACCCAGGCGCCCCGGGTGAGATCGTGCCGCCGGATCGCGCCGGGCAGCGGCCCCAGGGCCGGGTCCGCGTCGGTCAGATCGAGCATCGACGGCTGGTAAACGACCTCCATGCAGCCCACCCTAACAGCACGTTAGTACAAGCGTGCGAGTGCCGAGCCGCACGCCCGCAGCCCCCACCCACACCGCGCCCCCACACCGCACCCCCACACCGCACCCCCCGCCGCGCCCCCACACCGCGCCCCCACACCGCGCCCCCACACCGCGCCCCTCGCCGCGCCCCCACACCGCGCCCCTCGCCGCGCCCCCACACCGCGCCCCTCGCCGCGCCCCCACACCGCGCCCCCCGCCGCGCCGATCTTGCAGTTTCGGTTGCCGATATGGGAGTAGACGCCCCTTGTGTCGCCACAGCAAGTGCAAGATCGCGGGGAGCGGGGAGCGGAGAGCGGAGAGCGGAGAGCGGGGAGCGGGGAGCGGGAGCGGGGAGTGGGGAGCGGGGGTGGGGGCGGCGATCAGGGTTTGGTGGGGGTTGGGGTTATGGCCTCCAGCACGGCGTCCACGACGCGGGCGCGGCCCTGGCCGTCCACGGCGGCCCAGGCTCGGGCGGCCAGCGCCGCCCGGCGTCGCGGCGAGCTGAGCAGCCCGTTCAGCGTTCGCGCCGCCGTCGCGCGGGCGGTCCGCCCGGGCAGCCCGGCGGCGGTCAACTCCGGCAGTTCGCCGAGGCCGGCGGCCAGGCCGTGGCGCACCACCCGGGTGTACGACTCGCGCTGGTTGTCGACCACGCAGACCAGCGCAGCGGGCGCGCCGAGGCAGCACAGTTCCCAGGTGGAGGTGCCGGCGGCGCTGATCACGAGGTCCGCCTCGGTGATCAGGGTGGGCAGCGAGCCGGTGGGCGGGACGGGACGCACGACCTGCCCCCGCCCAGGGCTGATCGCCTCCAGCTCGGCCTCGATCTCGGGTCGCCCGACGACGACCGTGAGGTCCAGCGGGTGGCCGGTGGCCAGCAGTACCCGGGTCAGCGCCGGTGCCGCGCCGACCGCGTCGGTGCCACCGAAGAAGGCGAGCACCCGTGGTCTGCCGACCGTCGTGGCGGGCCGGGGCGTCGCCGGGCGGGCGGTCACGACCGAGTCGCGCAGCAGGGCGTACCCGCTGCCGGCGAGCAGCCGTCCGGGCAGGTCCGGAGGCCGCGCCCCGAAGTTCTGGTCGAGGTAGAGGTCGGCATCCTGGCCCCGGCTGTCCCCGTCGATCACGGCGAGGGTGAGGATGCCGGCTGCGCGCAGGGCACCGGCGGCGGCCGGGTCCAGTTCGTACGAGTCGAGGACCACCACGTCGAGGTCGTGTCGTCGGGCCGCCTCGACCAGCTCGCTCGGTGACTCGGGGCCGGGGTGCAGCTTGATGCCGCGCGCTGCCAGTTCGGCGCTGGCCCAGCCGACGCGCTCGACCGTGCCGAACACCGCGACGTGGGCGCCTCGGGCCAGGAACTCCTCGGCGAGGGCCAGGCAGCGGACGAGGTGCCCCACGCCGCGCCGTGGCCCGGCGTCGCAGCGCAGCCCGACCCGTAGCGTGCTCAGGACTCCTCCAGCCGCTTCTGGCGTACGTCGGCGTTGAGCGCGCGCAGCCGGGGTTGCCCGTCGAGCCAGTCGGCGAGCTTGGCCAGTGGCACGCTGACGTCGCCGAAGTGGTCGGCGACGGCGCTCACCAGCGCCCAGTCCTGCTCGGTGTCGAGGGTCAGCCGCAGCGCCGAACGGTCCGGGGTGAGGGTGACCCCGAGCACCCGGAACAGCTCCGGATGGGTGTACGCGTACGAGGTCACGTGGACCCGGTGGTGGCCGGTGGCGAGCCGGTCCAGGGTACGCAGGGCGTCCGCGCGGATGATCTCGACGTCCAGCCCTCGGGGCAGGGTGCGCGCGATCGACGTGCTCGCGTAGTCCAACCCGGGTACGGCCCGGTACACCGAGGCCACCAGCGTGATGATCTCCGGGTCGAGCAGCGGGCAGTCGGCGGTGAAGCGCATGACCGCGTCGCCCGGGTGGGCGGCGAGCGCGCCCACGAACCGGCCCAGCACGTCGTCGACGGGGCCGCGATGGCAGGGCACATCGAGTCGCCGGCACTCGTCGACAACCGCGTCGTCGACCGTGTCGGTGCTCGTGGCGACCACCAGGTCGGCCAGGACGCCGCTGTCGCGGGCGGCGCGGACGACGCGGCCGAGCACGGACCGCCCGGCGAGCGGGCGCAGCACCTTGCCGGGCAGCCGGGACGAGCCCATCCGGGCCTGCACGATGCCGACGATCCGTGCTCCGGCGGCCGCTCCCGCGTCGGCCGTCGCATCCGGACGCGCTGCCGTGGCGGGCGGCGCCGCAGGGCCGGGCCGCGCCGCAGGGTCGGGCCGCGTCGTCGCGGGAGCGCCGCCGTCGTCGGTCACTGCTGCTCCTCCTTCTCCGTGACGAGCTGCTTCGGGGCGAGCGCCGCGCGGGCACGTCGCTTCGCGGCACGCGCACCCCGCTTGGCCAGCCGGGCGGGGGTGATGGCGAGCCGGCCGACTCGGTAGCTGATGGACCCGCTGAGCAGGCCGATCTTCGCCTCGGCCCGGCGCAGCGCCCGTTCCCGGGAGGTGAGCAGCTCGTCGGTCCACTTGGTGAGGGCCGCCAGCCGACTGATCTCCTCGCGCTGGCGCAGCCACGCCTCGCGCAACTGCTGGTAGCTGTGCGCGCCGAGCGGCGGGTCGGTCGGTTCGACCGCCTGCAGGTCGGTGGCGAGGGCCGTGCGGTGCTCGGCGTCCAGGCCGTGCAGGCTGGCCGTGATCGCCGCCTCGACCTGGACCGCCTCGGCCACCGTCGTCCGGTCCAGGTCGTGGCCGGCGAGCCCGCCGAGGACGACGGTGAGGCCGGCGACGTCGAGGGTGGACGACCACGGGTGGGCGTACCCGCCGGTGAGCAGGGCCGCCGCGAAGCGCCACAGCCCGCGGGCCAGCACCACGTCGCCGGGGAGCCGGTCGGCCGCCCGCCAGCTCGGGTCGAGTACCGCGAAGCGTTCCCCGTCGACCACCATGTTGTCGGCACTGGCCAGCGCGGCGGCGCCGGCCAGCCGTCCGTCGGCGTCGGCCTGGTCGGCGAGCCAGCCCGCGTACCCGTGCAGCAGCGCGCGCACCGTGGTCAGGTCGCGGCGCAGCGCGGCGTCGAGCAGCAGGGTGTGCAGCAGCCGCCCGGACGGCACCGGTCCGGTCAGCGCGTCGGGGTCCCGGTACGCGGCCTCGCGGCTGGCGAACGGCGCGCTCGGCGCGCGCGTGTCGGCGGTGGCGACGTGCCCCCACCGCCAGCCGGACGGGCCGTCGCGCACCTCCAGCACACCGATCCCGGGCTGGCCGGACGAGCCGGTCTGCACCAGCGCCACCGGCAGCTCCGCGTCGCCGGGGGAGTCCGTGGGCCCGCCGGGCCGGTGGGCCAGCAGCAGCCAGGCCGGCGCGAGGTCCGCGGCCCGCCCGGCGTGCAGGGCGTCCACCGCCAGCCGGGCCGGGTCCTGGAGCACCGTGGCGGGAGCGAAGGCACCGGCGCAGGCGCCGTGCAGCACCGCGTCGAACAGCCCGCGGCCCGCGCCGTGGTCGAGCTGGTCGGCGTCGAGCAGGGCCGTCGCCGTCGCGCCATCGGGGTACGCGGCCCAGCAGGCGCTCGGGCGGAGCCCGCTGTCGGTGATCCGCTGCCGGAGCTGGCCCCGGTTGGCGGGGTGGGCCGGGTCGAGCACGCCGCCGATGACCCAGGCGGAGTCGTCGCGGGCGGCGTACCAGGGGGTGGTGGCGACCAGCCGGTGCAGCCCGAGCGGGTTGTCCAGGCGCAGCAGCAGCGCGCCACCGGGGCGTACCGCCGCGACCAGCCGGGCCAGCACGCCGTCCCAGCCGAGCCGGGTGCCCTCCACCGACTCGATCGGGTCCAGGCCGGCGGCGGCGATCACCACGTCGTACGTCTCGTCGTCGGGCAGGCCGGCGGGGCCGCCCACGATGACGCGGGTGGCCCGCTGGGCGAGCACCACCGCGTCCGGGTGACTGCGCAGCAGGCAGGTCACCTCGGCGTGGGCGAGCCGGTCGAGCAGCGCCGGGTCGTGCGGGCCGGCCAGCAGGACCCGCGCGCCGGACGGCACGACGCGGGCGGCCAGCGCGGCGAGCGGCCCGCCGTCGGCCAACCGCCCCTTCGGCAGGTCGGACCAGGCCAGCATCTCGCCGCCGGGCAGGCTGATCCGGCCGGCGGGTGCGGTCTCAGTCGTCACTGTCGTCCTCTTCTTCCCCAAGGTTCGCCCAACCCAGCAGCTCACGTAGCTCGGCCGGGGTGCAGCGGTGGTCGACGCCCAGCTCCGCGCGGGCGATCGAGACGGCGGTGGGCAGGTCGACCCTGGTGCCGTGCAGCTCCGGCCACTGCCGACGGATGCGGGCGGTGCCGCCGAAGGTCGGGTCCTCGTTGGACAGGATCATCGGGTCGCCGTAGACAGCCGGTTCGCAGCCGGCCGCGATGCCGTAGAAGATCGCGCTGGTCAGCCGGTTGGATGCTACCCGGCGGTGCCGGCGCAGCTCGGTCAGTTGCTTGTCGAGGAACTCCGGGTCGGTGTCCTTCCACCAGTGTCCCCGGTAGCCGTGGCAGATCACCCGGAACCCGGCGCGCTCGTAGAGCCGCCGGACGTGGCGCATGCCGTACTCGTGCCAGTACAGGCAGACGGTCACCGGGCCGGGCTCGGTGTCGCGGATGCGGGCGATCAGCTCCCGGTGGTCGCCCTTGACGTGCTGGCCCTCCCAGCCGTGGAACGGGTACCAGATGGTGCCCTCCCGCTCCTGCTCCGGCGGGTTGTCCGGCCGCATCGCCAGCAGGTAGGTGAACGGGGCGCCGATCACGACGACGTTGCGCCGCCCCACCGACCAGGCCCGGCGGCGGGTCTGCTCGGACCAGAGCAGGCTGGGCGTGCGGTCGGCGTACGGGTGACCCGGCGCCAGGCCGTCGCCGATGTTCCAGCCGTGCTGCACGTACCCGTTGATCCGTGGCGGATGCCGGTCGCCGAGACCGGCGTAACGGGCCAGCACGTGGGCGTGGCCGTAGAAGTGGTTCGCGTGGTGCATCAGCTTCCCATCAGGCGGCGGAACGCACCGCGCTGCCCCGCAGGATCGCGGTCAGCGCGTCGATGACGCGGTCCTGGTCGGCGTCGCTGAGTCCCGGGTACAGCGGCAGCGACAGCTGCTGGGCGTAGAACGACTCGGCCACCGGGCACGACCCGCGCCGGTAACCCAGGTCGGCGAAGGCCGGGTGCCAGTGCACCGGGATGTAGTTGACCTGTACGCCGATGCCGGCCGCGCGCATCCGGTCGTAGACCTCGCGGCGACGGCCGTCGAGCACCCGGATCGGGTAGAGGTGCCAGGCCGGCTCGGCCCACGGCTGCTGGACGGGCAGGCGTACCCCGTCCAGGTCGGCGAGCGCCTCGTTGTAGCGGGCGACGAGCGCGGCCCGGCGGGCCACGAACTCGCCGAGGCGGCGCAGTTGGCTGCGGCCCAGCGCACAGAGCACGTCCGGCAGGCGGTAGTTCAGCCCGAACTCGGGGACCTCGTAGAACCAGCCGCCCTCGTCGGGGCGGCGCAGGTCGTCGCGCTCGCGGACCATGCCCACGCCACGGAAGCGGCGGGCCCGCTCCAGGATCTTCGGATCCAGCGCGGCGACCCCGCCGCCCTCGGCGGTGGTGAGGTTCTTCGTCGGGAAGAACGAGAACGTGGTCAGGTCGGCGAGTGATCCGACCGGCCGAGCGTGGTACGTCCCGCCGATGGAGTGCGCCGCGTCGGCGAGCAGCAGGGCGTCGGTGCCCGCGACGGCCTTGCGCAGCGCGTCGTAGTCGGCCGGGTGGCCGGCGTAGTCGACGGCGGAAACCACCTTGGTACGCGAGGTGACCGCCGCCGCCGCGGCAGCCGGGTCGAGGCAGAAGGTCTCCTCGTCGACGTCCGCGAACACGATCTTCGCGCCGAGGGCGACAGCGCTGCTGGCGGTCGCCACGAACGTCATGGGCGGCACCACCACCTCGTCGCCCGGTCCGACACCGGCCGCCGCGTACGCCACGTGCAGCGCGGCGGTGCCGTTGGAGACGGCGGCGACACCTGCCGCGCCGGTCACCCGGGCCAGGTCGGCCTCGAACGCGTCGACCTGCGGCCCGGTGGTGAGCCAGTCGCCGCGCAGCACGCCGGCGACGGCCGCGACGTCGTCCTCGGAGATCGACTGCCGGCCGTACGGGAGCATCCCTGTCATGCGGTCAGGCCGAGCATCTCGCGTAGCTGCTCGACGGTGAGCCACTCGTCGTTCGTGTCCGACTGGTAGGCGAAGCCGTCCGGCACGGGCTCGCAGTCGACCGGCGGCTGGTAGCCCCAACCGGCGATGGTCGGCTGGACGATGTAGCGGTCCTTGGCGCGCAGCGTCCGCCGGCTGTCGTCCGGGGCGATCATCTCCTCGTGCAGCTTCTCGCCGGGCCGGATGCCGATCTCGTGGGTGGTGGCGTCCGGGGCGACGGCCTCGACCAGGTCGAGGATGCGCATGCTGGGGATCCGGGGCACGAACAGCTCGCCACCCTGCATCTGGTCGAACGAGTCCATGACGAACTGCACGGCCTGCTCGAGGGTGATCCAGAAGCGGGTCATCCGCTTGTCGGTGATCGGCAGGCTCTTGCCCTCGGCGGCCAGCCGGTGGAACAGCGGGACGACCGAACCACGGCTGCCGACCACGTTGCCGTAGCGCACGACCGAGAACCGGGTCGGGTGGTGCGCGGCGTAGTGGTTGGCCGAGACGAACAGCTTGTCGCCGACCAGCTTGGTGGCGCCGTACAGGTTGATCGGGCTGGACGCCTTGTCGGTCGAGAGCGCGATGACCTTCTTGACGCCCGCCTCGATCGCCGCGTCGACCACGTGCTGCGAGCCGGTGATGTTGGTGGCGATGAACTCCGACGGGTTGTACTCGGCGGTGTCCACCTGCTTCAGGGCGGCGGCGTGCACCACGTGGTCCACGCCGTGCATCGCCCGCGTGAGGCGGTGCCGGTCCCGGATGTCGCCGATGAACCAGCGCAGGCGCGGGTCGTCGCCGAGCTGCTGGCGCAACTCGTACTGCTTGAGCTCGTCGCGGGAGAAGACCACCACCCGGGCGGGGTCGGCCTCGGTGAGGATGTGCCGGAGGAAGGTCCTGCCGAAGGAACCCGTTCCCCCGGTGATCAGAATGGACGATCCATTCAACTCACTCAATTTGGTGCTCCCGTGATCGTGGATGAACCGGCGGCCCTCGGCCGGCCGACCGGGGTGAGACGCTAACGGCGGCGGGTTAACGCACCGGCGCTCGCGGGTTAACCGCTTCCCCTGCCGTCGTGAATGGCGGGCACCGTGCAGGCGAACATTTCCGACCGGCCGGGAAGCGGGCTGACCAGGGGAGATCCGGCCGCTACAGTGGCCGCGCGAGCGACCCGGCAGCCTTGAGCGCGTCGTGGTTGCCGCGTTCACCCGACATCCGCACCGCCTCGGTGCGAGCGGATCATCCCCGAGCGTCACCAGCCTGTCCGGCGTGCCCAGCGGCCGGTCCGGCCGACGGTTCAGGAGGCGTTGATGGCAATCGGCAGCGACGTGATCGAACGGCCGGCGGTCCCGGCCGGGACACCGCCCGCGACACCCGCACGCCGATGGCTGGTGCCGCTGCTGCTGTTCGTCGGTTGGGTGCTGAGCGTCGCCTGGCGCCTGTGGCTGTCGCGGCACATCGCGCTGCCCATCGCCCACACCGACGAGGACAGCTATCTGAACACCGCCCGCGCCCTCGCCGGCGGTCCGGGCGGGTTCAGCAGCGAGAACGACCTGCTGCGCCGGGTCGGATACCCCATGCTCATCTCGCCCGCGTTCCTCGGCCACCACGACTTCGCCGACAGTTACCGTCTCGTCCAACTGATCAACGCGATGGTCAACTCGACGCTGCTGCCGCTGGCGTACCTCCTGGGCCGCCGGGTGCTCCGGCTGCCCCGCGCGTCGGCGCTGCTCGCGGCGGTGGTGGCGGCCACGCTGCCGGCCACCGCCTTCTACGCCGGCGTCGCGATGATCGACACGGTGATGGCGCCGCTCGTGGTCGCCTGGCTGCTCGCCGTGCACCGCTGGATCGAACGCCCCGGGCCGCTCGCCGCGGCCACCGTGGGCCTGCTGGTGGGGTCGTTCCACCTGCTGCACTCGCGCGGTCTGGTGATCGTGGCCGTGCACGCCGGCCTGGTCCTGCTGCTGTTCGTGCGCCGCCGGATCACCCCCGTCGCGGTGCTCGCGGCGCTGCTGCCGGTGCTGGCCCTGGCGCTGGTCAACGAGGCCGGCATCCGCTTCCTCGGGGACAAGGTCTACCTGCTGGGCAGCACCCCCGGGGGCGGCACGGTCGCCGCCGTCGCCTCCGCCCAGGGGGTGGTCCGCGTCGGGGCGGCCGTCACCACCCAGCTCTGGTACCTCGTGGTGATCACGTTCGGACTGGCCGGGATCGCCTGGGCCGCCGCCGTCAAGGAGCTGTGGCGTCCGCGCCACGGTGACGCCACCCGCTGGACGATGGGGGTGGCGCTGGTCGTGAGCGTCGGGGTCGCCAGCGGCGCGTCGGTGCTCCTGGCCGGCATCACCGGCAAGCCGTTGGACGCGATCTACGGCCGCTACGTGCAGATGCTCGCCCCGTTCTGGCTGCTGGTCGGGCTCGGGGTGCTGCTCACCGAGGAGCGCCGGGTGGCGCTGCGCCGGGCGGCGGTCGCGGTGGGCCTGCTGGTCGCCGGCGGCGCGCTGGTCGCCGGTCGCCTCGCGTACGTGGCCAGCCGAGGGCACTCGCTGCGCTACGGCGGCTTCGGCGCGCCGGACCTGATGGCGTTGACCAACGGTTGGCGCGAGATGCGTCCGGTGCTCGGGTCGCTGATCGGCATCGGCGCGTGCGTGCTGCTGGTGGCCGCGGTCCGGGTGCCCCGGCTGCGGCTGCCCGTGCTCGGCGTCCTGGTCGTGGTCAACCTGCTCACCATGCAGGTGATCGACCAACGGCTGGTGCGGCCGATGGCCGCGAGCACCGCGCCGACCCCCCGGGTCGCCGACGTCGGCGTACGCCCCGGCGAGCGGGTCTGGGCCTCCACCGGTGTGCACTACATCCTGCGGTTCAACCTCAGTCACCAGGTCACCTGGACCGACGTGCGGTGGTTCCGCGAACAGCCGCCCGCCGCCGCGCAGGTGGTGTTCGCCCGCTGGGCGCCCGGCCAGCCGGACGACTGGGACGGCGCGAGGTACGGCTTCGTCCGGCTCGGCGGCAACGAACGGCAGCACTGGGCCGCCTGGCGGCGCGCCTGATTCCGAGCCCATTACCGCCCGGTGGTCACCGCGTTCCGGTGAACGGTGGATGTCCACCGGGCGTACGGGTGCCTAACGCTTTACCGCCATTGCGGAAATGCCGGCGGCAATCACCGTTGGCGACGATCCTCACGCGCCAGGGAAATCGGAATGACGGTGATTTCCCGCCCGTCGGACAGTTCCTGCCGTGGCGTGCCCTCGACGAATCGAAAACGTCGGTTCATCTGCCGCACGACGGTGTTGTGCGCCAGCACCTCGCCGTCGAGCCGAGTCAGGTGCAACCCGTCGAAGGCGTACTCCACGGCCTCCCGCATCACCCCCAGCCAGGCCGGCAGCGTCTCGCCCCGCCCGGCCAGCCCGTCGGCGTCCAGGTAGAAGCCCCACGCCCCGGTTCGCGGGGCGTCCAGCCGCAGGTCGAAGAAGGTGACGACACCGCAGGGTCGGTCGTCGTGGACGTACGTCAGGACGCGCCGCGTCGGGTCGTCGCGCACCGCCGACCACCACCGGGCGTGCTCCTCGGCGGTGATCTCGTGGCTGGTCTTGCTGACCTGACGGTTGGTTTCCTGATTACGCCAGGACAACATCAGATGAACGTCGTCCGCCGTCGCTTCGCGTAGCACGTGCTCCCGCTTTCCTGTCTGAACACATCCGGTCGGAGCACCTTACCCGGGCCTACCGGGAAAGCAGTTATCCATTCGCTGGGTTGTAGACTCCGGCGCATGAACGAATTGAGTCGCGCGCAGATCCGCGACCTCATGGCGCAGGTGCTCAAGAACCAGGACAAGGAGCTGCCCGCCGACGACGCGGCGCAGCTGCGGGACATCGGTTTCCGCTCGCTGGACTTCTCCGAGCTGGCCCTGCGCGTGGAGGACGAGACGGGGGAGGAGCTCAACTTCGACGCTCCCGGCCTGCGCCGCATCGCCACCGTCGGCGACGTCCTCGACTTCCTCGTCGAGCTTTCGCAGCAGTGACCGTCGCGACCCCCCACCCGGCCACCGCGGGTCGGGAACCGGCCGGCGTCGACAACCGGCTCGTCGTGGGCGGCGCCGCGCTGACCTGGCGGACGTTGCCGACGCCGGAGCTGCCCGACCCCGCCGCGGTGCTGGCGCACTCCGCCCGGCACGCGCTCGCCGCCGCGCGACAGCACGCCGTGCACGGCACCGAGCTGCTGCTCAGCACCGCGAGTCGGGTGGACGCGACGATGCGCGCGGAGCTGGACGACGCCGGCTTCACCGTGACCCTCCTCGACGACGACGGCGCGCACCCCAGCGCGCCCGCCCGATCGCGCGTCGCCGAACCCGGCCGGCTGTGGCTGCTGACGTCCGGGTCGACGGGCCGTCCCAAGCGGGTCGGGCACACCCTCGACACGTTGACCACCGTGCGGGCCGACCAGCCGGACCGGACCTGGCTGTGCCCCTACGCCCCCGGCACGTACGCCTGGTGGCAGGTCGTGACCCTGTCGCTGACCCAGCCCGGTCAGCACCTGGTGGTCATCGAGCCGGACGAACTGGACGACTGGCCGGCGGTCGCCGCCGCGCACGGGGTCGACGCCGCGTCCGGCACGCCCACCTTCTGGCGGCGCACCCTCTACCGGGACGCCGCCGCGCTGGCCCGGGTGCCGCTGCGTCAGATCACCCTCGGCGGCGAGCCGGTGGACCAGGCGATCCTGGACCAGCTGCGCGAGGTCTTCCCCGCCGCGCGGATCTCCTGGATCTACGCGTCCTCGGAGGTCGGCGCGTCCATCGTGGTGCACGACGGGCGGGCCGGGTTCCCCGCCGAGTGGCTGGACCGGGAAACCGAGGGCCGACCCACCCTGTCGGTACGCGACGACGAACTGGTCGTCACCTCCCCGTACCACGGGGTCGGGCTCTCCGGCCCGGTCCGCACCGGGGATCGGGTGCAGGTGGTCGACGGGCGGGTGCTGATCACAGGTCGCTTGGACACCGACGAGATCAACGTGGGTGGGAGCAAGGTCTCCGCCGGTGTGGTCCGTGGCGTGCTGACCCAGCATCCTGGTGTGGCCTGGGCCCGCGTCACCGGCCGCCGCGCCCCGGTGCTCGGTCGGATGGTCGTCGCCGAGGTGGTCCTCGCACCCGCCGAGCACGCGGACGCCCCGCTGCCCGACGAGGCCGCGCTGGTCCGCTGGTGCGCCGACCGGCTGCCCGAGCACGCCGTGCCCCGCCGGATCCGTGTGCTGACCGAGATTCCCGTCAAGGAGACCCTGAAGAGCGATGTCTGACCCCGCCGACACCAAGCTCGTTCCCCCCAGCTCCGTGGTCCTCGTCTCCGGCGGTTCCCGGGGGCTGGGCCTGGCCATCGTCACCGACCTGCTCGACGCGGGCGTACGGGTGGCCGCGTTCGCCCGTACCGTCACCCCCGAGCTGGAGAAGCTCGCCGCCGAGCACCCCGACCGGGTGCACGTCGGTTCGGTCGACGTCACCGATCTGCGCGCCGCGCAGGGCTTCGTCCGCGAGGTGGAGCAGCGCCTCGGCCCGATCGACGGCATCGTCAACAACGCCGCCGTCGGGCAGGACTCCCTGCACGTGCACACCGCGACCGACGACATCGCCCGGATCATCGAGACCAACCTGACCGCGCCGCTGCAACTGACCCGGCTGGTGATCCGTCGGATGCTCGGCAAGGGGCTGCGGGGCCGCGTCGTCAACATCACCTCGATCTGCGCGCAGCGTGGCTTCCCGGGTCTGGTCGCGTACTCGGCCACCAAGGGCGGCATGGACGCCGCCACCCGCTCGCTCGCCCGGGAACTCGGCGGCCGGATGCTGGTCAACGCGGTCGCGCCCGGCTTCTTCGCCTCGGAGATGTCCGCCGTGCTCGGCCCGACCCAGCTCGACCAGATCGTGCGCCGTACCCCGACCGGCCACCTGACCGAGCCGGAGGAGGTCGTACCGGTGGTGCGGATGCTGCTGCGCGAGCACACCAACATCAACGGCCAGGTCATCGTGGTGGACGGTGCCGCCTCCATCTGACCTGCGCCCGGTGCCGGGACTGCTCGCCGCCGCCGAACGGCACCTACGCATCGGTACGCCCGCCGACCTGGCCTCGGCGACGACCCGCAGTCACCTCGACGACGGGCGCTGCGTCGGCTGGTACGGCCCGCCGGTGCCGGGTTGGCGAGTGGCCGTCGACGCGGAGCGCGCGAACGCCCCGGTGCCCCCGGCACTGGCCCGCCACTTCGGCACCGCTGACTTCTGGGCCCGGTGGACCCGGGCCGAGTGCTGCTGCAAGTTGGTCGACGTGCCGATCGCGACCTGGTGGCGTCGGCACGGGCTGGGCACTCCGGTGAACGTCGCCATCCTCTGGAGCACCCTGCGGGTCGCCGACCTGGTGGTCACCGTCGGCTTCGCCCCCGAGCAGGGCGCGGGGCTGACCGGCCGCGACTGACGGCGGGGTGCCGCTGTTGTCGGGCGCCTCCTGTCGAGCTGCCCCATCGGTGGGGCGGGATGGCACCCACGGCACGCGCCCCATTTTCGGGGCAGCTCGACAGGAGGCGCACAGGGCACTGCCAGCCGCAGAGCCGGGCACCCCGCGGCGCCGCTACCGGCGCGGCGGGGCACCCGGCCGCACAGCGGTCAGATCAGGTCCCAGCTCAGCGGGGTGCCGCGCGGGACGTCGGTGGTGAAGGTGCGGCCCAACACCCTGTCGATCTCGATCGGGGCCAGGCCGCCGGCTGGGCGGATCGACCGGACGTTCTGTGCCGTCACCGGGTCGCCGGCCCGGACGTCCTCGACCACGAACAGCGAACGGCGGAACCGTAGCCCTTCCCGCTCGGCCGGCGTCGGGCCGATCGCGGTGCCGCCCAGCGCCGCGTAGGCGCGGCCCGACTCCTCGACGAGCGCGGTCAACTCCGCCGGGTTCAGCGAGAAGTCCGAGTCCACGCCGCCATCGGCCCGGTCCAGGGTCACGTGCTTCTCGATGAAGCAGGCGCCCAGCGCCACCGAGGCGACCGCCACGCCGATACCGGGCGTGTGGTCGGAGAGCCCGACCGGCACGTCGAACGCGCCGGCCAGCACCGGCAGGCGGCGCAGGTTGCTGTCGGCGGGGGGTGCCGGGTAGGACGCGGTGCAGGCCAGCAGGACGATGCCCGCCGCGCCGCCGTCGCGCGCGGTCCGTACGGCGGCGTCGATCTCGGCGACCGTCGCCATCCCGGTCGAGATCACCATCGGCTTGCCGGTGCTGGCCACCAAGCGGATCAGCGGCAGGTCCACCAGCTCCGAGGACGCGATCTTGTACGCCGGGGCGTCCAACGACTCCAACAGCGCCACGGCGGTCGCGTCGAACGGTGACGAGAAGACCGTCAGCCCGCGCGCGCGGGCCCGCGCGAAGATCGGGGCGTGCCACTCGTACGGGGTGTGCGCCCGCTCGTAGAGGCGGTACAGGTTCTCCCCGCCCCACAGCTCGTGTCCGCCGGAGATGCGGAAGGCCGGGGTGTCGACGTCGATCGTGATCGTGTCCGGCCGGTACGTCTGCAGCTTGAGCGCGTGCGCGCCGCTCTCGGCGACCGCGTCCACGATGGCCAGCGCCCGGTCCAGGTCGCCGTTGTGGTTACCGGACATCTCGGCGACCACGAAGGGCCGCTCCCCGGCACCGACCGCGTGCGGTCCGATCTTGATTGTCGCCGTCATTCCGACCTCTGTTCCCTTACGCCCGCACCGACGTGCGGTGGTGCTGTCGTCGTCCCCCCGAACGGGTGGACGACCTGAAAAACCCCGGCACCCGCCGAACGGGTCACGGCAGGCGGCCACCGGCCAACGCGTCCGACCGTCCCGGCCTGCCGGCGGCGTGCCCGCCGTCCGGCCTGCTCGTCGACCGCGCCGCTCGGGAGGGGTCGTCGGTCGACGACGAGTCGGCGCTGGCGGTCGGGCCGGACCGTCGCCACCGTCCGGTGACCCGGTGCGCCTGCCGCAGCGCCGAGTACGCCAACCAGTCACCCCGCCCCACCAGGCGGTGCTTGAGCCCGCTGACCCCCGGCGGCATCGGATAGCCGCCGGGGGGCAGGTATCGGCGGTAGTGCTCGGCGACCCGGTGGAAGAAGGCGCGCCGCAGGTGTGGGTGCAGCCGGTCGTCGTTGCCGACCACCACCAGGTAGTGGCTGATCATCAGCTCGAACAGCTCGGCCCGCAGGCCCTCGTCCGGGTGCCGGCGGGCAACCCAGTCCATCAGCCGCTCGTACTGGCCGAACGCGTCGAAGTGCCGGCCACTGCGGGTGGAGGTGATCGCGCCCTGGCGGCCCTGCCGGTACAGGTAGCAGACCCGGTCCAGCACCGAGATCTTCTCCGCGCCGATCAGCAGCGGGTGGCTGAACGGGATGTCCTCGTACCAGCCGGGGAAGAAGCGCAGCTCCAACTCGTCGAGGAAGGCCCGGCGTACCACCTTGTTCCACGCCGTGTGCTGCACCCGCAGCAGGTGCGGCTGGTCGGCCAGGCGGGCCACGCCCGGCACCCCGCGCAGCAGGTGGCTGCTCGCGTCGACCTCCCGCCGACCGTCCTCGTGCACCCGCAGGTGGTCCAGCATGAGGACGTCGGGCTGGTGTTCACGCAGCCGGTCCAGCACCGCCGCGATCGTGCCCGGTGGCAGCCAGTCGTCGCTGTCGACGAACCACACGTACCGGCCGGTGGCCACGTCGAGGCCCGCGTTGCGGGCCAGGCCCAGACCCACGTTCTCTTCCAGGTGTACGACGCGGACGTTGTCGCGCCCGGTGGCGTAGGACCGCAGCATCGCGCCGCAGCCGTCCGGCGAGGCGTCGTCCACGGCGATCAGCTCGACCGCCTCCGACTCGCCCGCCGGGATGTCCGCCCGGACCGACTCGAGGCACTGGTACAGGTAAGCCTCGACGCCGTAGACGGGCACGACGATGCTCAGCAGCGGCGCGTGCGTCGGCTCATTGACCACGTCGCCACCTTCGACGACGTGGATGGCCAGCCCCGGAACCACACGTGGCCGCCGATGGTGAAATCCCTGAACACCCGCGAAGCGGAAGGTAAACAACGGCCGCCCGGTTCACCCGGGAGTGACCCGGTAGGGTGCCTCGGCATGACGAGCACCACCGACGCGCCGGCCGCGCCGGCCGCCCCCGCCCGGCTGCCGTCGCTGACCGGGCTGCGGTGGATCGCCGCGCTGCTGGTCTTCGGGTTCCACGCCGGGACGATGCGGATCATCGCCGAGCCGGAGTACAAGGCCGTCGTCGACGCCCTCTTCACCCTCGGCCTGTCCGGCGTGCAGTTCTTCTTCATTCTCAGCGGCTTCGTGTTGGTCTGGTCGGCCCGCCCGGGCGACTCGCGGCTGACCTTCTGGCGTCGACGGGTCGCGAAGATCTACCCGAACCACGTGGTGCTGTGGGCCGCCGCGCTGCTGGTCGCCGGGTGGTTCGCCGATCCCGTCCTGCCGGCCGTCGCCGTGGAGAACCTGCTGCTGTTGCAGGCGTGGGACCCCCGGCTGGGCTGGTTCTACAGCGTCAACACGGTGAGCTGGTCGCTGTCCTGTGAGTTCTTCTTCTACCTCTGTCTGCCGCTGGCGCTGCCCCTGTTGCGCCGGGCGCGACCCGCGGTGCTCTGGGCGCTCGTGGTCGCGCTGCCGCTGCTGATCCTCGCGCTCTGGCCGGCCCAGCATCTGGTGCCGGAGGTAAGCCGCTGGTGGTTCACCCAGATCTTCCCGCCGGTGCGGTCCCTGGAGTTCTGGTTGGGCGCGGTGGCGGCCGAGCTGATGCTCCGGGGCCGGTGGCGCGGGCCGGGCCTGACCGCCGCCACCGCGATCTTCGTGGGCATCTGGATGGCCGCCGCGCAGTGGATCCGCGCCGAGTGGTGGACCACGCTGCTCGCCGTCGCGTACCTGTTGGTGATCACCGCGGCCGCCGACGCCGACGTGCGCGGCCGGCGCTCGCCGTGGCGCTCGCGTCCGCTGGTCTGGCTCGGCGAGGTCTCGTTCGCCTTCTACCTGGTGCACGTCCTGGTGATGACGAGCGTGCTCCGGCTCAGCGGCGACTGGGGGACCGGTTTCCGGGGTTGGCGGGGTCCGGCGGTGGTGCTCGGATTCCTGCTCGCGAACCTGGTCCTCGCCGGGTTGCTGCACCGCTGGGTGGAGACCCCGATGATGCGCCGGCTCGCGCCACGTCGCCCGGGTCGCCCGCCGCTCGTTCCCCATCAGCGCACCACCTCGTCGGCCGGGAGCGGTGACGCCGGCGTGCCGCCCGTGCCCGCCCGTCCAGACGCGCAAGATCGCGCTCGATCCTGGTTGTAGTGGTCTCGTCAGCCGAGTGAGGCCACTACATCAACGATCGAGCGCGATCTTGACCGGCGCGGTGGCACCCACCAGCGCCGGCTGACGCCACCTGGTCCACGCTGGTCGGACGGGGTCGGCGCGGCGCTGGCCGACACGCCCGTCGCCGATGCGTCCGGGCGGTCCCGACGGTAGCGTGAGGACGTGCTCCCGGTCGCGCTCACCTGTCCCCTGTGGTGGGTGGCGCGCTGGGCGGCACGGGTGCTGACCAGCCTCGCCGTGCTGTCGCTCGCCCTGGGCGCGGCCCCGGCGCTGCTGCCGGCATCGACCGCCGCGGCCCCGCCGCCCATCATCGGGTCGCTCGCCCTCGCGGAGCCGCTCGGACCGTCGACCGCGGCCCTCTCCACCGTCCTCACCGACCGCGCCGCCACCGGCTCGGCCGCCACCGACAGGGTCGGCGAGGGACGAGCCGCAGAGCTTGGCGCTGACGCCTCCGCGCGGTCGGTCGAGCCGCAGCCCGCCCGGCACGGTGGTTCGGACGCGTTGCCCCGCCCATTGGCGGGCGTGACCTCGGCGCGCACGGGCTCGCAGCGGCCCCTCCGCGCCGCCGGCTCGGCCAGCCGGGCCCCCCGCGCCCCGCCGGCCTAGCGGGGTCAGTCACCGGGGCGGCACGCCGTCCCGCGAGCGCCGGAGTGTGGCGCGCCGAGATCTCCATCACCGGCGACGCCGCCAGACCGAACGCCAGTCACCACACCTGACGACACACCGCCCGCACCCGCCCGTGCGGCATCCCATCGCTTACGTGCTCATGCCGAGGTGTCGATCATGGAAACCGTCGTCTTCTACCAGTTCCTGACCGAGGTGCCCCAGGCCGCCGCCATCTGGTCGGCCCTGTTCCTGCTGGCGCTGACGGTCCTCGCCGTCCTGGTGGCCCGACCGGAGCGGGACTCGCCCGCGGCCGACCCCACGCCGCCGACACCCACCGCCCGCGAGATGGCCGTCGCCGAGATGGCCGACCTGCGCCGGTACGCCGAGGAGGTGGCCGTGGCCGCCGCCCGGGCCGCGCGGACCGCCCGACGGCGGCGCGCTGACTGGCTGGTCGCTCAGGACGAGGCGCAGCGGGCCTGGACCGCGTACGACGAGGCGGACACGGCCGCCCGTCGGGTCGCCGGTGCCGGGGCGTTGCCGACACCGCGTACCCCGCACACCCCCGCCGAGTACGCGGCGAGGGAGCGCTATCTGCACCGTGCCGCCATGGCGGCGCACTGGCGGGGGGAGTTGACCATGGCTCAGCTCGGCGACGTGTTCGGGCACCGGCGCGGCTGGGACCCCCGCCGGCACCCGGTCGAGCAGGAGACGCTGCTCATCCGGGCGATCCGTGACGCGAGGCTGGCCGAGCACCGGACGGCCGCCGAGCGGGAGCGGTCGTCCTGGCGGGACGCCGAGGTGGCCGCCGAGTCGGCGCGCGTCCTCGCCGAGGAGGCGTACGTGGCGGCGGTCCGGTCGCGGCCGAGCCCGGCGTTCTCCCGGCGCACCGCGACGCGGCCGTCGCGTACGGCCCTCGTGGCACGCTGGCGTCCGGCCCGGGCCGGTTGAGCCCGATCCGTTATGTGAGGCGGGTCACCGGCAGCGGAAATCGGGCGGCGGGCATCATCGGCGGCCATTGCGCCCGCGATTGTGGCCGCGTTGTCGGCCACCTGTCCGGTTGTCGCCCACAGGTGCCGGCGGAACCCGTTGTCCCATCGAGTCACGTCAGCGGCAGAACGCGCAGAAATTGCTGGGCCAATCGATGTTTACGCAGGTGGGCGCGGCTTGGCAGAGTGCGTACCGGCCAGTACTGTCGTCCCGTCCGGTGCGGTTACCGATCGCAGGAGGCGACGCCGCGCCGACCCGCTCAATCGTGATCAACGAACCGGGGACCCACAGTAAGTCCGGGGTGAATCCGCGAGCCACGGCCCGCGGTAGGGCGATCTTCCCGCCCGAATCCGTCAGCTAACCCGGTAGGCGGTGACGGAAGGAGTTCCATCCTCGTGCAGCACCCCTCGACCCCCTTGTTGTTCCGCCGCCTCCACGGCGACGCGGTGTCCCCGCTCATCCGCCTCGTGACGGTGAGCTGACCCCCCGGGTCACCGCACTTCCCGCCCGGCCGCGCCGGGCGTTCCCCTGAGCGGCTCATCATCCGCGGGCCACCGCCCGCGCGCTGACGCCTGCCCGGATGCCGGTCGAGCCCCGGTGTGCCGCTCTCCCTGTGAACCGTGGAGGACCTCGTGAAGCACACCCTGAAGCGCCAGCTCCGTCGCCTCGCGACCGAGCGCCCGTACCAAATCGTCGCCGCCTCCGCCGCGGCCCTCGCGATCGCCACCACCGCCGGCGCCCTGGTCGCCGGCGCCGACGACGCCCCGGCCGGCTCGCGTACCCCGACCACGGTCGCCGAGATGCGCAGTGACACCGTCGCCTCCCGTGGCGAACTCCGGTCCGCGGCCCCGTCGGCGAGCGTCGCACCGAGCACCGCCGCCCCGGCCACCACCGCCGCGTCCCCCGCCGCGAAGGCCACGAGCAACCCGGACGTCACCCGGAAGCCGACGCCGCCGAAGCCGCCCGCGACGAAGGTGCTCGACTACGACTACGAGGCGCAGAACACCTACTACAACTGCGGCCCGGCGGCCACCCGCAACGCGCTCAGCGCCAGCGGGATCGACCGCACCCAGGAGGAGCTCGGCGCCGAACTGGGCACCACCGAGATGGGCACCAACTCGGCCGAGGACACCACCCGGGTGCTCAACGCCGAGGTGAAGGGCTCCCCGTACCGCACCCGCATGTTCGCGGGCACGCCCAGCCCGGCCCAGATGGACCGTCTTCAGGCCGACGTCGTCAAGGCCATCACCGATGGCCGGGGCGTGGTGGCGAACGTCGTCGGCGACGCCATCGACACCGAGGGCGGCTATCACTCCTACGGCGGTGGGCACTACATCGCCGTCGTCGGCTACAAGGACAACGGCCGTACGGTGCGGATCGCCGACTCGGCGAACGCCGCCGACCCGGCCTACTGGATCACCACGATCGACCTGGCGAACTGGATCGCCACCCGGGGTTACTCCGCCTGACCAACGCGCGACACCCCACGACGCCGCGGGCGCCGTCTCCCACGAGGGGCCGGCGCCCGCGGCGTCCCCGTGTCGGGCGCGACGCCGGTGAACGGCTCTCGTACCGGGCCGCGAACCGTGGGAGACTGCGGCCGTGGTGGATGAATCGGGTGGTCAAGCTGGCCGGGAGCCGATCCTGTTGCTGCTGCACGGCATGGGGGCGACGAGTGACGTGTGGCTGCCCTGGGCGCCACTTCTGGAGCAGCACTGGCCCGGCCGGTGGCTGGCGCCCGATCTCGCCGGTCACGGTTGGTCGGCGCCGCTGTCGTCGTACTCCTTCGAGGGTTTCGCCCAGCGGGTCGCGCAGGGCCTGGCCTCCGACGACCGCATCGTGGTGCTCGGGCACTCGCTCGGTGGCGTGGTCGGCCTGGCGCTGGCGGCCCGCGCCGCCGGTCTGCCGGTGGACGCGGTGGTGGGCTTGGGCATCAAGGCCGTCTGGGCGCCGGCCGAGCTGGCCCGTGCCGCGGACCTCGCCGCCCGCCCGGTGGGCTGGTTCACCAGCCGTACCGAGGCCGCCCGCCGGTACCTGCGGGTCGCCGGCCTCACCGGTCTGGTCCTCCCGGACCACCCGATGGTCGACGCCGGTCTGCGTCAGGTCGACGGCCGGTGGCGGCTCGCGATGGACAACGCCGCGTTCGCCGTCGGCGCGCCCGACCTGGCGGCGCTGCTCGCGGCGACCGACGTGCCGGTGGTGCTGGCCCGCGGGGAGCACGACCCGATGGTCACGGACGCGCAGCTCAAGGAGTACGGCGTACCGGTCGCCACGCTGTCCGGTCTCGGGCACAACGCGCACCTGGAGGATCCGGCGGCCGTGCTGGCGTTGCTGGAGCCGTACCGCTGACCGGTCAGGCGGCTGCGGGCGCGGGTAGTTCCCGGGCCGAGGTCAGCTCGCGGCGGGCGGCGGTCAGGAAACCCTCGGCGTACGACTCGGCCGGGAAGTCGCCCAGGTAGCGGCGGCGGGTGACCCAGCGGGCATCGGCCAGCGGGTCGGTGTCCAGCAGGGCCGTGAGCACGGCGTCCACGTTGGACATGTCGCGCCGCAGCACGTAGCCCGAGCCGGCCAGTGGAAAGCGCTCGGTGAACCGGTCGCCCTCGTCACCCATGTCGGTGACGGCATACGGCTTGCCGGAGTAGAGGTAGTCGGAGATCACCCCGGAGACGTCGGAGACCAGCGCGTCCGAGCGGTTGACGCACTCGGTCAGGCTCAGCTCCCGGGCGGCCGCGCCGAACACGTGCTGCCGGCCGGTGCGGGCGCGGTCGACGGCCAGCAGTTCGGTGAGCCGGCCCAACTGGCGTGCCGACGCCGGGTTCTGCGCCGTGTACGGATGCGCCCGCAGGATCACCGTCGCGCCACGCCCCAGCAGCCGCCGCAGCAGCTCCTCGGCCACCGGCAGCGAGCAGTAGTCGGCGTCGGCGTGGTGCCCGGTCCAGGTCGGGGTGTAGAGCACCGTCGGGTGCGCGAGGCCCCGCGCCGGCTCCTGGCGCACCTCGATCGACTCGACCTGGGGGCGGCCCACCACGACGAACTTCTCCGCCGGGATCTGTACCCCGGCGCGGGCGTACCGGTCGATCGCCGCCGGGCCGGCCACGAAGATCCGGTCGAAGATGCCCGAGACCGGGTTGGCGCTGGGCGCCTTGTCGCTGTCGCCGTGGTGCAGTTGGACGTGGGTGAGCTGGGTGAACCGGATGCAGTGGCTGTTCTTCGCCCCGTGGTTGACGTAGAAGGCCACCCGCAGGCTCGGCACCAGCGCCTCGTCCATCGCGCGCAGCGTGGGGCAGTAGACCACCGGCGCGTCGGTGGCCGCGGCGATCGGCGCGACGAACTCCGGCTCACGGACCAGCACCAGGAAGGGCCGGCCGATCCGTTCGAGGTACGGCAGCCACATGGTGACCTGGTACTCCGAGCCGGGCGGTGCGGAGAAGTAGAGCAGGAACTCCGGCTCGTGCCGGCGTAGCGCGCGGGCGACCTGCCCACCGCCGGCGGTCGGGCGGAACCGTCGTCGGGCCAGGTCCAGCGCGACCGCCCCGGCGGCGGCGGCCACCAGCAGGCTGGCGGCGAGCGCCACGACGGCCGGCAGGGTCAACGCGGCGGCGATGGCCACCACCGCGAGCAGCCCCAGCAGGGCGACGCCGAGTCGGTCAGCGATCAGCGGGGTCCAGGCGCGTACCGGCAGGTTGGCCGCCCGGATCTCCAGGTTGCCGGCGGTACGCAACGGCCCCACCAGCAGCACCAGCCCCAGCAGGACCAGCGCCGTCGCGGCCAGCGCGGGGTCGAAGCCGTCGTCAAGCCGTCGGGAGTAGCCGATCAGGACCGCCGCGGCGATCAGGGCGGTCTCGGCCACCAGGTCGGCGGCAGGTCGGATCCGCTGCTCAGCGGCCGCCGCCACCAGCGCGGCGACGGCCAGCGCGAGGCCCCACCCGGTGCTGCCGGTGAGGGCCAGCACGACGAAGGCCAGCACGGCGAGCCCGGTGCTCAGGCACCGGGCGACCACCTTGCGAACCAGGTCACCACGCATGTCGCTCCGATCGCCGCCCTCGGTGTCGCGGGGGTGCCGTCGACGTCAGTTCGTCGACGCCGCGGCCGGCGTCTCGGACCGGTCCGGGCCGGCCTGCGCCGGCACGGACGGGCCGTCGCCAGGCGCCCGGCGTACGTCGATGACCTGGCCGGTCAGGTCGGAGATCAACACGTCGAGCGAGGACTGGGCGACGGCCTCCGCGGCCAGCAGGGTGTTCTCCGGCTCCTCGCCGAAGGCCCGCGTACGCATGGGGGTGGCCGTCCGCTCCGGGTTGATGCAGTTGACCCGTACGCCGACGTCGGCCCACTCGTCGGCGAGCGCCTGGGTCAGGTTGACCAGGGCGGCCTTGGTGGACGAGTAGAGGGCGTAGCGGGCCCGACCCCGGGTGTACGAGCTGGAGGTGTAGAGCAGCAGCTGACCCTTGGTCTGCTGCAGGTACGGAAGGGCCTGCCGGGCGATGGTCACCGGGCCGACGAAGTTGACCTGCAACACCCGGTCCATCGTCTCCTCGTCCATCTCGGCCAGGGCGCCCCGCTCCAGGATCCCGGCGGTGACCACCACGTGGTCGATCCGGCCGGTCGCCTCGAAGGCGGTCGTCAGCGCGGCCTCGACGTCCTCGGCGCGCTCGACGTGGGTGCCCGTGGTGGAGCGGCTGAACGGGAAGACCTGCGCGCCGTAGCGCCGCGCCAGCTCGGTCAGCTCGTGGCCGATCCCGTAGCTGCCGCCGAACACCACGATCGTGCGGCCCGTCAGCTCCTCGGTGTAGCTGCGGTGATCGGTCAGCCGGGGCGCCTGCGCGGCCGCGAGCTGGAAGAGCTTGTCCGCCAGGTGCACGTCGACCGGGTGGGTGACCTTGATGTTCTCGTCCGAGCCGTCGATCACCTTGATCGGCGTGCCCGGCAGGTACCGCAACACCACGCCGCAGTCGTCGGTGGCGGCGAAGTCGGGGTCGTTCTCGGCGATCCGGTACGCCTCACGGATCGTGGGGGAGCGGAACGCCTGCGGGGTCTGTCCCCGGCGGAGCCGGGAGCGCACCGGAATGTCGGTGATGCAGTCGTTCTCGTCCACCTGGATGATCGTGTCGGCGGAGGGGATGGCGACGTCGACGGCGGCGTAGGTCCACAGCGCGTTGACGCACTCGCGCACGATCCGGCCGCTGAGCAGCGGGCGGACGGCGTCGTGGAAGAGGATGTTGCAGTCGGCCGGGCCGACCGCGTCCAGCGCGATCCGGGTGGTCGCGTTGCGGGTATCGCCGCCCTCGATGACCTGGGTGACCTTGCGCAGGCCGGCCTTCTCGACGATCTGCCGGGCGTCGTCGACGTGACCGGTCGCCATCAGCACGATGATCTCGTCGATCTCCGGAGCGGCCTCGAAGACCGCCAGGGTGTGCTCGATGATCGGCTTACCGGCGATCTTGAGCAGTTGCTTGGGGATGCCGAGGCCCAGCCGGGTCCCGGTGCCGCCGGCCAGCACCACGGCCACTGTCCGCGAGGGCCGCCACGGTGCGGGGGTCTCCGTTGCGGCGTCCGGGCCAGTGGTCTGGTCCTGCGTCATTGCCGGATCCTCACTCTCAGGGTTGCGTTAACGGAAAGTTCCGCCCGAGCGGCGACGGAATGAACCTTAACGCGCGGACCGCGCCGCCCCAACGCGGGCGACGCGGTCCTGGTTGCCGTGTCGATGCCGGTGGTTGGCCGGCACTCTACTTGCTGTTAGCGAACGCCTCGTACGCGCGGATGACCTCGTCGGTCGGGCCGTCCATCCGGATAAGGCCCGATTCCAGCCAGATCGTCCGTTCGCAGGTGTCGCGCACGGAGGAGAGCTGGTGGCTGACCAGGAACACCGTGCCGGCGCCCTCGCGCAGCTCGCGGACGCGCTGCTCGCTGCGCTTGCGGAAACCCTTGTCGCCGGTGGCGAGCGCCTCGTCGATGAGCAGCACGTCGTGCCTCTTGGCGGCGGCGATGGAGAACCGCAGCCGGGCCGCCATGCCCGACGAGTACGTGCGCATCGGCAGGCTGGCGAAGTCACCCCGCTCGTTGATCCCGGAGAAGTCGATGATCCCCGCGGCCTGCTTGGCGACCTCGTCGGGATGCATGCCCATCGCCAGGCACCCCAGCACGACGTTTCGCTCGCCGGACAGGTCGTTGAGCAGCGCCGCGTTCACCCCGAGCAGCGACGGCTGCCCCTGGGTGTGGATCGCGCCCCGGTTGACCGGCAGCAGGCCGGCGATGGCCCGCAGGATGGTGGACTTGCCCGAGCCGTTGCTGCCGATCAACCCGATCGCCTCGCCCCGGTACGCGGTGAACGACACGCCCTTGACGGCGTGCACCTCCCGCACGTTCGGCGCGTTGGTGCGCTTGACCAGCCGGCGCAGCGCCGCCACCGGAGTGGTGCCACCGGTGGCGCCCTGGTGGACCCGGTAGATGATGTGCGCGTCGTCCACCACCACGGTGGGGATCCGCTCGGGCGTCAGCGTCGGCAGGGAGACGGTCGCCTCGTCGGCGGCCGGCAGGGAATCAACCACGGCCGTACTCCTGTTCGCCGCGCCAGAAGTAGATGTAGCCACCGATTCCGGCCACCACGGCCCAACCGGCGGCGACCAGCCAGAGCTGGGTCAGCGACTCGTTGAGCAGTGGCGCCTGCTCGAGCAGCGCGTACCGGGCCAACTCGATGTAGACCAGCAGCGGGTTGAACTGGACCAGCGTCGTCGCCCAGCCGGGCAGCCGCTCGAAGAGGCTGACGCTGTAGAGCACGCCGGAGCCGTACATCCAGGTGCGCATGACGAACGGCATGACCTGCTTGAGGTCGCTGGCCTTGGAGCCCAGCCGGGCGACCAGCAGCACCACGCCCGCGTTGAAGACCGCCTGCAACAGCAGCGCCGGCACCAGCATCAGCCAGTCCCAGGTGATCGGCTCGCCGGTGACCAGCACGATGCCGACCAGCACCACCATCGACGCCAGGAGCTGCTGGAACTGGGTCATGGTGGTCGACAGCGGCAGGCTGGCCCGGGGGAAGTGCAACGCCCGGATCAGCCCGAGGTTGCTGCTGATCGACTGGGTGCCGGCCAGGACCGCGCTCTGGGTGAAGTTGAAGATGAACAACCCGGTGGTCAGGTACGCGATGAAGTTCGGGATGCTGTTCTGTGCCAGCACCACCCCGAAGATCAGGTAGTAGACCGCGGCGTTGGTCAGCGGGGTGAGCACCTGCCAGAGCTGGCCCAGCTTGGCGTTGCTGTAGGACGCGACCAGCTTGGCGTTGGCGTACGCGGCGATGAAGTGCCGGTAGGCCCAGAGTCGGCGGCTGTACTCGACGAGGGTGGGTCGCTCACCGGCGACCCGTAGCCCGTGCCGAGCGGCCAGCTGCGCCTGGGTCAGGCCCGTGTCAGGGTCGACCAGCGCGGTGGTGGCCATGGAAATGGCACTCCGATCTTTCGTGCAGACGGGTTGCTCGCGACGATGGAATCCTAGTGGGAGTTGTGCGCGGGACGCCGCCTCGTCGCTGCGTGGACAGTAGTCCGAAACACGTCGGGACGCAACCGTACCGTCGTTGCGCTACTCTAGCGGGCGTGACCTGCGAGAAGAGTCCTCGGTGACGACCGAGAAGAGGCGCGTACCGGCCGGCGCGGCGGTGCTGCGCGACGAGATCACCACGGCCATCCGGCGCGCGCTCATGCAGGAGCTGGCCGCGGTCGGCTACGGCCGGCTCTCCATCGAGGCGGTGGCCCGAAGGGCCGGCGTCAGCAAGACGGCGGTCTACCGCCGGTGGAGTTCGAAGCTCGACCTGGTGGTGGAGATCGTCGCCGCCGCCGCACACGGCAAGCTGCCGGTGCTGGACACCGGCACCCTGCGCGGCGACCTCGCGCTGCTGTTCCAGGCCGTGGCGCACGCGCTGCGTCACCCCCTGGCGTCGCAGATCATCCCCGACCTGCTGGCCGAGGCGGCCCGCAACCCGGCCATCGACGAGACTCTGCGTCAGGTGCTGCGCGCCCGCCAGCAGGAGATCGGCGGTCGCCTGGTCATCCGCGCCGTGCAGCGCGGCGAGCTGCCCGCCGACACCGATCCGGACGCCGCCGTCGACCTGATCGTCGGCCCGCTCTACTGGCGGCTCGCCATCGCCCGGTTGCCGCTCACCGACAGCTACCTGGACAACCTGGTCGAATCCGTGGCCGTCGGGCTCGGCGCGACCGGCGTCGTACCCCGGCCGAGGGCGACGCCGGTATCCGGCTGACCCGGCCCGCGACACCACCCACGACGGGGACCTGGCGGGCCACCCGGCTCCGCTAGGCTGCCCCCTTGACACCCGGCCGTCACCGAGCCGACATCGACCTTTCGCCCCCAGATCCGCCTGACGAGAAGGACGCCCGTGGCCAACGTCGACAGCATCGCCGTCGCGCCCACTGACCCGGACCCGACGCCGCGCTCCGAGCCGGTGTCCCGGTCGGGTCAGGGCCCCGACCGTAGCCCCGCCGCCCGCGTACGCGCGTTGGTGGCCGCCGCCCCGACGCTGCTCACCGACGGGGCCGTGGTCGCGTTCGCGCTCTTCACCGTCATCTACCACGCGGCCTTCCTGGCGGATCTGCGTCCGTCGGTGACCTTCCGGATCTGGGTGGTCGCCTGCGTCCTGCTCGCCGTGGTGGCGATGCTGCGTGCCCGACGCCGCTCCGCCGCCCTCCGCGAGGAGAGCGGACCGGCCGAGCCGGTCGAGCCGACCGGGACGCGGCCCGCCGTCGACCGGCGGCTGCTGATCGGCGTGCTCGCCGCCGCCGCGGTAGCCTCGGTCAGCGCCGGAGTCATCGGCACCGGCGCCGCCGTCTCCTGGTGGATCCCGGCGGTGGCGGGCCTGCTCGCGGCGACCGGCGGGATCCTGCTGCTGCGTCGGGTCTGGCTGGACGGCCCGACGCCCACCTCGATCGCGCCAAGGCCCACGGCGGGGCAGTCGGCGTACGCGCTGGTCATCTCCGTACTGGTCGGGATCTCCTCGTTCTTCCTCGCCCGCAATACCCCGGACGACGTCTACTACGTCGGGAAGTCGGTCTGGATCGCCGAGCGGGACCTCGTTCCGCTCAACGACTTCCTCTTCTCCGAGAACGTCCTTCCGGCGATGGGTTCGCAACCCCCCATCCCCTCGATCGAGGTGTTCGACGGCGCGCTCGCCAACGTGCTCGGGATCCACGGCGCCTCGGCCACCTGGTACGTGATGCTGCCGATCATGGCGGTGCTGGCGGTGCTCGCGCTCTGGCGGCTGACCCAGCGCTGGGCACCCCGGCGGCCGGTGCTCGCCTTCACGGTCGCCGTCGCGTACCTGTACCTGGTCGCCGGTGGGGACGCCGCGCTGGGCACCTTCCACCTGCCCCGGCTCTACGAGGGCAAGGGCATGTTCGTCTCGGCCGTCATCCCGCTGATGTGGCTCTACCTGACCGAGTGGTTCGACCGGCGTACCCGGCGCAGCCTGCTGCTCATCGTGGCGCTCTCGATCACCGCCATCGGACTCACCAACACCGCCGCGATCATCCTGCCGATGCTGGTCGGGGCCGCCGGTTTCGCCATGGTGCTGGTCGGGCGCTGGAAGCTCGCCGTGGTGGCGGCGGTGGCCGCCCTCACGTACCCGATCGGGTCCCTGGTGGTGTCCCGGATCCTGCTCGGCGGCCTGAGCGCCGACGGCGCGGACGACGCCTTCTTCGACGCGGCGTACACCTACAAGCGGACCCTGCTGTTCGGCGTGGTCGGCGTGATCTCCGGCCTGGCGCTCTGGTGCGGCCCACTGCTGGCCCGTCGGCGTACGCCCGCGCTGCTCACCGCCGGCGCGACCCTGGCGCTGAGCGTGCTGTTCGTCCCCGGTGTGCTGGAGACGTTGAGCGCGCTCAGCGGCATCTCGGTCGTGCTGTGGCGGGTGCCGTGGCTGCTCGCCCTGCCGACCCTGATCGGGCTGCTCTGCACGGTTCGCGTGCCGGCCCCCACGCCGGTGCTGCGTCGTGCGGCGTCCGGTGGGATCGCGGTGCTGCTGGTCGCCTCGTTCGCGCTCTTCGCCACCCCGATGTGGTCCGCCAAGAGCTGGGTCGACGTGCACGAGCGGCCCACCTGGAAGCTGCCGCAGCAGCGCCAGTCGATCGCTTTCTGGATCAAGGGGTTGGACCGGCCCGCGGGCCTGCTGCTGGCGCCGAAGACCATCATGCGGACCTCGCTCGTCGTCACCAGCCAGGTTCGGGTCGTCCTACCGCGTGACTTCTACCTCGTCGAGTACGACCTCAACTCCCAGTTCGCCAAGGACCGGCTGCTGCTCGCCAGCTTCGCCGACGGCGCCACCACCGCGACGCCGGCGGAGTTGGCACCGGCGCTCGATCGGTTGGATGTGGGCACCATCTGCGTCTACAACGGCAACCAGTACGCCCGTGACCTGGCGCCGCAGCTCGGCTACCAGGAGTTCGCGAAGCGTGGCAAGCCCGGAGCGATGACGTGTTTCCGGCGGGTCGGCTGAGCATTCCGCCCCTGGGTCTGCCGGTGCCGCGACAATGCGGCACCGGCAGTTTCGGTGCGGTGACCGAAATGTGCGCCCGATACCCGAGCGACACCGCTGGGTGTCTTCGCGTTAAGGTCGCAGTCATCACTACCGCCCGCCGTACGGGGTGTGGATCACCACATCCGTGGCCCGCCGCTCCGGCCGCGCGGTAGGTCATGCGCGACGGGGAGTGTCATCGACGCACCACGGGCATGCGTCCACCTCGAAAATCGTAGGGAGCGAACTCGTTGTTCGGCACGTTGACAGGACGCATCGGAGTGGCCGCCCGCAGCGCGCTGCTGGTGCTGGCCTACCTGGTCATGCTCGTCGCAGGAGTCTTCGGTTGGGTCGGCCTGTTCGCCGTCGCCGGGCTGGCGGCGGTGGTCGGGGAGTTCGCCGCCGCCCGCTGGTCCCCGCCGTCGCAGCTGCTGCTGGAGAAGGTCGGCCTGAACTTCTCCTACCGGCAGCTGACCCGTGACCTGTCGGCCGTGCTGCTGGTCGCCGCCCAGGTCGAGCTCGACGGCGTCGAGTTGAGCTTCCTGCTGATCCTGCCGGCGGCGGTGTGGGTCGTCTCGGTCTTCGCGGGCGCGCTCTCCACCATGATCGACCGTCGTAACCCGCAGTCCGCCCTGGTCCGCAACATCGAGCTGGGCCCCCTGCGCTCGGCCCCCCGCCCGCCGGCCTGGGCGGCAGCCGTCGCGGGGGACCGGATGCCCCTGCTGAACCTCCTGCTGGTCCCGGCCGCGGTGGTCGCCGCCGTGCGGCACGAGCCGACGCCGTACTTCGTCGCCGCCGCTCTGACGGTGGCGGCGACCGGGGTGGTGGGCGCGATCATCGCCGTGACGTGGCTGCGCGGTCGAGGCTCCGGCCAGGGACCGCTGATGCCGGCCGTGCAGCGCTGGCTCGACACCCACCGGCCCGAGGTGGCGCTCTACTTCGCCGGCCCGGCCAAGGACGTCTACCAGGCCAACATGTGGCTCGCCCCGACCGAGGCGCTGAACCAGCGCGCGGTGGTGCTGATGCGCAGCCGGGAGGCGTTCTTCGAGCTGGCCGACACCCGGCTGCCGGTGCTCTGCGTACCGGCCGGGGTGGACTTCATGAACCTCGAACTCGGCAGCGTCCGCGCCGCCCTCTACGCCGCGAACGTCGGCGCGAACATTCACATGCTGCGCGAGCCCGGCATGAAGCACGTCTTCGTGGGGCACGGCGACAGCGACAAGCAGGCCAGCGTCAACCCCTACAGCAAGGTGTACGACGAGGTGTGGGTGGCGGGCCTGGCCGGTCGGGAGCGGTACGCCCGTGCCGGGGTGGGCGTGCTCGACTCGGACATCGTGGAGATCGGCCGGCCGCAGTTGGCCGGCGTGCACACCTTCGGGGCCGAGTCGGTGGACCGTCCGTTCACCGTGCTCTACGCGCCCACCTGGGAGGGCTGGCTCGACGACGACCCGTACCACACCTCGCTGGTGTTGATGGGTGAGCGGATCGTCAAGGGCCTGCTGGCGAGCAACCCCGGGGTGCGTCTGGTCTACAAGCCGCACCCGCTCACCGGGTCCCGGTCCAAGGCGGCCAAGGCGGTGCACGACCGGATCGTCGAGGCGATCCGCTCCGCCGGTGGAAACCCCAACGCGGCCTCCCTGGACGGCACCGCGCACGTCGTGGTGACCGGCCGTACCCCCGGGCTGTTCGACTGCTTCAACCAGACCGACCTGCTGATCAGCGACGTGTCCAGTGTGGTCTCGGACTTCGTGCAGAGTCAGCGGCCGTACGTGGTGGCCAACCCGGCCGGCCTGCCGGAGGACGAGTTCCGTCGGGAGTACCCGACCGCGCGGGCCGCGTACCTGCTCTCCGCCGACTGCGGTGAGCTGGAGAAGATCGTGGCGGTGACCCGGGCCGGCGACGACCCGATGACGGAGGCACGCCGCGACCTGAAGACCTACCTGTTGGGGCCGGCGGAGGCCAACCCGATGGACCGGTTCGCCGAGGAGATCACCCGGCTCTGCCGCTGACCGCGCACCACGTCCCGCGCCCGGCCCGACACCTGTCGGACCGGGCGCGGTCGTGTCGGCGGCGAAGGGGTGTGACTCAGTCGAGCAGGGCGGCGACCGCGTCGGCGACCGGAGTGTCCGCCGGCAACGCCCGTGCCGTCACCACCGCGCTCAGCGGCAGCGGCCCGTACAGGTGGGGGAAGAGCTGCCCGCCGCGCGACGGCTCCCAGCGCAGGGCGTCGGCCAGCCGACCCTCGTCCACGCCCAGCAGGGTGAGGCCGGTGACGCCGGTGAAGTGCCGGCGGGCCGTCTCCACCACCTGGTCGGCGGCGGAGAGGTGGATGAAACCGTCCTGGTGGTCCAGGGCCGAGCCGGCGACGGCGCCGGCGACCCGGGCGTCGTCCCACTCGACGGTCGGCAACAGCTTGTAGATCACCTCCGCAGACTACGTCGCCCACGTTTCGGCCGTACCGCCGCCGACGTCGGCCGCCGCCCGTCATGCTCAGGTTGACCCGCCGGAAGGGGATGGACGATGGCGAGCTACGACGACGACTGGACCGACACCCAGCGCGGGCTGTACGACGAGTGCTACCGGGCCGGCGGCGAGTGGGCCGAAGACCCGGACACCCCGTCGGACGACGTGCAGCACGTGATCAACCTGGCCGAGGCGGACGACGACGCCTTCGACGACGCCGAGATCGACTTTCCGCCCCTGGTCGACGCCGTCACCCAGGCCAGCGGCGTCAACGTCACCAGCGTGCCCGCCCGGCACGACGACCCCGGTTTCCGGGGCTTCACCGACGGCGTGCGGGACGCGGTCGCCGACGACACGTTCGGTCTGTAGGGCCTGACCGGAGCCGGCCCTCCCGCTCGCGGCGGCCTTCTGCCACCATTCGCAGGACGGCTGCGACGGATGGGGGCACGGTGCGGATCCTGCTGGTGGAGGACGACCGCCGGGTGGCCGCCGCGCTCTCCTCCGCCCTGACCCGTCGTGGCTACCAGGTCGAGCACGCCGCCACCGTCGCCGCGGCGCTCTCCGCCGCCCCCTGCGACCTGGTGCTGCTGGATCTGACCCTGCCCGACGGCGACGGCACCGAGGTGTGTCGGGAGCTGCGCCGACGCAGCAGCCAGCTCGGCATCATCGCGGTGACCGCGCGGGGTGAGGAGCGCGACCGGGTCCTCGGGCTGCGCCTGGGCGCGGACGACTACGTGGTCAAACCGTTCTCGATGGTCGAGTTGCAAGCCCGGATCGAGGCGGTGCTGCGCCGGGCCGCCAATGCCGCCCCCGAGCGGCACCTGATCGAGGCGGGGGCGGTGCGCATCGACGTGGCCGCCCGCACGGTGACGGTGGCGGGGCGCGCGGTGACGCTGACCCGCAAGGAGTTCGACGTGCTGCTGTCGCTCGCCCGCCAGCCGGGGGTGGCGGTGCCCCGCGACCGCATCCTGCTCGACGCCTGGGGCACCACCTGGGGCGATCCGCACACCGTCGAGGTGCACGTCGGGTCGTTGCGCGGCAAGCTGGGCGACGCGCGGCTGGTGGAGACCGTCCGTGGGGTCGGCTACCGGTTGCGCGATGCGTGAGGGGACCCCGTGCGCCGTCGACTGGTGATCAGTTACCTGCTGCTGATGGTGCTCGTCCTCGTCGCGCTGGAGAGCCCGCTCGCGGTGACCCTGGCCAGCCGGGAGACCGAGCGGGTACGCGCCGACCGGCTCGCCGACGCCACCCGGTTCGCCTCGCTGGCCGGTCCGGCGCTGCGCGGCGGGGAGCCCGGCCCGATCGGGGCGGAGCTGCGCAGCTACGACGAGCTGTACGGGATCGGCGCGGCGGTCGTCGACCGGGACCGGGGCATCGTCGTGGACTCGGCGAGCTGGCGGTCCACCGGCACCGCCACGGTCCTGGACGTGGCGCTGTCCGGGCAGCAGTCCAGCGCGCCCGAGTCGATCTGGCCCTGGTCCGCCGGCCCGGTGGTGGTGGCGGTGCCCATCAACGACGGCGGTGAGGTCCTCGGCGCGGTGGTGATCGTGACACCCGCCGGCGAGATCCGTCGGGCCGTGACCACCTGGTGGCTGCTGCTCACCGTGGCCGGCCTGCTCGTCGTGCTGGCCTGCGTGCTCACCGCGTTCGGCCTGGCCGGATGGGTGCTGCGGCCGGTCACCGAGCTGGACGCGGTCACCCACGAGATCGCCGAGGGCGACCGGGGCGCCCGCGTGCAGCACCGACTCGGCCCGCCGGAGCTGCGCCGGCTCGCGACCAGCTTCAACCACATGGCCGACGTGGTCTCCGACGTGATGGACCGGCAGCGTGCCTTCGTCGCGCACGCCAGCCACCAGCTGCGCAATCCGCTCACGGCGTTGCGGCTGCGGGTGGAGGAGCTGGGTCCCAGCCTCACCGACGCGGACGGGCGCTCCGAGCACCGGCTGGCGTTGGAGGAGACCGACCGGCTGGCGCTGGTGCTCGACGCGCTGCTCACCCTGGCCCGGGCCGAACGCGAGGAGAACGAGCGGGTCAGCGTGGACGCCGCCGCCGTCGCGGCCTCCCGGGTGGCCGCGTGGGCACCGTTGGCCCGGCACCGGTCGGTCGCGCTGCGCCTGGCCACGAGCGACGCTCCCGCGTACGCGCGGACCGTGCCGACCGCCGTCGACCAGGCGCTGGACGCCCTGATCGACAACGCGGTGAAGTTCAGCGGGGCCGGCGGGGCGGTGACGGTGACGGTGGCCCGCCGCGACGACGGGGTCCTGTTGGAGGTGCGCGACACCGGCCCGGGAATGACCGAGAGTCAACTCCGCCAGGCCACCGAGCGGTTCTGGCGGGCCCCGGACGCGCAGAACGTCGACGGCGCCGGGCTCGGCCTGACCATCGCCGCCGTGCTGGTGGACGCCTCCGACGGGCGGCTCACCATGCGAGCGGGCACCCCGCGCGGGCTGGTCGCCGGCCTGTGGTTCCCGGCCGCCGAGCCGGCGGAAGAGCCGCTGGACGGGGACGGGGACCCGGCCGCCGACCGGTGGCCCACCCCGGCGCGCTAGCGGACCGGCGACTCAGGCCGCGTGCCCGCTGCGGCGACCCGGCAGCTCAGGGCTTGGCGGCCCGGTACCAGGCGGCGGCGCCCGGGTGCAGCGGCAGCGGCGCGGTGGCGATCGCCGAGCGGGGGCTCATCCGTCCCGCCGCCGGATGCGCCGCGCCCAGTTCGGCCCGGCGCTCCATCAGCAGTCGGGTCACGTCCCGGACCAGCGGCTCCGGCAGGTCGGCCCGCACGATCAGATAGTTCGGGTCGGCGACCGTGGTCACCGGGTTCATCCCGTACACCGAGCGGGGGATGTCCCGGGAGACGTAGACCTGCCCGTAGCGGGCACGCAACGGCTCCGTCCACTCGCCCAGGTCGACGATCCGGGTGGCGCTGCGCCCGGCCAACTCCTCGATGCCCCGCACCGGCAGACCACCGGAGAAGAAGAACGCGTCGATGCGTCCCGAGCGCAGGGCGGTCACCGAGTCGTCCAGGCCGAGCCGTTCCCGGCGTACCGCGTCGCCGCCGAGCCGGGCCACCTCCAGCAGCCGGCTGGCGGTGATCTCGGTGCCGGAGCCGGCCGCGCCCACCGAGACCCGCCGACCCCGCAGGTCGCCGACCGTACGGACCGGCCCGCCGTCGGTCGTGACCAGGTGCAGTTGGTCGTCGTACACCCGGGCCACCGCGTCCACCGAGGGGCTCTGCGTCGGGCTGGTGGGCAGCACGTCGGCCTGGGTGAAACCCAGCTCGGCGGCCCCCGAGCCGACCAGGCGGACGTTCTCCGCCGAGGCCGCGGTGATCACCACGCTGGCCCGTACCCCGGGCAGTTCGCGGTTGAGGATGGTCGCGAGGGACTGCCCGAACGCGTAGTAGACGGCGGTGGGGCTGCCGGTGGCGATCCGGATCTCCACCGGCTCGGCCGGGTCGTCCCGGCAGCCGGCGACGGTCAGGGCCACGACCAGCGCCAGCGCCGCCGCTCCCGGGCGGCGTCGACCGGCCCGAGGAGACGAGGTACGACCCACGCGGTGCACTGTGCGCGCTCCGACGGGCAGGCGCAAGCCCGCACCCGTCAGTACCGCCGGTACGGGCCTGCGCTCAGCAGACCGGGCGGCGGCCCGGCGTCGACACCGCGGCGCGCGCCGGCTCCAACGACGCGCTGTGCAGGATGCGCTCCCGGTCCGGCCCGTCGGCCACGCTCACCAGGAAACAACCGGTGCCCGGGCGGAGTACGGCCGGCACGTCGAGCACGGCCGCGCCGCGGATCAGCACGGCGGCCAACTCCCGGTCGGTGAGCCGCACACCGAGGATGTGCCGGCGCACGTGCCGCCCGCCGGCCAGCAGCGCCGACCGCCAGGCCGCCGCCGCGAGGCGGGACACCCACCGGCGGCGGGCCGGCGAGGCGCCCGGCAGGGGACCGCCCAACAGCTCCCGACGTCCCTGCCACCAGCCGGCATCCATCAGCCGGCCGTACGTGCCCCGGTGCTCCGGCGGCACCCACAGCCGGTGCACCTCGTAGCGGCGGCGGAGTCCGCCGACCGTCACCTCCTGGGTGACCGGAATGTCGAGGCGGGCGAGCAGCTGGCGCATCCGCTGCGCGGCGTCCTCCCGGTTGAACTCGACCCCCGGCGCGAGCGCCGGTGGCGGGGCGCCCGACCGGGCGCCCGTCGGAGGCGCGGTGCAGCGCAGCAGGCAGGACGCCTCGAACGCGTCGCCCAGGGTCAGCCAGTCCAGCGGGGGTGGCGTCGCCGGTGGGCGGGGCCGGTCGAGCAGGGCGGGATCGCGGGCCAACGGGGGCTCCCTCGTCGGAGTCTGGGTTCCCCTACCGTGGCCCCTGCGCGGCCGTTACGGAATGTGTCCCGCCCAGCCTTGAGCAAATCTTGCGGCTCCCGCTGCGCTACAGCTCGGTGACCACCAGATCCACCTGCCGGACCCGCCCGGCGGCGGGCGGTTCCTCCACCACGGTGTGCTTCAGCTCGCGCAGGGCGCCGACCAACTCCCGGGCGGTGCGCGGCTTCGCGCCGGTGAGGATCAGATCCCGCACCAGCCGCCCCTTGGTCGCCTTGTTGAAGTGGCTCACGACCGAGCGGACGGGCACACCGTCGACCTCCCGCTCGTGCAGCACCCGCACGGTGACCGTCCGTTCGGCCAGCTCACCGCGCGGCGTCCAGGTGGCCGCGTACGCGCCGGAGCGCAGGTCCAGCACCGGGCCCCGACCGGCCGCGCCGGCCAGGACCGGCGTCAACTCCCTGCGCCAGTACGCCGACAGCGCCCCGACCTCCGGCAGGCGGACGCCGATCGGGCAGCGGTACGGCGGAATCCGGTCGGCGAGGCGTACCGCGCCCCACAGGCCGGAGCTGATGAGGATCGACCGGCGGGCCGCCCGCAGCGCCGCCGGTGGCAGCGTGGCCAGCTCCAGCGCCTCGTACAGCACCCCGGTGTAGAGCCGCTCGGCCGGGGCGGTCGCCGCCTCCCGCAGCCGGGCGTTGCGGCGCAGCTCGCCGCGCTGACCGTCGCTGAGCCCGAGCGCGGCCAACGCCGCCTCCTCGTCCGGCCCGGCGCTGAGCGCCACGAGCGCGTCGAGCACCCGCTCGCGGGCCGGGTTCAGCTCCGGCAGTGACAGCTTGTCCGGCGTCCACCGCCGTCCGGTGCCGGCGTCGGCCTTGCCCTCCGAGGGCGGCAGCAGGATGAGCATCGGGTCTCCTCGGACGGCGTACGGCGGCGGCCCGGCCAGCGTACGACCCGTGCTCAGCGCCAGGGCCGCACCGGGGTGTCGGGGTGGTACACGCGATAGCCACCCACCTCGCGGACCGGTGCGGCGTCGGGTCGGTCGGCGAGCAGCCGGCGCAGCCGCCGGTCCATCGGCGAGTCGACCTCCACCACGTAGCCGGGCCGCGCGGCCCGCCCGACCTGCCGCCAGTACGGCCGGTAGCGGTTCTGCCCCGGGGACAGGTCGCCGTCGAGCACCCCGCAGACCACCGCCTCGTCGGTGTTGAAGATCAGCCGGTTGCAGGTCCAGTAATCCCCGTACACCTCGTGGGGTCCGTCGGCGCGCAGCGCGGCGGCCAACTCCCGGGCCTGGCGCTCCTCGGTCCGCGACGCGGCGGCGCCGCTGACCGCGAAGAGCACGGTGACCACCAGCGTCGTCGCGGTCAGCGCCGCCAGCACGGCGGCGGCCAGCGCGCCGATCAGCCGGCCGAGCACGCCCACCGTGCCCCGCCAGCCGGCCACGGCCGCCGCCCAGAGCGGCCAGAGCACCGCCGGCAGCGACAGTTGCAGCACCGACAGGTAGCGGGCGTTGTCCAGCGGACTGGTCGCGGCGAGCGGACTACGCACGTACGACAGCAGGGTCAACGCCGCCCCGACGACCAGCGCGAGCTGCACCACCGGCCCGACCCGCGCGGCCCGTGGCGTGCCCTCGGCCCGGCCGCCGCGCAGGGTGCCGGCGGCGGGCTCGCCGGGTGTCGTGCCCACGGCCCGGCGGTACGCGACGAGCGCGAGCGCCGCGGCGGCCACCAGCAGCGCCGGGTAGAGCAGTCCGAACCACTGCTGCCAGCGACCGCAGCCGTCGACCGGGCAGAGCCCATGCGCCAGCGGCACTCCCTCCAACAGGCCGCCCCGGATCCGGTCCGACCACGGTGGCAGCGGGCCGGCCTTGGTGCTGACCTCCCGGAACACCGTCAGCGAGTCCTCACCCGGCCCGGCACGCAGGTTGTCGACGATCATCGGCGCGATCCCGACCACGAAACCCGCCACCAGCAGCAGCCCGGCCCAGCCGAGCAGTTCCCGCCGCACCGCCCAGAGCAGGGCCAGCACGGCCACCGCCAGGTACGGCAGGATCAGCCAGTCCGACCAGGCGGCCAGCCCGGCCAGCAGCCCGAACAGCGCGACGGCCAGCCGACGGTGGCGCACCGACCCGGCGGCCAGCCCCACGACGATCAGCAGCATCAGCAGCACCGCCGGTTTGACCTCCGGCCGACCGCCGACCACGGTGAGCTGGTCACGCACCACCCGCTCGGGTCCCAGCGCCAGCAGACCGACGACGAGGACGGCGAACCACGGCGGGTAGAGCCGGCGGGTGAGCGCGTACACCAGGTAGAGGAAGACCGCGTACAGGGCCAGCATCGGCAGCCGCAGCACCGGCCAGCTCGGCCCGAAGACCGCGAGCAGGGGCGCCGCCAGGTACGACTCCAGCATCCCCATGTAGTGCTGGCCGTAGAGGAAGACGGGGTGTTCCCGGCGCTGCCCGATGTGCAGGGCGGCCAGCCCGAAGGTCGCCTCGTCGCTGTTCGACACCGGGACGGTGTACAGCGTCAGGACCAGCCGGTACCCGACGCCGACCAGCCCGAACAGCAGCGCGACGAGCGCCGGCCGGTCAAGTCGCGGACGCCACCGCCCGCGGTGCTGCTCTGGATGCGACACGACCACGCCCCCGTCGTCGTCCCGACCGGAGTGTTTCACGGACCGACGGTCGGTCGGGCCGCTTCGGCGCAGTACGACCTGGCTGGCGGGCTGCGGTTCGGACCCGCTCGCGTGGCCGTCGCCGACGACGTGTGGCAGGGTTGGCGCGTGCCACCCACACCCGCCGGCGAACTTGCCGTGCCGAATCTGCACCGGGCCGCGCGGATCGAAGACGCCGTGCACCAGCTCGTGGAGCGTCGGCTGCGCCGCACCGGCTGGCGGATGAACATCGTCGCCTACACCGGCTACGGCCGGCCGGGCTGGGTACGTGTGATGTGCCGGGTGCTGCTGGGCCGTCCGGACAACCGCCAGCGGGGTCGGCTGGACAAGGTGCGTGGCTGGCGCAGCTTCACCACCCTGCCCGCCAAGCACGTAACGGTGCAGATCGAGGCCGGCGGGGTACGGCACGAGGCCCAGGCCGACCGCAGCGGTTTCGTCGACACGCTCGTCGAGGCCGACCTGCCACCCGGCTGGGGCACCGTACGCCTCAGCGTCCCCGACGCCGAGCCCGTCGACGCCCCCGTGCGCATCCTCGACCCGGAGGTCAAGTTCGGCATCCTCTCCGACATCGACGACACGGTGATGGTGACGGCGCTGCCCCGACCCCTGCTCGCCGCGTGGAACACCTTCGTTCTCGACGAGCACGCCCGCGCCGCCGTACCCGGCATGGCGGTGCTCTACGAGCGACTGGTCACCGCGCACCCCGGCGCCCCGGTCTTCTACCTCTCCACCGGCGCGTGGAACGTCGCGCCGACGTTGACGCGGTTCCTGTCCCGGCACCTCTACCCGGCCGGTCCGCTGCTGCTCACCGACTGGGGTCCGACCGCCGACCGCTGGTTCCGCAGCGGCATGGAGCACAAGCGTTCCACCCTCGCGCGGCTCGCCAAGGAGTTTCCCGACGTGCGCTGGCTCCTGGTCGGCGACGACGGCCAGCACGACCAGGAGATCTACCGCGAGTTCGCCGCCGCCCACCCGGAGAACGTCGCCGGGGTGGCGATCCGTCGGCTGTCCCCGACCCAGTCGGTGCTGGCCGGTAGCCTGCCCGCCCCGGCCGGACGGCCGTCCTCGGGGCCGGTGGGGCAGAAGTGGCTGTCCGCGCCCGACGGCGCCGGCCTGTGGCAGCTCCTCCGCGACGCCGGCCTGGTCTGACCTCTACTCCCTCCGGCTCAGCCCGCATAGGCGAACCCCCCGGGTACCGCAGTTCGCGGTGCCCGGGGGGTTCCGGCCATTCGGGTTACATCGTGTTCGGTTCTACATCAGCGTGGGCGAGGCCCAGGTGACGGTGCCGGGGGCGCCGTTGCCCGGGTAGAGGGCCAGGGTGCCGTTGCTCCTGCGACGGACCATGAGATCCATCTTCCCGTCGTTGGTGACGTCGCCGAGGCTACTCATATCGAAGTCCTTGCACTTGCCGCAGACCAGGACACGGGGACCCCAGGCCGGCGTTCCGCTGGCGGCCGTGTTGGGGTAGACCCACATGTCGCCGGTGCTGGCATTGCGCATGATCAAGTCAGTCTTGCCGTCGTTGTTGGCGTCCTCGACGCTCGCCTGATCGTACCCGCCGCACAATTCGCAGAGCATGATCCGGGTACTCCAGGTGACTTCGCCGCCTGGAGTACCGCTGCCCAGGTATGCGTACATGTTCCCGGTGCTGTTTTCTTTGACGAACAGGTCGGTCTTGCCGTCCCGGTTCACATCGCCCAGGTCGGACAGGCCGAAGTTGAGGCATTTGCCACAGACCAGCTGGCGGCCACCCCAGACCGGGTCGCCGCTGGCGACCGTGTTCGTATAGACGTACATGTCACCGGTGCTGATCTGCCGCATGAAGAAGTCCAACTTGCCGTCATTGTTGGCGTCGGCCATGTTGAACGAGTCGTAACCGCCGCACTTGCCGCACACCACCACGCCGGCATCGAACGTGAGCGTGCCGTCCAGGTTCGTTCCGCGGCGCAGCAGCACGTCGCCGTTGCCCTGCCTGACCAGCATGTCGCCCCGGCCGTCGCCGGTGATGTCGCGGACGTTTGGTGCGATGAGCATCTGGGCGTAGTTGCCCGGCGCGGTGGCCTCGGCCGGGTTCAGAGCCCGGTCCCAGTGCTGCACGTTGCTGACCTGACCCGAGTAGTACGAACTCGGCGCGCCCCTGTAGCGGTAGTGACCGATCACGAAACGACCGGTGCTGGGCCAGGACACGGCTGCGGCGTGCTGTGCCGTGCCAGCGAGGTTGTTGTTGACGTACAGGGCCATCGTGCTCGTGGTCGCGTTGTAGGTGGCTACCAGGTGTGTCCAGACTCCGAGCTGGGCGTTGGGCGCGCTGATGGCCTGGTCGTACGCCCAGGCGTCGCTGTCGGATCGGGCCATCCCGAACCGCCAGGTGTTGTCGCTCTGCTCCTGCCAGAGGATGAACCGGGCCGAGCGCGATCCCTCCTCGGAAAGGATGATCTTTCCGGCGGTGGTGGGCTTCACCCAGGCGGCGACGCTGAACGACCTGGTGGTGTCGACCAGCACCGGACTGGCGGCGCTGACCAGGCTGCCGGTGCCGTTGGCGTCCACGCCCGTGCCGGTGGCATCGCTGTTGAGCCGCAGGTCCGGGCTGAAGAGGTCACCCTCGTGCCAGTACGCGTTGCCGGTGCCGGTGAGAGTGCTGCCACCGGTGATGTCGCCGGCGGTGGCCGCGGACGCTCCGGCCGTGCCGTCGTCGAGCGGCCAGGTGTGCTTGGCGGTGACCAGGCCCTGCGCCTGCTGGGTGGCGATGGTGGGCGTGGTGCCCAGGCCGCTCACCAGGTACGCCGTGGTCAGGCCGTTGCCGCCGACGCTCCACAGGTCGGGAGTGCCGTCGGAGTTGGCGTCGGCGGCCCGCAGGGCCAGCGACGCGCCCCGGTTCCAGTTGGTCGAGAGCGTGTACGGCGTGTAGGTGAGCTGGTTGGTGTCCTGGTTGTACGCCAGGTTCGTCCACAGGTGCAGGGCGCCGGTGCTGCTGTTCCAGAGGAACATGGCGGTGCCACCGCTGACCTGGGCGGTGGCAATCGTCCAGTTGTTCCAGTCCACGCCACCGGCCGGGGTGAGCGTCGTGGTGCTGCCCGCGTAGTAGTAGAGGCCGGCCGCGAAGGCCATCGGGTAGTAGTTGAGGAAGTACCCGTTCGTCGCGTCGCCGCTGGTGCCGATCAGGTCCGGGATGGTGCTTCCGGTCGCTCGGGAGTCGCCGGCGTTTGCCAACTGCAGCGGAGCGTTGCCGTTGCTGTCGACAAGCAGTTCGCCGGAGACGCTCACCTGGTTGTTGTACGGCTGGATGACCGAGCCGTCGCCGCTGCCCCGCAGGACGATGCCGTTGCCCGCGTTGACGCCCCCGGTGTAGTAGACGAGGACGTCCTGCAGACCGGAGCCGAAGAAGTGGCCGGAGATGGCCTGGCCGTTGTTGAAGTCGGACGGGTCCTCGTTGCCGGTGACCCCGTTGCCCCGTGCGCCGAGGTCGTTGACCGTGGTGCGTACCGCGCCGCTGTTCATGCCCGTGCCCAGCCAGAGGCCGGCGGGCAGCCCGTTGCGGGCGCCGATGGTCAGCAGGTCGGCAACACCGTCACCGGTGAGGTCCGCGTCAGCCGCCGTGTCGGCGGGATCCGCGTTGAAGGTGATGGTGGCGGTCTCGCCGAAGTTCCCACCGGTCGACAGGCTGGTCACGGCGAGGGTGTTGGTGAACCGGGTCGGCGTCACGACCACCGAGGCGGTGCCGGCGGAGGCGGAGATGCTGACCGGGGGCAGGCCGTTGAGCTGGTAGCTGTAGCTGGCCGGCTGGGTACCGGTGCTCGGCGGCGTGATGGCGAAGCTGACCTCTTCGCCGATCTTCGACTGCCCCTGCGGCTGGCTGATGTCGGGAGCGCCGGTCCGGGTGGGGTCGTAGGTGAAGCTGCAGGTCGTCGACCAGTCGCTGGACGCCCCGAAGTCGGTCGCCTGGACCTTCCAGGAGAAGCTGGTGATGGCGCCGCCCGCGGCGGAGCGCAGCGTGGCGACCGGCACGATCAGCACGCCCGTGCTGCCGGACGAGTACGTGAGCAGGTTCGGGTTGGAGGACGCCAGGGCGGTCTGCGCGGAGTCGGAGGTCTTCCAGAGCTTGAAGCTCACGCCGAGGGTGCCGCCGTCGGGGTCGGAAACCGGGGCGTACAGGTAGACCGGGTTGTCGCCGACCATCGACCCACCGCCGCAGGCGGTGCGCGGTGAGGTGGTCATGCCGGTCGGCTTGTTGGGCTTGTGGTTGAAGCGGATTTCCAGCGTGGGGCTGGTCTCCAGGAATTCCTTCCAGCTCTCATCGTCGCTGGCCTCGTTGCCGCCGATCATCCACAGGGTCCGGGTGGCCTTCTTGTTGGCGACGTCGGTCTTGATCTGGTCGGTGATGTTGAAGGACACGCCCTGGGCGCTACAGCCGCTGTAGCCGTAGGCGAAGCTCCCGGACGCGGCGAGGGGGCCCTTGCTCTGGTCCTCCCAGTAGTCCCAGCTGGCGTTCGACTTCGACAACGTCGTCGCGGGGGCGTAGACGTTTACCGTCTTCTTGGTGCAGCTCCACGACCAGGTGTTAGTGATCTTGAACGTAGCGTCGTTGATCGTCGCGCCCGTGAGGGTGCTGTACGGCACCGGGAAGTTGATGAGCGTGTTCGAGCGCTGCTCGCCGGAGTTGCCCACCTGCATCCGACCCTGCGGGTCGGGCGTGTTGTTCCAGTAGTTCGTCGACTGGTGCTGGTACGAGATGCTGGACCAGCCGGACATCCGCGGTCCGGTGACGCTCCAGTTGAAGCTGGGATCGATGTAGACCGGGTAGACGGTCGCGGCATCGGTGAGCAGCTTGCGGTCGGGCTTGAGAGCGAGCTTGCCGGGGGAGACGGAGACCCCGATGGCGGCGGTGCGAGCCGCCCGGCCCGGGGCCGCGGTCGTCGACGCGGCGCTACTGCGCCCGGTCGGGGCGGTGGTGGCAGCTGCCGAGGAGTCCCACATGGTCGGGGCCGGCGCGGTGATGACCGCATCGCCGGTGCGGTCCCGACCGCTGATGTTGCCGACCGCGTCGGCGTCGAGGGTGAACCCCTTGGCGGTGGTGGCCAACTCGAGCGTGGCCAGCTTCGGGTTCTTCGCCGCTGTCGCGTCCTTGACCACGAAGACGTGGGAGAACCCGCCTTGGGCGTTGACCGTCACGGTCAGGTCCACACCGGGAAGGACGTTGGGGTACGTCGCCGTCGGCCCGGCGAGCGTGGGGGTCGGCAGCGCGACGGGGGCGGTCAGGGTGAGTGACCGGTCGCCGCTGACCAGGTGTGCCATCGGCCCGCTGCCGCCGGCCGACAGCGTGATGTCGTGTGTGGTGGTGGTCGCGGTGACGGCGCCGTCGGCCCGCCGGTACAGGGTGGGGTCCAGTTGCTTCCAGTCGGCGCCCACGCGCTTGCGGTTCGGCACCGCGCTCTGGCTGAGCAGGATCTGGCCGTTCGGAAGGGCGGTCAGCTTCTCCGTCGAGGTGCCGGCGGCGGTCGCCTCGACCTGCTTACCGGTCCGCTTGGCCTGCGCCAGGGCCGCGTCGACGCCGAGTGCCTTCTTCGGATCGACGGCGGGCTTCGGCGCTGCCGGTGCGGCGGCGGCTGGTATGGCGAGCGGCACCGTGGCCGTGGCGATGGCGACGGCGGCCACCGCGCCCGATGCGACGGCGCGTAGGCGCAGTCGTCTCCTGATCATGTCAAGTACTCCCCGTGAGTGACGTGAGCGCGTGGGTGCGCCCGATCGAGCGGCCACAGTGAAGCAGGCGTGGCCGGCTGCGGGAAACGCCCGAGGGTCCTCGACGCCGTCCCTTTGACGTTCAGTGGAGCGCATTTGAGGGCTTTGGCGGCTGATCATCGTTACCGTGTCGTGACCTTGTGGACGGTCGGACATGAAACATTGTTCGCGCCACGGGGGTGCGCGACCCATCACCCTGCGTGGTTTCCATTTCATCGGGCAGAGGTGAGGTCTGCATGACCGTCTACGGGGGATTACGCCTGCTCACACGTCCTAGACGTCTGGCCGCGACTGTCGTGGCCATGTCTGTGGCGGCGGGCTTGTTGTCGGGTGCGCCGGCGGTGGCGAAGCCGAAGGGGCCGGAGGTGGCGAAGGCCCCGGCGACGTCGCCGGGGCAGTCGGTCAAGGGTGTGAAGCCGTTGCCGACGAGGTTCGTCACGCCGCCTGATGACGCGAAGTCGACGTACCGGCCGACGCGTACGGCGTGGCCGAAGGCCGTTTCCGCGAAGGTCGACCTGCCGGCCGCACCGCTTGTTGGGGCGCGGGGCGCGGCTGCGGCGAAGGCACGTGTGGCGGATGCGCCGGTGTGGGTTCAGCCAGCGGGGGAGAAGACGGGCCCGCGCACCCTGGCGGTGAAGGTCGCTGACCGCAAGGCCGCCGAGGCTGCCGGGGTAGACGGTGTGCTGCTGTCGGTGACTCCGGACGTAGCCTCGGGGGCGGTTCGGGTCGGCGTGGACTACGCGGGGTTCGCCGAGGCGTTCGGCGGTAACTACGGCTCGCGGTTGCGCCTGGTGCGTCTGCCCGCGTGTGTGCTGACGACGCCGGCGGCGAGTGAGTGTCGGGTGGCGTCGCCGTTGGTGTCGACGAATGACGCCGGGGCGAGGTCGGTGTCGGCGGAGGTGCCGATGACGACGGCCGCGGGTTCCCGGGCGGCGGGTGGCCTGACCGTGTTGGCGGCCGTCGCGGCTGCCGGCGAGGAGGGCGGCAAGGGTGGCACGTACGCGGCCACGGATCTGAAGCCGTCGGGTTCGTGGAGCGGTGGTGGAAGTACGGGGTCGTTCACGTACTCGTATCCGATCAGTGTGCCGCCGGCGGCCTCGGATCTGGTGCCGCCGGTGGCGTTGTCGTACGACTCGGGCAGTGTGGACGGGCAGACAGCGTCGACGAACGCGCAGGCCTCGTGGGTGGGTGACGGTTGGTCCACGCCGCGTTCGTTCGTGGAGCAGACGTTCGCGTCGTGCATGGACGACCCGGGTGGCAGCGCGTCTCCGGTGAAGACGCCGGACCGTTGCTACGACGGTCCGATGCTGACGCTGTCGTTGAATGGCTCGTCGACGGCGCTGGTGTGGGACGCGGCGAAGGAGGTGTGGAAGCCGGAGTCGGACAACGGCGAGGTGATCACCCACGTCGAGAACGCCAACAACGGTTCGGGGACGTACAACACCGACTACTGGCGGGTGACGCTGCGCGACGGCACGAGCTACGAGTTCGGCCGTAACCGGCTGCCAGGGTGGGCCTCGGATAAGGCGGAGACGAAGTCGGTGGACCACACGCCGGTGTACTCGCCGCACTCCGGCGACCCGTGTTACAAAGCGGCGGGGTTCACCTCGTCGGTGTGCACGATGGCGTACCGATGGAACCTGGACTACGTCACCGACACCCACGGCAACGCGATGGCCTACTACTACGACCAGGCCACCAACTTCTACGGCCGTAACAAGGGCGCCTCGGACGAGTCCTACATCCGGGACAGCAACCTGGCGCGCATCGACTACGGCTTCACCGACGGCGGCGCGTACGGCACGGTGGCGAACCGGGTGGTCTTCAACACCGGTGACCGCTGCCTGTCGGGGACGTGTCAGCCGTTGAACTCGACGAACAAGGCGAACTGGCCGGACGTGCCGTTCGACCTGATCTGCGCCTCGGGAACCGACTGTGACGACTGGAGCCCGTCGTTCTTCTCCACGGTGCGCCTGACCTCGATCGAGGCCCAGCAGTACAACACGGCCACCAAGCAGTACGAGAAGGTCGACTCGTACGCCCTGTCGCACAGCATGCCGGCCACCGGTGACGGCACCTCGCCGACGTTGTGGCTCAGCGACATCGCGCGCACCGGTCACGACACCAGCGCGGGTGGGTCCACCGAGGCGATCACGTTGCCGTCGGTGTCGTTCACCGGCATCAAGCTGCCCAACCGGGTCGACATCACCGGCGGCCTGCCGTCGTTTTACCGCCAGCGCATCGCCACGATCACCACCGAGACCGGTTCGGTGATCTCGCCGTCCTACGAGCTGCCGGTGCCGTGCACCGCCCCGGTCAGCACCGACCCGGCGGTCAACACGAAGTCCTGCTACCCGGTCTACTGGACCCCGGACGGCTACGTGAACCCGTTCAAGGACTGGTTCAACAAGTACGCCGTCACCCGCGTGACGTCCACGGACCCGACCGGCGGTGCTGCGGCCCTGTCGACCAGCTACAAGTACCTCGGCGGCGCGGCCTGGCACTACGACGAGAACGAGGTCGTCAAGTCCAAGTACCGCAGCTACGGCCAGTTCCGCGGCTACGCCAAGGTGCAGACGTTCACCGGCGACGGTGTCAACGACCGTCGGACCCAGTCCGAGACCGCCTACTACCGCGGCATGTCGAAGAACAACAACAGCATCGTGCTGAACCTGACCGACTCCGTCGGCGGCAACCACGAGGACGTCGACGAACTCGCCGGCAAGGAGTTGGAGACCACCAAGTACCTCGGCGAGAACGGCCGCGTCGACTCCTCCACGATCACCTCGTACTGGGTGTCCGGCGCCACCGCCACCCGCAGCAGGACCGGACTGTCGGCGTTGACGGCGCAGTGGGTCGCGCCGGTCAAGACGTACACCCGCCAAGCCGTCACCAGCAGCGGATCGGTGACCTGGCGTACCACCGCCAGCGACAACAGCTACGACGCGAACACCACCAGCGCCACGTTCGGCGAGCTGAAGAACACCTACACCTACACCGTGCCGGTCGACACGGCGTACAACCAGTGCACCACCTACACCTACGCTCCGGCGAACACCAGCAATAACCTCGCCGGCCTGGTCAGCCAGACCGAAACCGTGGCGGTGGCCTGCGGCGGGTTCACCCAGGGCAGCCCCGCCTCCGAGCCCGGCAGCCTCAACACCCTGACCGCCCCCGGCAGCGTCAGCCGGCCCGCCCAGGTCGTCAAGGCCGAACGCACCTTCTACGACGACCAGACCTTCTCCACCACGTTCCCGCAGACGAACGCCCCGTCCAAGGGCGACGTCACCCTCACCCAGACCGCCAAGGATTACACCTCCGGCGCGTACGTCTGGCAGACCACCGAGCGGTCGACCTACGACAACTACGGCCGGGTCACCGACTCGTACGACGCCAAGGGCAACAAGACCAGCAGCGGCTACACCATGAACGCCGTCAAACTGGTCACGGCCACCTCCAGCACCAACGCCGCAGGGCACGCCGGTTCCGTCACCCTCGACACGAAGCGCGGCATTCCGCTGGTCAGCACCGACCCCAACGGCGTCGTCACCACCCAGCGGTACGACGCGCTCGGCCGCGGGACGTCGGTGTGGCTGAACTCTCGTGCCACGAGCGTCGGAGCAGACTACAAGTTCGGCTACACCGTCTCGAAGACGGGGGTGTCCGCCACCACGACGGAGAAACTGACCGAATCCGGCGGCTACCAGAAGTCGGTCACCATCTACGACGCGCTGCTGCGCAGCCGTCAGACCCAGTCGGTCACCCCTGCGGGTGGTCGGATGATCACGGACACGTTCTACGACACTCGCGGGTGGACCCGCGCGTCGTACAACGGTTGGTGGGACGACGGTTCGTCGCCGGCGGTCAGCACGCCGGTGTCGGCGGCTGACTTGGGTAAGCAGGTGCCGAACCAGACGTTCACCACCTACGACGGCCTGGGCCGCGCGGTGATCGTGGCGGCGGCCAAGAACGGTGTGACCGTGTCGACGACGACTACGGTGCACGGCGGTGACCGCACCACGGTCGTTCCGCCTGCCGGCGGTGTGGTGTCCGCCACGCTCACCGACGCGCTGGGTCGGAAGAAGGAGTTGCAGGAGTACAGCGTCCGTCCCACGGTGACGACGCCGTCGGACACGTTCACCGGCACGTTCGCCGTCTCAGGCGGGACGGCGACGGTCAGCAAGTACGGCTACGACGGGCACGGCAACCAGTCGACGCTCACCGATGCCAGCAACAACGTGTGGACTTCGACGTACAACCTGCTCGGTCAGGTCGTGGCGAAGTCCGACCCGGATGCCGGTGGCAGCAGCATGAGCTACGACGCCAACGGCAACCTGCAGGAGTCCACCGACGGGCGCGGCAAGACCCTGTCGTTCACCTACGACTCCCTGAACCGCAAGACCGGGGAGTACGCCTCGACGGTGGCGAACCAGGCGTCGGCGAACCAACGCGCGGCGTGGGTGTACGACAACAGCAACGGCGTCTCGGGGGTCACCAATGCGCTCGGGAAGCTGACTACCACCATCGCCTACCGCGGTGGGCAGGCGTACACCACGCAGCAGAAGGCGTTCAACGTCTTCGGTAGCTCGCTGGGCACGACGGTCACCATCCCCAGCACCGAGGGCGCCCTCGGCGGCTCGTACGCGTTCGGGCACACCTATACCTCGACGCTGGGTTTGCTCCTGACCGACACCTACCCCGCCAAGGGTGGGCTGCCCGCGGAAGTCGTGATACACGGCTACTCGCCGGATATGGATCTGCCCTGGACGCTCGGTGGACTGCACGGCTATGCCAACGGGGTCAGCTACGACGCCTACGGCCGGGTCAACCAGCAGACCCTCGGCATGAACACGAACCTGGCGTATGTCACCAACACCTACGACCCGCACACCAGCCGGCTGACCAACCAGCTCGTCACCCGCTCGACGGCTACCCCGTCGAATGTCGACGAGCAGGAGTACAAGTACGACCTGGTCGGCAACATCACCCGCAAGACCAGCAAGAGGTTGGGTGCCACCACTCCGGCGGAGACCCAGTGCTACGGCTACGACGGCCTGGCCCGACTCGCCGAAGGCTGGACCGGCACCGACGCCTGCGCCGCCACGCCCACGGACGCCAACAAGTCCATGGTCGGCAACACCATCGGCGGAGGTAGCGCCTACTGGACCAGCTGGCAGATCGACCTGATCGGCAACCGCACCCAGCAGACCGAGCACAACCTCACCGGCGGCACCGACACCAAGACCGTCTACGCCTACAACGGCAACGGTCAGAACAAGCCCCACACCCTGACCTCCACCACCACAACCGGCGGGGCAACCGGCACCACGTCGTACACCTACGACAACGCCGGCAACACCACCGGCCGCAACGCCGCCCAGGGCAACCAGACCCTCACCTGGGACGACGCCGGCAAACTCGCCACCGTGACCGGAGGCGCCAGCGGCGACAACAGCTTCATCTACGACGCCGACGGCAACCTGCTGCTGCAAAAGGAGCCCGGCAAGAACACCCTCTACCTGCCGGGGCAACAACACACCCTCAACACCAGTTCCACGGTGGTGACCGGTAGCCGGTACTACGCCCTCCCCGGCGGCGGCAGCTGCATCCGCACCGGGAGCGGCACGGCGTACACCTTCGCCATCGCCGACCACCAGGGCACCCCGTCGCTCTACCTCGACAACACCGCACAAAATCCGACCTGGCGGCAGTACACGCCGTACGGTGGCGCTCGGGGTGCTGCCGTCGCCGCACCCGACAACCATGGCTTCCTCGACAAGCCGATGAGCCCGACCGGACTCACCACCGTCGGCGCCCGCTCCTACGACCCCATCCTCGGTCGATTCATTTCCATCGATCCTGTGCAGGACGCAGCCCAGCCGCAACAGTGGAACGGCTACTCCTACGCCAACAACACACCCGTCACCTCGAGCGACCCCACCGGGCTGATCCCCACCGACTGCCTCACCCAGGCCAGTTGTCCCGATTACCGCCTCGGTGACGAAAAAGGCAACCGTAAAAACAAGGCCAAGAACTCCGATTGTTGGCCCCGTTGCTTGGGATCTCGGGATCTGACGAAGCCGCGACACTTGACACGGCCGAAACCCAATAAGCTTCGCTGTATGAACTGCAATACTGGGCCAGGTACTCCCGGAGCAGTCGAGTTTATGGAGCCCTGGCCGGGTTTGGTCCACTCAAGTGGGCAATGCCTCTCTCCGACGGCGCCCCCCTCCTGTTTCCGCACCGGAGGCTGGCTCCGAAACGATTGCGGAGTGCTGGTGAGTGACTACAACTCGGCATACGCACCGTGTCAAGTGGCCGCTCCGCGAAGGAAGCCTGTAAAGGAGGAGCCTAAGCCTTGGGGGACGTTGAATATATGCGGTGGACTGGGAGCTCAAATGGGTGCGTCCATAGCGGGGGAGCTGTGCATTGAGGTGGACCGGCATGGGCCGGGATTCGGTGGTGGATTCAAAGTTGGTACCGGCCCTAGTGCCGGCGCTGATGCAACGGTAGGCTTCAACTACTCTAACCAAGATATCGACGACAAAGGCGGGTGTAATCCTTACGGGCAGGTGACCGGAGGCGAAGGCGTTGTGGGCGGCATCAGTGGTGAGGGTGATGGCAATGGTAACTATCAAGGCGGCTTCTCTATTGGAGGGGGAGCTTCTTTCACTCCTGCTCCACCCTTCGCTTGGTCCGGTTCGAGTGGAATCAGTTGCGCAGAAGCTTTCCACCCTTTCAGTCAGTAGTGCCTGCTATCGGAAGTTAGAATATTGGAAGAGTTGAAAGCTATTGTTCGAACATTGAGGTGGCGATTGGCGGTGTGGAGCTTGCGAACTTCACTTGCGATATTGCCATCAATGGTCATTCTGGTTTTAATGGCGGGGATTGATGGTCTCAAGCAGCTAGCTGAGCCGTTGGTGTTGATCCTGTTCTTCATAGCCGCGATCGTATTAGTCATCGGATGGGTGGCGGCGATATTGCTTGCGCGTGACACCACAAGATTAGCTGTAGGGCAGTCAGGGCTTATCGATCCAGGTCGAAGCATGATTATATTGCAGCACCTTTTAAGAGACACCTGCAGCTTCCGTAACCGATAGGACAGGTACATTCCTCAACCATCGGTCTTGGGCGGCGCGGAGGCTTTCGGGCCTGTGGTCGTAGCCCCTGTAGCTAGCTCCTGGTGAGCTACTGATCGTCCCCGGCTGGGGGCTCCCCGAGTGGGGAGTCCCCCAGCCACCCGGTCAAAGCCTGAAGCCGAAAAGAAGGAGTGCTCCGCTTGGTCTCGGGCGCGAGGCCGGCAAGGCGCCCAATAGGACGTACCGTAGTGTCAGGAGTGGGATAAACTCGGCAATTGTGCTGCGGGCACCAAACGAGATGCTAACCGGCGCTGCCGTCCTGGCAGATGGTGTCTGTGTCGCGGCTTCGCAGGCGCCTGCCCTGGTCACTCGCGAGAGATGGAAAAGGGTTCAGGCCGGGCGAAGGACGCTCGGTCGCTCTATGGCGACGCTCGGCATCCCAGAAGGGCATGACACATCGGGGATGTCGAGCGTCCGTCTTGCCTATGAGCCAGCCGCTTCAGCAAGCTATTTCTTAAGCAACCAGATGACGCCCAGTGGGGGGACCTGGAGGGCCCCCGAGGCGACCAGGCCGTGCCAGGGCACGTCCTGGGCGTGCACCTCGCCCAGGTTGCCCACCCCGGAACCGCCGTAGTGGTGGGCGTCGGTGTTGAGCACCTCGGTCCAGGTGCCGCCGGCCGGTAGGCCGATCCGGTAGTCGTGCAGCGGTAGCGCGGAGAAGTTCGCCACGCACACCAGCGTCGAGCCGTCCGGGGCGATCCGGACGAAGGAGACGGTGTTGTTGGCGACGTCGTCGCCGGCGATCCACCGGAACCCGGCTGGTTCGGTGTCCTGCGCCCAGAGCGCCGGGGTGTCCCGGTAGACGCGGTTGAGGTCGCCGACGAGCCGCTGCACGCCGGCGCGGGCCGGGTCGTGCAGCAGGTACCAGTCGAGACCGCGCTCCTCGCTCCACTCCCGGTCGTCGGCCAGCTCGGAGCCCATGAAGAGCAGTTGCTTGCCGGGGTGCGCCCACATGTACGCCAGGAGCGCCCGGACGTTGGCGAGGCGCTGCCAGGTGTCGCCGGGCATCTTGCCGGCCAGCGATCCCTTGCCGTGCACGACCTCGTCGTGGCTGATCGGCAGCACGTAGTTCTCGCTCCAGGCGTACGCCAGGGAGAACGTGAGCTGGTGGTGGTGGTGCTGGCGGTAGATTGGGTCCTTCGACGTGTAGAGCAGGGTGTCGTGCATCCAGCCCATGTTCCACTTGAAGCCGAAGCCCAGCCCGCCGCCGGCGGTGGACTGGGTGACTCCCGGCCACGCGGTGGACTCCTCGGCGATCATCACGACGCCGGCGTGGTGCTTGTAGACTGTCGCGTTCACCTCCTGCATGAGCGCGATGGCCTCCAGGTTCTCCCGACCACCGTACTGGTTGGGCGTCCACTGGCCCGCCTCGCGGGAGTAGTCCAGGTAGAGCATCGAGGCGACCGCGTCGACGCGCAGCCCGTCGACGTGGAACTCCTCGCACCAGTAGAGCGCGTTGGCGACCAGGAAGTTGCGCACCTCGCGGCGGCCGAAGTCGAAGACGTACGTGCCCCAGTCCGGGTGCTCGCCGCGACGGGGGTCGGGGTGCTCGTACAGCGGGGTGCCGTCGAAGCGCGCGAGCGCCCACTCGTCCTTCGGGAAGTGCGCGGGCACCCAGTCGAGGATGACGCCGATGCCGGCGGCGTGCAGGGCGTCGACGAGGTGGCGGAACTCGTCCGGGTCGCCGAAGCGGGACGTCGGCGCGTAGTAGCCGGTCACCTGGTAGCCCCAGGAGCCGCCGAACGGGTGCTCCATCACGGGCAGGAACTCCACGTGCGTGAAGCCCAGCTCGGTGACGTACGCGGTGAGCTGGTCGGCCAGCTCGCGGTAACCCAGGCCGGGCCGCCACGAGCCGAGGTGCACCTCGTACACGCTCATCGGCTCCTGGTGCGGCCGCCGTTCGGCCCGCCGGGCGAGCCAGTCGGCGTCGTTCCACCGGTACGTCGAGTGGTGCACCACCGACGCGGTGGCCGGCGGCACCTCCGCGTACGCCGCCAGGGGGTCGGCCTTGTCCCGCCACTTCCCGTCGGCGCCGAGCACCCGGTACTTGTAGCGGGCGCCGACCCGCGCGTTGGGGACGAACAGCTCCCACACTCCGCTGGAGCCGAGCGAGCGCATCGGCCAGCCGTCGTCCGCGCCCCAGCCGGTGAAGTCACCGATCACGCGGACGCCCTGGGCGTTGGGCGCCCAGACGCTGAACGCCACGCCCTCGTCGAAGACCCGCGCGCCGAGCGCTTCCCACAGCCGCTCGTGGCGGCCCTCGCCGATGAGGTGCAGGTCCAGCTCGCCGAGGGTGGGCGGGTAGCGGTACGGGTCGTCGTGCGTGGTGCCGTCGACCTCCACCCGGTAGTCGAGCACGTTGCCCTCGACCTGCGCCTCGAAGATGCCCAGGTCGTGCACCCGCTTCATCGGGTGCCGGTCGTCGCCGACGAGCAGCGCCACGTCACCCGCGCCCCGGCGCATCGTGCGGATCGTGGTCGACCCCTCGGCGGGGTGCGCGCCAAGCAGCGCGTGCGGGTCGTGCGTCACACCGGTGATCAGCTGGTCCATCGGTCGTCCTTCGAGGCGGGAGCGGTCGGCGCGGGGCGGGACGGGCGGGTGGCAGCCGGGTGGGGCGCGGACGGGCGGCCGTCCGAGGACTGGGCGGCAGCCGCACGGGCCGCGGCGCGGGACGCCAGGGTGGCCGGCGTCGCCGCACTGCGGGCCGGGGTCGCCGCCGCCGCGGCCGGGGCAGATGGCGGGGCGGCTGAGGCAGAGGGCGCGGCGGCCGGGGGAGATGGCTCGGCAGCCGGGGCAGGTGACTCGGCGGCCGGGGGAGATGGCGCGGCGGCCGGGGCAGAGGGCGCGGCGGCCGGGGGCGGCGTCGTGGTGGCTGGGGCGGGCGGCGCGGTAGCCGGGGCGGGCGGCGCGGTAGTCGGAGTCGGGAGCGCGGTCGCCGGCGGCGCGGTGGGCGGGGACGACGGCTGGGTAGCCGAGGGCTCTGCGACGCTGGCCGGGGGCTCTCCGACGCTGGCCGGAGGCGGTGGCTCGGTGGCCGGAGGCGGTGGCTCGGTGGCCGGGGTCGTCGGCGCGGTGCCGCCGGACAGCTCGTCCGGCACGTCGGCGACGGTGAGATCCGCCGGTTCGACGCCGGCCGGCTCGGGCACGGCGGGCGGCGTCGGGCGGCGGATGGTCAGCACGTGCGCCGGTTGCAGGTACGGGTCGAGCCGTACCGCGTTGCGTTGCCCCCAGTCGTAGCTGGTGCCGGTCAGCTCGTCGTACACGGTGAAGCGCTCGTGCCAGTCGAACCCGAGCGCGGGCATGTCGAGCGTGGTGTTGCCCCACTGCACCTCGCGGGAGTCGAACGAGCAGACCACGATGACCGTGTTGCCGGTCTCCGGGTCGTGCTTCGACCAGCAGAGCAGCGCCGGGTTGTCGATCTCGTGGAATTGCAGGTTGCGGAGCTGGTGCAGCGCCGGGTTGTCGCGGCGTACCCGGTTGAGGGTGGTCAGGAACGGCGCGAGCGAGCGGCCCTGCGCCTCGGCGGCGGCCCAGTCGCGGGGACGCAGCTCGTACTTCTCGTTGTCCAGGTACTCCTCCGCGCCGGGGCGGGCCACGTGTTCGAACAGCTCGTAGCCCGCGTACAGGCCCCAGGAGGGGGAGAGCAGCGCGGCCAGCACCGCCCGGATCTTGAACATCGGCGGGCCGCCGTGCTGCAACGATTCGTGCAGGATGTCCGGCGTGTTCGGCCAGAAGTTGGGCCGCATGTGGTCGGCCGACTCGACCAGTTCCTCGCAGTACTCCCGCATCTGCGCGGCCGTCGTGCGCCAGGTGAAGTAGGTGTACGACTGCGTGAAGCCGATCTTGCCGAGCCCGTGCATGATGGCCGGCCGGGTGAACGCCTCGGCCAGGAACAGCACGTCCTTGTCGACCTTCTTGACCTCGGCGATCAGCCAGTGCCAGAAGTCGAACGGCTTGGTGTGCGGGTTGTCCACCCGGAAGATCCGGATACCCTCGCCCACCCAGTGCAGCACGACCCGCAGCACCTCGGCCCGGATGCCCTCCGGGTCGTTGTCGAAGTTGACCGGGTAGATGTCCTGGTACTTCTTCGGCGGGTTCTCCGCGTACGCGATGCTGCCGTCGGCCCGGGTGGTGAACCACTCCGGGTGCTCGGTGACCCAGGGGTGGTCCGGCGCGCACTGCAACGCCAGGTCCATCGCCACTTCCAGGCCCTGCGCCGCAGCGGCCTCGATGAAGGCCCGGAAGTCCGCCGGCGTACCCAGGTCGGGGTGGATCGTGTCGTGGCCGCCCTCGGCGGCGCCGATGGCCCAGGGCGAGCCGACGTCGGTCGGTCCGGCGGTGAGCGCGTTGTTGCGGCCCTTGCGGTTGACCCGGCCGATCGGGTGGATCGGCGGCAGGTAGAGCACGTCGAAGCCCATCGCGGCCACGCCCGGCAGCCGCCCGGTCGCGGTGGCGAAGGTGCCGGAGCGCCCACCCGCTGCTCCTTCGGAGCGCGGGAAGAACTCGTACCAGGCCGAGAAGAGGGCCCGCTTGCGGTCAACCCAGAGGGTGTACGCGTCACCGACCGTCACCAACTCGCGCACCGGGTGCTCCCAGAGCAGGTCGGCGAGGGCCAACGCCGGCCCGACGCGCTGCGGTAACGGCAGATCGGTGGCGGCGAGGGCGGTGAGCGCGTCGGCGACGCTCGCGCGGTCGGCGGCCGGCACCAGGTCCGTGGCGGCGGCCAGCACCCGGGCACCCTCGGCCAGGTCGTTGGCGAGATCCTCCGGGCCCTGCCCGGCGGCGATCTTCTTGGTCACCGCGTTCTGCCACGTCAGGTACGGGTCTCCGAACGCCTCGACCGTGAAGGTCCACGCGCCGACGGCGTCCGGGCGGATCGTGGCGTGCCAACGGTCCTGGCCGGGCTCGCCGGGGCGCATCCGGGTGAACGGCCGTTTCTCGCCGTCCGGGCCGGCCCACACCACGTTGCAGCCCAGCGCGTCGTGCCCCTCCCGGTAGGCGCGCGCCGACACCGGAACCGGCTCGTCGACGACCGCCTTGGCCGGGTACCGCCCGCACGAGACGACGGGGGAGACGTCTTCGATCGGGAACCGTCCTGTCACCCCGCCAACCTACTGTGCGAGATCGGCTCGCGCGCGGCCAAGCACCCGCCCGGTGGGCACCCGACCCAAGATCCGCTCACTTTCGGGGAAACTGCTGCATCGCAGCGCGTTGAGACAGCAGTTTCCCCGAAGTTGCGCGGATCTCCGCGGCTCGGTGGGTAGAGGCGTCCATCTGACCGGCCGCTCCCGCCTTGATCCACTCGCGTTACAGGAAACCGCGGTGTCAGTGCGCGTTCGATGCCGCGATTTCCCGGAAGGCGAGTGGATCAAGACCGTGTGGCACACACGAACGGGCCAGGTGGGGGGTTCTGGAGCGCGGCCCGTGGTGGCATTCGGGCGGCGATGATCGTTGGCGCCTCGGCAGCAATGCGCTCGGCGTGTCGTACCGCTCAGCCGCCAACGATCGAGGGAGCGACGTTGTGCTCGGGCTCAGGCGGGCGGGTTCGGTGCGACGAACGAGCCCTTGCCCTGGCGAGTGACGATCCAGCCTCGCTCCTCGAGAATCCGAAGGGCGTAACGCACAGGCCACGCGCTCGACTGGTACTGCTCACGCATCTCGGCGATGGACGGCAGTTTGTCGCCCGGTTTGAGGGTGCCGCTGCGGATTGAAGCAGCGACGTCATCGATGATCTGCTCGTACAGCGGTGCTTGCGGCATGGTGGCGCCACCTCTCGTCAGCGCACCGATCTTCGCACTCTGGGTAACTCGCCGTGCATGCTCTGTTGACTGTGACGGCAGTGCCTTCTAAGTTGGGATGGGTAGGGGTTCTCTCGTCAGCAACGGAGTGCCTCCAGCCGGGGCGGGAGTGCCCGCAGGTCGCTTCCGCCCCGGGTCGATCGTCCGGTCAGCCGCCGTTCCCCAATGTTCGCCATCTCGATCGCGCTGGTCAGGAGGCACGATGTATGAACGTTCGCCGGATGGGCCGTTGCCACCGGCCAATCCCGTTGCCGGTGCGCGTCCTCGGCTGCCGGACGGGGATCAGGTGCCCTGTCCGCCGCTCCCGGCGCGGGCGTCGCTCACCCGGCGGCAGTACCTCTACGGACTCGTGATCGCTGTGGTCGTACTCCTGTTGTTTGTTCTTGGGGTCGTGCGGTGAGCGCGACGGGCCGGCGGTGAACGAGCTGCCGGTGGGTCGCCGGGTCGCCCAGTGGCGGGTGCGGCGCAACATGACGCAGCAGCAGTTCGCGGACCGGCTCGGCAAGTCGAAGAGTTGGGTGGACAAGGTCGAGCGTGGGGTACGCCGGTTGGAGCGGGTATCGAACCTCCGGGAGGTCGCCGAGACGTTGCGCATCGACGTGGAGGTCCTGTTGGCGGCACGGCCAGTGCGGCCGACTCCGGTCGTGGCCGGGGTGGACGGGGTACGGGCGGCGCTGGCCCGGTACCACCTACCGGGCGCGGACCGACTGCCGCTGGCGGAGGAGTTGCGGGCCCGGCTGGAGCATGCCGAGCAGAGCTATCGCCACGCTCGGTACCCAGCGTTGCTGGCACTGTTGCCCGGCCTGCTCGACGCGGCCCGGGAAGCACACGCGGCTCGCCCCGGCGCGACGGACGCGCTGCTGGTGTCGGTGTACGCGCTCATCGCCCTGGCGCTGGTCAAGGTCGACCAGGGGGACCTGGCCTGGTTGGCCGCCGACCGGGGAATGGCAGTCGCCTTGGCGACCCACGACCCGCAGTTGGTCGGCCTCGCCACCGTGTCACTGAGTCAGGCCCTGCGATCTCGTGGTCGACGACGATCCGCCCTGGACGCCGCGCTCGTCGCCGCCGAACACATCGATGTGTCTCGGGCCGGTGACGACTCTCCGGCTGGCGCGCTTCGAGGCGTGCTACTGATCCAGGCTGCGCTCGCCGCCGCGGGTGGCAAGGACCAGGCCCGCGCACTCCGCGCGCTCGACCAGGCCACGGGGATCGCCGGCTGGGCGGTGGTCGAGGCCGCCCGAGTGGTGGCCGAGGCGTCCCTTGGCGACGTCACCACGGCCTCGGCTCGGCACGAGCGGCTGGTAACCGGCGAGGAGTGGCGGTGGCTGCCGCCCGAGCACCGTGCCGCGTACCTCCTCGATGTGGCCCGCGCCTACGCGCTGACCGGCGACATGCTTCGGGCTGGCCGGGCGCTGCTCGACGCGGAACGCACCGCACCCGGCGAGGTGCACGACCGCCCGGCGGTACGAAAGCTGGTCACGGTCATGTGGCGGTCCGCCGACGCGCCAGCCGGCATCGTTCAGCTCGCCACCACTCTCGGTGTCGCCTGACCGCCGTCACATCGTCTTCCCGTCGTCGCCGAGTACGGAGCCGACAAGTGCGTCCAGTCCCGCGTGCCACCGAGCTTCGGGCCAGTCGCGCAGGTGCTCGACCAGGTCGCTGCGGACGGCGGCGAGCAGCGCGTGGGCCAGGTAGTCCGCCGACTGCGGGCCGCGTGCCTCGGTGACGAGGCCGGCGAGCAGGGCGTGCCAGTGGTCGTACGCCTCGTTGCGGTACGGGCTGCCGCCTCCGGCGCTCTCCAGCGCCAGCGTGAGCACCCGGTTGTCGAGCTTGAAGCGCAGCATGGCCCGCAGCAGGTCGACGGCCTGTTCCGCGGCCGGCCGGGTGGGTGACACCGCGAGCGCGTCCCGCAACCGCAGTCCCCGTTGCTCGTAGAGCGCGCGGATGAGCCCGATGCGGTCGCCGAAGCGCCGGAACAGGGTGCCCTTGCCGACGCCGGCCGCGGTGGCGATGTCGTCCATCGACACCTGGTCGGGGTCGGTTGCGGCGTCGAAGAGACGCCCGGCGGCGGCCAGCACCGACTCCCTGTTGCGCAGCGCATCGGCCCGCATCGGACACCCCTCTCGCCAAACGGACTGCCGGTCCGTATAGTCGAAGCGGACCGGCGGTCCGAATCTTATCGTGGCCGTGCCGGACGACGAAAGGACGAGATCATGTCGGACCACCCCACCGCGGTGTTCCATCGCGCCATGGAGCTGCTGCTCGCCAAGGACATGGCCGGGTTCATCGCGCTGTTCGCCGAGGACGCGGTGCTGGAGCTGCCGTTCGCGCCGCCCGGCCAGCCGCGCCGCGTAGCCGGCCGCGCCGAGCTGCACGACTACCTGATCAACTACCCGGCCCTGCTCGACGTCCGCGAGATCCACGATCGAACCGTGCACGAGACCACGGATCCAGAGGTCGTCGTCGTCGAGTTCGCCGCCTCCGGTGTCGTCGTCGCCACGGGTCGGCCGTACGAGGTGCGCTACATCGCCGTGCTGACCATTCGCGACGGGCGGCTCGTGCGCTATCGCGACTACTGGGATCCGATCGCCGCCCAGGAACTGCTCGGCGGCGGCCTGGTGCGCTCATGATCCTGGTCATCGGTGGCACCGGAACCACCGGCCGCATCGTCGCCGCCACGCTCGCCGAGCGTGGTCACCCCACCCGGATCGCCAGCCGACACCCCTCGACCGGAGGGTTCCGCTTCGACTGGTACGACCCGACCACCCACCCGGACGCGCTGGACGGCGTACGCGCGATCTACGCCATCCCCCCGGTCGGCGAGGTCGATCCGGTGCCGGTCATGCTGCCCTTCCTCGAACGGGCGCGTAGCGCCGGTGTCCGCCGGGTGGTTCTGCTCAGTTCCTCGGCCATTCCGCCCGCCGGACACGGGCTGGGTCTGGTGCACGCGCGGCTGGGTGAGCTGTTCGCGCAATGGGCGGTACTGCGGCCGTCCTGGTTCATGGAGAACTTCGTCGGTGAGCAGCCGCACGCCGTCAGCGCCCGCGAGCAGGGCGAGATCGTCAGCGCCACCGGCACCGCCCGGGTCGGCTTCGTCGATCCCGCCGACATCGCCGAGGTGGCGGTGCGGGCTCTCACCGACCCGACGCCGCACAACACCGACCACCTCATCACCGGACCGGAGGCGCTGAGCTACGACGAGATCGCCGCCGTCCTCACCGAGGTCGGTGGCCGGCCGGTCGAGCACCGTGCGATCGACACGGCGGAACTGACCGCCCGCCACACCGCGAACGGCATACCGCCGGACTTCGCCCGCTTCCTCGCGAGCCTGGACACGGCGATAGCGGCAGGGGCGGAGGACCGGACGACGTCGACCGTCGCGGACGTGACAGGTCGCCCGCCCCGAACCTTCCGGGACTTCTGCCGGGACCGGCTGCGCGGCGACCGTCCCGGCTGACGCTCGATCGGCGTCTACTCATCACAAATGGCGTAGCCTCCGCTCATGATCAAACGGGTCAGGGTTGCGGTTGTCGGTGTCGGCAACAACACGTCGGCGCTGGTGCAGGGGCTGGCTCTCTACCGCCAGAGCGGCAGCCTGGTCGGAATCCGCAGAGAAATGATCGACGGGCTCGGGGTGGGCGACATCGACGTCGTGGCGGCCTTCGCCACCTCCGAGGAGAAGATCGGTCGGGACCTGACCGAGGCGATCTTCCTGCCGCCCAACAACTTCCCCCGACTGAACTGCGACCTACCCCGAGCAGGTGTGCCCGTCACGAAGGGCCTCGTCGACGCGACCGGGGTGGGGCGGGTGGCGGCGGCGCTTGCCGAGGCGGAGGTGCTGCTCTACTCGGCGCCGAGCGGCCGGCCGGAAACCGCTCAGGCGTACGCCGAGGCAGCTCAGACGGCCGGTGTCGCCTTCATCAACACCACCTCGGACCCGGTCGCACGCGATCCAGGTTGGATCGACAGGTTCGAGGCGGCCGGGCTGCCGCTGCTCGGCGACGACCTGGCCAGTCAGTTCGGCACCTCGGTACTGCACGACGCGCTGCTGCGGCTGCTCCAGGAGCGGGGCCTCACCCTGGACAGCTCCTACCAGGTCAATTTGGGCGGCACCGAGGACTTCCGCAACCTGGTCGAGAACCCCAACACCAAGAAGCAGTCCAAGCTCAATGCCCTGTCGGGCGCGAACGGCGTCGAGGTCGCCCCGCTCGGCTACCTCCCGCATCTCGCGTCGCAGAAGGTGGCCCACCTCAACCTCGAGGCGCGGGGTTGGGGTGAGACGGCGGTGAGCCTCGACGTGAAGCTGAAGGTGCACGATCCGAGTGGCGCTGCGGGAGTCAACATCGACCTGATCCGCATCGCGGCCAGCGCGCTTAGAGGCGGACGTGGTGGTTACCGCGCCGAGGCGACGTCGTTGCTCAAGTCCCCTCCCGGGACGGCGGTTTGAGCCCGGCGGTGAGCAGGCGTTCGATCCGGGCGTACTCGGCGGCCATCTCCGGGGTGGCGAGGACGTCGTCGAGGTCGGCCGAGACCTGGAAGTCGACCTCCTCCACCGAGCGGATGGCCAGCTCGTAGATCTCCCCGCGCGCGTTCTCCTCCAGGTAGGTGGTCCAGTGCTCCAGCGCGGTGAAGGCCGTCAGGAGACCCTGATCGAGGTCACTCTCGGCGAGAATGCCCTCGTCGATCCGTACCAGCAGCGCGCGCAGCTCCGTCGCGTCGGCCGTCCGCACGTTCTTGCGGGCGCTGGTGAGCGCCGCCCACCCGTCCTCGGTCATCTCGTCGTCGACGGCGGTGTCGAGCAGATCGTCCCGGGTCAGCCGGGTGACCGTGTCGAGGCCGAACGCGCGCAGGTCGTCGTCGCCCGCCGCGACCACGAGTGCGAGGATCGCGGCTTCGAGTTCGTCGTACCGCATGTCGTCAGCGCCCGCCGACGGAGCGGTACACGTCCAGGGTCTGCCGCGCGACGGCATCCCAGGAGAAGTGCTCGACCGCCCGCCGTCGACCGGCCAGGCCGAACCGCTCGGTACGCGCCGGGTCGGCGAGCAGCGCGTTGATCGCCGCCGCCAGGTCGGCCACGAACGTCTCCGGCTTCAGCGGCGTCCCCGACCCGTCGGTGGCCTGCTCGATCGGCACCAGCAGCCCGGTGTCGCCGTCGGCCACCACCTCGGGGATGCCGCCGGTGGCGGTCGCCACCACGGCCGTCTCGCAGGCCATCGCCTCCAGGTTCACGATGCCCATCGGCTCGTACACCGACGGGCAGACGAAGACCGTCGCGTGCGTGAGCACCTGGATCACCTCGGGCTTGGGCAGCATCTCGGCCACCCAGACGACGCCGGAGCGGTTGGCCCGCAGCTCGGCCACCAGCTCCTCGACCTCGGCGGCGATCTCCGCCGTGTCCGGCGCGCCGGCCAGCAGCACGAGCTGGGTGTCCGCCGGCAGCTCCCGGGCGGCCCGCAGCAGGTAGGGCAGGCCCTTCTGCCGGGTGATCCGGCCCACGTAGACGACGCTGGGCAGCGCCGGGTCGATGCCGAGCCGGTCGAGCACGTCGGTGCCGGAGTCCGGGGCGTACTGCACGGTGTCGATGCCGTTGTAGACGACCTGGACCTTCGCCGGGTCGATCTGCGGGTACGCGGTCAGCACGTCGCCGCGCATCCCACCACTGACCGCGATGATCGCGTCGGCCGACTCGTACGCCGTGCGCTCGATCCACGAGGAGAGCGCGTAGCCGCCGCCGAGCTGCTCGGCCTTCCACGGCCGCAGCGGCTCCAGGCTGTGCGCGGTCACCACGTGCGGCACCCCGTGCAGCAGCTTCGCGGTGTGCCCGGCCAGGTTCGCGTACCAGGTGTGGCTGTGCACCACGTCGGTGCCGGCGGCGCCGGCGGCCATCTCCAGGTCCACGCCCATGGTCCGCAACGCGGCGTTCGCGCCGGTCAGGCCGGGCGGATCGGCGTACGCGGTGACGCCCGGCTCGGTGCGCGGCAGGCCGAAGCAGTGCACCCGGACGTCGGCGAGGCGACGCAGCTCCCGGGCCAGGTACTCGACGTGCACGCCCGCGCCGCCGTAGACCTCCGGCGGGTACTCGCGGGTGAGCAGGTCGACGCGCAGCGGGGTGGGTTCCGTCATGACCCCGCACCCTAGTGCAGAAGACTCCCCGTACGAGTGGTGAAGTGGCACGCGGGTGGATAGCGTCGGGGCATGGCTGCCAAGGTTCTCGCGATCGTCCTGGCGGGTGGTGAGGGCAAGCGCCTGATGCCACTCACCACGGATCGGGCCAAGCCGGCCGTCCCGTTCGGCGGGATGTACCGCATGGTCGATTTCGTCCTCTCCAACCTGGCAAACGCCGGCTATCTCAAGATCGTCGTGCTGACCCAGTACAAGTCCCACTCCCTCGACCGACACATCACCAAGACCTGGCGGATGTCCACGCTGCTCGGCAACTACGTCACCCCGGTGCCGGCGCAGCAGCGTCGCGGCCCGTGGTGGTTCGCCGGCTCGGCCGACGCCATCTACCAGAGCTTCAACCTCATCAACGACGAGCAGCCCGACTACGTGATCGTCTTCGGCGCCGACCACATCTACCGGATGGACCCCCGGCAGATGGTGGAGGACCACATCGCCTCCGGCGCCGCGGTGACCGTCGCCGGCATCCGCCAGCCGCTGTCGATGGCCGACCAGTTCGGTGTCATCGAGGTCGGCGAGGACGGCCGGAAGATCCGCGCGTTCCGCGAGAAGCCCACCGACGCGGTCGGCCTGCCGGACGCGCCGGACGAGATCTACGCCTCGATGGGCAACTACGTCTTCACCACCCGGGCCCTGTGCGAGGCCGTGGAGCGCGACGCCGCCGACAAGAGCAGCAAGCACGACATGGGCGGCAGCATCATCCCGATGCTCGTCGAGCGGGGCGAGGCCAACGTCTACGACTTCCGCGACAACGAGGTGCCGGGCAGCACCGACCGGGACCGGGGCTACTGGCGGGACGTGGGAACGCTCGACTCGTTCTACGACGCGCACATGGATCTGATCAACGTGCACCCCGTGTTCAACCTCTACAACTTCGACTGGCCGATCTACACCGAGCAGCCGCCGTGGCCGCCGGCGAAGTTCGTCCACCAGTGGGGTGAGCGGGTCGGCCGGGCGGTCGGCTCGATGGTCTCGCCCGGCGTGGTGATCTCCGGCTCGCTGGTGGAGAACTCGATCGTGTCGCCGAAGGTCCGGGTGCACTCGTGGGCGCACGTGGAGGGCTCGGTGCTGATGGAGGGCGTCGAGATCGGCCGACACGCGGTGGTCCGACGGGCGATCCTGGACAAGAACGTGTTCGTCCCCGAGGGCGTCGAGATCGGCGTCGACCTGGAGAAGGACCGCCAGCGCTACACCGTCTCCGACAACGGCATCGTGGTCATCGGCAAGGGCCAGAAGGTCGAGCCGTGACCGACCCGCACACACCGAGGAGGATCCCGCAGTGACCCACCCCCGTGCCGGCCAGCCCGCCGAGCCCGCCGACCTGGTCGACGTGCCGCGCCTGGTGACCGCCTACTACGCCGAGCATCCGGACCCCGCGGACCCGGCGCAGCAGGTCTCCTTCGGCACCTCCGGTCACCGCGGCTCCAGCCTGCGCAACGCGTTCAACTCCGACCACATCGTCGCGGTCACCCAGGCGCTCTGCGACTACCGGCGGGAGCAGGGCCTCGACGGCCCGCTGTTCCTCGCCCGGGACACCCACGCGCTCTCCGCGCCGGCCGCCGTGGACGCCCTCGAGGTCCTCGCCGCCAACGGCGTCACCGTGCTGGTGGACAGCCGCGACGGCTACACCCCCACGCCGGCGCTGTCGCACGCGATCCTCACTCACAACCGGGGTCGTACCAGCGGCCTCGCCGACGGCATCGTCATCACCCCGTCGCACAACCCGCCGGACGACGGCGGCTTCAAGTACAACCCGACCAACGGCGGGCCCGCCGACACCGACGTCACCCGGTGGATCCAGGACCGCGCCAACAGCATCCTCGCCGCCGGGCTCAAGGAGGTCCGCCGGATCACCTACGCGCGGGCCCGGGCCGCCGACACCACCGGGGAGTACGACTTCCTCGCGCACTACGTCGACGACCTGCCGGCCGCGATCGACATCGACGCCATCCGTGACGCCGGCATCCGCATCGGCGCCGATCCGCTGGGCGGTGCCAGCGTGGCGTACTGGGGTGAGATCGCCGAGCGGCACCGGCTGGACCTGACGGTGGTCAACCCGACGGTCGACCCGACCTGGCGGTTCATGACCCTGGACGGCGACGGCAAGATCCGGATGGACTGCTCCTCGCCGAACGCTATGGCGTCGCTGATCGCCGCCCGCGCCGACTACCAGATCTCCACCGGCAACGACGCGGACGCCGACCGGCACGGCATCGTCACCCCCGACGGCGGCCTGATGAACCCCAACCACTTCCTGGCGGTCGCGATCGGGCACCTGTTCCGCACCCGCGCCCACTGGGGGCCGGCCGCCGCCGTCGGCAAGACCCTGGTCTCGTCCTCGATGATCGACCGGGTGGCCGCCGATCTGGGTCGGCCGCTGTTGGAGGTGCCGGTCGGGTTCAAGTGGTTCGTGCCCGGCCTGCTCGACGGGGCGGTCGGCTTCGGTGGCGAGGAGAGCGCCGGGGCGTCGTTCCTGCGCCGTGACGGCTCCACCTGGACCACCGACAAGGACGGCATCCTGCTCTGCCTGCTGGCCTCCGAGATCCTGGCCACCACCGGGCGCAGCCCGAGCGAGCACTGGGCGGAGCTGGCCGAGCGGTTCGGCGCCCCCGCGTACGCCCGGATCGACGCCCCGGCCACCCGCGAGCAGAAGGCCGTGCTCGCCAAGCTCAACCCGGATCAGGTCACCGCCACGGAGTTGGCCGGCGAGCCGATCACCGCGACCCTCACCACCGCCCCCGGCAACAACGCCCCGATCGGTGGCCTGAAGGTCAGCACGAAGTCCGGCTGGTTCGCCGCCCGTCCCTCGGGCACGGAAGACGTCTACAAGATCTACGCCGAGTCCTTCCAGGGCCCCGACCACCTGAAGAAGATCCAAAAAGAAGCCAAAACCCTGGTAGACCAGGCCCTGACCCAGGCCTGACCCCTCCGGCCGCGTTGATCAAGAGGTTTCCGTCACGCCGCCCGGCGTGTCGTGACGCAAACCTCTTGATCACGCGGCAGGTGCGGTGGTGGGCGCGGCAGGGGTGGTGGGGGTGGGGGGCGCGGGGGGTGGGGGCGTGGGGGGTCAGCAGGGTGGGGGGTCGGCGGGTGGGGGGAGTTCCTGGCTGCGGCGGCGGAGTTCTTCGGGGAGTAGTTCGCGGAGCTGCTCGGGGAGGAACGGCAGGTCGAGCAGGGTCATCTTCAACTGGTTGCGCTCCTGGTAGCGCAGCGGGTCGAAGCGGACCACCAGGCCGGCGTCGCGGCGGTACGAGATGTCCACCGCCCCCTCCGTCGCCGCGTCGCGGAAGACCAGACCGTCCATCTCCACGACGACCGGCGACGAGTTGGGCTGTAGCTCCAACCGGATCTTCTCGTCCGGGGAGAGCACCACGGCACGGGAGATACCGGCCATCGGCGCGGCCGGCGTGATCACCACCGAGTCCGCCGCCGGGGAGATCAGTGGACCGCCGGCCGCGTAGCTGTACGCCGTCGAACCGATCGGGGTGCTGACCACCACGGCGTCGCTGCGGTAGTAGCCGTACTGCTGGCCGTCGATGGCGAGCGTGACGCTGACGAAACCGGCGCCCGGCTGGCGGACCAGCGCGATGTCGTTGAATGCGACGACGTCGTCACCGCACACGTCGCAGGCGAGACACGCGTGCGACTCGACGGTGAAGTCCTTCGACAGCAGCCGGCTCAGCGCGTCGGGCAGTCCCGGCGGTTCGATCTCGACCAGAAACCCCAGACGACCCAGGTGTACGCCGAGCACCGGCTTCGGGTCGCGGACGGCGGAGCGCAGCGCACCCAGCATCGTGCCGTCACCGCCGATGCTGATCAACGCGTCGGCGCGGGATGCCACCTGGTCCGCCGGCACCGGTTCGACAGAGGACGGGACGCGGTGCTGGTCCTCCTCGGACACGTACAGCGTCTTGCGGTGACGCGTCGCCCACCGTTCGATGATTTCGACCACCTCGGTGACATCCCGGGTGGGGTGCAGCACAAGTCCCAGCCCCGACACCCGTCCAGCTCATCACATCGGTGCGGGGCGCACCCGGCGTACGCCGAAGGTGCGCCGACGGTCCGTGGACCGCCGGCGCACCTCGCCGCCGTCAGGGGCGGCGTTGACCGGTGAGGTGGGTCAACGAGCGGGCGACCAGGTCATCGCGGGTCGCTGGGGAGAGGCCCTCCAACCCGAAGCCCAGGTACACCGTGTCCCCGGTGACCACCACGGAGCCCTCCTCGAACGCCTGCTGGCTGCGCGACCAGTCGTTGGCGTTGCCGCCGGAGCCGGCCGGCGGCCCGGCCACCGTCCAGCCGCCCAGGTCGGCGGACTCGAACGAGGTCTCCGCCACGGTCGCGGAGTCGACAATTACCCGGGCGTCGTCCAGGAAGACCCCGAGCCCCTGGGCCCCCCAGTCCGAGGCGTACGTGATTGACACCTCGACCTGCTTGCCGGCGTACGCGGTCAGGTCGACCACGAACTCCTTCCACCCACTCGACGTCCCGGTCGCCGCGTTCCAGCTTCCGGTGCTCCCCGAGGGGGAGCAGCCCGCGCCCTGGTAGTGGGCGAGGAAGGGGTGCAGCTGGCCCCAACCCGAGGCGCAGCTCTCCCCGGTGACCGTGCTGGTCTTGCCGTTGACGTCCGGCAGTGTCGTCCAGTTGTCGCTGCCCACCTCGTGGGCCTCGACGAAGAGGAAGTCCCAGTTCTGCTCGATCTCGTACGAGGTGAAGAAGCGCAGCTCTGAGCTGGTCGCCCCGCTGAGGTCCACCGTGCGGGTGAGCCGCTTGTACGACTCGTTGGCCTGCCCGCTGTACAGGTACCACTCACCCGTACGCGGGTCGAACGGTGCGCCGCCCGGTCGAGTCCAGCCCACCGGCGCGGAGCTGGCGAACTGCGGGAACTCGTCCGGCGGCAGGAAACTCGACGTGGCCAGGAACGACGCGGTGTGCCCCTGGTTCTCCGCCGAACCGGCCGCGTTGAGCTGCCCGTTGAAGCCGGTGAACGTGCCGTCGCGGCCGGCGACCGGGAACGGCTCTCCCTCCGGCGCGGTACCGCCGTCGCTGACGTAGGTGTGCGCTCCCAACCAGTACTGCTGGAAGTCGTTCAGCAGCGGCAGGCAGGCCGGATCGTCGGCGTTGGTGCACTCCGGCGGCGCGTCCGGGTGGTAGACGTACGAACCGTTGGCGCCCTGGGCGTACAGCGCGTACTGGCCGCTGACCAGGAGCTTGCCACCCTCGTTGAGGTAGTCCCGCACGGCCAGTTCGGTGTCCAGCGCCGCCTTGGCCGCGGTGCCGGCAACCTGGCCGGGGGAGCGCATGATCACGTCGTCGCCGGTCTCCCACACCACCGCCTTGTAGTGCGACAGCACGCCCAGCGGATGGGGCGCCTTGCGGCCCATCGCGTCGAAGTCGTACACGTCGCTGCTGCGGCCGGCGGCGCTCAACGATGCCGCGACCTCGTCGGCGTACTTGGCGGTGGTGCCGGTCTGTGTCGGGCTGAGGCCGGTGACGTCCTCCATCGCGAGGACCAGCACGTCGCCGCCGATGTCGGTGTGCACCTGGTAGGTGAAGTGTTCGCTGGCGACCACCCCGGACCGGGGTTTGTTGCCGGTGAACCAGACCTCCACCCGGTCACCCGGTTTCGTGCCGCCGACCGTGCCGCGGAGCTCCGCGTAGTAGTCGTCGTGAGTGTCGCCGTACCGTTCGCCCCCGCGCCACTCGCGGACCGCGACGGTCTTCGGTCGCCCGCCGTTGACCGTGTAGTGCATCTTCACGTTCTTCAGCGCCCGCCGGGTGATGGCGGCGACCTGCTGGGTGCGCCCGTACGAGGTGTCGAAGGCGTCCACCACGAAGTCCGGGGTGCTCCGGCCGACCACCGACACCGGCTCGTCCGGGTGCGCCGCCGACTTGGCCACGGCGAGCGCGAACGGCAGGTTCTTGCGCACCTCACCAGCGATCAACGTCTCGTCGTCGGGGAAGATGAAGCCGCTGACGCAGTCCTCCGGGCGCCACTCGTCGTCCGGGTCGACCGCCGAGGCGGCCTCACACGTGGACATCTCGGGGGTGAAGCCCAGCGCGCCGTACCGGACGGTGGCGTGGCTGTCGGTGTCACCGTTGGTCGTGTACAGCTCGGCGGAGATGTCGGGGTCGTAACCGGGCACCGCCGGGTGCGCGTCGTCCCCGGCCATCGCCTTGTAGATCTCGTCGTCCGGGCTGGGGGTGCTCACCTGCCAGCCGATCCCGTAGAGCAGCAGCTCGGCCGCCGAGTGGTAGTTGACGAAGAATTCGAACCCGACCCGCTTGAAGAGCTGGTCCAGGGCCTTGGTCTCCGGCTCCGAGTTGGGGCCCGGACCCCGGTAGGTCTCACTGTTCGGCTCCGGTGACGAGCCCTCGTTGTCGTACCCCCACTTGTAGGCGAAGTTGCGGTTGAGGTCCACGCCGTCGCCGGAGGTGATCTGCCCGTCGCCGTTGTTGTCCCGCAGGTTCTTGCGCCACAGCCGGTTGCCGGTGGTGAAGGTGAAGTCGTAGCCGTCCGGGTTGGCCACCGGCAGGAACCACAGCTCGGTCGTGTCCAGAAGTTTCGTGATCTCCCGGTCGGTGCCGTAGCTGTCGAGCACGTGGTGCATCAGTCGACGGGTCATCTCCGGCGTGATCCACTCACGGGCGTGCTGCGCGCCGGCGTAGAGCACGGCTGGCCGCTTCCCGTCCGCGACGGTCCGCGCGTTCTTGGTGACCTTCACGGCGACGATCGGCTGGCCCTGCTGGGTACGGCCGATCGTCTCCACCTTGGTCAGCTTGGGATAGCGGGCCGCCGTGGCGTTCAACTCGTCGCGCAGACCGCCCGGCTCCCCATAGGGCCGGAACGCCGTCCAGCCCGCCGCCGCCTGCTCCCGCAGCGCCTGTGACGCGTCCTTGCCGCGCACCTTCTTCACCGACAACGGGACGCCCTGGTCGGTCAGCCGCTTCGCCTGCCGGCGACTGAGCACCGTCTCGACGGTCGTCCTGCCGGTCGAGTCGGTCTTCGCGTCGTGGCCGAGGTCGACCCCCGCCGCGCGTAGCTGGTCCCGCTGTTTCGCGTCGACCGTGCCGACGTAGACCTCCAGGCCGTCGCGGGCGCCCGGTTCGGACGGTGGCTTCGCGCTTGCCGGCGGGGTTAATGCGAGTGCGCCGAGCAGGGTGACCACGCTGGCGATCGCCAGTCGTCTCGGTCTCATCGCGCCTCCTTGGGTGAAGGACCTGTAGGCGCGAGCTTTCGGTGTGGCGTGATTGATGTCAATCGGTCGATGGGCGGGTCGTTGCTGTCCGCGTCGATGCCGGAGCCAGCTGTGACGGGTGGCGGGTCGGGTGGGAAGGCTCCGTCAGCTCGCACCGGGGCCGACGCGGGGTGTGCGCCGGCCCCGGTTGCGACGGCGTCAGCGGGCCAGCGGGATCCCGGTGCGGCGGTCGGAGAACGGACCGGGCAGGATGCCGCAGAGCCGGGCTAGCTGGTCGGTGACCTTGTCGGGTTCGTCGAACGGGTCCAGTCCACTCACCTCGAAGGGGTCCAGGACCGGTACCGTCACGTGCGAGATCAGCGGGTGCAGCGGCCGGCGGTCCGCCTCCCCCTTGCCGAACAGGTCCTCGTGCAGCTTCTCCCCGGGTCGTAGCCCGGTGTAGACGATCGGGACCGGGCTGGCCGCCTGCTCCACCATGCGCCGGGCGAGATCGTCGATCCGTACCGGTTCGCCCATGTCGAGGACCAGGGCCTCCCCGCCGCGCCCGATGGCCGCCGCTTGGAGAACCAGGTGTACCGCCTCCTGCACCGTCATCAGGTACCGGGTCACGTGCGGGTCGGTGACGGTCAGGGGCTGTCGCGCCTCGATCTGCCGCTGGAAGGCGGTCACCACGGATCCCCGGCTGCTCAGGACGTTGCCGAACCGGACGCTCAGGAAGGTGCCCGGGTACGTGGCGGCGGCGTGCGCGGTCAGCATCTCGGTGATGCGCTTCGAGTAGCCGAGCACGCTTATCGGGTTGGCGGCCTTGTCGGTGGAGATGTTGACGAAGCGGGTGACATCCCGGCAGGCGTCCAGGACGGTGAGCGTCCCCCAGACGTTGGTCTTGACCGCCTCACCCGGGTGGCGTTCCAGCAGGGTCAGATGCTTCAACGCGGCCGCGTGGAAGACGATCTCGGGGCGGCGCTCCCGCATGATGCGGCGTACACCTTCGTCGTCCCGTAGGTCGGCGAGAATGAGTTCGGGGCCGTCCAACAGCGCGCGCCCGGTGAGCGACATCTGGAGGCTGTGCAGGGCCGACTCGTCCCGGTCCAGCATCATCAGCTCACCGGGGTTGGCGCGCATGATCTGCCGGCACAGCTCCGATCCGATCGAACCCCCGGCACCGGTGACCAGAACACGTCGACCGGTCAGCCCGTTGTCGTCCAGGGTCAGGTCGCCGACCACCTGCCGGCGGCCGAGCAGGTCGCTGATCTGGACGTCCCGTACGTCGCTGACGGTGATCCGGTGATCCACCAACTCCCGGACCGGCGGCAGCACCTTGAACGCCGCCCCCGTGCGTAGGGTCGCCTCCCGCACCTCCCGGATCAGCATGGCGTCGGCGTTCGCCACGGCGAAGATGACAGTGGTGGCGCCGGTGCGCTCGATCACCTCGACGAGGTGCTGCCGGCCGCCGAGCACCGGGACACCTGCGATGCGCAGGTCGTGTTTGCCCGGATCGTCGTCGAGCGCGCCGACGGGAAGGTAGCGGCCCTTCGGGTCGCTGAGCATCGCGCGTACCAGCCCCTGCCCGGCCTCGCCGAAACCGAAGAGGAGCACCGGGGTGGCCGAGCGGGCATCGGGTCGCATCGCGCGGTCGCGCCGGTGGCGGTGCAGAAGACGGCAGCTGAGCATCAGCAGCAGCGCCAGTGCGGCACCGATCACGGGGGTGCTGGCCGGCACTGGGCGTTCGCCCATCGAGAGGAGGGCGACGAGGACGATCGCGGCCGTGGTGGCGGTGGTGCCGGCGAGTCCACGGACTTCCTCGACGGTGCCGAGAGGCTGACGACCGGAACGAATACGACGCAGTGCGCTGACTCCGACATGCAGCACGGCGGCACCGCCACCGAGCAGTACCGCATTGACCGCTTGGTCGACGGTGAGGGCCATCTCGTACCTGGCCCAGCCCGCGACCGTGAACCCGCCGACCCAGCCGAGGGCGTCGGCGGCGAGGAAGATGGCAGTCCGACGGCGGCTCACCCTGGCCCGGCCGGTGGCTGTTGACGCCGTTGGCTCAACCCGTTGCATCTCCGGGGGCATCTACGACTCCCTGTCCTGTCCGTGGCCGAAGATGACCCAGGGCAGGTCAGGGGGCCACGGCCATCCGCTACCTGCTTAGCGGAATATGCGGCGCCGAATCCGGTTTTCACATTTCTATGACCGGTTGTCTGATTTATGGCCGGGAAGTCCGACGGATCTACGCGCGAGGCTCGCGTCCGCAAGGGCGTTTCGCCCGGTCGGTTGGCTCGTTGGGTCAGGAGCGACCATCCGTATCTCGAAGGGGGCCCGCGCGCAATGACCTGGCCCGGGGCTGCCCTCTTCCCCGGCGGGGCGACCGGTGCGACCGAGGCGCGGACGGACCACCCACCTGGGAACAGGGCTTCGGGCGCCCACCGGGACCTCGTCGGTCGGTTGCTCCGCTGCTATCCGGTGACCGTCGTCGTGCTCGCCCCGTACGCGCTGCTGATCCTGCCGATGGCGGTCTACTACCGGAATCCGGAGACCGGTTTCATCGTCTATCTGGTCGGGCTCGCGTTGCTGGGCAGTGTCGCCGTGGAGACGATGGCCAGCCTGTTCGGCCGTCCCGACCCGCGCTGGCGCGACGGCTTCCGGCGCGCCCACGCCCGCTATCCGTGGCTGTACCCGATCGCCATCGTGGTCACGCTCACCAGCGTCGCCGCGAACTTGCTCGCGGCGTACCTCGGTCGGGGCAGCATCGTCAACCAGATCTCCGGCGATCTGTCCGACGGACCGCTCGCCATGGTGAGCACGCTCTTCTCCGGCTGGACGGCTCTGGGCTTCGCGTTGCTGGTGGCCAGCCATCTGAGTGGTCGGCTGTCGCGGACGAAGCTGTACGGCTGGTTGGCCGTCCTCGTCGGCGCGGAAATCTACGTCGCGGTACTGACGGCCCTCACCGCTCCGCTTGTCGCCCTGGTGTTCTTCATGGCGGCCACCGGGGCGCTCTGCGGCGTCTTCCGGCTGCGTTACCTGGTGCTCTGCGCGGTCGTGGTCTTCCTCGCGTGGCCGGCGGTGTTCGAGCAGCGCAACAGCATCCGGGAGGATCGCGGCGTCGCGGTGGACACCAAGGTCACCGCCACGGACCGGCTGCGGCTGGACAGCCAGCTCAGTGTGGTGGCGGGCTTCGACGTCCCGGTCGACCTGGGCCAGCCCGTGGCCACCGACTACCTGAGGTACGGGCTGGTGCCCCGGGTGCTCGATCCGGACCGTCCGGCGATCTCCACCGGGCAGCGGATCAACCAGTACATCGGCGGTGGCCCGACGTCGGCCTACACGTTCCTGCTGCTGGGCAACATCTGGTTCTTCGACGGTCCGGCCGGCGTGGTCGCCGTGCACGCGTTCTGGGCCGCGGTGGCGGCGGTGCTGCTGCGCTGGCGGGGCGCACCCGGCCCGATCCGGCTGAGCCTCTTCTGCCTGGTGCTCTTCGACCCGCTGCTCTGGTCCAACACCTACCCGGACTCCACGATCAGCTTCCTGCAACACGTGGTGGCGGCGATCCCGGTCTTCGTCCTCCTGGCGCTCAGCCGCCGCTCGCTGCACGGGGCCCGCAGGCGCCCGGAGCCCGGTCGAACACCCGCGATCCCGGCCGCGCGCCGGTGACCGTACGGGTGGGCCGGCACGCGGTCGGTCGCGCCGACGCCCGAGAGGGTCCACGGACCGGACGTCGGGCGCTGCTCGCGCTCGTCGTCGGCGGGCTCTCCAGCGGCGGCAACCTGCTGCTGGCGATCACCGTGACCCGACTGGAGTCGGTCGGTGGGCTGGGCCAGTTCGCCCTGGCGTTCTCGTTCTACATCGTCGGCTCCGGGCTGGTCCGGAGCACCGTGACCGACACCGTGCTGGCCACCGGCGTCGGGGTCGCGTCGGCCTCCCGGCGGGCGATCCTGCTCGGCCTCGTCGGTGGCACCCTCGTCTGCGCGGCCGGCGTGGCGTACGGCTCGCCCTACCTGCTGTTCGCGGGCCTCGCCCTGCCCGGTCTGGCCCTCTACGACTACACCAAGGCGGTCGCCGTCGGCATCGGCGCTCCCTCGGCGGCGATGGCCCAGGAGATCACCTGGGCCGCGCTCACCGGGTGTGTCGTGCTGGCCGGCCTGTTCCGGGTGATCGACCCGCCATCTGTCTTCGCCCTGTGGGGCGGCGGCGGCGCGCTGATCGGCCTGGTCGTCGCGGCCCGGCGCGGGTACGCGCTGGTGCCCGGCTGGCGCGTCGGCCGAGCGGAGACCCGCGTCGCGGTGGGATTCGGTACGCAGTTCCTGCTGACCAACGGGTCCGCGCAGCTGGCGCTGACCGCGGTGGCGCTGGTCGCCGGCACGGCGGTGGTCGGTGCGTTGAGCGCCGGGCGCACGCTGCTGGGGCCGGTCAACCTGGTGCTGTCCACGGCGGCCACGCTGGTCCTGCCGCAGTTGGCCCGCACCCGGGCCGAGTCCCGCACGGTGCGGACCCGGGCGGCTGTCCGGCTGGCGCTGCTGGTGGCCGCCGCCATCGGGCCGTTGACAGTCGCGGTCGCCCTGCTGCCGGACGCGGTCGGCAGGGAGCTGCTCGGCTCCAACTGGAGCGTCGCCCGGAGCCTGCTGGTCTTGCTCGCGCTGGAGAGCCTGCTCGCCGTGCCGGCCACCATCGGCTTCGCCGGGCTGCGGATCGAACGGGCGAGCCGGCGGGCGATCGTCCTCGGCCTCCTGCTCGGCGGGCTGCGCGTGCCGGCGGTCGTCGCCGGGGCGGTTCTGTTCGGCGCGCCCGGTGCGGCCGGCGCGCTGGTCCTGTTGGCCCTGGCCAGCGCGGTCGCCTGGGGCGGCAGCTATCTCCTGCTGCTGGCCGACCGTGCGGCCGACCGTCCACCGGCGGTCCAACCGGTCTGACCGGTCTGACCGCCGGACCGGCGCCGACCCGGTCGGGCGCCGGTCCGGCGGCGGGTCAGGCGATGGTCGCCAGGGCGGCGCGGACGCGCTCGACCACGGCCTTGACCGCCGGCTCGCTCAGATCGGCGTACGTGGGCAGATTGAGGCCGCGCCGACTCAGGTCCTCGGTGACCGGACAGTCCGCGCCCGGATCGTGATGCGCCGGCAGGTCCGGGATCGGCACGAAGAACGGGCGGGTCTCCACGCCGAGCCGGGTGAGCGCACGGGCCAGCGCGTCCCGGGACGTGGCGTCCCCCTCGGCCCCGACGAGGAAGGCCGCCATCCAGGGCGCGCGGCGGACCCCGGCGGCCACCGGCTGCGCCGACAGCGTCGGCTCGTCGGCCAACTGCTCCTCGTAACCGGCGATGACCCGGTCCCGAAGCGCGATGATCTCGTCCGCGCGCTCCAGTTGGGCGCAGAGCACCGCGGCGCACAGGTTCGTCATCCGGTAGTTGTAGCCGAGCACCGGGAAGTAGTACCGACGGTGCGGATCCATGCCCTGGTTACGGAGGAGACGCATCCGCTCGGCGAGGGCCGCGTCGGAGGTGGTCACGCAGCCGCCCTCGCCGGACGTGAGCACCTTGTTGCCGAAGAACGAGAAGGTCGTGACGTCGGCGAGTGAGCCGGTGGGCCGCCCGTCGAGGGTGGCGCCGAACGACTCTGCCGCGTCGGCGACCAGGAGCAGATTGTGCTGGTCACAGAGTTGCCGCAGGGCGGAGTAGTCGGCCGGATGTCCATACAGGTCGACGGCGATGACCGCCCGGGTACGCGGGCCGATCGCGGCGCGTACCGCCGCCGGGTCGACGCACCAGCTCTCCGGCAGGACGTCCACACAGACGGCCCGCGCACCGCAGTACGCCACGGCGTTGGCCGTCGCCACGTACGTCAGCGCGGGGACGACCACTTCGTCCCCCGGCCCGATGCCCGCCGCCGCCAGGACCAGGTGCAGCGCGACCGTGCCGTTGCTCGTCGTCAGCGCGGTGCCGGCGGCGCAGCGACTGGCGAACCGTTCCTCGAAGTCCCGCAGGTACGGACCCTGCGAGGAGATCCACCCGCTCCGCAGGGCGTCCACGACGTACCGCTCCTCCAACGCGGAGAGGCTCGGTCGGGCCACCGGATAGGTGTCGTCCGCGATGCTCATGGCCCGTCACCTCCGCTGGGCACGGCGTCGTTCGCCGTCGTGACGAAGGGGGAGCGGGGCACCGGACCCGATCCGCCCCGCGCCGCCCAGGCGAGGACGTCCAGGTAGTCGCGGCCGGTGGCCGCCCACGTGCGAGCGGCCAGCCGGTCGTTCGCCCGCCGGGAGGCCGCGGCATAGCGCTCCCGGTCGTCGAGGAGGTGCCGGACCGCGTCGGCCAGGGACCGTGGATCCCGCGCCCGGAAGACCGCCGCCTCGGCGTGGTTGAACTCCAACTGGTCGAGCAGCGGCTCGACGTCGGCGCAGGCGACCGGGAGACCCCAGGTGAACGCCTCCAGCATCGCGCCGCTGGCCGCCTCCCAGAGCGAGGGTACGACCACCGCGTCCGCCCTCGCGTAGATGGCGTTCAGCTCGTCGAGGCTGACGAAGCCGGGAAACGACACCCGGCCGCGCAGGTCGGCCTGCGCGGCGCGGGCGAGCAGTCGGCTCGCCTCGGGCTCGACCAGCGGGCCCGGGCAGATCAGGCGGCAGTCGGGCAGCAGCGCCATCGCCTCCAGCAGCGTGGCGTGGTTCTTGTGCTCCGCGGTGGACGACGGGTAGACCAGCAGCCCCGGTTCGGGCCGCGCGTGCGCGCGTTCCGGCGCCGGCTGGAACGCCGGGGTCGGGATGAGCACGGTCCGCTCCGCGGCCTCCGGGAAGAGACGCAGGGTTTCCCGGTACGGATGGGGCCAGGTGACCACGATCGCCGCCGCGCGGGCCACGTTCTCCCGGACGACCGCCGCGAAGCCGGGGGCGTGAAACTCGGTCCGCAGGTGGCGTGTGTCGTGCAGGACGACGACCGAGGGGCCCGACCCGATCGGGGCAGAGTGGAACGGGAACAGGGTGACGTCGGTGTCGGCATGCCGTACGACCGAGCGTTGCCGGACCGCGTTGACCGCCGTGCGGACCGTACGGGAGTTGCGCACCACCGTCGGTGTCCACCTGCGCAGCAATTGGCCGGTGGGGTTGTCGGAGCGCAGCGGCTGGGTCACCTCGGTCCAGCCGATGCGCGCGACGGGCACCTGTTCCCGCCACTGGTCCAGCGTGCCCCGCAGAACGTTCACCCGCAGCTCGCAGGAGTCGTCGGCGGCCATGCCGGTCAACAGTCCGTAGGTGAAGGCTTCCAGCCCTGCGGCGTGACCGGGACGGATGGGTGCGGCGTCGACCGCGACCCTCACCGGTCCACCCGGATCAGTCGCCCCATCCGCTCGTCCTCGATCAGTTGCCGGTCGGCGTCGACCATGATCCGGACCAGGTCGCTGAAGAGCGTCTTCGGGGCCCACCCCAGGGCGCGCCGGGCCTTCGAGTAGTCGCCGACGAGGGCATCGACCTCCGCCGGGCGGAAGTAGGCGGGGTCCAACTCCACGTACCGCTGCCAGTCCAACCCGACCCGGTCGAACGCGGCCTCCACGAACTCGCGCACCGTGTGGCCCTCACCGGTGGCGACCACGTAGTCGTCCGGGGTGTCCCGCTGGAGGGCGAGCCACATCGCCTCGACGTACTCCGGTGCGTAGCCCCAGTCCCGAACGGCGTCCAGGTTGCCCAGGTAGAGCTTGTCCTGGATACCGGCCTCGATCCTGGCCACCGCCCGGGTGACCTTGCGGGTCACGAAGTTCTCACCCCGGCGCGGGCTCTCGTGGTTGAACAGGATGCCGTTGGCGCAGAACATGTTCCAGGACTCGCGGTAGTTCACCGCCGACCAGTAGGCGTACACCTTGGCGCAGGCGTACGGGCTGCGCGGGTGGAACGGGGTCTCCTCGCGTTGCGGGGGTGGGGTCGAGCCGAATATCTCCGACGAGGACGCCTGGTAGAACCGGCAGCCGATGTCGGCGGAGCGGGCCGCCTCCATCATGCGCAGCGCCCCGAGGCCGGTGACGTCCGCCGTGTACGTGGGGATGTCGAAGGACACCCGGACGTGGCTCTGGGCGCCCAGGTTGTAGATCTCGTGAGGGCGGATGTCCCGGATCAGCGCCGTCAGCGAGGCCGGGTCGGCGAGGTCGCTGTAGTGGAGGAAGAGGCGGGCGTCGCCGCTGCGCGGATGAACGTCCACGTGGTCGATCCGCTCGGTGTTGAAAGAGGACGATCGCCGTTTGATGCCGTGCACCGTGTATCCCTTGTCGAGCAGGAACTCCGACAGGTAACTGCCGTCCTGCCCGGTGATACCGGATATGAGCGCCGTTCGTGACATGAAGTCCCTCTCCTGCTGGGCCAATTTCCCCCGCGCTTCCTTATATCGCTCTCGACGTCGGCGTAACTCGGGTTTCAGGTAACTGGCGGAATTTATTCTTCCCGTCCAACCTCCCAGCTCAGTGGAGAGAAGGATCAGTCACGTATCGAGCTTTCGATCGTTGGGTGAATTGATCCTGTGGCACGAGCGAGGAGTGCGGATGGTTGGCGACCCCACCCCCGCGGCGGACGCCCAGGAACGCTTGGCATCGGCTAACGCAAACAATTTCCGCGTCCTTGTCACCGCCGGCTATTTCGCTCCGGGATGGCGGGCCGGAGGGCCGGTCCGGTCCATTGGCGAAGTGCTCGCTCTGGCCAGCGACGACATCGAGACGTCGATGTTGACCCGCGACCGCGACCTCGGATGCCGCGACCCCTATCCGGGGCTCTCCGGGCGTTGGGTCCGGGTCGGCCGGACGAACGTCTTCTATCTCGGTGTGCGTCGGCCGGAGCAGTGGCGGTCGCTCTGGCGCTCGCTGCGCGCCGACCGCTTCGACCTGCTGTACGTCAACAGCGTCTGGTCGACCTTCTCCATCCTGCCCATGGCCGCGGCCCGGCTCGGGTTGCTGCGGGCGGGCCGCATCCTGGTCGCCCCCCGAGGTGAGTTCGGCGCGGCCGCGCTTCGGGTGCACCGATTGCGTAAGCGGATCTTCCTGGCCGCCTGGCGGTGGATGCTGCTCGACCGTCGGGTGCTGTGGCACGCCACCACGCCGGTCGAGGCGAACGACATCCGGCGGGTGCTGCCCCGGGCGCGGATCGGTGTCGTCGCGGTCAGTCGTGGCCCCGAGCCGCAGACGGAGCCGGTCGAGATGCGCTCGACCCACCACGCGCGGTTGGTCTTCATCGGGCGGATCTCGCCCATGAAGAACCTCGACCTGGTGCTTGCCGCGCTCGCCTTCGTGCCGGTGCCGGTGCGGCTGGACATCTACGGCCCGGTGGAGGACCCGGCGTACTGGCGACGGTGCCGGGAACGCCTGGCCGAGCTGCCCGACTCGGTCGCCGTCAGCTACCGGGGTGAGCTGCCGCCCGAGCAGGTCTGTCCGACCTTCTCCCGCTACGACGCCTTCGTCATGCCGACCCGCGGGGAGAACTACGGCAACGCCATCGCCGAGAGCCTCTCCGCAAGCTGCCCGGTGGTCTGCTCCGACCGGACACCGTGGACGGGCGTGCTGCGCGACGGCGGCGGACTGGTCCTGACCGAGCTGACCGCGGCCGCGCTGGGCGCCCTCGTCACGCAGGTGGCGACCGCCACCCCGGAGCAGCGACATGCGGCCCGGATCGAGGCGGGCGCCGCCTATCGCCGGTGGCGGGCGAGCAGGGCGCCGATAAGCGTCCTCGATCAGGCCCGGCGGGTGATCCACGACCCGGCGCATCGGGAGCCCTGTCCACTGCCCGCCCAGCGGGCCGAATCCGTCCAACTGCCACCAGGAGGCGTCAAGTGACCCGCGTGATGACCGTCGTCGGGACCAGGCCGGAGATCATCCGGCTGGCCCGGGTGATTGACGCGCTCGACCGGACCGTGGACCACACCCTGGTGCACACCGGGCAGAACTGGGATCCCTCGCTCTCCGACGTCTTCTTCAACGAATTGGGGGTCCGCGCGCCGGACGTCTTCCTGCGGGCCGACACCCAGTCTCTCGGCAGCCTCCTGGGTGCCGTCCTGGTCGGTACGGAGAAGGCGATCACCGAGCTACGCCCGGACGCCCTGCTGGTGCTCGGCGACACCAACAGTGCGATCTCGGCGCTGATGGCCCGGCGGATGAACGTGCCGGTGTACCACATGGAGGCTGGCAACCGCTGCTTCGACCTGAACGTGCCGGAGGAGACCAACCGGTGCATGGTCGACCACATCGCCGACTTCAATCTGGTCTACTCGGAGCACGCCCGGCGCAACCTGCTCGCCGAAGGGCTGCACCCGCGTCGCATCCTGCACACCGGCTCACCCATGCGGGAGGTGCTCGACCACTACCGGCGGCAGATCGAGGGGTCCACCGTGCTGGCCCAACTCGAACTCGAACCAGGCGGCTACTTCGTCGTCAGCGCGCACCGGCAGGAGAACGTCGACCACCCGGACCGACTCCGTCGACTGCTGGAATGCCTGCGGGCGGTCCGCGACCAGTGGCGGCTGCCGCTGTTGGTCTCCACGCATCCGCGTACGCGCAAGCGGCTGGAGGCGCTCGCCGGTGACGGCCTGCACCTCGACGGTGTGGCGTTCCACGAGCCGTTCGGCTTCTTCGACTACGTGACCCTGCAACGCAACGCCCGATGCGCCCTCTCGGACAGTGGCACCGTCAGCGAGGAGGCCGCGATTCTCGGATTCCCGGCGGTGACCCTTCGCGAGTCCATCGAACGGCCGGAGGCGCTGGACAGCGGGGCGATCGTGATGACCGGCCTCGATCCGGACGGGGTCGTCGAGGCCATCCGGGTGGTGGTGGCGCAGGTGGCCGAGGGCTCGGTCGCCTGCCCGCTCGACTACCAGGTCCCCGATATGTCACGCCGGGTCGTCGACTTCATCCTGTCGACCGTGCGCCGCCATCACGACTGGGCGGGCATCCGCCGCTGACCGCTCCACCGGTCGGGCCGGCACACCCGTCACGACGACGCCCGGCGGTACGTCGCGGGTCACGCAGGCGCCGGCGCCCACGGTGGCGTCCCGGCCGACGGTCAGCTTCGGCAGGATCGCGGCAGTGGTACCCACCAGCACGCCGTCCTCCAGCCGGCAGTACCCGGAAACCGCGGCGAGCGGATTGACCGAGACGTAGTCGCCGAGCACCGTGTCGTGCCCGACCGTGCAGTTCTGGTTGAGGTGCACGTGCCGCCCCACCAGCACGTTCGTGGTGACCCGGGCGCCACCGGCGGCGAACAGTCCCTGCTGGTGGACGCAGTCGGGGGCGATCTCCGCGGCCGGATGCACCACCGTGGCCGCCGGCAGGCCGTACCGGGAGATGGTCTGGTCGGTCTCGCGGCGCAGCCGGGGGTGCCCGACGCCGAGCACCACGTGGGTGCTGGCCGGTTGGGCGGCCAGCCAACGGGTCGGACCGAGAAAGGCGACGCCGAGGCGGTGTACCGACTCGACGTTTCTCTCGGTGGGGTAGTCGTCGACGAAGCCCAGCACCCGCCAGGGTGCCCTAGCGCCCGAAACGGTATTCAAAAGGCGAATTACCCCATATACCTCTCGGCCCATCCCGCCGGTGCCTACGATCACTACGTCGGTCGTCAACCGCGGCTCTCCCTCGGCTACGGAGAACGCTGGCCGCTCTCCGTCATCTGAACCGGTTACCGGTGCCGATGGTGACGGGGTGAGCGGCGGCGCCCTGGCCGATCCTCGCGCGTTCCAGGTGCGCAGACGTGCCCGCACCGACGCCGGAACAGGATTTCGGAAGGTGAGCCCAAGGTGAACGAGCTGGCAATGACGCGTGCGCCCGACAGCACCGGAACGCCGAGGAACACGGCGCGATCCACGACCACGACGGGGTACCGGGTGCTCGCCACCGCCCGCGTGTTCGAGCCGGGCTTTCGTGGCGGCGGGCCGATCCGCTCGCTGCGGTTCATCCTCGACACCCTGCCGGACGACCTCGACGTCACCCTGGTCACCGCGGACCGGGACCTCTGCTCGTCCACACCGTACCCGGGCCTGTCCGGGCGGTTGGTACGCCGCGACGACCGCTGCGCCATTTTCTATCTCGGCACGTTCGCGCTGCGGCACTGGGTGCGACTGGCGCGGCACGTCCGGTCCCGCCCACTCGACCTGGTCTACGTCAACAGCCTCTGGTCGCTCTTCTCGGTGCTGCCGATCCTGGCGGTGGCGCTGCGGCTGGTGCGGGTCCGCTCGATCATGCTGGCCCCGCGCGGCGAGCTCTCGCCCGGCGCGCTCGCCATCAAGGCCCGCAAGAAGCGACTCTTCCTCGCGGTCTGGGCCCCGTTGCTGCGCCGGCTCGACGTGCGGTGGCAGGCCTGCAGTCGGCTGGAGGAGGACCAGATCCGCGCGAACATGCCATGGGCGCAGATCATGGTGAACGGCAACGAGTGCCCCATCCCGGAACAGCCGGCACCCCGAGCTGCCGCGCACGACGGGCCGTTGCGGCTGGTGTTCGTCGGCCGGATCTCCCCGATGAAGAACCTGACCAGGGCGTTGGAGGCGGTCGCCGGCGCCACCCGCCCGCTGGAGTTCGACATCTACGGTCCGCGGGAGGACGAGCAGTACTGGGCGTGCTGCCGGCGACTCATCGACACGATGCCCGATCATGTGCGGGTCCGCTACCTCGGGGAACTGGCGGCGGACGAGGTGATGGCGACCTTCAGCCGGTACGACGCGTTCCTCTTTCCGACCCTTGGCGAGAACTACGGGCACGTCATCCTGGAAAGCCTCGCATCCGGCTGCCCGGTGGTCTGCTCCGACGCGACGCCGTTCAGCGACCTGATCGCGGCCGGCGGGGGAGCGGTGGTCCGGCCGGCGTCGGCGGCGGGCCTGAGCGAGACCCTCGACCGGCTCGCCGACCGGTCCGCCGGGGAGCGCGCCGAGGCGAAGGAGATCGCGGGCCGGCGATACCGACTCTGGCGACAGCAGCTCCGGGAACCCAACGTGCTGGACCACGCCCGACAGTTCTGCGGCTGATCCGGCGGGCCGCGCCCCTGCGGCTGATCCGGGACCGCGTCACCCCGGCCGGAGCTGGCTCGTTGCAGTGGCGGGTCCGCGTGGGCGGGTCCGTCGTCCGCCACCCCGGCCGGCTCCGATGAGCGAGGACAGCAGGTGCCCAGTCGCGTTCGCACGATGGTCCGACGAGTCGCGGACCACCTGGCCGCCACCCGGAATCCCGAGGCCTTCGCGCGGTCCCTGGGGGTGAAGCTGAACGGACGGGTCCGGTTCTACGGGATCAGCCGGGCGATGTTCGGCTCGGAGCCGTGGCTGATCACCATCGGAGACAACGTCTACATCACCTCTGAGGTGCAGTTCGTCACCCACGACGGCGGCACGCTGATCCTGCGCAAGGACCACCCCGACCTGGACTGGACCGCGCCGATCACGATCGGCGACGACGTGTACATCGGTATGCGGTCGATGATCCTGGCCGGTGTCACCATCGGAAACCGGTGCGTCATCGGGGCAGGTTCGATCGTGACGCGCGACATCCCCGACAACACGGTGGCGGCCGGTGTCCCGGCACGCCCGCTGCGGACCACCGACGAGTACCTCGAACGGTTGCAGGCCAAGTCGCTGGGCATCGGGCACCTTCCCGTCCCGGAGAAGCACGAGGCGATGAAGAAGATCTACGGGGTGACGACGGTCTGAGTCCCGCCGGCCCGCTCAGGCACGCCGGTAGGCGACCCGCGGTGGCGGCAGTTGGTGCACTCCGGCGATGGTGATGGCCCCCAGGGCACCGGTCGTCCCGGTCACCTCGTAACCGAACCGGTCGCCGGTCATCGCCGCCGAACTCGTGCCGAGATTGAGGCCGGTGGCCGCGCCGGTGCTGCTGGCCCGCAACGTGGGCGGTGTGACGCCGCTGGTCTGCCACACATGCCCGTACCAGTGCCAGCCGGCGGGCAGCAGCACGGGGACACTCAGCACCGACTCCCGGACCCCGACCGACGTGACGGCGACGTTGCCGAAGTCGGCGATCGGGCCGAGCAGGGCGGGACGACCGGTGGCCGGATCGTGGGCGTACACGCCGTGCCGCAGCACCCCCGATCCCGCGACGGTCACCTCGACGCACACCCGGTCGACCGGGGTGGGCTCCGCCAGGTACACCGGGTGCAGCAGGAGCGACTGGTAGGCGCCGGCGTAGGTCACGTTTTGGGTCGGGCCGGCGAGGGCCAGGAAGTAACTGCCGCGCGGGCAGGTCGTCCCGGGCAGTGGCCCCACCTGCGCCGGGCCGGGCTCCGCGCGCCACATGCCGTACCCGGTGGGCACCGCCATGGCGTACGAGATGCCGGCCACCGCGACCCGGTCCGGCACGGTGAGATTCGTCGGCCCCGCCGGGACCAGCAACCGGTGGAACAGTTGCGGCGCCGCCATCTGGGTCTGGGCGACCGCCTCGACCCGTTCGATCATCACGAAGTCGTTGGCGGAGTCCGACACGACGATCTCGGTGGCCGCCGAGGGCGGCGCGAGGTAGCGCCGGTAGGCGGTGCCGGTCACTGATTCGCCGGCGTCGAGGGTGCGACCCCACACCAGCTGCGGGTAGTTCTTCTTCAGGCTGGAGGTGATGAACCAGCCCTTGGCCGTGGTGTGCCGGGACCGGATCTCCGGCACGCCGTCGGCGACCGGCAGCAGACCGACGGCGATGCCCCACTGCTGGACCTGGCCGCTGTTGACCACCCACTGGGTCATGCTGCTCGCCGGCATCAGCCGGTTCGTGAGGGTCGCCGGAGTGAAGTCGGTGAGGGCCGCGAGCGTGTCGATGTTGGCCCACACCGACCAGTTCAGACCGCCGGCCGTGCCCACGTTCGGCATGAACTGCCGGCGGGTGCCGCCGGCCACCGGGGTCAACGGACCGCACTGGGTCACCCCGGCGTTCAGCGCGAAGCGTTCCAACGCGGCCACCGTCTGCCGGACCAGCAGACCCCCCTGCGACCAGCGGTAGACGTTCGAGATGCGGCACAGGGACGGGATCCGCGACATGATCGTGGCGATGGGCGTGCCGACGTTCGCCCGAGCGGTGTCGATCATCCCCTGGTAGGACGGGATCACGTAGGACTCCCGGATGGTCAGCTCCTGCCCCGTGAACCGGCCGTCCGGCACCGGCCGTCCGTCGAGCTCGACGGTCACCGTGTGCGAGTGGGTGGCCGGACGGATCTGCACGTCGGGCGTCAGACCCGTGATCGGCACGGTCGCCGTGTGGGTCGCCCCCGAGAGGTGGGTGAGCGGCGCGGCCGGCTTGACCCGGGCGCCCTGCGCGATGCCGTCGACGATCGTGTACGGGTTGCCGAAGAGCAGGCTGTCCGCGTTGGTGATGGCCAGCAGGGTGAAGGTGCGCGTCCCGTCGGTCCACTGCGAGCCCACGTCGACTGTCGTCTTGCCGTGATTGGCGACGGCGATCTGGTTGCCGACGTTGTAGCCGTGGTTGCCGCCGACGTACGACCAGCCGGTGTTGATCGGGCAGTTGTCGTCGGCGGTGTCGTGGATCTTCGTTCCGACGGCGGACATCACCGGCCACACCTGGGCGTCGGTCGCGGTCGAGGGCACCAGGGTGACCTGGGGTAGACCCGAGTGCCACATGCCGACCATCGCCTCGGCGTACGCCAGGTTGGCCGGCATCACCAGGTCCCGCGTGCCGTCGAAGCGGGACCTGACGGACATCAGGGCGTTGGATCGGTAGACGATCAACTCGGGCATGGTCGGCACCTCCGCCGCGAACGCATGACGATGAACTTCACTGTGCGCCGCCGCGGCGAGGCTGGCCGTTCTCGGTCAGCACCCGGACAGGGTGAATTTCCCGCTGTCGCCGTCACGTGTCCCGTGTTCACTCGATGAACAGGTGATCGGCGTAAACGGGGGTTTTCATGCGCATTCTGATCACCGGCGGAGCCGGTTTCATCGGGTCCAATCTGGCTCGCGCCGCGATGGTCGAGCCCACCATCGGCGGGGTGACCGTCCTCGACGACCTCTCGGTCGGACTGCGGACCAACCTCGACGGTCTGCACGTCGAGCTGATCGAGGGCTCGATCCTGGACCCGGCCGCCCTGGACGCCGCGATGACGGGCCGCGACGCGGTGGTCCACCTGGCCGCGTTGCCCAGCGTTCCCCGGTCGCTGAGTGACCCGCTGGCCTCCCACCACGCGAACGCCACCGGCACCCTCATGGTGTTGGAGGCGGCGCGACGACACCGGGTCGCGCACGTCATCGTCGCCTCCTCCTCGTCGGTGTACGGCATGAACCCGGCCCTGCCCAAGACCGAGCTGACCTGGACCCGCCCGATGAGCCCGTACGCGGCCAGCAAGCTCGCCACCGAGGCGTACGCCCTGGCCCACCAGGCGTCGTTCGGGCTGCCGACAGTGGCTTTCCGCTTCTTCAACGTGTTCGGCCCGGGGCAGCGACACGACCACGCGTACGCGGCTGTCATCCCCCGCTTCGTGCACGCCGCGCTGCGCGACGAACCCGCGGTGGTGCACGGCGACGGGACGCAGTCGCGTGACTTCACCTACGTCGGTACGGTCTGCGACGTCATCCTGGACGCGGTCCGCCGCCGGGTACACCACCCGCACCCGGTGAACCTCGCCTTTGGCGCGCGGGCCAGCCTGTTGCAGGTCCTCGACGAGCTTGAGTGGTTGTGCGGCCGGCCGATCGTCCGCGAGTACGCGCCGCCACGCACCGGCGATGTCGCGCACTCCCTCGCCGACAACGCCGCGCTGCGTCAGCTCTTTCCGAACGTCGCACCTGTCGCCCGTGCCCAGGGCCTGCGGGCGACGGTCGAGTGGATGGCCGGTCGGTTGGACGCCGAGCGTGCCGTAGCCGCCGCGCCTCGGTGACCCGGGCAGCGAGTCGGGCCGTACCGGAGCCGCTGGCCCGGGTGCCGGCGGCCGCGCCACCGACCGGCAGCACGCTCGCGCCCGGCGAGCGGCCCTCGGCGGCGTCGAAGGATCGGGATCGCTCCGTCACGGTGGGCATCGCCGCCGCGATGGTGGCGAAGGGCATCGGCCTGGGCGCCCCGCTGGTCATCACCCCGGCCTGCTTCCGATTCCTCGGCGACCAACGGTACGGCCTCTGGATAGCGGTCACCGCCCTCACCGGGATGGCCTGGTTCGCCGATCTGGGACTGGGCAACGGGCTGCTCACCCGGCTCAGTCACCTGGCCGACGACCCCCGGCAACAGGCCCGGGAGGTCTCCAGCGCGTTCGCCACCCTCGGTGTGGTCGCGCTGGCGCTGCTCGCGGGCCTCGTGCTTGTCGTACCCGTGGTGTCCTGGGCCGCGCTGTTCAACGTCACCGACCCGGGCGTCGCCGCGGAGGCGCCCGCTCTGGTCCTGCTCTGCTTCGGCGCCTTCGCGGTCAACATTCCGCTCTCGCTGGTCCAGCGGGTCCAGTACGCCCGTGGCCAGGTGGTGCAGAGCAACATCTGGCAGTCGGCGGGCGCGCTGTTGGGCATGGCGGCCGTGCTCGGCGCCATCGCCGCCGGGTGGCGACCACTGGCGGTCATCGCCTGCGCGGTGCTGGCCGTGCCGGTGACCAACCTGCTCAACTGCGTGACGTACTTCTGGTCGCAGGATCGCGGACGGCGGCCGGGCCCGAAGCACGTGCACCGGGCCACCGCGGTCGGCCTGCTCCGGTTGGGTCTGCGGTTCTTCGCGCTCACCACGATGTCGGCGATCGCGCTGAACGTGGACAGCCCGCTCGTCGCGAACGTCCTCGGGGCCACCACGGCGGCGCACTACGCGGTGGTGGGGAAGCTGTTCGGCGTCCTCTCGATCTTCGTCGGCCTGGTCGGTATGACGGTCTGGCCGGTCAACGGCGCGGCTCTGGCGCGGGGCGAGGTGGCCTGGGTGCGTCGCAACACGCGCCGCATGGTGCTGCTCTACGGGGGAATCGTGGGGGCGGTCGGGGTCGTGCTGGTCGGCTACGGCCACCGGCTGATCGACCTGTGGGTGGGCGGCATCGACCGCACCGAGATCCCCGTCGCGGTCCTGGTCGGGCTGGCGAGCTGGTCCCTCCTGATCGCGGTCACCTCACCGCTGATCCTGGTACAGAACAGCATCGGGTTGCTCCGGCCGCAGTTCGTCGGCTGGGCCGCGTTCCTGCTGTTGGCGACCGCGCTCAAGGTCTGGGCGCTGCGGCGGTTCGGGCTCGCCGGCCTGCCGGTGGCGGCCTGTGTCGCCTACGTGCTCACCATGTGGCCGGCCGTGTTCGTGGGGTACCGGCGGGCGGTCACCAGGGGAGCGTCGACGTGACCGGGGAGTGCCGGGTGCTGCGGGTCGTCGGCGAGCTGAACTTCGGCGGCACCGAGATGCGTACCGCCGAACTGCTGCCCCGGCTCTGGGCCGCCGGCGTCCAGGTGCACCTCGCGACGCTCAGCGACCACATCGGGCCCGGCCCGCTGGCCGGGGTGGTCCGCCGGCACGGCGGCACGGTCACCCCGATCCCGCTCGACCTCCGCTTCACCGCCCGCTTCCTCGGACTGCTGCGGCGGGTACGCCCCGATGTGGTGCACGTCGACTGCGCCAACTTCTCCGGGGTGCTGCTCGCGCTCGCCGCCCTCCGGGGTGTGCCCGTCCGCGTCGCCCACTTCCGCGGCGACGACAACCAGCATCGCGATCTACGCCGCCGTGTCTACCGCTGGGCCTTCAGACGGCTGCTGCGGGTCTTCGCCACCGACATCCTCGGCGTCTCGCCCAGCTCGCTCGCCGTCGCCTACGACCCGCGCTGGCACGACGATCCCCGCTGCCGGGTGGTGCTCAACGGACTTGACCTGGACCGGCTGCGTCGCCCCAGTCGGGACGACCTACGCGAGTTGATCGGCGCGCGCCCGGCCGATCTGGTCTGCGTCAGCGTCGGCCGGGCCTCGCCGGAGAAGCGGCGCTGGCTCCTGCCGCCGATCCTCGCCGAGTTGCGGGCCCGGGGAGTGCGGGCCCACGCGGTCCTCGTCGGGCCGGGCGACGACGTCGACGACGAGCGCGTCCGGGCGGCGGCGGTCGCCGCCGGTCTGGCCGAGCGGGTGCACCTGTTGGGCCCGCGCGACGACGTGGGCGGCCTGTTGAGCCAGGCCGACGTGGTCGTCCACCCGTCCTGCCTGGAGGGCCTGCCCGGGGGCGTGCTGGAGCCGGTCGCCCTCGGCATCGGCACGGTGGCCGCCGACCTGCCGGGGGTGCGCTTCATCAACGAGCATCTGCCCGGCGTGACCATCGTCGACACCGAGGCGGCGCCGGGGCAGTGGGCGCACGCGGTGTGCGTGGCGGCGACGTACACCGAGCAGACCTCGGCCTCGACGGCGGCGGAACGGTTCGCGCGCAGCGTCTTCGCCATCGACACGGCGGTCACCACCCACCTGGCGATCTACCGCCGGTGGGTGTCGCGCCGCCCGGCGCGGCCCCAGCCGCCCGCCTTCTCGACACGGGGAGAGAGATGAACGATCAGACAACGGTGCTCGGCCGGCAGCCGCGACCGGCGGCGGGGTCGACCGCCCGCACCGCCCGGCCGCGTCCACTGCTGGTGGGCGCGTACGCGTTCCCGTACGGGGACGCCACCTCGAACCGGCTGCTGCAACTCGCCCGTTGCGCCGCGCCCGAGGGTGCGCGCACGCTCGTCGTCAACGACTGGCCCTGCGAGGTGGCCTTCCCGGCCGGGCAGCTCGGCGCGGCCGGGATCGACCTGGTCACTCTGCGGATCCGAGGTCGACACCACCTCACCCGCGCGTCGGCCCGGCTCGCCCGGCCGCTGCGGGTCCTGCGGGCCGTCCGCCGGGCGCGGGTGGGTCGCGGGGACGTGAGCGTCGTGCTGTTGCCGATGGCCCTGCTGACCCTCGGCAACTGGGCGACCCTGCGCCTCGTGCTGCGCTGCCCGGTGGTGGTGGACGCCAGCGAGCGCCACGACCGACGGCAGTTCCGCCGCGGGTGGCTCACCCCGTACTTCGTCCGGCACCGCTGGTCGACGTTCCTGGCGACCCGGCTCGTGGATCGGGCCACGGCGGTCTCCACCACGCTGGCCGACTACCTGACGGGCCACGGCCTGGACGTGCTGGTGGTGCCGCCGCAGGTGGACTGCGACGAGTTCCGGGCGCCGCAACCACCCCCGATCAGCGCGGGCCTGCGCCTGCTCTACGCCGGCACGCCCGGGCGTAAGGACATGCTCGACGTGATCCTGCGGGGGCTCAGCCGGCTCACTCCGGAGCAGCAGCGGCGGGTCAGCCTTACGATCGCCGGGGTGAGCGCGCGGGACGCCGCCGCCCACTCCGACCTGGACCTGACGGTGCTGGACGCCGTCTCGGCCGACGTGCGGTTCCTCGGCCGCGTTCCGCGCGAGACCGTGCTGACCCTCCTGTCGGAGTCGCACTTCTCGATGCTGGTCCGCCCCACCGGCGGGTACGCGGCCAACGGGTTTCCGTCCAAGGTGCCGGAGAGCCTCGCCGCCGGGTGCCCGGTGCTGCTCAACCACACGAGTGACCTGGCCGCCTACGTCCACGACGGGATCGAGGGTCTGGTGCTCGACGGCAACGGCCCGGACGACGTCCGGGTGGCCATCGAGCGGGCGTTGCGGCTGCGCGACGAGGAGTGGACGGCGATGAGCGGAGCTGCCCGTTCGCGGGCCCGGGAGTCGTTCGACCACCGTTCCTGGCGGGACCGGGTCAGCGCCTTCGTGACGGCGGGCCGGGGCGACTGAGGCGACGCCCGCCCGCCGAAGGCACGCGCCAGGGCATCCCGGGGCGGCCGTCGGCGCTGCCGGTGGGCACTCAGCGCAGCAGGACGGTGGGTCGGCGCGGCGTGGCGTCGTCGAACATGCCGGCCCGCTGCCGGCGCGCCTCCGCGTGGGGCAGGTTGGCGTGCGTGGCCTCCCGGCCGGCGGATGCCCGATCCTTCGGCAGGTGCAGCAGCGCGGCGGCGACCACGGTCCAGAACACGTACGGATAGGTCTGGCCCGTGCCGAACATGGCCGACTCGGTGACCTGGATCAGCAGGCCGGTGACGACGAGCCAGACCAGCCCCGCGTCGGCCCGCCGCACCGGGGCCCGCACCGCGACCCGCCCGGCGGCCACCAGCAACACCACCAGCGGTGGCACCGCGACGAGCCCCAACTCCAGCAGCAGCTGGAGGTAGCTGTTGTGCACCACGCTGACGCCGGCGGTCCCGAAGAACTCGTCGGCGCTGGCCAGCTCGAACAGGTGATTCCGCGACGCGTACCCGAAGCCCAGCGTGGGCCGGTTCTGCCACCACAGGTCGATGGTCGTCTGCCACATCTGGGTCCGCCCGTTGGACAGGTCGCCGCCGGTGGGGTCGGTGAAGCGCATGACGAACTGGCGCATCCAGGGTGCGGCGAAGATGGTGGGCAGCAGGTTGAGCAGGTATGCCACCAGCAGCAGGGCGGTCGCCCCGGCGGCCAGCCGGACCACCCGGCCGAGACCGTGGCGCACCACGAGCCAGAGCGCGCCGACGAGCACGGCGATCAGCGCGGTACGCGACTGGGACAACAGGAGGCTGACGGCGGCCGGCGCCAGGCCGAGGAGCGTGACGGGCCGCCGGGACTGCCGGTGGACGGCCCAGCCCAGCGGGATCGTCAGGGCGCAGACGATGCCGAGCATGTTCGGGTTGTTGTAGAGGCCCTGGAACCGGGCGACGCTGGAGGTCGCCGCGACGAGCGTGCCGTCGACGAACCCGATGCCGAGGCTGACCACGATGGACGCGGTGAGGACCAGGTAGACCACGCGCAGGTCGGCCATCATGACCGTACGATCGGGCCATCGACGCCGGACGAGTACGTGCACCAGGGCGGCCAGGAGCAGCAGCGCGACGCCCCGCTGGAGGGTCTCCATCGGAACCACCGACCAGGCGAAGCTCACTGTGGCGAGGCCGGCCATCGCCCAGAGCGCGCCGACGAACACGCTGGTCCAGGCATCGCTGCGGGCCGGCGTCCGGACCGGGAGGCAGAGGCCCCAGAGGACCAGGCCGCTGACCGCCGCGTACCGGGGGTAGAAGCTGGCCTCGACGAGCGCCGGCACGTTGGACGAGGCGCACACCAGTAGCCCCATGGTCAGGGTCAGCATCCACCGCCAGCCGTCGACCCGCCGGCTGAAGGCGAGCAGCAGCACCAGCGCGACCAATCCGGTCGCGACAAGCGGGGCGGTGATGGCGGCGACGGTGGTGACCACCACCAGACACGTCGCGACGACGAGCAGGCCCAGTTGGCCCATCCGGTTTCCCACGTGATGTCCTTTGAAGTCCGGCCGCCGGCGTTGCCCGCGGTCGTTGGGTGGACCGCCCTCAGCGAGGCAGGTCCTGTAGGCCCGGTTGGGCCGTTTCGGCAGCCCAGCGGGCCCTGGCGGCGTGCATCGCCCGGATCATGTCCGGCCAGTGCGGCGGTCGGTATCCGGTGGCCTTGGCGAGGGCGTCCGCGTTCATCGACCGGTCGCAGGTGAACTCGTCGTCCGGGACGATGTCACCGGGCCACCCGTACACCTCGGCGACCAGGCGGAGCAGGTCGTACTTGGAGATCGGTTCGGCGGCGACGTGGTAGAGCCCGGCCAGCTCTGTCCGGGGCAGGATCACCGTCCGGAGCAGTCGGGCGAACTCGACGGTCGTCACGCCGCTGTAGATGGCCCTCGTGAAACCGCGTACCTGGCCTCGCTGGGAGAGGAACCAGTCCACGAGGGAGCGGTTCGTGTCCAGCTCGTGCCCGATGATCGAGGTGCGGAGGGTGAGCGCGGAGACCCCGCGCGCCTCACCCAGCAGCTTCGACCGCCCGTACAGGTCCGGCGGGTCCGGCAGGTCGTCCTCGACGTAGCCACCCCGCCGGCCGGAGAAGACACAGTCGGTGCTGACGTGGATCAGGCGACTGCCGAGGGGCCCGCAGGCCTCGGCGAGCAGATGGGGAAAGAGCGCGTTGAGGGTGACCGTCTGCACCGCGTCCTGTACGTCCGGCCGTTGCTTGATCACACCCACGCAGTTCACGACGACGTCCGGCCGCAGGTCGTCGACGATCTGCCGGACCTCGTCGAAGCGGGTCGCGTCGACGGCCGGGGTGATCCGGTCGAGCAGACGCGGGGGGTACCACCCCGCGCGGTCCTCGATGCTCCGGGCGACGCCGTGGACGTCGAGGTCCGCGTCGTCGCTCAGCTCCCGCAGGACAGCGTGGCCGAGCATGCCGGTGACGCCGACGACGAGGACCCGTCGCGTCGGGCGCGGCTCGTCCGCGCCGGGGCCGCTGCGTCGGCGGGGGACGAACTCCGGTCGCCGGCCACCGGTGCCGGTGCTCATGCCGTTACGACCGCCGCCGCCGCGGCCTCGACCTGCGCCCGTACCTCGGGCAGCGTCAGCAGCAGCGCCTCAATCTCCGGTACGGACAACCGCCGGGCGTTGTGCGAGTGGAAGTCGGCCATGTTGCCGCTCTCGACGTCGCCCTCCTCGAAGTAGAGGGAGTAGTTGAGGTCACGACTGTCCACCGGCACCCGAAGGAACTCGCCGAGATCCTCGACGTGGGCGAGTTCCTCGCGGCTGGCCAGCGTCTCGTACAGCTTCTCCCCGTGCCGGATGCCGAGCACGTTGAACTTCGCCGGGACGCGGAACAGGTTGCACAGCGCGGTGGCCAGGTCGCCGATGGTGCAGGCGTCGGCCTTGCGGATGAAGACGTCGCCTGGCTGGCCGTACCGGAAGGCGTGCTCCACCAGGTCGACCGACTGCGGCAGGGACATCAGGAACCGGGTCATCGACGGCTCGGTGACCGTCGGTAGGCCACCGCGCAGGATCTGGTCGATGAACAGCGGGATCACCGATCCGCGCGAGTACATGACGTTGCCGTAGCGCACGCAGCAGACCCGGGTACGCGCTTCCGGATTGTTGCGGGAGTGCGCCTGCGCGACCTTCTCCATCAGCGCTTTGGTCATGCCCATCGCGTTTACCGGATAGACGGCCTTGTCGGTGCTCAACAGCACCAGCGCCTCGACGCCGACGCGTTCGCAGGCGTCCACCACGTTCGCGCTGCCGAGCACATTGGTGCGGACGGCCTCCAGTGGGAAGAACTCGCACGAGGGGACCTGCTTCAGGGCTGCGGCGTGAAAGACGAACTCCATTCCCCGCGCGGCCTTGAGCACACTGTCGTAGTCGCGGACGTCGCCGACGTAGTAGCGGACCCGGTCGTCGCCGAGGCGGTGCCGCATCGCGTCCTGCTTCGACTCGTCCCGGCTGAGTACGCGCACCTCGGCGGCCCCGGCGTCGAGCAGTCGGGAGACCATCGTCTGGCCGAAGGATCCCGTGCCACCGGTGATCAGGAATCGCCGGTCCGAAAGCGAGGAAACCACATCTTCTCCTGCCTGTTTCCCGAAGGTCATCCTCGGGATTCGGATTCTCGTCGAACGCGACCCTACGCTGGCCTTGGAGGTGTCGTGACCGCTTCCGCCAAAAGCAATTCGAGTCGCGTTCACCTCTAATGGAGCGGACAAATACGCGAGCAGGGCTCGGCGCGCCGAAGTGGTCGCCGCGCTCCATTGTCGACGCGCCGGAGCGCCCTATCGTGAAAGTCGGAAGTGGTGCTCGAAATGGTGGTATGCGTTGTCCATGGCAAAAGTTGCTCTCCATGCGGCACATACGCGCGCCGGCACCTCCGGCCCGACGACCGGTCGGGAGACACCTCGGGACGGCACCACGACGCGCCGACCGTACGATCGCTGGAAGCGGCTTCTCGACGTCATCGGCGCTCTCCTCCTCCTGTCGCTCGGCGCCCCCGTACTGGCCGTGGTGGCCCTGGTGGTGCTGGTGGCGCACGGGCGGCCGGTGCTGTTCCGGCACACCCGCCCGGGGTTGCACGGCGAACTGTTCGAGGTGGTCAAGTTCCGGACCATGCGCCACCCCGATCCGGATCGAGGGCTGGTGAGCGACGCGGATCGGCTGACCCGGGTGGGCCGCTGGCTGCGGGCCAGCAGCCTCGACGAGCTGCCGGAGTTCTGGAACGTGCTGCGGGGCGAGATGAGCGTGGTCGGTCCCCGCCCGCACCTCGTGCGCTACCTCAGCCTCTACAACCCGGAACAGGCCCGACGACACGACGTGCGACCGGGCATCACCGGGCTGGCCCAGGTGCGTGGCCGCAACGCGCTGGACTGGGACGCGAAGTTCACCTACGACGTCGAGTACGTCGACCGCCGCTCCTTCCTGCTGGATCTGCGGATCGTCCTGGCCACGATCTGGGTGGTGCTCAGTCGCCAGGGCATCTCCGCGCCGGGCGCGGCCACCTGGCACGAGTTCACCGGTAACCCACCCGCGCAGGCGACCGTCGACCACGACTCCGCCCACCGGCGATGAACCGGGTCCTGCTCCTGGGGGCCGGTGGATTCCTCGGCCGGCACATCCGGACGGCGCTGGCCGCCCACGCCACCGTCCGGTCGATCACCCGCGCCGAGTGTGACCTGGTCCGGGTCGAGCTGCGCGACCTGACCGCGCTCATCGCCCGGGAGCGACCGGACACGGTGGTGACGGCGGCCGGACGGATCGTCGGCTCCGGCCACGACTTCGTGCAGGCGCACGTGGTGGCGACCGCGAAGCTGATCGAAGCGGTGGCCGCCGCCGCCCCCGGGGCCCGCCTGATCCGGATCGGCTCGGCCGCCGAGTACGGCACCGTGCCGCACGGCCTCGCCGTCACTGAGGAGTACCAGGGCACGCCCGTCAGCGAGTACGGGCTCAGCCACCTGGCCGCCACGCGGTTGGCGGAGCTGGCCGGCGGGGCGGGTCGACTCGACACGATGGTGCTGCGCATCTTCAACCCGGTCGGGCCCGGGATGCCGGCGGGCAACGTGCTCACTCGGGTGACCGCGATGGTGAGGTCGGCGGTCGCCACCGGATCGGAGGACATCGCCGTGGGCCTGCACGACACGTACCGGGACTTCGTCGACGTCCGGGACGTCGCCTCGGCGGTCCTCGCCGCGGCGAGCTGCCGCCCGGGGCCCGCCCGGGTCTTCAACGTGGGCAGCGGTAGGGCGGTGGCGACGCGCGACGTCGTCCGGTTGCTGGCGGAGGTGTCGGGCTTCACCGGTGACATCCGGGACGGCAGCTTCGCGCCGGACGCCGATCGCTCAGCCGCCGTGCCGTGGATGTGCGCCGACATCGAGCGCGCGAACCGGGTGCTCGGGTGGACGCCCGCACACGACCTCGGTGATTCGCTGGCAACACTGTGGCAGGCCGACGGCGAGCAGCCCGCCCGTCCGGTCGCCGGCTCGGCAGCGCGGTGAAGCCCATGCGGATCGGCATGCTCAGCCAGTGGTTCGACCCGGAGCCGGGCGCGGCGGCGCTCCCCGGGATGCTCGCTCGGGCTCTCGTCCGCCGAGGACACGAGGTCCAGGTCCTCACCGGGTTCCCCAATTACCCGACCGGCGAGTTGGCGCCCGGCTACCGGGTGACCCGTCGGCTCGACGAGGTCGACGGGACGACCCGGATCCGCCGGGTGGCCCTCTATCCCAGCCATGACCGCTCCGCGCTGCGCCGGCTGGCGAACTACGGCTCCTTCGCCGCCTCGGCGCTGGTGTCCGGCACGTCGGCGCTGCGCGGCGTGGACGCCCTCTGGGTCGGCAACTCGCCGATCAGCGTCGCCCTGCCGATGTGGTTCACCCGGTACGTCCAGCGGGTGCCGGTGCTGCTGCACGTGCTGGACCTGTGGCCCGACAGCGCGGTGGCCAGCGGCTTCATCGGCACCGACCGGGTGTCCCGGATGATCGAGCGGGGGATGAGCGGCTGGTGCGGTGGGATGTACCGCAGCGCCGGCCGGGTCGCCTACGTCTCGCCCAGCGCCGCCGACCTGCTCGCCAGCCGAGGCGTACCTCGGAAGAAGCTCGTCCACATTCCGGTGTGGGCCGACGAGACGCCGAGGACGGGCGTCGCGGACCTGCGCGCCGAGTTCGGGCTCCGCGAGGACCAGGTGGTGCTGGTGTACGCGGGCACGCTCGGTGAGGCGCAGGGGCTCGACTCGCTCATCGACGCCTGCGCCCGGATCAACGATCCGCGACTGGTCTGCCTGATCGCCGGCTCCGGCACCACCGAGGAGCGGCTGCGCCGTCGGGCCGAAGAGCTGAACGCGACACACGTGCGGTTCCTGGGGCGGCTGCCCCGGGAGCGGATGCCCGCGTTGATGGCCACCGGTGACGCGCACTACGTGAGCCTGCGACCCGGCGGCATGTCGGCGTACACGATGCCCAGCAAGGTGCAGGCCACCCTCGCTGCCGGGCGGGCCCTGCTGGTCGCCGCGCAGGGGGACGCCGCAGCCGTCGCGCACGACAGCGGCGCGGGTATCACCGCCCGACCCGGTGACCCCGACTCGATCGCCGACGCGCTACGGGAACTCTGCGACCTGGGCCGGGAGAAGCTCGAGCTGCTCGGTCAGGCCGGCCGGGCGCACTACGACCGGGTCTTCTCCGTCGCCGCCGGCGCCGAGCGGGTCGAGCAGGCGCTGGGCGAGGCGGTGGAGAGCCACCGACGGCGCTGACCCGCTGCAGCACGTTTCAAAGTGGGCGGCTCGTCCAGACTGGTGGCGCGCGCGGCCACCGTCCGAGCGGGGTGAGTCGATCGCGGTCTCCGACCAGGCCGAGGCTCCCGTTGTGGCCTCGGCCTTGTGCAGCTCCCGGCCTCGACGGGGCGAGCTGTAGAGTCGCGACGGCCGGTCGGGCGAGGGAAGCACCGACCGGACCGGCGAGGGGATGGCGCGTGCTGCACCTGAGGGTGATCACCCCGGAGAGCAGGACGACGGATGTCGTCGACCTGCTCTCCGCAGAGGCAGGAGTGACTCACCTCGCCGTGCTGCCGGGTGCCGCCCGGCAACCGCGTGGTGATCTCATCCTCTGCGACGTGGTGCGGGAGAGCGCGGACCGTGTGCTGCGGGAGTTGCGGCGACTCGGCGTGGACACCAGCGGCGGCATCGCGGCCGAGGACATCGAGCTGACCATCTCCGCGGCGGCCGACCGGGCGGCGGACCGGGCGCCGGGCAGTGGCGCGGACGCGGTGGTCTGGGACGAGATTGCCGCGAAGACCGGTGAGCAGACGGAACTGTCCGGCACGTACCTCGTACTGATCGTGGTGGCCACCATGATCGCCGGCATCGGGGTGCTGCTGGACCAGCCGATTCTCATCGTCGGGGCGATGGTCGTCGGTCCGGAGTTCGGCCCCCTCGCCGCGCTGTGCGTGGCGTTGCTGCGCCGCCGGCTCGGGGTGATCGGCCGCTCGGTGCAGGCTCTCGTGGTCGGCTTCGTGGCGGCCATGGTGGCGACCGTGCTGAGCACCTGGGCGCTGACCGCCGCCGGCCTGGTCAGTCGGGAGATGCTGCTCGCCGAACGCCCACTCACCGACTTCATCTGGCGGCCGGACGCGCTGTCCTGGGTGGTCGGTCTCCTCGCCGGCGTGGCCGGGATGCTCTCGTTGACGTCGAAGAAGTCCGGCAGCCTGGTCGGGGTGCTGATCTCGGTGACGACGGTCCCGGCCGCGGCGAACGTGGCGGTGGCTGCCGCCTACGGAGTATGGGACGAAGCGGGCGGCTCGGCACTCCAACTGGTCATCAACCTGAGTGCGATCGTCCTGGCCGGCCTGCTCACCCTCGTGGTGCAGCAGGCCTGGTGGTGGGGTCTGGCTCGCCGGTCCCGTCGTCCAGCAACCGGGTGAGCAGCGTCCGCAACGGGATCGACTCGCCGTCTCGTCCACCGGACCCGACCACCAACGGCGCCGGGCTGGGTTCCGGGTCGGCGCCGAACAGCCGGGCCCGCAGACCTCCGGGCACGGTCAGCAGGTGGAACCGGCCGGCCACATCCACCGCCCGGGTCTCGGCCCGGTCGACGTACCAGCCGGTCAGCCTGGTCCGGTAGCGCCCGCGCCCGTCGTAACCCCGGGCGACCAGCCGGGTGGTGCGCAGCCCCCGCCGGGTCGCCTCGGCCACGAACCAGGCCACCAGCTTCGCCGCCTCGGCCTGCTCGGCGGCCCGCCGCCGCGCGTCCGCGTCGGCATGCGCGCGCACCGCCTGCCGCTGCTGCTCCCGCCACGTCCGGCCGTCCGGCTCATTCACGACGCCGACGGTACGCACGGGGCTCAGTCGAGCGGCCCGCAGGGTGCCCCGGGCGATCGCGGCCATCACCACGTTGGTCTAGACGTAGTACGGCAGCGCGTTGATCGCCTGCTGTAGCCCCGCCCCGCGCCGCCCAGCCCCGCCCCGCGCTCGCCCCGCCCAGCCCCGCCCTGCGCCGCCCCGCGCCGCCCCGCCTGCGTCGATCTTGCAGTTTCGGTCGTCGGAATAGGCGGAATGCCGGCTATGTCGGCACAGTATGTGCAAGATCGACGCAGAAGGCCAGCTCGGGTTTGTCGATCATGGAGTTGTGGTGCCTGGCTTGGCGTTATGCGGGCGGTTTGTCACCCACCACAACTCCATGATCGACGGGGCCGCGCGGGGTCGAGGTGGTGAGCGGGTTAGGCCAGGCCGGCGCGGCGTAGGGCTTCGGCCATCGCGTCGTTGGCCGGCGCCGGTGCGCCCTGCCGCTGCTGCCCGCCGCGACCACCCTGCCCGCCACCACGACTGCCCTGGCCTTCGCGACCACCCTGCCCGCCGCCGCGACTGTCCTGCCCGCCACGACTGCCCTGGCCGCCGCGACTGTCCTGGCCGCCGCGACCCTGCTGTCCGGCACCGCGACCGCCCTGGCCGTCGCGACCGCCCTGCGGTCCGCGCTGCGCCGGGCCGCCACGCCCCTCCTGGCTCGTCCGACCACCGGCGGCCGGCTCATCCTCCAGGCGCAGGGTCAGCGAGATGCGCTTTCGGGGTACGTCCACGTCGAGCACCCTGACCTTGACCACGTCGCCGGACTTCACCACCTCACGGGGGTCCTTCACGAACGTCCGGGACATCGCCGAGACGTGCACCAGGCCGTCCTGGTGCACCCCGACGTCCACGAACGCGCCGAAGGCGGCCACGTTGGTGACCACGCCCTCCAGCACCATGCCCGGCGTCAGGTCGCCGATCTTCTCCACGCCCTCGACGAAGGTGGCGGTGCGGAACTCCGGCCGGGGGTCACGGCCCGGCTTCTCCAGCTCGGCGAGGATGTCGGTGACGGTGGGCAGGCCGAACCGGTCGTCGACGAAGTCGGTGGCCCGCAGCCCGCGCAGGATCGCGCTTCGGCCGATCACCGCGCGCAGGTCCTGCCCGGTGCTGGCGAGGATCCGCCGCACCACCGGGTACGCCTCGGGGTGCACGCTCGACGAGTCCAGCGGGTCGTCCCCGCCGGGGATCCGCAGGAAGCCGGCGCACTGCTCGAACGCCTTCGGCCCGAGCCGGGCGACCTTCTTCAGCTCGGTCCGCGACCGGAACGGCCCGTTGGCGTCCCGGTGCAGCACGATGTTCTCGGCCAGCCCGGCCCCGATCCCGGAGACCCGGGTCAGCAGGGGCGCGGACGCGGTGTTGACGTCCACCCCGACCGCGTTCACGCAGTCCTCCACGACGGCGTCCAGCGACCGGGAGAGCTTCACCTCGGACAGGTCGTGCTGATACTGGCCGACCCCGATCGAGCGAGGGTCGATCTTGACCAGCTCGGCGAGCGGGTCCTGGAGACGACGGGCGATGGAGACCGCGCCGCGCAGCGACACGTCCATTCCGGGCAGCTCCTGCGCGGCGTACGCGGAGGCGGAGTAGACCGACGCGCCGGCCTCGGAAACCATGACCTTGGTCAGGTTGAGCTGCGGGTGGCGCTTGATCAGGTCAGCGGCCAGCTTGTCGGTCTCGCGCGAGGCGGTGCCGTTGCCGATCGCGATCAGCTCCACGTCGTGCGCGCCGGCCAGCCGGGCCAGGGTCTCGATCGACGCGTCCCACTGTCGGCGTGGCTCGTGCGGATAGATCGTGTCGGTGGCGAGGACCTTGCCGGTGGCGTCGACCACGGCCACCTTCACGCCGGTTCGCAGGCCCGGGTCCAGGCCCATCGTCGGCCGGGTGCCGGCCGGCGCGGCGAGCAGCAGGTCGCGCAGGTTGGTGGCGAAGACCCGTACGGCCTCCTCCTCGGCGGCCTGCCACAGCCGCATCCGCAGGTCGGCCCCGAGGTGGATGAGGATGCGCGTACGCCAGGCCCAGCGGACCGTGTCGGTCAACCACCGGTCCGCGGGGCGCCCGGCGTCGGACACTCCGAACCGGCCGGCGATCATCGCCTCGTACCGGGTCGGACCGGTCGGTACGGCGTCGGCCTCGCCGGCCTCCTCCGACTCCATGGTCAGGTCGAGCACGCCCTCCTTCTCGCCCCGGAACATGGCCAGGATGCGGTGCGACGGCAGCTTCGGGTACGGCTCGGAGAAGTCGAAGTAGTCGGCGAACTTCGCGCCGGCCGTCTCCTGACCGTCGCGTACCCGGGAGGCCAGGCGGCCCCGCGACCACATCTGCTCGCGCAGCGTGCCGATCAGGTCGGCGTCCTCGGCGAATGTCTCGATGAGGATCGCCCGAGCGCCCTCCAGCGCGGCGGCGGCGTCGGCGACGCCCTTCTCGGCGTCGACGAATCCGGCGGCGGTGGCCTTCGGATCCTGGGACGGGTCGGCCAGCAGCGTCTCCGCCAGCGGCGCGAGGCCGGCCTCGCGGGCGATCTGCGCCCGGGTCCGGCGCTTCGGCTTGTACGGCAGGTAGATGTCCTCCAGCCGCGACTTCGAGTCGGCGGCCATGATCTGTGCTTCCAGCGCCTCGTCCAGCTTGCCCTGGCCGCGGATCGACTCCAGCACGGCGGCCCGCCGCTCGTCCAGCTCCCGCAGGTAGCGCAGCCGCTCCTCCAGGGTGCGTAGCTGGGTGTCGTCGAGCAGGCCGGTGGCCTCCTTGCGGTAGCGGGCGATGAACGGCACGGTGGCGCCGCCGTCGAGCAGCTCCACGGCCGCCCGCACCTGACGCTCGGCCACGCCGAGCTCGTCGGCGATCCGCTGATGAACAGACTGGGTCACGATCTCGATCCGCCTTCGACTCGATCCGCCCTCAAAGAGCGGGTACCGCCTGCATTCTGCCGGTCGGCCCCGACCACTGTCGCCGCGCCCGGCCGGTCGCGCCCCCGCGCCGTCCTGCCTCCGCGCCCGGGCCGGGTCGATCCCTCGACCGCCCCGGCCGGGCCTGCGCTAGCGTGGCGATCATGGAATCACCTGCGGAGCCGCGCGCCCGACGGCTCTTCGGCGGCAGCGCCCGGGCCCTCGGCGACCTCACGGCCAACCCGTTCCGTGCCGACCGGGACCGGATCGTCGGGTCGCCGTTCTTCGCCCGGCTCGGCGGGGTCACCCAGGTGATCAGCCCGGTCGGCTCCGGGCTGCTGGTGCACAACCGGCTCACCCACAGCCTCAAGGTCGCCCAGGTGGCCCGGGCCATCGCCGAGCGGTTGACGGCCGACGGCAGGTGGCGTGACCTGCTGGACAAGCTCGGCGGCTGTGACCCCGACGTGGTGGAGGCCGCCGCGCTCGCGCACGACCTCGGCCACCCGCCGTTCGGCCACCTGGGGGAGCGGGTGCTCGACCGGCTGGCCCGCCAGCGTCTCGGCCTCGCCGACGGCTTCGAGGGCAACGCGCAGTCGTACCGGATCGTCACGAGCACCGAGATCCGGGGCGCCGCCACCACCGGGTTGGACCTGACCGCCGCCGTCCGCGCGGCGATGCTGAAGTACCCGTGGACCCGGCTGGACTACCCCGACCCGCACCCGCGCCTGCTGGACCCGCCGCCGCGGGGCGCCACCCCGCCGCCGGACGACCCGGAGAGCGGCTCGTTGAAGTTCGGGGCGTACCGCACCGAGCTGGACGACCTGCGGCAGGCCCGGGAGCCGTTCGTCGGCCGCATTCCGGACTGGCAGCAGACCGTCGAGGCGTCCGTCATGGACACCGCCGACGACATCGCGTACGCCATCCACGACGTGGAGGACTTCTACCGGGTCGGGGTGCTCCAGCAGGGCGCGGTGTCCGCCGAGCTGATGGCCTGGCAGCGCGAGAGCGGGCACTTCCGGGCGATCACCGACGCGGCGCTGGCCACCTCCGCCCGACGACCCGGCGCGGCCATCGAGCGGCTGCGCCGGCAACTGCACCGCAAGGACGCCTGGGTCGCGGACGACGACGCGTTCGCCGCCGCCGTCGAGCATGTCCGCGAGGAGTTGGTGGACGGGCTGCTCGCGATGCCGTTCGACGGTTCGATCGAGGCGGAGCAGTACGTGGCGCGGTTCTCCGCCCGCTGGTCCACCCGCTTCGTCGAGGCCGTCACCGTGACCGACCAGCCGTCGGTGCGCTCCGGGCACGTGCTGCTCGGCTGCGCGCAGTGGCACGAGGTGCAGGTGCTCAAGTTCGTCCACCACCGGTTCGTGCTGGCCCGCCCCGACCTGGCCCTGCACCAGCGTGGTCAGGCCCGACTGCTGGGCACCCTGGTGGAGGCGCTGTGGGAGTGGCTGCTCGACCCGGAGGAGGAGTCCCGCCTACCTCGCCGGCTGCACGACCTGGTCGAGTTGGCCGAGGCCGAGCTGCACCCGCGTACGCCGCACCGGATCGGCCGCGCCCGGGGACGCGCGATCGTGGACTTCGTCGCGCAGCTCACCGACGGCCAGGCGGTCGCCATGCTGGACGCGCTCTCCGGTCGCTCCGGCGCGCTCTGGACCGACGCCTTCGTGCTCTGAGATGTAAGGAAGGGCACCTTGTTATACGCCAGGCGTTAACAAGGTGCCCTTCCTTACATCTCAGGCGACGGACTGCCACCAGCCGTCGACCGCCGGTGGGTCGTCGACGACCACCCGCTCGCCGGGGCGGGGTACGGCGAGCCGCACGTCCCGGGCCTTCGCCTCGGCCCACAGTCGGTTCACCGGCTCCGACCAGTCGTGCAGGGCCAGGTTGAACGTCGCCCAGTGCACCGGGATGAACAGCCCGCCGCGCAGGTCGAGGTGGGCGTCGACCGCCTCCTCGGGGAACATGTGGATGGTCGGCCAGGCCCGGTCGTACGCGCCGATCTGCATCAGCGTGACGTCGAAGGGCCCGTGCTCGGCGCCGATCGCCGCGTACCCGGCGAAGTAGCCGGAGTCACCGGTGTAGAAGACCTTGCGTCGTGCCCCGGCCACCACCCAGGAGCTCCAGAGCGTGCCGTCGCGGCGCAGCCCGCGACCGGAGAAGTGCTGGGCGGCGGTGGCGGTGATCTTCAACCCGTCGACCCGGTGCGACTCGGACCAGTCCAGCTCGATGATCCGCTCGGCGGGCACCCCCCAGCGATCCAGGTGGGCGCCCACCCCGAGCGGCACCACGAACGGCGCCGACTGCCCGGCGACCAGCGCCCGCACGGTGGGCATGTCCAGGTGGTCGTAGTGGTCGTGGGAGATCAGGATGGCGTCGAGCGGAGGCAGCTCGTCGATGCCCACCGGCGGCTCGTGCAGCCGACGCGGGCCGACCGCGCCGGACGGCGAGCAGCGGTCACTCCACACCGGGTCGAGCAGGACCCGCCGCCCCTCGATCTCGATCAGCGCCGAGGCATGGCCGTACCAGACGATGTTCAGCTCGTCGGCGGTGTCGGCGGCCGGCGACGCGCCGGGCCGCAGCAGCGGCACGGGCGCGGTGGGGCGGCGCTTCTGCTTGCCGAAGATCAGTTCCCGGACCAGGTTCCGACCCGGTTCGGCGGCGACCATCGTGCGGACGTCGGCCTGGTTGTGGAACGTGCCGTCGCGGAACTGCGGCGAGCGGGCCGCCCGCTCGGCCCGGGCCCCGGCGAGTCGCCCGCCCAGTGCCGCCGGGACGTCCCGTGCCATCCAGGCCAGGCCGGCCAGCGCGGCCAGTCCCGCCGTCGCCCGCATCCGTCGCCCGAGCGACCTCTGCCCGTCCGTGCGTTCCGTTGGCGTCATCGCCGTCCCTCCGCCGTGTCCCGCACTACACGGTAGTTCCCCCGTGCGGCTTCCGCCCCGGCGGTCGCCCGCACCGGGCCGGTCGTCCCCGACGACCGGCCCGGCAGCGGAGTCAGCCGCCGTTGCTGGGCCGCTGGAAGGTCGTCCGGTACGCGGTGCCCGCGCCCCCGAGGCGGTCCACCGCGGCGAGGACCTTCGGACCCATGGCGGCGCGCGCCCGCACCGCCGGATGGGTCGCACCGAAGTTGTCCGGGTCGGCCTGCCCGTCGGCGAACAGCGCGTAGGTGAGCACCGCAGCGCCGGACCGGTCGAAGATCACGCCGGCCTCGTGCCGGGCGTCGGTGAACCAGCCGGCCTTCGTGGCGATGCGGGCCCGATCGTCGGAGGACATGGTGCGACGGATCCCGTCGGTGAAGGCCACCGGGGAGCGCAGCAGCCCGAGCAGGTGCGCCGTCGAGGCCGGCGAGAGCAGCGTGCCGGCGACCAGGGCCCGCAGCAGGTCGTGCGTCTCCCGGGGAGTGCTGGTGCCGAGGAAGAACCGGTTCGGGTTGGCGACCGGCTCGACCTGGGTGTTCGGGAAGCCCTTGGCGACCAGGATCGAGTTGATCTCGGCGGCCGGGGCGACCAGACCGCACAGTCGTACGGCGGTGTCGTCCGAGACGGTCAGCAGGTTCGCCAGCACGTGTCCCAGCGTCACGCTGCTCGGGTACGCGCCGTCCCGGCTGAAGATGCCGTCCCCACCCGGCACCACGATCGTCTCGGTCACCTCGACCCGCTGGTCCAGCGTCAGCAGCCCGCGGTCGACCTTGTCCAACACCGCCGTGGCCACCGCGATCTTGTTGACGCTGTACGCCTCGATCGTCCGGTCCTCGTCCGCCGCCACCGCGACGACCGGCGTGCCCGCCGGGTCGGCCACGCTGACGTATGCCTGCCAGTTGCCGCCGGCCTCGGCGCTGTGGCGCCCGAAGGCCGTGGCGACCCGCCGGGCCGCCTGCGCGGGGGTGGTGGGTGTCGCCTCGGCGGCGCTGGCCGGAGTGGTCGCGGCGAGCACCGTACCGGCGGTGGCCACCGTACCCAGTCCGAGGGCGGTCCTGCGGTTCAGTCGGATGGTCAATCGTCTCTCCCGTCGTGGGGCGCCGGAGCGCCTGCCGGCCCCCCACGCTAGGCGAGTTGATCTATTCATGATGCCCCCGGAGAGAGTCCCGAACAGTCCCGAACAGTCTTACCCGGGCCGTCGGCGCAGCGCGGCGCCGATCGCGCCGGCCGCCGTCCCACGGAGCTGTGCCGCCGGCCCGGACACGGCCCGGGCGAGCTGCCGCAGGTCGGGCAGGTGACCGCCACGGACCGCCTCGCCGGCCGGGTTCGGGGCGAAGACCGAGCCGTCGTGCGCCGCGACCGGCCGCCCACTGAGGCCCGCGAGCCGCATCAACGGGCCGACGAGGACGTCGTAGACGCCGGGCAGCAGCGTGAAGCCGGCTCGCAGCAGCACGTTGAGCCGCCCCACCGACACCTCCCGGCGCGGACTGTCCACACAGTCGACGATGGCCCGGGCCACCCGCTGCGGCCCGGCGACCGGCGGTGGAGGGCGACCGACGCGACCCAGGTAGTTGGCCGCCTGCTGGTAGACGGGTGTGTCCACACTGCCCGGGTTGACCAGGCACAGCCGGATTCCCGGGCTGTCCCGCAGCTCCTGCTGGAGCGTCCGGGCCAGCCCCTGCAAACCCCACTTGCTGGTCACGTACGCGCTCATGTAGGGGGCGGTGATGTGCCCGAGCACCGACCCGGTGAGGATCAACGTCCCGGCGCCGGTGGCCCGGAAGTGCCGCAGCGCCACCCGGGCCGCGCCGGCGGCGGCCAGCAGGTCCGTCCGCACCACGTGGTCGAACACCCGCTCCGGCAGCTCGTCGAAGCGCCCGTAGGCCATCACCGCCGCGGTGTGCACCCAGACGTCGATGCGGCCGAACCGTTCGATCGCCGCCTGCGCCAGCGCGTCCAGCGCGCCCGCCTCGGTGACGTCGGTCGCCACGGTCAGCACCTCGACGTCCGCGCACTCCTCGCGTACCTCGGCGAGGGTCTGCGGCGCACGGGCCGCGAGGACCAGGCGGTCGCCGCGCTCGGCGAACGCCCGCGCCGTCGCCCGACCGATCCCGCTGGTCGCGCCCGCGACCACCACGACCCGACTCATGGAGCGAGCACGACCTTGATGCAGCCGTCCTCCTTCTGCTGGAACATCTCGTACGCGCGCGGCGCGTCGCTCAGCGGCAGCCGGTGGGTACGCAGATCCTCCACGCCCAGCGGGTCGTCGTCGCCGGAGAGCAGCGGCATGATCTCGTCGACCCAGCGGCGAACGTGACACTGCCCCATCCGCAGTTGGACGCCCCGGTCGAACATCTCCATCATCGGCATCGGGTCGGCCTCGCCGCCGTAGACGCCGGATATCGAGACGGTGCCGCCGCGCCGGACCGCCTTGAGCGCGGCGTGCAGGACGGCGAGCCGGTCGATGGCGACCCGGTCCGTCATCGTCTGGGCGAGCTTGTCCGGCAGCAGGCCGACGGCCGCGTGGGCGAGCTTGCCGACCGGCGAGCCGTGCGCCTCCATGCCGACCGCGTCGATGACCGCGTCCGGGCCGCGCCCGTCGACCAGGTCGATCAGCGCGCCCGGTACGTCGGACAGCTCGCGTACGTCGAGCACCTCGATGCCGTGCCGGCGGGCCAGCTCCAGCCGCTCGGGCACCAGGTCCAGCCCGATGACCCGCCCCGCGCCGAGGTGGCGGCCGATCCGGGCGCAGAACTGGCCGACCGGGCCCAGCCCGAAGACGGCGAGCGTGCCGCCGGGCGGGGTGTCCGCGTACTTCACCGCCTGCCAGGCGGTGGGCAGGATGTCGGAGAGGTAGAGGTAGCGCTCGTCCGCGCCGGTCTGCGGGATCTTGATCGGCCCGAAGTGGGCCTGGGGAACGCGCAGGTACTCGGCCTGGCCGCCGGGCACCGACCCGTAGAGGGACGTGTAGCCGAACAGCGCCGCGCCCTTGCCCTCGCTGGTCACCTGGGTCGTCTCGCACTGGGCGTAGAGCTGGCGTCGGCACATCCAGCAGTCGCCGCAGGAGATGTTGAACGGCACCACCACCCGGTCGCCGGGCTTCAGGCCGGTCACCTCCGGGCCGACCTCCTCGACGATGCCCATCGGCTCGTGTCCCAGGATGTCCCCGGGCTTCAGGTACGGCCCCAGCACCTCGTACAGGTGCAGATCCGAGCCGCAGATCGCCGTCGATGTGATCTTGACGATCGCGTCGGTCGGCTCCTCGATCCGGGGGTCGGGTACCTCCTCGACCCGTACGTCCCGCTTGCCCTGCCAGGTCAACGCCTTCATGTCCGGTTGCCCTCCCTCGGTCCTGTCTGACTGCTACCCCGGGAGAGGGGGTTGAACCGGCTTGCCGAGGGGTGTGCCTGCTTGCCGGCTCGCCGAGCCCGTCGTGGTGCCGTGATCGACTCGGGTTCCAGGAAGTCGCGGTGTGGTGGGCGCCCGGACCAGCCGACTTCCGGTATGCCGAGTTGATCTTCCCCGGGCCAGTCGCGGGCCGGGCCGGGCCAGTCGCGGGCCGGGCCGGACTAGCGCGTTCGGTGGACGCCCTCAACGCCGGACCGCCGCGCCCGACGATCGGGGGCGCAGCGGTCCGGGTGGCGGGGAGGCTCAGGAGCCGGGGGTGTTGCCGCCCTTGGTGGTGGCCGACAGGTAGTCGCGGTTGAGCCGGCCGATGGTGTTCAGCGGGATGCCCTTCGGGCAGGCCACCGTGCACTCACCGGCGTTGGTGCAGCCGCCGAAGCCGGCCTCGTCGTGCGCGTCGACCATGCCGATCACCCGGGTGTAGCGCTCCGGCTGGCCTTGGGGCAGCAGCGAGAGCTGGGTGAGCTTGGCGGCGGTGAAGAGCATGCCGGAGCCGTTCGGGCAGGCCGCCACGCACGCGCCGCAGCCGATGCAGGCGGCCGACTCGAAGGCGGCGTCCGCGTTGGCCTTGGCGACCGGGGTGGAGTGCGCCTCGGGCGCGCTGCCGGTCGGCGCGGTGATGTAGCCGCCGGCGGCGATGATCTTGTCGAAGGCGCTCCGGTTGACCACCAGGTCCTTGACGACCGGGAAGGCGCTGGCCCGCCACGGCTCGATGTCGATCGTGTCGCCGTCCTTGAACTGCCGCATGTGCAGCTGGCACGCCGTGGTGCCGCGCTGCGGCCCGTGCGCGTCGCCGTTGATCATGAGGCCGCACATGCCGCAGATGCCCTCGCGGCAGTCGTGGTCGAACGCCACCGGGTCCTCGCCGGAGAGGATCAGCCGCTCGTTGAGCACGTCGAGCATCTCCAGGAACGACATGTCCGGGGACACGTCGTCGACCGGGTAGGTCACCATCCGACCCTTGTCCTCAGGGCCCTTCTGGCGCCAGATGCGCAGGGTCAGGTTCACTTGTAACTCCGCTGCGTGGGGTGGACGTATTCGAACTTCAGGTCTTCCTTGTGCAGCACCGAGGGCTCACCGGTGGCGGTGAACTCCCAGGCCGCCACGTACGCGAACTTCTCGTCGTCGCGCTGCGCCTCCCCGTCGGGGGTCTGGTGCTCAGCCCGGAAGTGACCGCCGCAGGACTCCTCGCGGTGCAGGGCGTCGATGCACATCAGCTCGGCCAGCTCGAAGAAGTCGGCCACCCGGCCGGCCTTCTCCAGCGACTGGTTCAGCTCCTCACCGGTGCCGGACACCTTGACCCGCTGCCAGAACTGCTCGCGCAGGTCGCGGATCTCGCCGATCGCCTTGCGCAGTCCGGCCTCGGAGCGCTCCATGCCGCAGTGCTCCCACATGATCTGGCCCAGCTCCCGGTGGAACGAGTCCACGGTCCGGTCGCCGTCGACCGCCAGCAGCCGCTGGATCCGGTCCTCGACGTCGGTACGCGCCTCGACCGCCGCGGGATGGCTGGCGTCGACCTTCTCGAGGGGCCCCGAGGCCAGGTAGTTGGCGATGGTGGTGGGCAGCACGAAGTAGCCGTCGGCGAGGCCCTGCATCAGCGCCGAGGCGCCGAGGCGGTTCGCGCCGTGGTCGGAGAAGTTCGCCTCGCCGATCACGAACAGGCCCGGGATGCTGGACTGGAGGTCGTAGTCGACCCAGAGCCCGCCCATCGTGTAGTGCACGGCGGGGTAGATCCGCATCGGCACCTCGTACGGGTCCTCGCCGGTGATCCGCTCGTACATCTCGAAGAGGTTGCCGTACTTGGCCTCGATGGCCTTGCGGCCCAACCGGTCGATCGCGTCGCCGAAGTCGAGGTAGACGCCGAGCTTGGTCGGACCGACGCCGCGGCCCTCGTCGCAGACGTTCTTGGCGGCGCGGGAGGCGATGTCGCGGGGGACCAGGTTGCCGAAGGACGGGTAGATCCGCTCCAGGTAGTAGTCCCGCTCGTCCTCGGGGATGTCCTTCGGGCTGCGGTCGTCGCCCTTGCGCTTGGGCACCCACACCCGGCCGTCGTTGCGCAGCGACTCGCTCATCAGGGTCAGCTTCGACTGGTGGTCGCCGGAGACTGGGATGCAGGTCGGGTGGATCTGCGTGTAGCAGGGGTTGGCGAAGTACGCCCCCTTGCGGTGCGCCCGCCAGGTGGCGGTGACGTTGCAGCCCTTGGCGTTGGTGGAGAGGTAGAAGACGTTGCCGTAACCGCCGGAGGCGAGCACGACGGCGTCGGCCATCTCGGTGGTGATCTCGCCGGTGACCAGGTCCCGGACCACGATGCCCCGGGCCTTGCCGTCGACGATGACCAGCTCCAGCATCTCGTGCCGGGCGTTCATCTCCACGTTGCCGAGGCCGATCTGCCGCTCCAGGGCCTGGTACGCGCCGAGCAGCAGCTGCTGGCCCGTCTGGCCCCGGGCGTAGAAGGTGCGCTGCACCTGCGCGCCGCCGAAGGAGCGGGTGTCCAGCAGGCCGCCGTACTCACGGGCGAACGGCACGCCCTGGGCGACGCACTGGTCGATGATGTTGACCGAGACCTCGGCGAGCCGGTGCACGTTCGACTCCCGGGAGCGGAAGTCGCCACCCTTGACGGTGTCGTAGAACAGCCGGTGCACGGAGTCGCCGTCGTTGCGGTAGTTCTTCGCGGCGTTGATGCCACCCTGCGCCGCGATCGAGTGGGCCCGGCGCGGACTGTCCTGGTAGCAGTAGGACTTGACGTGGTAGCCCTGCTCGGCCAGCGTCGCCGCGGCTGAGCCGCCGGCCAGGCCGGTGCCGACCACGATCACCGTCATCTTGCGGCGGTTGGCCGGGTTGACCAGCTTGGCCTCGAAGCGCCGCGTCTCCCAGCGCTTCTCGACCGGGCCGGCGGGCGCCTTCGTGTCGGCGATCGGGTCGCCCTCGGTGAAGAGTTCCATGTCAGGACACCAATCCGGTGAGTACGGCGAACGGGACCACCAGGTATCCGGCGCAGAGCGCCACGGCGAAGACCAGCGCGGCGGCGCGCGCCCGGCGCTCGCCCCGGGGCGTCTGCTGCCCGAGGCTGCGGAACGCGCTGAAGGCGCCGTGGCGCAGGTGGAAGCCGAGCGTGACGATCGCCAGGGTGTAGAAGAGGGTGACGTACCAGCGCTCCGGCGCGAAGTCGGCGACGACGTTGCCGTACGGCTTGCCCTCGGTCCCGACCGGGTTGAGCGTGCCGGTGGTCAGGTCCAGCAGGTGGTAGATCACGAAGAGCAGGATGATCACGCCACCCCAGCGCATGGTGCGCGCCGCGTAGCTGCCCCGGACCTTCTTGCGGTGGGCGTACTTCACCGGGCGGGCGGCGCGGGCGCGCAGCGCCAGCACGGTGGCGGCCACGATGTGGGCGACGACGGCGACCGTGAGGACGGTGCGCAGGATCCACAGGAACCAGACACCGGGCAGCAGTGGCTTGCCGATGTCGCGCAGCCAGTGCGCGTAGTGGTCGAACGAGGTCTCCCCCGTGAACACCTTCAGGTTCCCGAGCATGTGCGCGATCAGGAAGAGCACCAGCAGGATGCCCGTCACCGCCATGACGGCCTTGAGGCCGACGTTCGAGCGGATGGGCGACCGAGTTTTCGTCATTACCACGGGATCGACGCTAGGAGCACTTTGATCAGTCGTCCAATGCATCGAACTCGCAGCGTTGATAGCCATAAGCTATGTAGATGCAGCTCCATCAGCTCCGGTACTTCGTCGCGGTGGCCGAAGTACGACATTTCACCCAAGCCGCCGACATCGTTGGCATAACCCAGCCTTCGTTGAGTAAGCAAATTCACGCCCTCGAGACCGACCTCGGGGCCCCGCTGTTCGAGCGGGTAAGGGGCAACATCGCCCTCACCGCGGCCGGGGAGGTGCTCCTGCCGTTGGCGACCCGGATCCTCGCCGACGTGGAGACCGCGACCCGGGAGGTGCAGGAGCTGGTCGGCCTGCGCCGAGGGCGCGTACGCCTGGGCGCGACCCCGAGCCTGGCCACCTCGCTCGCCCCGCCGGTGCTGCGCCGGTTCCGCGACGCGCACCCCACCGTCGACCTCCGCGTCGAGGAGAGCGGTTCCCAGGACCTCGTCCGTGACCTGCTGCGCGGCGACCTGGACCTGGCGCTGATCATCATGCCGTCGCAGGGCGCCGACCCGGGCCTGCGCGTCGACCCGATCCTGCGCGAGAGCCTGGTGGTGGCCTCGGTGGACGAGGTGCCGACGGGCTCGGGGACGGGCGAGCTGCGCATCACCGATCTGCGTGACCAGCCGATGGTGATGTTCCGGGAGGGCTACGACCTGCGTGACGCCACCATCGCGGCGTGTCGGGAGGCGGGCTTCGAGCCCACGTTCGCGGTGGACGGCGGCGAGATGGACGCCGTCCTCAGCTTTGTCGAGGCGGGACTCGGCATCGCGCTGGTGCCGGGGATCGTGCTGGCCCGCCGGCCCGGGGTGCGCGGCACGCCGCTGGCGTCTCCCGGGGTGACGCGGACCATCGCGGTGGCCCGTCGCCGTGACGTGGTGCCGACGCACGCCGGCCGCGAGCTACGGCGGATCCTGCTCGACTACGTCCAGTCCGCGATCGACCGGGGCGAGCTGCCGCCGGGTGTCGAGCCGCTGGGCTGACCCGGCCGGGGCCGCCGCCGCGAAGGGGCCGGCGGCGGCCGGGCCGGCGGGCTCAGCGGCCCTCGGCGTCGTCCATCGCGCGGTAGATCCGCTGCTCCGAGACGGGGTACGGGGTGCCCAGCGCCTGGGCGAACACGTTCACCCGCAACTCCTCGATCATCCAGCGGATCTGCCGGACAGCCGCCTCCTGCCGGCGCGCGGGCGGCAGAGCGGCGAGCAGGTCGTCGTACTCCTTGCGCACCGCCGCGATCCGGTCCTGCTGTTGGCGGTCGCGCTGCGGGTTGCCGCCGAGCCGGTCCAGCCGACGTTCGATGGCGGTGAGGTAGCGCAGCAGGTCGGGCAGGCGGGCGTACCCGGTCTCGGTGATGAAGCCGGCGTGCACCAGCCCGGCGAGCTGCTTGCGGATGTCGGCCAGCGCCGCCACCACGGCCAGGTTGCGGGTCGCGCCGAGCCGCTGCTCGACCGCGTACGCGGCGGCGAGCACCTTGCGGACCCGGTCCATCACCTCGACGACGGTGTCGACCAGGTCGGCGCGGACCTTCTCGCGCAGGGCGGCGAAGCCCTCGGCGTCCCACGCCGGGCCACCGGCGGCGTCGATCAGGCGGTCGATGGCCGCGCCGGCCGCGTCCTCGATCAGCTCCTGCACGCCGCCGTGCGGGTTGCGGCTCAACGCCAGCTTCGCCTCGTTGCTCAACCGACCCTGCAGGAACCTGGCCGGGGATGGCACGGTGAGCCGCAGCAGCCGGCGGGTGCCGGCCCAGTGCGCGGCCTCCGCCTCGGCGGGGGAGTCGAACACCTTCACCCCGACCGTCGTGCCCTCGTCGACCAGGGCCGGGTACGCGGTCACCGCGTAGCCGACGCGGACCTGCTCGATGGTCCGGGGCAGCGTGCCGAGGCTCCACTCGCGCAGGCCGGTCCGGGCGACCTCCGGCGCGGCGGCCGCCACGACCTGGCGTACCTCCTGGCGCAGTTGACGTTGCAGGGCCGGCAGGTCCTTGCCCTCGGCGACCGGCTTGTCGTCGTCGCCGAGCACCCGGAACGTCACCCGCAGGTGGGCGGGGAGCTTGCCGGGCTCCCAGGCGTCGCGGGGCACGGTGACACCGGTCATCCGGCGCAGCTCACGGGTGAGCGCGTCCAGCAGCGACGTCTCGCCGGGGGTGATCGCCGCGAGGGCGGCGCGGGCGTAGTCCGGCACCGGCACGAAGTTGCGCCGGATCGCCTTGGGCAGCGAGCGGATCAGCGCGATCACCGTCTCCTCGCGCAGCCCCGGCACCTGCCAGTCGAAGCCCTCCGCCGGTACCTGGTTGAGCAGCGGCAGCGGGATGTCCACGGTGACGCCGTCGGTCGCCGTGCCCGGCTCGAACCGGTAGGTCAGCGGCAGGGTCACCCCCTGGGTCTGCCACTCGTCGGGGTAGTCGCTCTCGTCGACACCGCCGCGACCGTCGTTGATCAGCAGGTCGCGGGTGAAGGTCAGCAGGTCGGGACGCTCGTGGCGGGTCTTCTTCCACCAGGTGTCGAAGTGCCGGCCGGAGACCACGTCGGCGGGGATCCGCTGGTCGTAGAAGCCGAAGATGGTCTCGTCGTCGACCAGGATGTCCCGGCGGCGGGCCCGGCTCTCCAACTCCTCGATCTCGCCCAGCAGTCGCTTGTTGTCGGCCCAGAACCGGTGGTGGGTCTGCCAGTCGCCCTCGACGAGCGCGTGCCGGATGAACAGCTCCCGGCTCAACGTCGGGTCGATCCGCCCGAAGTTGACCTTGCGGGAGGCGACCAGCGGCATGCCGTACAGGGTGACCTTCTCGTAGGCCATCACCGCGGCCTGCTTCTTCTCCCAGTGCGGCTCGCTGTAGCTGCGCTTGACCAGGTGCTGCGCCAGCGGCTCGACCCACTCCGGCTCGACCCGCCCGGCGATGCGCCCCCACAGCCGGGACGTCTCCACCAACTCGGCGGCCATCACCCAGCGCGGCGGCTTCCTGAACAGCGCCGAGCCGGGGAACAGCGCGAACTTCGCGCCCCGCGCCCCCAGGTACTCGTGTTTCTGGGCGTCCTTGAGGCCGATGTGCGACAGCAGGCCGGGCAGCAGCGACTGGTGCACCTTCGGGGTGTCGATCTCCTCCGGCAGGTCCGCGCCGCCCCGGCGGCCCGCGCCCCGGCCGGCGTCCGCCTCGGCCGGGGTGTCCCGCGCCGCCCGCCCGCCGCGCCGGTCGTTCTCGGCGGGGGTACGCAGCACCTGGCGCAACTGGCTGACGATGTCCTGCCACTCGCGGATCCGCAGGTAGTTCAGGTACTCCGCCTTGCACATCCGGCGGAACGCGCTGGACGACAGCTCCCGCTGCTGCTCCCGCAGGTACCGCCACAGGTTCAGGTAAGCCACGAAGTCGGACTCTTTGTCGGCGAACCGGGCGTGTGCCTGGTCGGCCTGGGCCTGCTTCTCGGCCGGGCGCTCGCGGGGGTCCTGAATGGAGAGCGCGGCGGCGATCACCAGGATCTCGGTGGCACAGCCGTTGCGCTCGCCCTCGACCACCATCCGGGCCAGCCGCGGGTCGACCGGGAGCTGGGCGAGCCGGCGGCCCAGCGCGGTGAGCCGCTTCGCCGGGTCGGTCTCGGTCGGGTCCAACGCGCCCAGCTCGTGCAGCAGGTTGACGCCGTCGGTGATGTTGCGCTTGTCCGGCGGGTCGATGAACGGAAACGCGGCCAGGTCGCCCAGCCCGATCGCGGTCATCTGGAGGATGACCGACGCCAGGTTGGTACGCAGGATCTCCGGGTCGGTGAACTCGGGGCGGGACAGGAAGTCCTGCTCGTCGTAGAGGCGGATGCAGATACCGTCCGACGTCCGACCGCAGCGGCCCTTGCGCTGGTTGGCCGACGCCTGCGAGACGGGCTCGATCGGCAGCCGCTGCACCTTGAGCCGGCTGGAGTAACGGGAGATGCGGGCGGTGCCCGGGTCCACCACGTACTTGATTCCCGGCACGGTCAGCGAGGTCTCCGCGACGTTGGTGGCGAGCACCACGCGTCGTGAGCTGTGCGCGGCGAAGACGCGGTGCTGCTCGGCGGCGGAGAGCCGGGCGTACAGCGGCAGGATCTCGGTGCCCAGCAGGGACCGCTTCTTCTGCACCAGCTTGCCCAGCGCGTCGGCGGTGTCGCGGATCTCTCGTTCGCCGCTGAGGAAGACCAGGATGTCGCCCGGACCCTCGGCGGCCAGCTCCTCGACGGCGTCGCCGATCGCCTGGATCTGGTCGCGGACGTTCTCCTCGTCGGCGTCGCCCTCCTCGTCGCTCTCGGCGACCTCGACCAGCGGCCGGTAGCGGACCTCCACGGGATAGGTGCGTCCGGAGACCTCGACGACCGGCGCCGGACTGCCCTGGGCGTCGGCGAAGTGCTTGGCGAAGCGGTCGGTTTCGATGGTCGCTGAGGTGATGATCACCTTGAGGTCGGGCCGGCGGGGCAGCAGCTCGCGCAGGTAGCCGAGGATGAAGTCGATGTTGAGGCTGCGCTCGTGCGCCTCGTCGATGATCAACGTGTCGTACTGGCGCAGCATCCGGTCGGTCTGCAACTCGGCCAGCAGGATGCCGTCGGTCATCAGCTTGACCAGGCTGCGGTCGCTCACCTGGTCGGTGAAGCGCACCTTGTAGCCGACCACGTCGCCCAGCTCGGTACCCAGCTCGTCGGCGATCCGGTCGGCCACCGTCCGGGCGGCCAGCCGCCGGGGCTGGGTGTGCCCGATCAGGCCGTTGATGCCGCGCCCCAGCTCCAGACAGATCTTCGGCAGCTGGGTCGTCTTACCGGAGCCGGTCTCGCCGGCCACGATCACCACCTGGTGATCGCGGATGGCGGCGGCGATGTCGTCCTTGCGCTCGCTGACCGGCAACCCCACGGGGTACGCGATCGTCGGCACCGCCGCCCGCCGGTCGGCCAGCCGCTGCTCGGCCCGCGCCAGCTCGGCGGTGATCTCGGTCAGGGCCGCCTCCCGGCGCTGCGGGTCGCGCAGCTTGCGGGCGCCGTCCAGGCGTCGCTGGAGCCGGCGCTGGTCGCGGAACATCAGGGGACTGAGGCGGCGGTGCAGGTCGCGGACGGGATCGGTCGCGGCGGAGGAGGCTGGATTCTGCATGTCGTGCCCAAGGATAGGCAGCCCGGCGGCGGACCGCCCCTGGGTTACCGCGCGTGGGTGCTTCGGCGCGGGGACGGCGGTCTACAGTTGCGGCCGACGTCGAGCGCTGGGGGGCCGGGATGGAGCTGCGGGACACCGATCGAGCGCTGGTGCAGGCCGCCACGGCGGTCGCCAAACTTCGGTGCCGCAGCCGCCACCACACCGGCGCGTCGGCCGCCCGTACCGCCGACGGGCGGGTGTTCTCCGGGGTGAACCTGCACCACGACAGCGGGGACACCTGCGCGGAGTTGGTCGTCATCGGCACCGCCGCCACGCAGGGCGTGACCGAGCTGGAGACCATCGTCTCGGTCGCCGACCGGGGTCGTACGGTCGTCGGGCCCTGCGACAGGTGCCGGCCGGTGCTCAGCGCGTACTTCCCGGCGCTGCGGGTCATCGTGGGCGAGCCGGACGACCTGCGGGTGCTGCCGATCGCGGACCTGCCCGGCTGACCGCGTCAGTCGCCCGCCGCCGCCTCCAGCATCGACGCGGGGATCGGCACGCCCTCGTACCGCACGTTGCCCTCGGGCACCATCCAGCTCGCCACCCGCGCGACGAGCAGGCCGGCACGGACGGCCGGGTCGTCGGCGTAGAGCCCGCGTACCTCGTCCGGGGCGATGGAGAAGACGACGAAGCCCCGCATCCGGTCGTCGTCGGCGTGCAGGAGCGGGCCGGCCGCGAGCACCAGTCCCTGCTCCACGAGCCCTGCCTGGTGGGCCAGATGGGCGTCGCGTAGCCGGTCGATCGCCTCCGGTGGCAGCTCCGGCGGATCCGACGGTCGGGTCAGCAGGACGACCGTGTGCTGGTCGAATCGCATGCCCCACACCCTATGGTGCTCGCTGTCCCTCTTACGGGTGTTATCCGCCATCCGCCCCACTTGCCCCCGTCCGCGAAACTCATTCTCTTATCGAGGTCCGATACGAGTGGAGGTGCGGCATGGTCAGCAGACGACAGGTGCTCGTGGCCGGTGCCGCCGGGGGCGCCGCGGTTCTGGTCCCGGCCGGCTCGACGGCCGCGGGCCGCACGCTCGCCGCGGCGATGGTGCTGCGCGCCGCCGACATCCCGAAGTACGTCGCGCCGCTGCGCATCCCCCTGGCCATGCCCCGGGTGGCGAACGACCCCGAGCGGGACACCTACGTCGTCGGGGTGCGGCAGTTCCGCCAGCAGATCCTGCCGCTGTCCTGGCCGCGTACGACCGTGTGGGGTTACGGCTCCACCGCCCACCCCGACAGCTTCGGCTACCCGGCGCACAGCATCGTCGCGCGGGTGAACCGCCCGGTACGGGTGACCTGGGTCAACGAACTCGTCGACCACCGGGGCGACTACCTGCCCCACCTGCTGCCCGTCGATGAGACCCTGCACTGGGCCAACCCGGCCGGTGGCCGGAACGGCCGGGACGGGCACGGCCGCTCGGACGGCAGCCGCCGTGGCTACCGGGGGCCGGTGCCCCAGGTGGTCCACCTGCACGGCGGGCACAGCACGCAGGAGAGCGACGGGCACGCCGAGGCGTGGTACCTGCCGGTGGCCCGCGACCTGCCGGCCGACTTCGCCGTCACGGGCAGCGCGTACGGCGAGTTCCGGTCCCGCTTCGCCGAGGGGTCCGGCCTGCGCTGGGCGGCGGGTTCGGCCACCTTCGAGTACGCCAACGACCAGCGGCCCTGCACCCTCTGGTACCACGACCACACGCTGGGCCTCACCAGGGAGAACGTCTACGCCGGGCCGGCCGGTTTCTACCTGCTGGGCGGCGACGACCTGCCCGACGGGGTGCTGCCCGGCCCGACGCCGGGTCACGACGATCCGCCGGACACCGACTACCACGACATCCCGCTGCTCATCCAGGACCGCAGTTTCAGCGCCGACGGCGAGCTGGTCTACCCCGGGGGTCACCACGAGGGTCCGGCGTGGACGTCGGCGTTCTCCGGCACCACCATCGTGGTCAACGGCCGGACCTGGCCCAGCCTTACCGTGCAGCGTCGGCGCTACCGGTTCCGGTTGCTCAACGGCTGCAACAGCCGCTTCCTGATGCTCAGCGTCGCCGCCCACGCCACCGCGCGGCCGGCCCGTCCGGTGCTGCCGGTCTGGCAGATCGGCAGCGACAGCGGCTTCCTGCCCGAGCCGGTGGCGCACGACCGCGTCACCCTCGGCCCCGCCCAGCGGGCCGACGTGATCGTCGACTTCACCGGCGTGCCCGCCGGCACCGAGCTGTTCCTCGTTAACGAGGGGCCCGAGTGGGCGTACCGGGGCGGCCGACCCGGGGTGGACTTCGCGCCGTCCGACCCGCGGACCACCGGGCAGGTGATGCGGTTCGTGGTCACCGAGGCCACCGGCGCGGACTCCAGCGTGCCGCCGGAGCACCTGCAACTGCCCGCCCACCCCCGGCTCGGTGCGGCGGAGCGGGTCCGGCGGCTGTCGCTCAACGAGCGGATGTCCGGCCGGTCGATGGTGATGCTGCTCGGCACCCTCGACGAGCGCGGCCGGGGTCGGCCGATGCGCTGGAGCGATCCCGCGACCGAACAGCCCCTCGTCGGCGCGACCGAGGTGTGGGAGGTGCGCAACTTCACCCGCAACGTCCACCCCGTCCACCTGCACCAGGCCCAGTTCGAGCTGCTGGGCCGTGGACGGTCGGGCCGGGCGGAGCCGGAGCCGGGGGAGCGGGGATGGATGGACACCGTGCTCGCGTACCCGTGGGAGGTGACGCGGATCAAGGCCCGCTTCGACCTGCCGGGCCGCTTCTCCTGGCACTGCCACCTGCTCGAGCACGAGGACAACGAGATGATGCGGCCCCTCAACGTGCTGCCGCGCGGCGCGGCGGCGGCCGGGGACGGCGGCTCGGTGCAGGTGCCGCAGGCTGAGTCGGCGGCATCGACCGACGCCAGTTAGGTCACTTTCCGCAGGTCGGCTAAGGTTAGGCGAACCTAAGCTCGAACGTGCAGGAGTTTCGTGACCACCCTCGCCGCCCGGCCGACGCCGGCCCGCAACTCCTCCGGTGCCCGCACCGGTCGGCGGGTCGCCGTCACCGTCGGCGCCGCGCTGGTGTTGCTGCTCGCCGTACTGGCCAGTTTTGCGCTGGGCAGCCGGCAACTCGGAGTCGGCGCGGTCTGGCACGCCCTCGTCGCGCCGGACGGCAGCGACGCGAGCACCATCGTCCGGGAACTACGTATGCCGCGTACCGCGCTCGGGCTCGCCGTCGGGCTGGCGCTCGCCGTGGCCGGCGTGCTGTTCCAGGCGCTCACCCGCAACCCGCTCGCCGAGCCGCGCATCCTCGGCATCAGCGCCGGCGCGTCGTTCGGCGTGGTCCTCGCCATCTCCGTCTTCGGCATCGGCACGCTCGCCGGGTACGTCTGGTTCGGCATCGCCGGCGCGCTCGCCGCCGGCCTGCTGGTCTTCGCCATCGCCAGCCGGGCCCGCGAGGGCGCGAGCCCGGTCACCCTCGCGCTGGTCGGCGCGGCGCTCGACGCCAGTCTCGCCTCCGGGGTGTACGCGCTGCTCAGCATCGACGCCCGCACCTTCGAGGAGTACCGGTTCTGGGTGGTGGGCGGACTGGCCGGGCGGGACCTCGGCGTCACCGCCCAGGTGCTGCCGTTCGTCCTCGTCGGGCTGCTGCTCGCCGCGCTGGTGGCCCGGGGCCTGGACGCCCTCGCTCTCGGCGACGACGTGGCCCGTGGCCTGGGCCACCGCATCGGCCTGGTCCGCCTCGGCGGTGGAATCGCCGCCGTGCTGCTCACCGGCGCCGCGGTGGCCGCCGCCGGTCCGGTCGCCTTCGTCGGGCTGGCCGTGCCGCACCTCGCCCGTGCCCTGGTCGGCGCGGACCACCGCTGGACCCTCGCCGTCTCCGCCCTGCTCGGGCCCGCGCTGCTGCTCGGGGCCGACGTCGTCGGCCGACTCGTCGCCCCGCCCGGCGAGATACCCGCCGGCATCGTCACCGCCCTGATCGGCGCGCCGCTGCTGGCCGTGCTGGTCCGCCGCGCCCGGGTGGTGACCGCGTGACCGCCGGTCGTCCCGCCGAAGCGTCCGGCACCGCCGGCCCGGACCCTGCCGCTGACCCGGTCGCTGGTCCGACCCGCGCCGCGTCCGGCGCTGCTGGTCCGGCCCGCGCTGCTGCCCCGGCCGCTGGTCCGGCCCGCGTCGCCGATGCGTCTGGCGCGGCTGGCGCGGCTCGCGTCGCCGATGCGTCTGGCGCGGCTGGTGCGGCCCGCGTCGCCGATGCGTCCGGCGCGGCTGGTGCGGCCCGCGTCGCCGATGCGTCCGGCGCGGCTGGGCTCGCAGCCGCGGCCGGGCTGCCCGGTGCGCCCGGCGGCACGTCCCGGCTGCCCGGCCGGTCGTTGCTGCGGGTCGGTCCGGTCAGCCTGCTGATCCGTCGCCGCGCGACGCTGGTCGCCGCCGTGCTGACCGTGCTGCTCCTGCTGGCCGTCGTGCTCAGCCTCTCGCTGGGCACCCCGTACGTCGCCCCGGCCGACGTGCTCCGGGCGCTCTCCGGCGCGGGCACCCCGTACGACCTCGTGGTTCTTGATCTTCGCCTGCCCCGGGTCGTGCTGGCGGCGGTGGCCGGCGCGGCCTTCGGCGTGGCCGGCACGCTGATCCAGAGCGTGGCGCGCAACCCGCTCGCCAGCCCGGACGTCATCGGCATCACCCAGGGCGCCGGCCTCGCCGCGACCGTGGCGTTGACCAGCGGCGCGGCGGCGGTGCTGGTGGCGCCCAGCGCGCTGGTCGGCGGTCTGCTGGCGGCGGTGCTGCTGTTCGCCCTCGGTGCCCGGCACGGGCTGGCCGCGCAACGGTTCGTCCTCGCCGGGGTGGCGGTCGCGTTCGCCTTCCGGGCGCTGACCGAGGTGGTCATGCTCACCGCCGACCCGATCGACGGCCTGCGGGCGCAGATCTGGCTGATCGGCACCCTCGCCGGCAAGGGCTGGACCGAGGCGGCCTGGATCGCCGGCACACTCGCGGTGCTGCTCCCGGTGCTGGCGTGGGCCGGCTGGGCCCTGAACAGCACCGCCCTCGACGACGACACCGCGCGCGGCGTCGGGCTACGCCCGGTGGCCCGCCGGATCGGGCTCGCCGGCACCGGCGTGCTCGTCGCCGCGATGGTCACCGCCCAGGTCGGCGCCGTCGACTTCGTGGCGCTCGTCGCACCGCAGTTGGCCCGCCGGCTGGTCCGCGCCGAACGGCCCCCGCTCGTCTGCGCCGCGCTGCTCGGCGCGCTCCTGCTCGTCCTCGCCGACCTGGCCGGCCGTCGACTGTTCGCGCCCACCCAACTGCCGGCGGGCGTGCTGACCGCCGCGATCGGCGGCCCGTACCTGATCTTCCTGTTGCTTCGTGGACGGCCACGGTCGTCGTGACGCCTGTGAGGAGTCGTGTGATGCTCTCCACCCGCGACCTGGTCGTCGGCTACGACGAGCGGACCGTGCTCGACGGGCTGACCCTGGACCTGCCCACCGACGCGTTCACGGTGATCGTCGGCCCCAACGCGTGCGGCAAGTCCACCCTGCTGCGCACGATGGCCCGACTGCTCGCTCCGCGACAGGGCACCGTCCTGCTGGACGGCACCGCCATCCGTGACCTGCCCACCCGCGACGTGGCCCGCCGGCTCGGCGTCCTGCCGCAGAGCCCGCTGGTGCCCGAGGGCGTCACCGTGGCCGACCTGGTCGGACGCGGCCGGCAGCCGTACCAGCGGTGGTGGCGGCAGTGGTCGTCGTCCGACGCCGCGGCGGTCGACGAGGCGATGGCCCTGGCCGACGTGGCCGACCTCGCCGACCGGCCGGTGGACAGCCTCTCCGGTGGCCAGCGGCAACGGGTGTGGATCGCCATGACGCTCGCCCAGGACACCGAGGCGCTGCTGCTGGACGAGCCGACGACCTTCCTCGACCTGGCCCACCAGGTGGAGGTGCTGGACCTGCTGCACCGGCTCCGCGCCGAGCGTGGCCGCACCGTGGTCGCCGTCCTGCACGACCTCAACCAGGCCGCCCGCTACGCCGACCACCTGGTCGCGATGCGCGCCGGCGCGGTGGTGGCCGCCGGCCCACCCCGGGAGATCCTCACCGCCGAGCTGGTCCGGGACGTCTTCGGGCTGGCCTGCGTCGTCGTGCCCTGCCCGGTGACCGGCGCACCCCTGGTGGTGCCCGCGCGCACCGGCGGCCCGGCCCTTCCCACCGGCTCTACTGGCGTGGGCAACTCTGCCGGCTCTGTTGCGGCCGCCGAGTCTGCTGGCCTGGGCGGCCCGGAGGCCCCTGCCACTGTCGGGTCCGCTGCGCCGGCCGCTGACGCTGCGCCGGCCGCTGACGCTGCGCCGGCCGCTGACGCTGCGCCGGCCGCTGCTGCTGGGCCTGCTGCGCCGGCCGCTGCTGCCGGGTTCGCTGCGCCGGCCGCTGGCCCTGGCGGCGCTGATTCGTCGACGGCGTCCGTACCGGACGCCCGATCCGCCGATGGCGACGCGGCCACCCCGCTCGCCGGCACGTACCCCTCGAAAGGACACTGATGCGTCGTCTCGTCGCCGCTCTCGCCGCGGCCGTCGCCCTCGGGGTCGGCCTCACCGCCTGCGGTGAGAGCGACCCGGTCGCCGGCTCCGCTACCGGGGAGACCCGGGAGATCACCCACGCCATGGGCACCACCAAGGTCCCGGCCGAACCCAAGCGCGTCGTCGTGCTCGACACCGACAAGATCGACACGGCGCTCTCGTTGGGCATCACGCCCGTCGGCGCGGCCACCGCCGGCGAGGCCAAGAGTTGGCCCACGTACTTCGGCGCGGACAAGCTCGCCGGCATCAAGGAGGTCGGGGTGCTCACCGAGCCTGACCTGGAGGCGATCAACGCCCTCAAGCCGGACCTGATCCTCGGTAGCAAGTTCCGCCAGGAGAAGTTCTACGACGAGCTGGCCGCCATCGCGCCGACCGTGTTCACCGACAAGGTGGGCATCACCTGGAAGGAGAACTTCCTCCTCGACGGCAAGGCGCTCGGCCGCGAACAGCAGGCCAAGGACCTGCTCGGCGCGTACGAGAAGCGGGCCAAGGACTTCGGCGCGACCCTCGGCGACGCCGCCGCCCGCAAGGTGTCCATCGTGCGGTTCATCCCGGGCAACATCCGGGTGTACGGCCCGGACTCCTTCTCCGGCATCGTCATCGGTGACACCGGCCTGGGCCGCCCCCAGCGGCAGTTGCTCGCCAACAAGGAGGACAAGCGCTTCGACCTGGTCAGCCCCGAGCGGATCAACGAGGTCGACGGCGACGTCATCTTCGTGACCGCGTACGGCGACAAGGCCGCCGCCGAGCAGAGCAAGGTGGCCGGCGGAACCCTCTGGAAGGGCCTCGGCGCGGTCAAGGCCGGCAAGGCGTACCCGGTCTCCGACGAGATCTGGATGACCGGCATCGGCGTCGGCGCCGCCAACAAGATCCTCGACGACCTGGCCAAGTACCTCCCCGCCACCTGACCCACCCGGGCCGCACGCCCATGATCGCGCTCGATGCAGGATGTAGTGGCTTCCCACACGAAGGGAGGCCACTACATCCATGTTCGAGCGCGATCATCGGGGCTCGCGGGAGCCTGAGCGTGATCGTAGGGCGGCCCGGACCTCAGCGAGGAACCCGTCGAAGTCGTCCCGGAGGCGCTTGGCGGTCACGTGCAGCACGATCCAGTCGCCGCCGAGCAGTCGGTTGAGCCGTCGACGGTCCCGGTGGAACTGCTCCGGGTCGTCGTGCCACAGCCCGTCGTACTCCACGGCCACCTTGAACTGCGGCCAGGCCAGGTCCAGCCGGGCCACGAACCGGCCCTGATCGGCCACGACCCACTGCGTCTCCGGCCGGGGCAGGCCGGCGAGCACCAGCCGCACCCGGGTGCGCGACTCCTGCGGGGACTCCGCGCCCGCGTCGACCAGGTCGATCGACCGCAGCAGGGATCGCCAGCCGCGTCGCCCTGCTCGACTCAACGCGTACTCGCGCAGAGCCGGCACGGTGGTCAGCCGCAGGGCCAGCAGAGCGTCGATGACGACCACCGCCTCCACCACGTCGAGCCAACGGGCCACGTCCCAGCAGGTCCGCGCCGGGCTGGTCACCGTTATCCCGGCCCGGTCCAGGATGTCGCCGGGGTCGATCTGCCCGTGGTGGACGCGGATGCCGTTGGTTGGACCGATTCGGGAGTCGGTGGACACCAGGACGTCGATTGGCGCGCCCGCGCTCGTGCTCGGACAGCCGTACAGGACCGCGGCGGCCAGTCCGGCGATGGCCGCGCCGGGCGGGACCAGCCATCGTCCGACGGCGGCGCATCTGATGGCGTGTGTGACGGTGAGCTGCGAGTCGGCGTAGACGTCGCGGAAGAGCGGTCGCCACGCCGAGCTGCGCAGGTCGTTACGGGTCAGCAGACCGCGCGACACGGCGGTGGAGCCACGGAAGACCCGACCCCGCAACTGCGGCGGCCGACGAGGAGTTCTGGGCATGGTTTCAGGCTGGCCGAAGCCCGTGGCGTCACGCTGCCCCTGTGGAAAACCACCGTCACCACGGCGGCGTCGGTGCGCGCGGTTGTCCCCATGATCGTGCTCGAACATGGATGTAGTGGCCTCCCGAGAAGCGGAGACCACTACATCTTGGATCGAGTGCGATCTTGCGGTGTGGTTAGGCGGCGGTGGACCAGATGGCGCGGAAGGCGGCGGCTTCGCCGGCCAGCCAGCGTTCGATCTGTTCGGGCTTGGCGTCGGTGGGCATGCGGTGGGCCTGACCGCGCCGGACGTCGACCAGGACCGGCTCGGCGTGCGGGAGGACCGCGTCCATGTGGCGGGCCATCAGGTGCAGCGTGGCGAGCATCGACTCCTCGCTCGGCGGCGCCTCGTCGAAGTGCAGTCGGACCGCGTCGGCGTGACCGTCGGGGTGACGTACGCCGAAGTGGGGGTTGATCTTGACGGGTAGGTCGCCGAGCATGGCCAGGGCGTCGCGGGTCTGGGCCAGGTCGAGGGTGGCCGGATCGCCGAGGGAGTGCAGCCAGGCCGTCGCGCCGGGCACCAGCGCCTGGTAGAGCGGGCGCCAGCGCGGCTTGACGACGTCGACCACACCGGCCAGGTGGGTGCCGCCGGTGTGGAAGGCGATGTCGGCCTTGAGCGCCTTGACGAACTGGCCGTGCGGGTTGAAGCCGGAGCGGCTGGCGCGCTGCTTGCGCAGACCGCCCACGAAGGTCGCCTTGGTGGGGCCGGTGCGGTCGACGTAGCGGGTGAAGCCGAGCAGGGTGGTGTAGGGCGTCAGGGGCATGGAGGTGGGCGCGGTCACGGGCGTCCTCCCAGTTCAGAAGCGCTATTAGTACATACATTCTAATCGACACCCCTGACATCGCCCAGTGAAAACGGGGCGGCGGAAGACGCGACAAAGGGGGCCGTCCGGCAACCCGGACGACCCCCTCGCGGCGACCGCTAAAGCTGACCGACGTCCGTGATCCGGACGACCGCCGCGCCGACCTCGTCCGAGGCGGCGAGGTCGACTTCGGCGCTGATGCCCCAGTCGTGGTCGCCGTCCGGGTCGTCGAAGATCTGCCGGACGGTCCACTTCTCCCGGCCCTGCTCGATCATGAGCAGCGCCGGGCCGCGGGCGTCCGGACCCACCCCGATCGAGTCGTACGCCTCGAAGTACGGCGTCAGCGCGTCGGCCCACGCGTCGTAGTCCCAGCCGTCGCCGGAGTCCAGCTCGGCGAGCAGGTCCCAGCGGCGCAGCGCGGCCAGCTCCACCCGCCGGAACAGCGCGTTGCGCACCAGCACCCGGAACGCCCGCGCGTTGCGGGTCACCGCCGGTGGCCGGTCGGTCAGGGCGGCGTGCGCCTGGGCCACCTCGGCCACGTCGGACGGGTTGCGCAGCCGCTCCCACTCGTCGATGAGGCTGGAGTCGACCTGGCGGACCAGCTCGCCCAGCCACTCGATGAGGTCGATCAGCTCCTCGGTCTTGGCGTCCTCGGGGACGGTCTGGCGCAGCGTCTTGTACGCGTCGGCCAGGTAGCGCAGGACCAGGCCCTCCGAGCGGGTCAGCCCGTAGAACTGCACGTACTCGGTGAAGGTCATGGCCCGCTCGTACATGTCGCGGACGACGGCCTTGGGGGAGAGCTGGTGGTCGGCGACCCACGGGTGACCCTGCCGGTACATCTCGTACGCGGCCTCCAGCAGCTCGGCGAGCGGCTTCGGGTGGGTCACCTCGTCCAGTAGTTCGAGGCGGGCCTCGTACTCGATGCCCTCGGCCTTCATCGCGGCGACCGCCTCGCCGCGCGCCTTGAACTGCTGCGCGGACAGGATCTGGCGGGGGTCGTCGAGGATCGACTCGATCACGCTCAACACGTCGAGGGCGTACGAGGGGGACTCGGCGTCGAGCAGCTCGATGGTGGCCAGGGCGAGGGGGGAGAGTGGCTGGTTGAGCGCGAAGTCGAGCTGGAGGTCGACGGTGAGCCGGATCCGGCGACCGGTCTCGTCCGGCTCGGGCAGCTCCTCGACGACCCCACCGGCCCGCAGCGCCCGGTAGATGGCGATGGCCCGGCGGATGTGCCGGCGCTGGGCGGCGGGCTCCTCGTGGTTGTCGGTGAGCAGGTGCCGCATCGCCGCGAACGCGTCCCCGGGGCGGCCGATGACGTTCAGCAGCATCGAGTGGCTGACCTGGAAGCTCGACGTTAGCGGCTCCGGCTCGGCCTCGACGAGGCGGTCGAAGGTGGGCTGCCCCCAGCCGATCGAGCCCTCCGGCGGCTTCTTGCGGACGACCTTGCGGCGTTTCTTCGGGTCGTCGCCGGCCTTGGCGAGGGCCTTCTCGTTGTCGATGACGTGCTCGGGGGCCTGCACGACGACCCGGCCGATGGTGTCGTACCCGGCCCGGCCGGCCCGCCCGGCGATCTGGTGGAACTCCCGGTTCTTGAGCAGGCGGGTACGGACCCCGTCGTACTTGCTCAGGCCGGTGAACAGCACCGTGCGGATCGGCACGTTGATGCCGACGCCGAGCGTGTCGGTGCCACAGATGACCTTGAGCAGACCGGCCTGGGCCAGGGTCTCGACCAGGCGGCGGTACTTGGGCAGCATGCCGGCGTGGTGCACGCCGATGCCGTGCCGGACCAGCCGGGACAGCGTCTTGCCGAAGCCCGAGGTGAACCGGAAGCCGCCGATCGCCTGGGCGATCATGTCCTTCTCGGCGCGGGTGCAGACGTTGACGCTCATCAGCGCCTGGGCGCGTTCCAGCGCGGCGGCCTGGGTGAAGTGCACGACGTACACCGGAGCCTGTTTGGTCTCCAGCAGCTCCTCGAGCGTCTCGTGCAGCGGCGTCATCGCGTACGAGAAGATCAGCGGGACCGGCCGCTCGGCCGAGCGCACGACGGCGGTCGGCCGCCCGGTACGCCGGGTCAGGTCGTCGACGAAGCGGGTGGTGTCCCCCAGGGTGGCGGACATCAGGATGAACTGGGCCTGCGGTAGCTCGATGATCGGCACCTGCCAGGCCCAGCCCCGGTCGGGTTCGGCGTAGAAGTGGAACTCGTCCATGATCACCTGGCCGACGTCGGCCTTGGCGCCCTCGCGCAGCGCCAGGTTGGCCAGGATCTCCGCCGTGCAGCAGATGATCGGGGCGTCGGCGTTGACGCTGGCGTCGCCGGTGAGCATGCCGACGTTCTCGGCGCCGAAGACCTCGCAGAGCGCGAAGAACTTCTCCGACACCAGCGCCTTGATCGGCGCGGTGTAGAACGTCGTCCGGCTGTCGGCCAGGGCCGCGAAGTGCGCGGCGACGGCCACCAGGCTCTTACCCGAGCCGGTGGGCGTGTTCATGATCAGGTTGGCGCCGGAGACGATCTCGATGACCGCCTCCTCCTGATGGGGGTAGAGGTCGAGGCCGCGCTCCTTCGCCCAACCGGCGAACGCGTCGAAGAGGGTGTCGGGGTCGGCGCTTCTCGGCAGCGCGGCGGTGAGCGTCATAGCGTGTCCATGGTGCCTGGATCATGCCCTCCGGCGCCAACCAGGTTGTCGCGCGACCCGCTCAAGGCGTTAGGAAGGGCCCCTTTTACAACGCCAGGCGTTAACAGGGGGCCCTTCCTTACCGTCGGCGGTAGATGAGATCAGCGACCGGACGGCCCGCCGTGATCGCCCGCCGCTCGAACTTCGTCACCGGGCGGTGCGCCGGACGGGGCGCGTAGCCGCCGTACGCGTCGACCAACTCCGGATCCGCGTCCAGGGTCTCCCGCATCGCCTCGGCGTACTCGGCCCAGTCCGTCGCGCAGTGCAGCACGCCGCCGGGGGCCAACCGGGACCGCAGCAGGGCCACGTGCGACGGCTGGATGATCCGCCGCTTGTGGTGCCGGGCCTTCGGCCACGGATCCGGAAAGAACACGTGTACGGCGTCCAGCGCGCCCTCCGGCAGGCCGCCGACCAACTCCAGTGCGTCACCGCGAGCAACCCGGACATTCCCCAGGTCAGCGCGGTCCACCAGGTCGAGCAGGTTGGCGATTCCCGGCGTGTGCACCTCGACCGCCAGATAATCTCGGTCCGGGTCGGCGGCGGCCATCGCGGCCGTACTGTCGCCCATGCCCGAGCCGATCTCCAGCACCACCGGGGCCCGGCGGCCGAAGATGGCGGCCAGGTCGACGGGCTCGCCCGACACGTCCAGACCGTACGAGGACCAGAGCCGGTCCAACGCGTCGGTCTGCCGGCCGCTCATCCGTCCCCGGCGGGGGTGGAAGGTGCGGATCATCCGGCCCGTGGGCGGGACGGTGGCGGGGTCAGGGTCGTCGGTGATGGTCACAGCGACCCGAGCGTACGCGACTTCGTCTGCGGATCGGATGTGATGTGCGACCGGGAATGAGAGGATCCGATTGGTACGGCAGGCCGGGCGGTCCGCTGCCCGGCGCGGTTCGACGGCGTCGAGAGGGGGCATCGTGACAGTGACCCGCGGCGGCGTGCTCCTGTCGGTGGCGGCCATGCTCGCCATCCCCCTGCTCAGCACCGCTCCCGCGCTCGCCGCCCCGGCGACGCTGGCCACGCCGCCGGCCCTCGCCACTGCGCCCGGCGGGCCGTCCGACGCCCTGTCGACCGCCTCCGACTGGCCGCTCGATCCTCTGTCGGCCGTCGCCGCACCCGCCCGGCCGCTCGACGTCCTGCCGGTTGCCGCGTCCGCGCCGCTCGACGTCCTGCCGGCTGCCGCGCCCGCGCCGCAGCCCGGAGGCGTGCCGGGTGGCGCGCCACAGCCCGCTCCCGTGGTGGACGTCTTCGTCGAGGTGAGCCCCAGCACGGTGCAGCCCGGCTACCTGGTCGGCATTCGGGCCAGTTGCCGGGACAACTCGATCGGCGCCACCGTCGTCTCGGACGCGTTCGGCGCCGTCGGCGTGCAACCGCAGGGCGGCGTGCTCACCGCCGCGCCGATGGTGCGCGAGCGCACCCGCCCCGGCAACTACCGGGTCAAGCTGGAGTGCCGCGACGGCGAGACGGCGTCGACCATGTTGCAGGTGGTGAAGACGGTGCCCTCCCCCCACCCCAGTCGAGGCCCGGCGACCGGCTTCGGTGGCAGTGCCGGGGGAGTTACCGGCAAGCTGCTGCTGCCCGGCGGTGCCGCCTTCACGGTCGCCGGCCTGGTCCTCGCCGTGGTGGCCCTGCGCCGGCCCCGTAGCGTCGCGCGCCGCTGAGCCCGCCATGGAAATCTTCCGCCCCACACCGCCGCCGGCCGGATCCCGTCCGCCCACGGGTTCGCGCCCGTCCGCCGGCTCGTGGCTGCCCGGCGATGCCCGCCCACCCGCTGTCGCACGCCCGTCCGGCGATGCCCGGCAATCCGCTGCTGCCCAGCAGGCCGGCAGTTCGCGCCCGTCCGATGGCGCGAAGCCCTCGCCGGTGTCCCGCGCGTCGCATGTCTCCGGCGAGCGGCCGGCGGTGGCCGCCCGTCCGCCGACCGTCGTCGCTCCCCGGCGCAGCCGTCCGACGGGGCGTAGCCCCTGGTCGGTGCCGCTGGCCGTGATGCTGGTGCTGGTGGGCGTCTTCGCCACCGGCGCGGGACTGGGTCGTTCGGTCGGCCCGCTCGACCTGACCCCGGCCGGCGGCGAACGCCCGCCGCGCAGCGAGACGGTCGGGTTGTCGGCGAGCCGCCCGGTGCGCCTCACCGTCCCGGCGATCAAGGTGGAGGCGCCGGTGGCTCCGGTCGGGCAGGCGTCGGACGGCACGATCGCCGTACCGCCGCTGGAGAAGCACAACGAGACCGGCTGGTACGACCGGGGGCCGACACCCGGTGAGCCCGGTCCCGCCGTCATCGTCGGGCACGTGGACACCAAGAGCGGCCCGTCGGTCTTCTACGACCTGGGCAAGCTGAAGCCCGGTGACCTGATCGAGGTGGCCCGCGCGGACCGGTCGACGGTGGTGTTCAAGGTCGACACGGTCGAGCGCTTCCCGAAGGACCAACTGCCCGCCGAGCGCATCTACGGGCACGAGGGCCCCGCCGGACTCCGGCTCATTACCTGCGGCGGCCAGTTCATCGGCGGTCGCGCCGGCTACGCCGACAACGTGATCGCGTTCGCCACCCTCCAGTCGTCCCGCAAGCCCTGAGCCCGGCCGGGCTCGGCTTGATCCACACGACGTCGGTGATGTCGGGGTGTCCAGGTGGCGCTGACACCCCGATTTCGCCGAAGTCGAGTCGATCAAGCCCGGCGGTCAGGGCGTCAGGGGAACCCGCCTGGCGCGGATCGTGCGGGCGGGCGCTGGTCACCGCCCCGGCCCGACCCGGGCGAGCTGGTAGCCCGGCCGGGCGTCAGCGCAGGAAGTCCAGAAGTCGGTGGGCCGTCTCGTCGGGCGCTTCCTCGGGGATGAAGTGCCCGGCCGGTACGGGGCCGCCTCGTACGTCGTCGGCCCACTGCCGCCAGATCGCCATCGGGTCGTCGTAGAGCTTGGCGACCTGGCCGTGTTGGCTCCAGAGGAACAACAGCGGGCAGGCGATCTTCCGGCTCCCACGGTCTGCCCGGTCCTGGTCGTAGTCCAGGCTGGCCGCCGCGCGGAACTCCTCGCAGATCGCGTGCACGGTCTCGGGGTGCGTGAACTGCTCGACGTAGGCCGCCCGTACCTCGGGTGGGAAGGAGTCCTTCACCTCCGGCCAGTTCTCCAGCATGTAGTCGACGAGCACCTCGGGCGCGGCGGCGATGAACCGCTCGGGCACCGGCTCCGGCGCGGCCAGGAAGGACCAGACCCAGTAGGACAGGCTGAACGCCTTGTCGGCGCGGTCGTACACGTCGCCGATCGGCACGACGTCCAGGACGGCCAACCGGGTGACGACGTCCGGCGCGTCGAGCGCGAGTCGGTACGCGCACCGCGCCCCGCGATCGTGGCCGACCAGGTGGAACCGGTCGTACCCGAGGCTCCGCATCACCTCGATCTGGTCGCGGGCGATAGCGCGCATGCTGTACGGCTCGTGGTCGGCGCTGCTCGGCGGTGTGCCGCTGTCTCCCCAGCCCCGCAGGTCGGTGGCGACGACGGTGAAGTGCTCGGCGAGCCGGGGCGCGACCCGGTGCCACATGAGGTGCGTCTCGGGTATGCCGTGCAGCAGCAGAACGGGCGGCCCGTCACCGCCACGCCGTCCGTGGATCGTCGCGCCGGACGTGGCGATGTCGAACTCTTCGAAGCCGTCGAACATGGCCGGACGCTATCAGCGCAGATCGCCGTCGGGGCGGGGTTACGTCGAGCCCGGCAGGCCGGCAGGTGGTCAGGGCTGGGGGACCCGCAACGCCACCTCGAACTCCAGCAGGGTCGCGCCGCTGGAGACCGGCGGGCGGGGCGTCTCCCCGGGGGCGGTGGCGTGGGCGGCGCGGGCGGACCCCGAAGCCCAGGCCTGGTACGCCTCCTCGCTCTCCCACCGCGTATAGACGAAGTAGCGGGTCTCGCCGGCCACCGGGCGCAGCAGTTCGAAGCCGAGGAAGCCGGGGGAGCCCTCCACCGCGCCGGCCCGTGCCGCGAACCGCTTCTCCAGCTCGGGGCCGGCGTTCGGGGGAACCTCGATTGCGTTGATCTTCACGACTGCCATCTGCCCACCCTAGCCAGCCCCGGCGGCCGTGCGGCGGGAGCGCCGGAGGTCAGAGCCCCTCGACCGCCGGAACGAGGTCCGCGTCGACCACGATCGGCGCGTGGTCGGAGGGGCCCTTGCCCTTGCGGGCCTCCCGGTCGACGTACGCCGAGCGGACCGCGCGGCTGAACGGCGCGGAGGCGTACACCAGGTCGATTCTCATGCCCTTGTTCTGGTGGAACATCCCCGCGCGGTAGTCCCAGTACGTGAAGGGGTGCGGCCCCTTCATGGGCGTCGGCACCACGTCGTTGAGGCCCAGGTCGCGCAGCGCGGCGAGGGCGGCCCGTTCGGCCGGGGTGACGTGCGTGGAGTGGGTGAACACCGCCGGGTCCCAGACGTCGGCGTCGGTCGGGGCGACGTTGAAGTCACCGCAGACGGCCAGCGGCCGGCCGCCGGCCAGCTCCGCCTCCAGCGCGTCGCGCAGCGCCGCGAACCAGGCGAGCTTGTACGCGTAGTGCGGGTCGTCGGGCGCGCGCCCGTTGGGGACGTACACCGACCAGACCCGCACCCCGTCGCAGGTGGCGGAGATGGCCCGAGCCTCCGGCTCGGGAAAGCCCGGCTCGCCCGCGAAGCCGACGCGGACGTCGTCGAGGCCGACCCGGGACAGGATCGCGACCCCGTTCCAGCGGCCGTCACTGTGGCTGGCCACCGTGTAGCCCAGCTCGCCCACCTCGGCCACCGGGAACGCGCCGTCGGGGCACTTCGTCTCCTGCAGGCAGACGACGTCGGGACCGGTGTCAGCCAGCCATTCCAGCAGCCGGGGGAGCCGGGCCTTCACCGAGTTCACGTTCCAGGTCGCCAGGCGCATACGTCCACCCTGCCGTATCCGCCGCCCCGACGCCGCCTCACACAGGTGCCGGGTCGCCGGCACGCCGCCGGATCAGCTCCCGGGAGTGTCGCCGGGGCGGGTCTGTTCGGCCAGGAACCGTTCCAGCTCCGCGCCGAGTTCGTCGGCGGTGGGTAGCGGGCCGGCGTCCGGGGCGAGAAGGCTCCGCTCGCCGCGTCCTCGGGCGAACGCGTCGTACTGCTCCTCCAGGGCCTGGACCAGCGCGGCGGCGTCCTCGGTCTGGGCGACCTGCCGGTCGATCTCCACCCGGACCACCTCGGCGGCCGAGCGCAGGCCGTCGCCGGGCAGCAGCAGCCCGGTGCTGCGGGACACGGCGCTCAGCAGCACCTCGGCGGCGGCCGGGTACTCGGTCTGCGCCACGTAGTGCGGCACGTGGGCGGCGAAGCCGAGCGCGTCGCGGCCCTGCTCGCCGAGGCGGAACTCCAGCAGATGGCCGACGCTGCCGGGCACCTGAACCCGTTGCAGCCACGGCTCGTACCCGCTGATCAGCTCGGGACGGGTGGCGTGGGCCGTCACCCCGGTCGGCCGGGTGTGCGGGACCGCCATCGGGATCGAGTTGAGCCCGACGGTGAGCCGTACGTCGAGCCGGGCGGCGAGCCCCGCGACGGCGGCGGTGAACCGCTCCCACTGCAGGTCCGGCTCGGGGCCGGTGAGCAGCAGGAAGGGCGTCTCGTCGTCGTCGTGCAGCAGGTGCAGCTCCAGCTCCGGCGCGTCGAAGCTCTCCCAGTGGTCCTCGTTGAAGGTCATCACCGGTCGCCGGGAGCGGTAGTCGAAGAGCTGGTCCACGTCGAAGGTGGCGATCGGCCGACCCTCGAGCGAGGTGAGCAGTTGCTCGCGGGCCAGCCGGCTGGCGTTGCCGGCGTCCACGAACCCGGTGAGGGCCTGAATCAGGACCGGCTGCCCGAGGTCGGGCAGATCGTCGGTGAGCTGGTAGAGCTCGTGTGGGTCGAGCACCGGTGCGGACCTCCCTGGAATGTGCCTGTTCGGGTGCCGTCGCGACGGACAGCACTCGGTTCGGGCAACGTACCCGCCATCCTGGCGCATTCCTGCGTCGGGCGATCCGTCGCCCGCCCGGTGGGCACGATCGGACGAACCACCCGATTCCGCCGATCGGCCGATGGGCGGTTCGGCCCAAAGGCCGAGTTTGTCGATCATGTCGGGTCGCGCGGACCGATGTCCATCTCTGTCGCGGTCCGTGCCGGCCTGTACGCCCCGCCGCTTTCCTCCGGTACGCGAGGTTCGTTCCTCGGGCGGGTCGAGCGGCATCGCTCGTCCACCGGTGGCGCCTGTTTGTGTGGCGATGACCACGTGATCACCGTGCGTGATCGGGGCTTCGGTCTGCCTAGCCTCGGCTGATGCGTGACGACGGCACCCTCGACGACCCGTACGCCCCGAGTAGCCCCACTGCCGAAACAGCGGAAGGCACCTCAGCCGAACGGACAACCGCCGCGAGTCGGCTTCGGGCGTACGCCCGCGACCTGAGCGGCCGACGCCGCGCCCAGGTGGCGCTCGCCACCGGCGTGGTCTGCTGCCTCGGTCTGGCCACCGCCGTGCAGGTCCGGGACCAGGACGCCGGCGCGCAGTCGCGCGAGAAGACCGCCGGCGTCGAGCTGGCGGAGCGCGCCGAGCAGCAGACCGCATCCCGCGGGCTCGACCGATCGGCGGCCCCGTCCGCCACCCCGTCGACGTCCACCACCCCCGCCGACCCGGACGCCACCCCCCGCGCCCGCAAGGTCGCCCCGGCGAAGCCGACCCGCCCGGCGCCGGTGGCCGGTCTGGACGAGGACCAGATGGAGAACGCCGAGGCGATTGTCCGCGCCGGCCGCAAGATGGGCATTCCGCGCCGTGGCCTGGTCATCGCGGTGGCGACCGCCATGCAGGAGAGCAACCTCTACAACGTCGCCAGCGGCGTCCTGCCGGAGTCGCAGGACTACCCGCACCAGGGCGTCGGCTGGGACCACGACTCGGTCGGGCTGTTCCAGCAGCGCTCCAGCAGCGGCTGGGGTCCGGTCGGTCGGTTGATGGACCCGGAGTTCGCGACCCGGCAGTTCCTCACGGCACTCGAACAGGTGCCCGGCTGGCAGCAGATGCGCCTCACCGATGCCGCGCAGGCGGTGCAGGTCTCCGCGTACCCGGAGTACTACCAGCAGCACGAATGGCGGGCCACCCGGGTCGTCGACGCCATCGTGCCGACGGGGCGGTAGCCTACCGACCACTATGGACGGTGAGGGTTGAGCCTGTCGCGTCCCGGGTACATCCGTTGCGGGTTCGGGGTACACATGACTGAGGGATCACCGACAGGAGGACGTTATGTCTCTGATGCAGCGGATCAGCACTTTCCTGAGATCGCCCAAGGGCCAGCAACTGGTGGACCGGGGTCGGCGCGAGCTGGCCAAGCCGGAGAACCAGCAGAAGCTCAAGGGGTTGGCCACCCGCCTGTCCAACCGCCGTCGCTGACCGCGCCACCGGCCGTCCTGCCCGTACCCACCCCTGGGGAGACCCGGTGACCGACACCCCGCCCACCGGCGGTCAACCCGCCGCGCCCACCCCCGAGCCGTCGGCCGACCTGCCGGTCGCGCCGCCGGCCACCCCCGAAGGCCCGCCGGCGCGGCTGTGGGACCGGATGCGTGACGATCCGCAGTACGCCCCGGAGCACCTCGCGCTGGAGGCGGTACGCCGACTCGGGCCGGAGGCCGCGCAGTGGGCCGCCCGGGCCCGCAACGACCACCCCGGTGTCTCGTCCGACGTCCTGGCCGACCAGGCGGTCCGCAAGTTCGTCAACCTGGCCCGCCTGTCCGGGGCGGTCTCCGGCGCGGCCGGGCTGCCCGGCGCGGTCCTCGACGTCGGCGTGCTGGCCTGGACCCAGGCGCGGATGGTCCTGCACGTCGCCGCCGCGTACGAGGTCGACCCGCTGCACAGCGACCGGGCCACCGATCTGCTCGTGCTCCAGCGGGTGCACAAGGTCGCCGAGAGCGCCCGCCTGGCGCTCGGGGTGGCCGCCGGCCGGGAACGCGCCGACGCGCTCTTCGGCCTGGGCGGTCAGCGTCCGCTGGGCCGGGTCATGTTGCAGCTCGGCGTCCGGCTCGCCCAGATGGCCGGTGTGCGGGCGGCCAAACGCGTCATCGCGAAGATCGTCCCCGGGGCGGCAATCGTGCTCGGCACCTGGGCCAACTCGTCCGCCACTAAGGACCTGGCCGAGCGCTCGCGGGCGCTCTACGGTCGCCGCGGCACCGCCGTTCCGGAGCCCCGCCACCCCTGATCGGTCCGCTCGCGCGGGCGGACTCAGTCGGCCAGTCCGGAGGCGCGCCAGGTCACCTCGGCCAGGCGGTCCTGACCGCTGGCGTTGGGGTGGAACCAGTCCAGCGGGTTGAGCAGGTCCAGGGTGAAGCGCACCCGGTGTGCCGCGCCGCCGTCGTGCCGGCAGCGCGAGCCGTACGCCCGGCAGGCCGCCACCAACTGCACGTTGTACGCGTCGATCCGCTCCCGGACGGCGGCCCGGCGGGCCTTGTCGGCGGCCGCGTTCGACGTCGCGTTGGCCAGCAGCGCCGGACAGATGCCCCGCTTCCACGCGCGCGTCGCCCGCCCGTCGGTGTGCCCGACCTCCCAGAGTCGGTACAGATCGGGGATGCTCACCACCAGCACCCGGGCCTTCGGTCGACCGGTGCGCAACGCCCGCAGGCCCCGGTCGACGTCGGTACGGAACGTGGTCACCGGGGTCATCGCGTCCACCCCGCCCCGGCAGATGTCGTTGGCGCCGATCAGCACGGTGACGTAGTCGGCGCGGTCGCGTACCGCTGCCTGGGCCTGGCCTTCCAGGGCGTCGGCGCGGGCGCCGGGCCGTGCGTGGTTGTACGCCCGGCCACGGATCGCGGAGTCCTGGTCGAGCAGTCGCCGGTAGTGACTGTGTACCCGCAGACCGTCCCCGGTGGACCACGAGTTGCGTTCGCAGGAGGTGAGGACCAGGCAGGAGGCGAAGCCGGTGCTGATCGAGTCGCCGAGCGCGGCGATGCCGCCGGGGCCGCCGGACGACGGCGCGCTCCTGGTGGGGCGCGGTGCCGCCGATGTGCCACCCTCGCAGGCCAGCGCCACCAGTGCGGCGAGGCAGGCCAGGGCGGCGATCCAGCGTCGAGGCATGACATCCCCTGTCTCGCAGCACAGAGCGACAGCGCGGTAACTCTATGCGCTGGACCCGGTTGGGCGGGAAGTTGCTGTCGGGTATGCGGCGAAGAGGCCTCGGACCTGCCGTCGGGATGCTATAAGTGCCGCCGCGCGTGGAGTCGTCGGCCACCGGTTAACACCCCCGATCGCGGGTAGATCGTGGGGTATGACGAGATCGCAGCCCCGGCGCGCCCGTGGCACGGTCGGGCACGCGTACAGCGCCCTCAACCTGCGGCTCACCCTCGCCAGCTTCGGACTGGTGATCATGGTGATCTTCGCGGTGCTGGCGTTCTGGGTCGGGATCGCCTGGCTCGGCGTGCTCTGCGCGATCCTCGCGGTGGTCGCCGTGGTCGATCTGGTCGTGATCCAACGCCGCCGCGCCGCCCGCCGCCGCGAGGAGCCGGGCGTACGACACTCGCTGTTCGAGTGACAGGAGAAGCGAAATGCCGCACATCGCCACCACCAACCCCGCCACCGGTCAGGTGCTCAAGACCTACGAGGCGATGTCCACCGAACAGCTCGACGCCGCCATCGAGCGCACCGATCTCGCGTACCGGCAGCTGCGCGGCACAGGCGTCGAGGAGCGCGCCCGGTGGATGAACGCCGCCGCCGACCTCCTCGACGCCGAACGGGACGAGATCGCCCGGATCATGACCACGGAGATGGGCAAGACGTACGCCGCCGCGCAGGCCGAGGTGACCAAGTGCGCCACGGCCGCCCGCTTCTACGCCGACAGGGCCCCGGCGTTCCTCGCCGACGAGCCGGCCGACGCCGCCGCCGTGAAGGCGACCAGGGCGTTCATCCGCTACCAGCCGATCGGCGTGGTGCTCGCCGTGATGCCGTGGAACTTCCCGCTCTGGCAGGTGATGCGCTTCGCCGCCCCGGCGTTGATGGCCGGCAACACCGGCCTGCTCAAGCACGCCTCGAACGTGCCGCAGACCGCGCTGCTGCTGGAGGACGTGTTCCGCCGCGCCGGCTTCCCGGAGGGCGCGTTCACCACCCTGCTGGTCGGCTCGGACGCCGTCGAGCGCATCCTCGCCGACCCCCGGGTACGCGCCGCGACGCTCACCGGCAGTGAGGCGGCCGGGCGGTCGATCGCGCAGATCGCCGGGCGGGAACTCAAGAAGACGGTGCTGGAGCTGGGCGGCAGCGACCCGTTCGTGGTGATGCCCTCGGCGGACCTGGACCGTGCCGCCGAGGTCGCCACCACCGCCCGCTGTCAGAACAACGGCCAGTCCTGCATCGCCGCCAAGCGTTTCATCGTGCACACCGACGTCTTCGACGCGTTCGCCGAGAAGTTCGCCGCGAACATGGCCGCGCTGCGCGTCGGCGACCCGATGGACGGCGACACCGACGTCGGTCCGCTGGCCAGCGAACACGGCCGCGACGAGGTGCACGCCCAGGTGCGCGACGCGGCGGAGAACGGCGCGACGGTGCTCTGCGGCGGTGAGCTGCCCACCGGCGACGGATGGTTCTATCCGCCTACCGTCGTCACCGACCTGACGCCGCAGATGCGGATGTGGTCCGAGGAGGTGTTCGGGCCGGTCGCCGGCCTGTACCGGGTGTCGTCCTACGACGAGGCCATCGAGGTGGCCAACGGCACGAGCTTCGGGCTCGGGTCGAACGCCTGGACCAGGGACGCGGCCGAGCAGGAGCGCTTCGCCACCGACCTGGACGCCGGCAACGTCTTCGTCAACGGCATGACCACCTCGTACCCGGAGCTGCCCTTCGGCGGCGTGAAGAACTCCGGCTACGGACGGGAGCTGTCCGAGCTGGGCATGCGGGAGTTCTGCAACACCAAGACGGTCTGGGTGGGCGAGGGGGCGGCGTCGGCCGGCGCCGGCGCGCACGCCGAGTAACACCTCCGCTTGAAAGGAAGGGCCCCTTATTAGACGCGGAGCGTTAATAAGGGGCCCTTCCTTTCAAGCATCAGCGGGCGTCGTCGTGGGTAGGAGATGCGCCCATGACGACGTTCGGGTTCCACGCCTCCCACGAGCAGATCAACCCCCGCGCCCTGCTGGAAGCGGTGATGCACGCCGAGCGGGCCGGCTTCGACGCCGCCATGTGCTCCGACCACTTCTCGCCGTGGAGCGAGCGGCAGGGTGAGTCCGGCTTCGCCTGGTCCTGGTTGGGCGCGGCCCTGCAGGCCACCGGCATGCCGTTCGGCGTCGTCAACGCCCCCGGCCAGCGGTACCACCCGGCGATCATCGCGCAGGCGATCGGCACCCTCGGCGCGATGTACCCGGGCCGGTTCTGGGCGGCCCTCGGCACCGGCGAGGCCAGCAACGAGCACATCACCGGTGACGTGTGGCCCCGCAAGGACGTCCGTTCCGCCCGGCTGCGCGAGTGCGTGGACGTGATCCGGGCACTGCTGGCCGGTGAGGAGGTCAGCCACGACGGCCTCGTCCGGGTCGACCGGGCCCGGCTGTGGACCCGTCCCGAGGAGCCGCCCGCGCTGGTCGGCGCCGCCGTCAGCGTCGCCACCGCCCGCTGGTGCGCCGAGTGGGCCGACGGCCTGATCACCGTGAACGCGCCCGTTGAGCACCTGCGGGCGATGATCGACGCGTACCGGGACGCCGGTGGCCGGGGACCGCTGCACCTCCAGGTGCACGTCTCCTGGGCGCGGGAGCAGGCACAGGCCGAGGCGATCGCGTACGACCAGTGGCGCAGCAACGTCTTCGCCCCTCCGGTCTGCTGGGACCTGGAGACCGTGGAGCACTTCGACGAGGTGTCCGCCGACGTACCCGCCCAGCGGGTCGCCCAGGTGGTGAACGTCTCGGCGGACCTGGGCCGGCACGTCGGCTGGTTGGAGGAGTACGTGGCGCTCGGCTTCGACCAGATCGCCCTGCACCACGTCGGGCAGGAGCAGCGCGGTTTCATCGACGCGTTCGGCGCCGAGGTGCTGCCGAAGTTGCGTCCGGCCGGCTGATCGGGCGTCGACCACCCGCCCCCTAGGCTCGTACCCCATGGAAAGCCTGTTTCCGGTCGTCGTCTTCCTGGCGATCGCCACCCTGGGCGCGGCCTTGGCCCGCCGGCTGGGCCTGCTCGCGCCGATCCTGCTTGTCGTACTCGGATTGGCCCTGTCCTTCCTTCCGGGCTTCCCGCAGATCCACCTCGAGCCGGAGTTGGTGCTGATCGGCATCCTGCCGCCGTTGCTGTACGTCGCGGCGCTGGAGACGTCGGTGCCGGCGTTCAAGAACAACATCCGGCCGATCCTGCTGCTCGCCGTGGGCCTGGTGCTGTTCACCGCGTTCGCGGTGGGCGTCGTGCTGCATCTGCTGCTGCCGCAGGTGCCGTTCGCGATCTGCCTGGCCCTCGGCGCGGTGGTCGCGCCGCCGGACGCGGTGGCCGCCACCGCGGTCGCCCGCCGCGTCGGGCTGCCCCGCCGGGTGGTCACCATCCTGGAGGGGGAGAGCCTCGTCAACGACGCGACCGCGCTGGTGCTGCTGCGGGTCGCGACCATGGCCACCATCGGTTCGACCGTCGGCACGGCGGACGTGGCCGTGGAGGTGCTGCGCGCGACCGGCGGCGGCATCCTGATCGGCGCGCTCGGGGCGGTCGTCTTCGGCTTCCTGCACCGGCGGATCAGCGACCCGCTGCTGGACAACGCGCTGTCGTTGATCATCCCGTTCGCGGTGGTGTTCACCGCCGAGCACGTGCACGCCTCAGGTGTGGTCGCCGTGGTCGTCACCGGGCTGGCCCTCGGCCACAAGCTGCCGCAACTGCTGTCGGCGGCGTCCCGGTTGCAGACCGGGGCGTTCTGGCGGTTGGTGCGGTTTCTTCTCGAAGGGCTGGTCTTCCTCCTGGTCGGGCTGCAACTGCGGGACGTGCTGCGGAACCTCGACGAGCCGGCCGGCTCCCTCGTCCTGATCACCGTGGCGGTGTTGGCCACCGTCTTCCTGACCCGCTTCGTCTGGCTCTTCCCGGCCACCTACCTGGCCCGGCTGGTCCCTCGGATCCGCCGCCGCGACGCGGCCCCCTCCCCGAAGATCCCGATCATCATCGGCTGGGCCGGGATGCGCGGCGTGGTGACGCTCGCTGCCGCCCTGGCCCTGCCGTTGACGCTGGCCGAGGACGAGCCGTACCCGCGGGCCCTGTTCATCTGGCTGGCCTTCGCGGTGATCGTGGTCACCCTGGTCGGTCAGGGGGCCACCCTCCCGCTGGTCGCCCGCCGCCTGAAACTGCCCCAGGACGACCCCATGCAGGACGCGTTGTCCGCCGCTGGCGTACAGCAGCAGGCCAGCCGGGCAGCGCGGGACCGCCTGGAAGAGCTGGCCGACAGCGCGCCCGCCCCCGTGGTGGACCGGCTGCGCCGGGTGCTGGAGGACCGCACCAACATGGCCTGGGAACGGCTCGGCGGCGACGAGCGGGAAACCCCTTCACAGGCGTACGGTCGGCTGCGACAAGAGATGATCGACGCCGAGCGGGACGTCTTCCGAGCTGCCCGGGACTCCGGTCGCATTCCCGAGGAGGTACTGGTGCAGGCCTACCGTGACCTGGACCTGGAAGAGTCGCTGCTGCGGCAGGAGGTGGAACAGTGAGCTGTCAGCATCTGACCGAGGCCGGCACCGCCGAGCCGCTAACCCCCGACGAGTGCGCCGACTGCGTCGCCATCGGCAACACCTACTGGGTGCACCTGCGTACCTGCCTGAGCTGCGGGCAGGTCGGCTGCTGCGACTCGTCGCCGAACCAGCACGCGAGCAAGCACTTCGCGTCCACCGGTCACCCGGTGATCCGCTCGGCGCAGCCGGGCGAGGCGTGGCGCTGGTGCTTCGTCGACGAGGAGATCGGCTGACGTTCAGTCGAGCCGGCGCACGAGCAACTGCCCCGGCCACGGCTCACGCCCCGACCGGACCACGGTGAACGGTTCGGTCGGGGTGAAGCCGCAGCCCTCGTAGAACCGGACGAGTGCCCGGTCGTCGCCGCCATAGCAGTCCACCCGCAACAATCCCAGCCCGCGTGCCCGCGCCACCTCGGCGGCGTGCTCCAGCAGTCGGGCCCCGATCCTCAGCCCGGCGTGCGCCCGGTCGGTGACCAGCAGCCGGACGTACAGCTCCGGCTCGGTGGCCGGGGGCACGTGTTCGGTGGCGTCACCCACCACCAGCGCGCCGACGACACGGTTGCCCCGCATCGCCAGGTGCAGGCCGCCACTCGTGGCCCACTGATCGGCCCGGGCGATCTGGCCGGGATCGGTGGAGGGCTGCCGCGTGCCCCACTGCCCGGTCCGGCCGCGCTCCACCAGCCAGGCGGTGGCCACGTCGAGCAGCCGCAGCACGGCCGGGGCGTCGTCGGGGCCGCCGGGGCGGATGGTGATCGACTGATCGTTCATGCCCGGCATCCTGCTACACCCGGCGGGTGTTCAGCGCCCACCGGGTCAGCGCCGGGATGATCAGACCCGTCACGGCGAACAGCCCGGCGACGGCCAGCCAGCCGGCCGCCCCGCCGTCGATGATGACCAGGGTCAGCAGGGCCGGGGCGACGGCTCGGGCCAGGCCGGCGAGCATCCCGTCCACCCCCTGGTACGCGCCGACGGCTCCCGATGGGGCGAGATCGTAGGCCAGCCCGGCTCCCGCAGCGGCGTGCCACAGGTCTCCGGCGGTGTAGACGGCCGTGGCGAGCAGGAGGAGTGCGACCGCCGCCGTGGTGGGCAGGGCGACCGTGGTGGCGTACAGCAGCATCGCGGACGCCAGTACCAGGCCGGCGCGGCGCATCGTCGCCGCCGCGGGGACGGCGGTGTCCGCGCCCCGGCTCAGCCGCACCGCCAGCACGACGGTCAGCAGCGTGTTGGTCAGCAGCACCGCCGACACGACGGGCGGCGGCGCTCCGGCCACGGTCACCGCCCACAGTGGCACGACGAGCGTGAGAACTGTCTGGTGCATAGCGAGCAGCGCCGACGCGCCGCTCACCACGAGGAACCGGCCGTCGCGCAGCGCTCCTCCCCGGCCCAGGACAGCACCGGTCGCGACACGTGGCATCGGCGGGTAGGCCGGCAGTCGCAGCAACAGCGCCGCCGACACCAGGTAGGTGACCGCGTTGCCGACCACCAACAGTTGGTACGCCCGGTGCGTGTCGACGGCCAACGCGAACCCGGCCAGCCCGGCCCCGACGGCGATGCCCAGGTTCGCCACGGCGCGCAGCGTGGCGAAGGCGTGTACCCGCCGCTGCGGACCAGCGACGGCCGCGACCAACGCGGCGCGGACCGCGAGGTTGCCCGAGGCCAACAGCAGTTCGAGCACCGCGACGGCCAGGAAGACCGTGAACGAGTCGACCAGCAGGTACGTCGCCCCCACCGCCGCCTGGAGGACCTGCAGCGCGGCTCGCAGCGTGCGCGGGTCGCGCCGATCCGCCAGGGCGCCGAGCGGCACGCTGGCGGTCAGCCCGACCAGTCCGGCGACGCTGAGCCCGGCACCCACCTGGACGGGGGACAGCCCCACATCCCGGGTGAGATAGAGAGCCGCCCCGGTCAGCCACAGGCCCGCGCCGACCGAGTTCGCCAGGGTCGCGAGCGCGAGAGTGCGCAGTCGCCCCGCCGGTGGTGACGGCGCGACGCCGGTGTCGCCGATGACCGTCATGGTGGCGACGTTAGGCAGGACCTGCGGAGTCGGCAGTCCCGGACGACGCGAGGCTGGTCACACCAGCAGCCCGAGAGCACTTGTCACCACGGCCTGCCGCGGTCGGCCCGGCGCGCCTCGGCCTCCAGGGCTGCCCTGGCGGCAGCTTCGGCAAGCTCCGGGGCGACCTGGTCGAGGACCCGGGTGCCCAGCTTGCGCAGCACGGTCGGCTCGAACTTGCCGGCCCACTCGATGAGGACGCCGACCGCCTTGTCGGCCGTCTCGGCGTCAGCGGCCGTGTGCACCGTCAGGACGGTCTCGCCGATGACCCGCGCCTGCTCGACAGTGATGTCTCCGTTGGCCAGCGCGGCGCGCACCCCGGGCGCTCCGGCATCGAGCGCCCCAGCGACATTGACCAGTCGGCGCGCGGTGGAACCGTCGAGCCGCAGCCGGTCCCGCAACCACACTGCCGTCGACGACGTGCCCTGCGCCCGGGGCGTGCCGCGGCCGTCCACCTCACGCACCAGCGCCAGTTGCACGGCCGCCAAGCGTTGCGCGAGCCGGTGCGCGGCGTCGAGGGCCGCGACGAGATCGTGCTCGGGGAGGGTCCACACCGCCGCGTCGAGGCAGTCGGCAACCGCCGCCTCCGCCCGCGCCAACCCTTCCACCATGGACCGAGATTAGAACAGGTGTACGACAATCCAGGGCTGGGTCGTGCGTCGAATGCGCCTATGATCATCGATGATCGCAGCGGGACGGGAGAGATGGGTTGATCAAGGCGGTCTTCTTCGATGTGGGCGGGGTGATTCTCGACGAGTCCCGCGAGTTCGCGGCCTGGGCGGACTGGTTCGGCGTCCCGCGGCACACGTTGTCTGCCGTCTTCGGCGCGGTCGTCGCGAGGGGCCTGGACTACCGGGAGACGTTCCGGACCTTCCGGCCCGACTTCGACCTGGAGGTCGAGCTTGCCCGTCGAGCCGCCGCCGGGCAGCCGGAGACGTTCGGCGCGGAGGATCTCTATCCGGACGCGCAAGGGTGCCTCGCCGCCCTGCGCGATCAGGGTCTGCTGGTGGGCCTGGCCGGTAACCAGCCGGCCCATGCCGAGGCGACCCTTCGCTCTCTCGACCTCGAGGTGGACGTGATCGGCACGTCGCACTCCTGGGGCGTGGCGAAGCCGGCGCCGGCCTTCTTCGACCGGGTGGTGGCCGAAGGCGGCGGCGATCCGGCCTCGATCCTGTACGTCGGCGACCGGCCCGACAACGACGCCCGTCCGGCTCAGGAGGCCGGTATGAAGACGTGCCTGATCCGGCGCTCCCCGTGGGGGCACATCCTCGACATGCCAGCCGTGGCCGACCGGTGCCTGTTCCGCATCGACTCGCTGCACGAGCTGCCGGCCCTGATCGCCGCACACAACAGCCGAGCCGACTAGCCGCGCCCGACAGCCGAGCCGACTAGCCGGGCACACCGAGCCGCGCACACCGAGCCGCGCACACCGAGCCGCGCACACCGAGCCGCGCACACCGAGCCATGCACACCAAGCCGGAAACAGCAGGCCGAGAACAACAAGCCGAGCATGCCAGGTCGAGCGGATCAGGCACCCGCCTCGCGCCGCTCGGCGCACGCCCACCGGGGCGCGGCCGTAGGGTTTTGCGGTGACCGTCAAGCGGATGCCCGCCGCGGAGATTCCCGTCTCTGTCGAACTGGTGCGCGGTCTGCTCGACCAGCAGCACCCCGATCTGGCGGACCTGCCGATCGAGATCCTCGCCAACGGCTGGGACAACCTCGTGTGTCGTCTTGGTGCGGAGTTGCTGGTCCGGTTGCCGCGCCGTGCCGTGGCCGCCGAGCTCATCGCGCACGAGCAGCGCTGGCTGCCGGAGCTGGCCGGCCGCCTGCCGTTGCCGGTGCCAGCGCCGGTGCGGGTCGGGCAGCCGACGACCCGGTACCCCTGGTCATGGAGTGTCGTGCCGTTCTTTCCGGGCCGGATCGTGGCGTTGTCGCAGCCCGACGACCCCTGGTCGGCGGCGCTGACGCTCGGCGGTTTCCTGAACGCACTGCACACGCCGGCTCCGCCGGAGGCGCCCGTCAACCCGTTGCGTGGAATTCCTCTGGTCGGCCGCGCCCCGGGGGTCCTGAACGGGCTCGCGCATGTCGATCCGGCCGATCGTGCCGCCGCGCTGGGGATCTGGGAGGTGGCCGTCGCCGCACCCGCGTGGGGTGGTCCACCGCTGTGGCTGCACGGGGACCTGCATCCCGCCAACATCCTCGTCGACCGGGGCCGGCTCAGCGCCGTGATCGACTTCGGCGACATCACCTCGGGCGATCCCGCGACCGACTTGTCCGTGGCCTGGATGCTGTTCACGGCTGAGCAGCGTGCTGCTCTTCGACGGGAGTACGGCCGCGCGGACGACGCGACCTGGGAGAGGGCGCGCGGCTGGGCGCTGGCCCTGTCCCTGGTGTTCCTGACGCACTCGCAGGACAACCCGCTGATGCGCGGCATCGGCGAGCGCGCCTTCCGCCTGGTGCTGGATTCGTGATGGCGGACGGGTGGTCCTGGTGGCCGCCCCCGGGGGGGGGGGGGGGAAGGGCGGCCACCAGGGGTCGCGCTCAGGACAGCGAGCAGGCGTTCCCGTTGACGGTGACCAGCCCCGGGTTGGGGTTGGCGCCGCCGTTGGTCGTCGCGTTGAAGCCGAACGTCGCCGTGCCACCGGGGACGATCTTGGCGTTGTACGACTCGTTCTTCGCGGTGACCGTCGCGCCGGACTGGGTGACCTTCGCCAGCCAGGCCTCCCGGACGCGCTGGTCACCCGTGAACGCGAACCGGGTGGTCCAGCCGTTGACGGCCGTGGACCCGGTGTTGCGGATGGTCAACTGCGCGGTGAACCCGGTGTTGCCCTGCCAAGCGCCGTAGTTGGCGTAGCTCACCGAGCAGGTGACGGCCGGTACGGCGCCCGCCTCGCCCTGGTCGGCCAGGAACGAGGAGATCCAGGCCAGCGCCGAGTTCCAGTTGATCGCCACCTCGTTCGTGGAGTACGAGTTGATGTCGTCGACGTAGCAGAACATCGGCTTGCAGCCGGCGAGCAACTGCGCCACAAACGGGTCCTGCAACGCCGCGTTCGCGCCACCGGCGAGGGAGCCGGCGGGCGGACGGGGCAGGTTGGCGTCGAGCTGGTGGCCGAAGATCCGGCTGTGCTGGTTCTGCGCGGCGTGCTCGCCCCAGCCGGTGACGTACGAGATGTTCAGGGCGTTGCGGCCCAGGATGTAGTCCATCGCCTGCACGGCGCCGTCGCGGTAACGGGCGTCGCGGGTCAGGTCGAAGGCGGTGGCCAGGACGATCGCGTTGTTGATGATGCTGCTGTTCGCGCCCCAGAAGTAGCTGTCGGCGTCCCCGGGCATCGGCAGCCCGTACGCCTGCCGGCGCAGCTCGGCGAGGTACGCGTCGGCGGCGGCGGTGACCGAGGCGCGAACCCGGGTCAGGTCGGCGGCGGGCAGCCCGTTCGGCACGGTGGCCAGATCGAGGCGACCCAGCGCGGCGACGCTCTGCCAGCCGAAGCCACGCGGCTCGAACACGTTGCCGGTGTGGTGCGGCGACGCGGTCAGGTCGGTCAGGTAGGTCTGCGAGCCGGTGGTGAGGTACAGCTCGACCGCCGCCCAGTAGAACTCGTCGGTGACGTTCGAGTCGTCGTACGCGCCGCCGCCGGTGCCGTCGGTCGGGCTGGCGTACACGGCGGGGTGTGCCTTCGCGGCGGCGTAGGCCGTCTTCGCGGCGGTGCCGCAGCGGGACGCGAACGCCGCGTCGTACGGGGCGAAGAGTCGCGCGCACTGGGCGGCGGTCGCGGCCATGTTGAGGGTGGCGGCGGTCGACGGCGGGTGCAGCTCGCGCGGCTGCGGGTCGTCCTGCGGGGCGAGCGGCAGGCCGGTCCAGTTCTTGTCGTGGATCTTGTGGTGGACCATGCCGGCGAGCGGCTTGCCGGCCGGCACCTGCATGCGCAGCAGGAACTCCAGCTCCCAGCGGGCCTCGTCGAGGATGTCCGGGACGCCGTTGCCGCGCTCGGGCACCCGCAGGGTGCTGTCGGCCAGTCCGGCGCCGCCGTTGGCGGTGGCGGCCGTCTTGGTCCGCTCGAAGGTGTTGAGGAGCTGGTAGGTGGCGATGCCGCCGTTGACCACGTACTTGCCGTGGTCGCCGGCGTCGTACCAGCCGCCGCGCACGTCGAGGGAGTAGTCGCAGACGCCCGGCTGGCAGGGCACGCTGGTGTCGCCCTGGTTGGGGGCGACGCCGAGGTGGCCGGCCGGGCGGGCGTACTCGTCGCCGATCAGGTCACCGTCGATGGCGATGCCGCTGCGCTGGGCGTAGAAGAACTGCATCGAGTCGGAGCGCAGTTGGTTGTAGAGGGTGCCGGAGATGTCGAACGGGTGACTGGTCTCGCCGTCGACGGTGAGCGTCAGCCCCGCGCCCGGGGTGCGGTAGCTGGAGAAGTCGACGGTCTGCACGTTCTGCCCGGAGGCGGCGTCCACGCCACGCGTGGTGGTGGTGCCGCTGGCCAGGACGGCCCCGGCGGCCGAGTGGAGCTGCCAGGGCAGCGGCGTGGTCGCCTCGGTGACCACCGTGGCGTTCTTCGGCCCGCCGGGCAGGTAGCCGGCCTGGTTGACGCGGACGCGGGGCCCGGTGTCCGGCTCGTACGGCGCGGGGGGTTCGCCGCCGCGCAGCGACACGTCGTCGAGGCAGATGGTCTGCGCCTGCGCGCTGCCACCGACCTGGAAGATGAGCTGGGCGTTCTGGTTGTCGTCCGGGACGGTGAAGGTCGACTCGACGCGCTGGACGGTGCCGGTGGCGGCGGCGTCCACGGCCGCGTACGTGGTGTACGGGGCGCTGCCGAGCTGGAGCACGGCCTTGACGGCGGTGCCGGGGGTGGCGGTGATGTCGAAGCCGAGCGTGTACTCGGCGCCCGCGATCAGCGGCACGCCGTCCTGACCGATGCCGGCGTCCCACGGGTTGGCGAGTCCACCGGGGACGGCGGCGCAGAGCTGGCCGTCGGTGACCCCGAGTGAGTCGGTGCCGTAGGAGAACCACGGGCTCACGCCCGCGCTGAAGTCCCCGTTGTCGATCTGCTCGGGGGCGTCCGGTGGAGGGGCGGCGTAGGCCGCTCCGGCGCCCGCGCCGGTGAGGGCCAGGGCGGTCGCCGCGGCCAGGAGGAGGCGACGTTTGGATGGCGTCACGGGGTAGTCCTTCCGGGACGGGAGGTGAGGCAGGTGGCGGTGGCGACCTGGGAGCGCTCCCAGGTCGAAGCTCGATGTTTCCAGTGGTGGATCGTCCTGTCAATTGATTCGACTGGATGGGATCTGCCGTCCGACAAGGGCGGAGACGCGCGCTGCGGTCGGACGCGAGACGTGAGATTGGCCGCGCCACGCGCCGTCGTCCTGATCTCCTAGAGACAACTGCGCCCTTCGCCTGGCAGGCTGCCTCCCATGACCCTGAAGCTGCGCTCCGTGGGAACGAGCGACCGTGGGCTGATCCGCAGCGGAAACCAGGACGCCCTGCACGCCGGCACCTGGCTCGTCGCGGTCGCCGACGGCATGGGCGGGATGGCCGCCGGTGACCTCGCCAGCTCGCTCACCATCGACGCGGTCGCCCCGCTGGACGTGGAGACACCCGAGGATGCCCTGGTGGCCGCCCTCCAGGACGGCATCGCGCTGGCCACCGCCCGCATCCGGCAGGCGGTCGCCGACGACCCCGAGCGCCAGGGCATGGGCACCACGTTGACCGCCCTGCTCTTCGCCCGTACCGGTAGCTGCCTGGCCCTCGCCCACGTCGGTGACTCGCGGGCCTACCTGTTCCGCGAGGGTGTGCTCAAGCAGATCACCCGCGACGACACCTTCGTGCAGATGCTCGTCGACCAGGGCGTGATCACCCCGGACCAGGCCAGCAGCCATCCGCGCCGGGCCGTCGTGACCCAGGCGTTGCAGGGCGAGGACGTCTCCCCGTCGTACGCGACGATGGTGCCTCGGTCCGGCGACCGGTGGCTGCTGTGCAGCGACGGCCTCTCCAACGTCGTCCGCCCGGACACCCTGGCCGAGGTGCTCGCCGCCTACCCCGACCGGTCCGCCTGCGCCGGCAAGCTGATCGACCTGGCGCTGCACGCGGGCGCTCCGGACAATGTCACCGTCGTGGTGGCCGACGTCGTGGAGGAGTAACCCCTGCTCAGCGTCGTCGCGGCGCGGCCCGGCGGGTGGGCGTCGCCGTGTCCGGGTCCTCGGGCCACGGATGACGCGGATAGCGACCGCGTAGCTCGGCGCGGACCTGCGGATAGCCGGTACGCCAGAACGACGCGAGGTCCGCGGTGACCGCCACCGGCCGGCCGGCGGGGGAGAGCAGGTGCAGCAGCACCGGCACCCGGCCACCGGCGATGCGTGGGGCCGCCGGCCAGCCGAACGTCTCCTGGAGCTTGACCGCGAGCACCGGCGCGGCCGGGTCGGCGTAGTCGACGCGGATACGTGAGCCGCTGGGCACCTCGATGCGCTCGGGCGCGAACTCGTCCAGGCGCGCGGCCTGCGCCCAGGGCAGCAGCCGACGCAGGGCCGAGGTCACGTCGACCCGGCTCAGGTCGGCCCGCCGCCGGCCGGCGGCCAGCTCCGGCCCCAGCCAGGTCGGGGCGGCGGCGAGCAGCGCCTCGTCGTCGACGTCGGGCCACTCGGCGTCGAGGTGCAGCCGGCAGAACGCCATCCGCTCGCGCAGCCCCCGCGCCGCCGGGGTCCACGGCAGCAACCCCAAGCCCTCCTGACGCAGGCCGGTGAGCAGCGCCGCCGTGATCTCCGCCCGGTCCGGACGGTCCAGCCGCCGCGCCACCAGTTCGATCGCGCCCAGTCGGGTCACCTCCCGGGCCACCACGTCCCCGTCGGACCAGCCGACCTCCCGGCGCGTGGACAGCAGGGGGCCCGCCGCCTCCCGGGCGGTCGCCTCGTCCAGGCCGGTGGCGCGGCGGATCCGCGCCGAGGGCGCGCCGGGGCGGCGGTCCGCGACCGCCACCGCCAGCCAGTCGGCGCCGGCCAGGCCCGACCCCGCCGCCAGCTCCGCGGCGGTCCCGCCCGTCATGAGGTACGACGATCCGCCCGGCCGCCGCACCCGGGCCAACCGCTCGGGGTACGCCAGACCGACGACCAGCCCGGCGGCGAGGTCATCGGTCAGCCGCTCGCGGTCAGCGGGTACGCCGGGCCGAGAAGTCGCGGCGGCACCGGTCGGTGACGCGCTACCGGTCGGCGGTGCGGTGCCGGGCGCGGCGGTTGCCCGGACACGTCCAGAACCGGCATGGTCGCCGTCGGGGGAGCCGGCGGGCAGGGCGGCGCGCAGGCGGCGTACCTCGGCCCGCCAGCGGGCGGTGGCCCCCGCGTCGACGCCGGCGCGCAACCGACGCCAGCCGGCCACCAGGTCGTCGCCGGGGCCGGCCGCGCTCTCCTCGGCGAGGAGGGCGACCACCTCGGCCGCCCGGTCGCCGCCGATCCGGTCGGCGGCGTCGAGCAGCGCCCGGGCCAGCCGGGGGTGCGCACCGGCGGAGGCGATCGCCCGTCCCCGCCCGGTGATCCGACCCGTCGCGTCGACCGCGCCAAGTGTTTCGAGGGTGTCCCGGGCGACGGTCATTGCCGCGGCCGGTGGCGCGTCGGGCAGCGCGAGTCCGACGCCGTCCGGGCTGCCCCAGGCGGCCAGCTCCAACGCGAACCCGGTCAGGTCGGCGGTGGCGATCTCCGGCTCCGGCCGGGCGGGCAGCCGCTCGTGGGTGGCCTCCGACCAGCAGCGGTAGACGCATCCGGGCGCCTCGCGGCCGGCCCGGCCGGCCCGCTGGGTGGCGGCGGCCCGGGAGACCGGCACGGTGACCAACGCGCCCAGTCCCCGGGCCAGGTCGATGCGGGGCACCCGGGACAGCCCGGCGTCCACCACCGTCCGTACGCCCGGCACGGTGAGGCTGGTCTCGGCGAGCGCGGTGGACAGCACCACGCGACGCCGGTCGTCGGTCCGGGGGCGCAGCGCCGCGTCCTGCTCGGCCCCGCGCTGACGGCCGTGCAACGGCAGCAGCGCGACGGTGTCCCGCAGGTCGGCGAGCCGCCCGGCGACCGACGCGATCTCACCGGCCCCGGGCAGGAAGACCAGCACGTCGCCGTCCTGCTCGCGCAGCGCCCGGCGGACGGTGGCGGCCACCTGGTCGAGCAGCGCGCGGTCGACCGGGCCGGCCCCGGGCGGCGCGACGGGCCGGGGCGGCGGCGTCCAGATCCGCCGCACCGGGTGCAGCGCCGACTCGGCCCGGACCACCGGGGCGGGGGTGGCCCCGCCGAGCAGCGCGGCGAACCGGTCGGTGTCCGGCGTGGCGGACATGGCGAGGAGCCACAGGTCGGGCCGGAGCGTGGCCCGGGCCTCCACCGTGAAGGCGAGCGCCAGGTCGGCGTCGAGCTGCCGCTCGTGGCACTCGTCGAGCAGTACCGCGCCCGTGCCGGGCAACTCCGGGTCGTGGTGCAGCCGGCGGACCAGCAGGCCGGTGGTGACCACCTCGATCCGGGTGGCCGGGGAGACCCGCCGCTCGCCGCGTACGGCGTAACCGACCCGGTCGCCGACGCGCTCGCCCAGCAGGTCGGCCATCCGCCGGGCCGCGGCGCGCGCCGCCACCCGGCGGGGCTGGGCGATCACCACCCGGCCGTCGACCCGGTCGGCCACCGCCAGCGGCGCGAGGGTGGTCTTGCCGGTGCCCGGCGGCGCGACCAGAACCGCCGCGCCGGCCGCGTCGAGCGCGGTGAGCACCGCCGGCAGGGTGGGACGGACCGGCAGGTCCAGGGTCACGTCGGAGAGCACGGCCCAGTCTCGCACCGGGCCCCGGCGGGCTCGACGGGCCCGCCACCAACGCGAACGGCCGGGTCGCCGCCCCGAAGGGAAGCGACCCGGCCGGTGTTCACACGATCGAGGACCGGGGCAACGCTGACCCGACCCTCGATCGTGAAGCCCCTAGTAGGTGCCGTCGAGCTGGCCCCGCAGCTTGGTCAGCGCCCGAGCGAGCAGTCGGGAGACGTGCATCTGCGAGACGCCGATCTGGTCGGCGATCTGCGACTGGGTCAGGTTGCCGTAGAACCGCAGGGTCAGGATCTTCTGCTCCCGCTCGTCGAGCGTGGCGAGCGCCGGGCCGAGGGCGACCCGCAGCTCGGCCAGCTCGAACTCGTTGTCCTCGCCGCCGAGCATGTCGCCCAGCTCGGTGGCCCGGTCACCGTCGCCGGTCGGCGTGGACAGCGACACCGCGTTGTACGCGCGGGCGCCTTCCAGGCCCTCCAGGACCTCTTCCTCGGTGATCTTGAGGTGGGCGGCGATGTCGGCGACCGTCGGCGAACGGCCGAGGGTCTGCAGCAGCGAGCTGTTGGCGTCGGAGATGGCGAGCCGCAGCTCCTGGAGACGACGGGGAACCCGGATGTCCCAGGTGCGGTCGCGGAAGTGGCGCTTGAGCTCGCCGATGATGGTGGGGATCGCGTAACCGGCGAAGTCGACGCCGCGCGACGGGTCGAACTTGTCGATGGCCTTGATCAGGCCGACGGCGGCGGTCTGCGCCAGGTCGTCGGTCGGCTCGCCCCGCCCGCTGTAGCGGTGGGCCAGGTGGTTGGCCAGCGGCAGCCAGGCCTCGATCGCGCGGTCCCGCAAGGCGGCGCGCGACGGGTGGTTGGCGGGCAGCGCGGCCATCGCGTTGAGGAGATCGGCGGCGCTGTCGGTGAGTGCGCGCGGGTCCAGCTTGGTGGTGCTCTTCTGCTCGGTAACCGTGGTGCTCGCCTGCTCGGTGATCGTTGACGCGGTCATGGTGGTCCTCCCTGCACCTCGTCCGCGGACAAAAATAAGGTGGCGCTTTGGTTTAGCTTCAGTTGGGCCGTTCGGGAGTCACCTTAACCTGATCGGCTCCCGGAAAGCTAGCCGAAAGGTTGATGTACTTAAGGTGTGTCGACCCACAAAACGCCCATAAGCGGCGACGATCGCGCAGGTGGCGAAGTCCCTTACCCGTTTTCGGGGCGATCCTGCGGTGTCCGATCAACCCGGCGGGTCCGACCGGTCGGTCCAGGAGCCTCCACCGACCGGTCAACATGAAATCCGACAACCGGGCAGGTGTGTCGACTATCCGTCGTTGTCCCGTCGGCGGGACCGGCCGTAGCGTCGCGGAGTAGACACCCGGTTCGGAGGCACCGTGCTAGATCCAACCGCTCCCCAGCTCGTCGTGAACAGCCACACCCTCTACTTCAGCTGGTTGCCGGCGGACCCCGACGCGGTCGCCGCCCTGGTGCCCACCGGGCTGTGCCCCCGTGCCGACCGACAGGTGTTCCTCAACCAGTACGTCGTCGAGGACGAGACGCAGACCTCCGGCTTCGGCGCTTACTCGCTGACGTACATCGGTGTCTCGCTGGCCGGCGTGGACGCTCCCGGCGGGCTCAGCCCCGGCGGCTGGTGGACCCACTACGTGGCCTCCAGTCGAATCGTCCGCGAGTACGCCACCGCGCGCGGCGCTCCCGTGCTGGCCGGCCTGACCACGATCAAGCTCAACGGCGAGGCGCTGCAATCCGAGACCGAGGCGGACGGGGTGCCGCTGATCCGCGCCCGGTGTCGGGTCGGGCAGACCGGGCACGTGATCAGCAGCGGGCACCACCGCTACTTCACCCAGCGTGACGGTCAACTGCTCAGCTCGGTCTACCCGTACGTGGCCGAGCCGGTCACGCCGTTCGAGATCGAGTCGGTGGAGTTCCTGCAGCCCCGACACCCGATGTACGCGCTGCGCCCCGCCAACCCGCTGATCATCGGCTTCGGCTACTTCTCACCGCGCTCGTCGTTCGCCTACCCGGGAGGGCTCAGCGTGCACCCGGGCGGGGCTGGCCTGCCCGAGCCGGCCCGGCCGGCTCACCAGGTGCCGGCCAGCCTCGCGCGCAGCGGCCTGCCGTCGGGGTCGTAGACCAGCCGGTACACCGGCAGCGCCCAGGCTCGCGTGAACCAGGGCAGCCGCTCCGGGCGGTGCGGGCGCAGCCGGCCGGGCGGACGCTCGCCGACCTGGCCGCCGTCGTACCACCGTTGCAGTTCGTCGGCCGCGGCCGTGATGGCCGCGACGGCGTCGGCCGGGTCGATCAGGTCGGCGTCGTCGGCGCCGTCGGGGTCGCGGTCCAGGTGCTCGCGCCAGAGCCGCAGCCGCAGGTCCCGGGCGTAGGCGCGGGCCCCGTCGCCGAGGCCCGCCGGGTCGGTGGGCGTCCGCTCGTCGCGCGTGTCGTCGAGTACGGCGCAGGACAGCTCGCTGTCGTGGGTCCAGGAGCGGCGGTTGAAGTTGTCGCTGCCGACGCTGGCCCACACGTCGTCGACCACGCAGACCTTCGCGTGGACGTAGACCGGGGTGCCGGCGTGGTTCTCCACGTCGAACACGTGCACCCGATCGGGCGCGGCGCGCTCGCACAGCGACAGCGCCTGCTCGCGGCCGACCATGTTGGGCGGCAGGGCGAGCCGGCCGTCCACGTCCGGGTGCCGGGGCACCACGGCGACCAGGTGCAGCTCCGGGTTCTCCCGCAGCGCCTGGGCGAACAGGTTCGCCACCTCGGTCGACCAGAGGTACTGGTCCTCCAGGTAGATGAGGCGGCGGGCCCGCTGTACCGCCTTGGTGTAGCCCCGGGCAACGGTCCGCTCGCCGTCCGGGGCGAACGAGTAGCGCGGCCGCACGGCGGGGTAGGTGCGCAGCACCTGGATCTGGTGCGGCCCGCACTCGGGCGGGTCGGCGGGCTGGTCGGGCAGCGGGTCCGGTCGCAGGTCCGCGCCGCGCAGCCGGTCCCGGGCGTACGCCACCGGGTTCTCCGAGTCCAACGGCATCGGGTCGGTCCAGCGCTCCCGGAAGAGGGTGTCCAGCGCGCCGACCACCGGCCCGCGCACCGCGAGCTGCACGTCGTGCCAGGGCGGGTTCGGGCCGTACCGGGAGGACATCTGCACCGGCTGGGGGTCGCCGCCGTGCGCGGCGTCGTCGCGGCGACTGTGGCACAGGTCGATGCCACCGGCGAAGGCGATGTCCCGCTCCGGGGCGTTGACGTGCCGCAGCACCACCAGCTTCTGGTGGTGCGAGCCGCCCCGGCGCACCCGCTGGTCCAGCAGCACCTCACCGCCGGCCGCCGAGACCGTCTCGCTGAGGTTGCGGTTCTCCGCCTCGCTGTAGGCCAGCACGTCCAGGTGTGAGCGCCAGATCAGGCCCTTGACCACCACGCCGCGCTGGGCGGCTTGGGCGAAGAGCTGCGCCACGGTGGGGCCGTCCGGGCGCAGCCGCTGGTCCGGGTCACCCCGCCAGTCGGTGAAGAAGAGGTGGTCACCGGCGGTCAACGCCTCCACCTCCTCGACCAGCCGGTCGAAGTACGCCGCGCCGTGAATCAACGGCTCGGCGAGGTTTCCCCTGGTCCAGACGGGTAACCCAGAGACCGGGTTGGCGCGTTCCTGCGCGGTGAGGAACCACTCCTGCAACGGCACGTCCAGCCCTCCGGAGGTCGACAACGTCCTCACGGTAGGACCCCCGACGCGGGTCCGCATGCCAGGCCGCCCGACCGGTGACCTGGATGACGCCACGCGAGCAGCGACAACAGCCAAGGAGGCCACACCATGCCCCGCGAAACGACGAACCCCGTGAACGAGTACCGCGAGCCGGCGGTGGAGAGCGAACGGGGGGCGCTGGTAGCGGTCTTGGTGATGGTGATCCTGGGCGTCGCGGGAATCTTCGCGGTCTCGTAGGACGGCGCTGCGGGTCCTCCTAGCTCGGACGTTCTTGACTCGGATGTTCCTGGGTCGTACGGTTTCGGGCGTGGTCATCTCACCTTCCTCGTACTGGACGGGCCCGCTGCCCGAGGCGACTCCGCCAGCGGACCTGGCGCTGTACCGTCTGCCCACCGGCACCTACACGACGCGAGCGGCGTTCGCCGTGACCGGAGGGTCCATCCGGGACAAGCGGGATTTCGCGGCCACCGCCGTGCTTATCGCTCACCCGAAGGGCGACCTGCTCATCGACGCCGGGTTCGGCGAGCACGTGGCGGAGCACATCACGATGCTCGCGCGCGTGGAGCGTGCTCCCCACCGGCTCGGCCGGACCGTGGCGCAGCAACTCGACGCGGCGGGCTATGACCGGTCCCGGCTGCTGGGCGTGCTCGTCACGCACGTGCACTGGGATCACGTCAGCGGCCTGGACTCCCTGCGGGTGCCGGTGTGGATCAACGAGGCCGAGATCCGCTACGGCGCCGACGACTCGCACGGCAGGGTCTTCCGCGCGGTGTCGCAAGGCCTGGAGATCCGGGAGTACGCCTTCGACGGCCCGGAGTATCTCGGCTTCCCGGCGAGCTTCGACGTCTACGGAGACGGCTCGGTGATCGTGGCCCTCGCCGCGGGGCACACCTCGGGTTCCGTCGTCGTGTTCGTCACGCTGCCCGCCGGGAAGCGGTATGCGTTCATCGGCGACCTCACCTGGCAGATGGACGGCATCTCCCGTGGTGCGGAGCGCCCGTGGTTGCTGCGCCGCGTCGCCGACGTCGACGCCAAGACGGTCCGGGTCGGCCTGCGGCGCAGCATCGCCCTCAGCCGCGTGTTGCAGGTCGTTCCGGCACACGATGTCGCCGCCTACGACACCATCCCGCTCCTGCCGTCCCGGTTCCCGGCCGGGACACTGTGACCATGCCTGCCTCACCCGCGAGCCGCCCCGGTCCGACGATCGACGACGAGGCACCGCAGCGCCCCACTCTGGGGCCGGGGCCCGACTCCGAGCTCACGTGGCTGCTGCACCGGGCGGCCCAGCGGATGCACGCACTCGTCGGCGCGGAAGCAGAACGCCACGGACTGACGCTGCGCGACCACATCGTCCTCAGCGCTCTGCACAAGAGCGCCGATCTCACCCAGGTCGAACTCGGGCAAGCCCTCGGGATGGACAAGACGACTCTCACCGCTGAGATCGACCGGCTCGAGCGCATGGAACTCGTCTCACGACGCGTCAACCCGCGAGACCGGCGGGCCCGCATCGTCGCCATCACCCCGAAGGGCGACGCGGTGCGGGCGGCCATCGCCGCCGGCACCGAGGCCCGGGAGGCCGACGCGGTCCGGCCCATCCCGGCGGCCGAGGTCGCACAGCTACGACGGGCCCTCTACTTGATCATCGGCTCGGCCGAAGACCCGGGATCGTGCATCTGAACGCTTCCCCAGACGTGGCCGGCCGCAGCACCGCCGGCCGCCTCGGGTACGCCCGCAACCTCGCCGGGCCGGAGGACGAAGCCCAGAGCATGGTGGCGGCGCGAGCCGGCGCGGTCACCGCCGTCTGGCAGCAGTCCGGCCCCGATATGCCGGGCATGGCGTCACCTCACTGGCGGGCTCCACCAAAGCGCCGGTGGCCAAGTCCTGGCTTCTTCAGCGATCAGCCGGGCACCTCAACCCAGCGAGCGGCCGCGTCGAATGTGTCCGTCGGGGTGGCGTTGAATGCGATCGCCGCCTCGGGCGCATGGCGATGCACCAGGTTGACCACCAGCTCGAACAGTTCCGGCTGATTGCGAACCCCGCCACCAATGACGACGCATTCCCACGGCCGGGCGCGAAGGGCAGTGGTGACGACCGCCTTCACATCGTCGCTGCCGTCGAGGCCGAACAGGCAGAACTCCGCCCCCACGTTGTGCTCGACAAATCGGGCCCGCCCGGCCTCGATCCCGTCCGCGACCGGCTTGGGGTCCCACGGTCCCGGCACCCGATACGGATCCAACCCGATCACCAGCACGCGGGGTGTGAGGGCCGTTGTGTCCACTGTCGAAGACTACGTGGCGTGCTGCGGCGTCCTGCGGAGGCATGTCCGGGCGGTGATCCACACGAGATCGCCGAAGTCGGGGTATCTGAGGCCGGTTGATACCCCCAGATCGGCGAAGTCGAGTCGATCATGCCGCAGGAAACGGTCCAAGATCTCGCTGGTGGCTGTATCCAGCAAACGCGAAAGGCCCCCGGCGCGAACCGGGGGCCTTTCGCGTGGGTCAGGGACGCGGGCCCTGGCCGTTGGTGTGCGGGATGCGCTCGGTGGGGATGACGCCGAGTCGGCCGGCCTTGAAGTCCTCGAAGGCCTGGAGCAGTTCGTCGCGGGTGTTCATGACGAACGGGCCGTACTGCGCCACCGGCTCGCGGATGGGCTGACCGCCCATGATGTAGAGGTCGAGCGCCGGGGTGTTGCTGTCCTGCGTGGCGTTCGCGTTGAAGCGCAGCGCGTTGCCCGGCCCGTGCACCGCGAGCTGGCCGGTGTGGACCGGCCGGCGCTCGGCGCCGACGGTGCCGCGCCCGCCGAGGACGTACACCAGGGCGTTGAAGTTGGGGTTCCAGGGCAGGTCGACCTGCGCGCCGGGCTGAACGGTGACGTGGCTGATGGTGATCGGCGTGAACGTGGAGCCCGGCCCCTTGTGCCCGGCGATCTCACCGGCGATGACCCGGACGAGCGCGCCGCCGTCCTCGGTGGTGAGCAGCGCCGACTCGCGGCCCCGGATGTCCTGGTACTGGGGTGGGTTCATCTTGGCCTTGCGGGGCAGGTTGACCCAGAGCTGCGTGCCGTGGAAGAGGCCGCCGCTCATCACCAGGTGCTCCGGCGGGGCCTCGATGTGCAGCAGGCCGCTGCCGGCCGTCATCCACTGGGTGTCGCCGTCGGTGATCGTGCCGCCGCCGCCCTGCGAGTCCTGGTGGTCGAAGACGCCGTCGATGATGTACGTGACGGTCTCGAAGCCGCGGTGCGGGTGCCACGGGGTGCCCTTCGGCTCTCCGGGCAGATAGTCCACCTCGCCCATCTGGTCGAGGTGGATGAACGGGTCCAGATCGGTCGTCGACACCCCGGCGAAGGCCCGACGGACCGGGAAACCCTCGCCCTCGAAGCCGCTGGGCGCGGTGGTCACCTTGCGGACCTTGCGGACCGTGGTGGCCTTGTGCAGCTTGGGCAGGCGGGGCAGAACGAGGACGTTGTCAACGGTGATCGCGGGCATCGCTGGGCTCCTTAGCGTGTGGCGTGGGTGTCCGACGTGGTCCCGGCCGCCCGTAGGCGGCGGCCGAGCCGGTCGAAGATCCGGGTGAGGCAGGCGACCTCGGCGTCGTCGAGGTCGTCCATCAGATGGGTACGCACCGACGCCAGGTGGTGGGGTGCGGCCTCGGTCAGGGTGAGCAGCCCGGCGGCGGTGAGCACGGCTTCGCTGCCGCGCCGATCGTCCGGGCAGGGCTCCTTGCTGACCAGGCCGCGCCGCTGCATCGAGGAGATCTGGTACGTGAGGCGGCTGGGGGAGAAGACCAGCCGGCCGGCCAGCTCGCCCATCCGCAGCCGTTGCCCCGGCGCTTCGGAGAGCAGGACCAGCACGTGGTAGTCGGCGAAGCTGAGATCGCTGTCGGCCCGCAGGTCGTCTTCCATCCGGGTGAACAGGCGCTGACTGGCCTCGATGTAGGCGCGCCAGGCGGCCGCTCGGGTGCTGTCCAGGCTCTCTGTCACGACCACGACACTAGCACTAGTTAAAAATTTAACTAGTGGTGTTCAGGGTTGCCTGCGTCACGTCTGTCTGGTTGCAGGCTCGCTTCGTACAGCTTTGAAGAAGGTCGTGGGTAAGCCGGCAGCGGGACCGGCGCGGAGTGTGTCAGACTCCGGCCTCGTGGAACACGTGGAGCTCGCCGCCGACGACCTGCTGTTGCGTCCCTGGCGGGACGCGGACGCCCCGGCGGTGCTCGACGCCCTGCGCGACCCGGCCATCGCCCAGTGGAACCCGCAGGGCGACGGCCCGATCGACGACCAGGTGGCCCTGCTCTGGGTACGTCGCCGGGCTGACTGGTCGGCCGGTGACCACGCCTCGCTGGCGGTGACCGACGCCGGTGACGGCGAACTGCTCGGCTCGGTGTCGCTGCACCACATCCGGCAGGGCGACGCCTCGATCGGGTACTGGACGATGCCGGCGGCGCGCGGGCGCGGTGTCGCGACGCGGGCCGTCGCCCGGCTCACCGCGTGGGCGTTCGACGACCTCCGGCTGCACCGGATCGAGCTGTGCCATGCCGTCGCCAACCCGGCGTCCTGCCGGGTCGCCGACCGGGCCGGCTATCGCGCCGAGGGGACGCTACGCGAGTCGTACCGCTACGGCGACGGCCGCCGCTACGACGAGCACCTGCACGCCCGCCTGGCCACCGACCGCTGACAGCCTGGTGTAGAAGGGGCTTCGAAACGCCGAATCTCGCCTGCTTCGTCCTGGTGGGTGAAAGAGTGAACATCGTGACGACGAACCATCCGCCATCTGCGGCGGCAGACTCGGGGTACGCCGCCGCGCTGGACACGGCTGAGCGTCTGCTGGGCTTCCGCTTGGAGCGTTTTCTTGGCGCCACGCCTGGTGAGCCAGCCAACGGCGCAGACTTCAAACGGATCGCGACGGTGCACGCATTTGGCGACGTCTGGCCGCGCACCGAACACCTGGATACACGGACGCGGGCACTGGTGTCCGTCACCATCGCGGCGACACTTGGCGTCCTGGAGCCCCTCCGTGGTCAGCTTCGCATCGCGCTCAACGCCGGCGCCACCAACGAAGAGATCGTCGAAGTCTTTCTTCAGGTCGCGGCCTACGCTGGCGTAGCACGCGCGTTCGACGGCTACCAGGTCGCGGCCCAGGTCTTCGCAGAAAACGCCGAGCGCTCAGACCCCGGTAAGTGAGGCATTCAGAGGTTGGTGGCGCCGAGACCTTGTTTACCAGGGTCTAAGACTGGCCGGTCAGCCCGAACTACGAGCCGTCTCGGCCCTGCCAGGTCGTCACGCAAGCCTCGTTGCCCTCGATGTCGGCGAGAATCCAGAAGGCGGGAGCGCGGGACGCGGACACGAGTCGGCCGCCGGCCGCCAGCGCGGCCTCGATCCGCCGGGGTGCCTCGTCGTGTGGGACGCAGACATCGAAGTGGATGCGATTCCGGTCCGTGCGTGGCCGATCCATCTGCTGGAACCACATCGCCGGACCCTGCCCCACCGGGTCGACGATCGGATCCTCGGGACCGTCGGCTCCCGCCTCGTCCGCGTAGCCCAGGACGGCCTTCCAGAACGGCCGCACCGCCGCGATGTCGAGCGCGTCGACAGCGATCTCCACGAGCTGGACCGAACGCGGTGCTCCCGTACCGATCTCAGGCTCGGTCCGGTGCCCGAGGTTACGCACGGTGGCGGAGATCCGATGCGCGAGGTCGATGTCGCGGGCGGTGGGCGCCGCCTGATCCATCGACTGGAGGGTCAAAACGACCCGTTCCGACCGCAGATCAGCGCGCAGGTGCCCATCCGCGTCGTCACCGCACTCCGCGACCACGCGCCCCACCACCTCGACCGCCTCGGCCAGCGAGCCAACGGGCACCGACGTGCGGAGCGCGCCCAGCAAATACCGCCATCCCTGGTCGCTGATCGCGTCCGAGGCCGCCCGCCGGCTCAGCACCTGTTCCATATAGGCATCCTTGCACGCGGCGGCGGTGCCGGTTTGCGGACTGCGGGCCCAGTACGAGCATCGTTTACGCCAGCGCGGCCGGTAAATTGACCCCATCGCCGATAGTGGAATTCTCGATATTCTGGCGACGAGCGTTGAGATCGTATGGGGGATATGGGGTGAACGAGGAAGAGGCTCAGAAAAGTACTTCACCTGACAGTTCAGCTGATGTCCCCGACGAAGTCACGTCGCCCCCGGCCGCAGGCGGCAGCGAAGGCCGGCAACCCCGCTCTGCGTCGCGGCCGTGGGAGGCCGTGGCCGCAGTCTCTGCCGCTGCCGGGGTGATCGTGGCGCTCGCCGTCGGCCTGCCGAGTGTTCTGTCGGACAGGTCTGCCGAGTCCGATCGCCCCCCGGCGGCTGTGTCCCCGACGTCGGCCCCGGCGCAGGCGCCGTCGCCCAGCCCTGCACCGCCCGTCACGATCCTCACGCCGACGTCGACAGAGGGCGCCACCGTGGAGTGTGTGAAAGACGCCTGCGCCATCGAGGTGCGCGGCAGGACGCGCGCTGCGGCCGGGCTGCATTCGTATGTGCTGATCGCGCGCGAATGCTGCCCAGGAGACACGCCGCGGTTTTACGTCCAGTGGGATTCCACGAAAGAGGTCCCCGGTGGGGACTGGGTCGCTCTGGCCTATGTTCAAAAGCCGCCCATCAACGCCACGTTCCAGATCAAGGCGATTCTCACGACCTCCGCCGTCCGGGCGACGCCCGGAGCCGATGACCTCATTGTCTGGTCCGACGACATGGCGGAGGCCGTCGGACTCGTCGCGGAGACGCCGACGGTCACCGTGAAAGTCGCGGACGTCGTCCAGGCGACCGCGTTCTGCGACTGCTCATAGCGGGACGCCAGTTACTCGGTGACCCGGCGTAGGAACGCGGCCAGGTGGCCGGTGGTGCGGTCGATCTTCTCGGTCAGGGTGATGGTCTCGTCGATTCGCCGCCCGGCCTCCTTCTTGCCCCGTACATAGAGCGAGCAGGCCAGGTCGGAGCAGACGTACGCGCCCACGGAGTTGCCCTGCCGGCCCTCGCGGCCCGCCTTGCGCGCGGTCATCAGCGACACGCCGTCGCCGGTGTGGGTGGTCAGGCAGAAGGAGCACATGCTGCGCCGTGTCCGCCCGGTCTGCTGCGGCGCCACCCGCAGCGCGACCCCGACGGGGCCGTCGTCGGTCTCGGCGACCAGGTACGCCCGCTGCGGCGCGGCGGGGTCCCGCCAGCCGAGGAAGTCGAGGTCGTCCCAGGGGTACGTCTCCAGATCGACCGGTACGGCCATCCGCTTCGCCTCGCCCTGCGTGACGTTGACGAAGGAGGCGCGGATGGCGGGTTCGGTGATGGCTAGCATAGGTTGTAGCCTAGCTCTCCTAGGCAACCGATTAACAAGGCTAGTTTGAGGGGTGTGGCGAGTGGCACGTGCCGGCGTGACGGTCGAGCGGTTGACCCAGGTGGCGGCCGACCTGGCCGACGAGGTGGGCGTCGAGAACGTGACAGTCGCCGCCCTCGCGCGGCACTTCGGGGTGAAGGACGCGAGCCTCTACTTCCACCTCAAGAACGCGCACGACCTGCGCGTCCGAATCGCCCTGCTGGCGCTCGCCGAGCTGGCCGACCACGTCTCCGACGCGCTCGCCGGCCGGGCCGGCAAGGACGCGCTGGTGGCCTTCGCGAACGCGTACCGGGACTATGCGAGGCGGCACCCGGGCCGGTACGCGGCCATGCAAATCGACCTCGATCCCGAGACGGCCGCCGCGAGCGCGGGTATCCGGCACGCGGAGATGACCCGGGCGATTCTGCGCGGCTACCGGCTCGCCGAGCCGGACCAGACCGACGCCATCCGGATGATGCACAGCACGTTCCACGGATTTGTGAGCCTGGAGCGTACCGGCGGTTTCCGCCACACGCCGCGCCCGACGGACGACTCCTGGGCCCGTACCCTCGATGCTCTTGATGCCCTGCTGCGCAACTGGCCGCAACCGTGACGGGCGGGCATGGCCGCCAATGGCCGCCATGCCCGCCCGCCCGCGCCTGCCCGACTCCGCGCCCCGGTCAGGACGTCGAGGTCGGCGTGACGTTCACCAGCCAGTCGGTCCCGAACCTGTCGGTGCACCGGCCGTAGCGGGCGCCCCAGGGTGACCGCGCGAACGGCACCGTGACGCTGCCGCCCGCGCAGAGCCGCTCCCAGTACCCGGTGAGTTCCGCTTCGTCGTCACCGCCCAGGGTGATCGACGGCGGGCTACCGGTCCCGTCGTCGCCGGGCTTGCGGTCCGAGCCCATCAGCACGATCCCGGACGCTCCCCGGAGAATCACGTGCGCGACCAGATCGTCGGTCGCCGCGTCGTCGGGTCCGTGCAGGTCGCCGAAAGTGGTGATCTGGAGACCGCCGCCGAACACGGACTGGTAGAACCCCATGGCTTCCCGGGCGTTGCCGGCGAAGCTGAGATACGGGCTCACCCGGGCGGTCATCGGCCGGCCTCGGCGGCGAGCGGACGTCGCGCGGCGGTCCGCTGTCGGAGCAGGACGAACCCGAGCCCCGCTAGGAACCAGGCGGCGAGCACCGCGAGCGGCACCAGCGTGTGCGAGCCGCCGAAGTAGCCGAAGTTGTTCACCGCGCGGACGGCCGCACCCGGCGGAAGCTTCGCCGAGATCGCCTGCGCCCAGCCCGGCAGCAGGTCGACGCCGATCGTCGCACCGCTCGTCGCGTTGCCGATGGTGGTGAGGGTGAGCACGGCGAGCGCGATACCGATCGGCCCGAGCCAGGCGCCGAGGGCCTTCGTGGTGAAGGCGCTGGCCGCCGACAGCAGGATGAGCGACAGGGCGAGCAGGGGGAACGGCGCCGTCAGTGAGCCGTACACCGGGCCGGCGACCGTGGCCGCGACCACGCCGATCACGACCGCGAACCCGCCCATCGCGTAGAGCCGGTGGCGCAGGCGCACCTTCGCGGTGGCGGCGGTGAGCCCCTGCGCGAGGACGAACGACGAGAGGGTGACCCCGAAGACCACGTAGAAGGCGGACAGCCCGCGACTGTCGTAGCTCGCCAGCGGGACGATGTCGTTCTCCTGGACGGTCATGCCCGCCTGCTTGCCGAGACCGGCGACGAGTTGCCGGGCGGCACCGCTCTCGCTGAACCCGCTCGCGCCGGCGTAGTCGAGGCGCAGGCTGTCGGGCGCGGCCGCGCTGAGAACCGCGACGGCGCCCCCGTCGTGGACCAGTGCGGCACCGTCGTCGACGCTGGTGACCTGGGTTACGGCGACGGCGTCGCCGAACCCGCCGTGGGCGGCGGTGGCCAGTTGCTCGCCGACGACCGCGATCGGCAGGCGGCTCGGTGCGGGATCACGTTGCAGCCCGACGTAGACGGCGATGAACGCCGTACCGATGATCAGCCCGGTGATCACCAGAGAGAGCCAGGCGGCACGCTGTGTGGTGACGGGCGTTTCCCGCTCGGTGGGTGACTCGGATGGCGACGTCATGGGTGCTTCCTCGGGTAGTGTGGTTTGAATGTCCAACCAGATGAACCGTAGCACCCCCGGTTTGAATTCCAAACCAGAGCGGGACACTCTCGCGGTGGCGCTCGACGCGGTCAACGACAGGTGGTCGCTGCACATCGTGCGCGCCCTCGCCTTCGGCGCGTCGCGGTACACCGAGATCCTGCGAGCGGTCGGCGCACCCCGGGACGTCCTCGCCGCCCGGCTGCGGAAACTGGCCGAAACCGGAATCCTGCAGGCCCGTGCCGCCGAGGACGGCAAGGTCGCCGGGTACGAACTCACCCAGAAGGGCCGGGACCTCGGTCAGGTCATCCTCGTGCTCAAGCGCTGGGGCGACACCTACAGCGATGCCGACGTGCCCCAGGTCGACTTCATCCACGACGTCTGTGGCGAGGTGTTCGTCGCCGAGGTCCGTTGCCAGGCGTGCGGCCGGCCCCTGAAGTCCGGAGAGCTGTCCCTCGACAAGGAGTCCCCCGCATGCTGACCGACCTCGAACTGGCCGACTGGCGGGAGCGGGTGGCCCGGCTCTACCTGTCCGACGTCGACCTGGCGGGCTTCCGCGCCGGCCGCGACGACCTCTTCGCCACCCACCCGCAGAGCCCCATCCCGCCCGACGAACGGCCCGCCTTCCGGGGCGTGCGGTACTTCCCACCCAACCCGGAGGCCGTGGTCGAAGCGCCGCTACGGCCGGCCAGCGGTGAGCTGAGCATCGACACCGGAGGCCCGGACGGCGTCGTGACGTACCGGCGGGTGGCGGTGGCCGAGACGTCGTGGGGGCCGCTCACGCTGTGGTGGATCGAGGCGTACGGGGGCGGACTGTTCGTGCCGCTGCGCGACGGCACCTGCGGACAGCAGACGTACGGCGGGGGCCGCTACCTCACCGACACGGTGAAGGGCACCTTCGGCCGGGGCGTCGAGCTGCTGCCCGGCGACCGCGTCCGCCTCGACGCTAACTACCTCTACAACCCGAGCTGCGCGTACGACGACCGCTGGGCCTGCCCCCTCGCGCCGTCGGAGAACCGGGTCGACGTCCCGCTGCGCGCCGGCGAGTTGGCCTACCACGACTGACCGGCGAGCGGGAGAACCGGTTACGAACACCGAGCTGACAGCTTCCTGACATGCCTGCGCCAGGGTGGGGCCGAATCGGTCACACGACGGGAAAGAGGCACAGCATGGCGAGGCAGCGCATGGCGTTCCTGGTGTTCGCGGCCGTCATCGTGGCGGCGACCGCCGGATGCGACCCCGGCGGCGCGAAGACCGGTGAAGAACAGCCCGACGTCGCCACCCTCCAGACGGCGACCGCCGCGTCGCCGTCGCGGAGCGCGTCGCCGACCGTCGAGGCGCCGAGGTTCCGCCTCGACGACACCGACGCGGACCGGACCGCGAAGATGAAGCCCTACGACGACTGCCTCAAGCAGCACGGGCTCGACGTCATCGCCATCCGGCAGAAGCGCAAGCCCCCGCTCGGCGACGCCGCCCGGGAGGCCGCCAACAAGGCGTGCGAACCCCTCAACCCGCTCCCACCCTGGGAGGAGGACCCCGCCAACCCGAAGGCCCGCGACTTCACGTACGCCGTGGTCAAGTGCCTGAGGGCGAAGGGCGTGGACGTCGAGCTGTCACCCGACGGAGCGAGCTACGGCTACCGGGGAACACCCGACGACCCGGGCGACGTCGAGAAGGGCATGAGCCTCGCCCTCGTCTGTCGCCGCGAGGTCGCCAAGACCGACTACTAGCTGACCCCCGCCCGGCGCGCGCCGATCTTGCACTTTCGGTCACTGATATGCCCGCTCTGCGCCAATGTGGTAGCGCAGAAAGTGCAAGATCGGCGGCGGGGTGTCGACGGGTCAGCGGGTCAGCGGGTCGTTGCCGGGCGTGAGCCGGGCATCTGCATGCGGCCCAGGAGCTGCCTCGCCTGGTCGGCTAGCTGCGCGTCGACAGTTACCGCGTACTGGCCGGCGCGGAGCGAGCTGGCTGAGGTGAAGTCGCGCTGCCCGCCGGTCATGGCGTGCGCGACCGCGCCGAACACGGCGCCCCAGATCGCGCCGATGACCAGTCCGACCAGGATCACCGCCAGCCAGTTGCCGACGGTGAAGATGCCGAACAGCAGGCCGATGAAGAGCCCGAACCAGGCGCCGGTGCCGGCGCCGAGCAGGGCCGCGCGGCCCGTCGTCATCCGTCCCAGCACCGTCTCGACAAGCGTCAGGTTCGTGCCGACGATGGCGGTGTGCTCCACCGGGAAGCGGTTGTCCGCCAGGTAGTCGACCACCTTCTGCGCGGACGGATAGTCCGGATACGAGCCGATCGTCACGGTGGGTGGGCCACCTTCCGGCCCGTGCCCGTCCGCGCCGGGTGTCGACGGGCGGCCTGCCGGGCCGGACGGAAGCACGTCACCACTGGTTGCGCCGGGCCGCCAGGCGGCGGTCGGCTCCGGGGCTGAGGTCATCAGCATCCTCCCTCGTCAGCCGCCCGGTTTCCCGCAAGTGCCGAGTGGTAACGCCGGGCCGGCGGGCGGGTGCCGCGGCTCGGGAGGCATGCGTGGGGACGGCCCGGGTAGGCAGCCGGGTGCAGACCGCAAAGATCAGCGACCACGGCTTCCTCGCGGACGGCCGCAGCGCGGCTCTGGTGGACCACGCGGGGTCGGTGAACTGGTGGTGCCCGGGTCGGTTCGACGCCCCGTCGGTGTTCGCGCGGCTGATCGGCGAGGACGCCGGGCACTGGTCGATCCGGCCGGAGACCGACGACTTCACCGTCGAACGCAGCTACCTCGACGACACCCTGGTCCTGCGGACCGTCTTCCGCACCGCCGCGGGCGAGGTGGAGTTGACCGACGCGCTCGCCCTGGAACCCGGCGCGCGCGAGCACGACATCGGTTACCGCTCGCCACAGGTGCTGGTCCGCAGCGTGCGGGGCCTCTCCGGCGAGGTGCCGATGCGGGTGCACTACCGGCCCCGGTTCGAGTACGGCCGCACCACGCCGTTCCTCGTCGAGCAGGACGGCGCCCTGGACGCGGTCGGCGGGGCGAGCCGGCTCACCCTGGTCGGCAGCGTGCGGCTGACCTGCGGCGACGGCGAGGCCGCCGCCGCGTTTACCGTCCGCGCCGGCACGACGAACAACTTCACCCTCGGGTACGCCCCGACCTACGACTCGCCCCGGCCACAGGTGCCCGACGCCGACCGGACCATCGCCGACACGGCCGAGGGGTGGCGCTCCTGGGTCCGTAAGCACGAGTACCAGGGGATCTACGCCGAGCATGTGCGACGCAGCGCGCTGATCGTGCAGGGCATGACGTACCGACCCAGCGGCGCGGTGGTCGCCGCCGTGACGACGTCGCTGCCGGAGGAGCTCGGCGGGGACCGGAACTACGACTACCGGTACGTCTGGGTGCGTGATTTCAGCCTGACCCTGCGGGCGCTCTGGCGGACGGCCTGCTTCGACGAGGTGCAGCGGCAGTTCACCTGGCTCGGCCGGGCGATGGGCCGGATCGACGAGGAGCCGGTGCCCATCATGTACGGGGTGCTGGGGGAGCGGGACCTCACCGAACACCGCCTCGACCAGCTCGCCGGCTACCGCGACAGCCCGCCCGTGATGATCGGTAACGACGCGTGGCGGCAGCGCCAGACCGACGTCTTCGGCGAGGCGATGGACGCGGCCTGGCTCATGCGTGACCGGCTGGAACCGTTGGAGCCGGACGTCTACCACCTGCTGCGGTCCCTCGCCGACAAGGCGGCCCGGGACTGGCCGCTGCCGGACGCGGGGATGTGGGAGGAGCGCGGGGTCGAACACCACCACGTGTCCTCGAAGGTGCACTGCTGGTCGGCGCTGGACCGGGCGGTCCGCTTCGGCACCCGACTCGGGGAGCCGCAGGACGTGGCCCGCTGGGCGGCCGCCCGCGACAAGGTCCGTGCCGAGGTGCTGGAACGAGGATGGAGCGAGCGGGTCGGGGCGTACACCGGAAGTTATGAATCCGACGACCTGGACGCGTCGGTGCTGGTGATGCCCCTGGTGGGGTTCCTGCCGGCCGACGACGAGCGGATGCGCTCGACGATCCGTGCCGTGGAGGACAAGCTGTCCCACGACGGCCTGCTGCGACGCTGGGACGGCGACCCGGCGGGGTTCCTCATCTGCTCGTTCTGGCTGGTCTGCTGCCTGGCGCTGGCCGGCGAACGGGACCGGGCGCGCGAGTTGTTCGAGACGCTACTGGCGCGACTCAACGATCTGGGACTGTTCGCCGAGCAGATCGACCCGCTGACCGGGGAGCAGTTGGGCAACTTTCCCCAGGCGTTCTCGCACATCGGTCTGATCAACGCCGCCGGTGTGCTCAGCGACGTCGAAGAGGACTCGGCGCTGCGCAGCCTGGGCATGCCGCCCTCCTTCTTCACCCCGGCGTCGCGCTGAGCACGCGGCCCACGTCCGGGAGATGATGCCGGCATGAGGCTGGTGCTCACGGCGGACACGCATCTCCCCAAGCGGGCCCGGGACCTCCCGGAGCAGTTGTGGACGGCGGTCGAGGCGGCGGACGTCGTGCTGCACGCCGGCGACTGGGTCGACGAGTCGCTGCTCGACGCGATGACCGCCCGCGCGCGACGGCTCGTCGCGGTGTACGGCAACAACGACGGGCCGGCGCTGCGCGCCCAGCTGCCCGAGGTGGCCCGCGTGGACCTCGACGGGCTACGGGTGGCCGTGGTGCACGAGACGGGTCCGCGCACCGGCCGCGAACAGCGGTGCGCGGCCCGTTTCCCCGACGTCGACCTGCTGGTCTTCGGGCACTCGCACATCCCCTGGGACACCGTGGCCCCCAACGGGCTGCGCCTGCTCAACCCCGGGTCGCCCACCGACCGCCGCTCTCAGCCACACGCCACCTACATCGAGGCCGAGACGACCCGGGGGAGCCTTACGTCCGTACGCCTGCATATCCTGCCGCGTCGCTGACCAGCGCGCCTACTGGCCCCGGCCCGTCTCGGCCTGGAGCTCGTCGATCCGCTTGGAGGCCTCGGCCTTGGTCAGGTCGTCCGGGAGCGTCGCGTCCGCCTCCCGGGCCAGCGTGGCCAGGTACGACTCCTGGGCCGCCGTGGGCGGCTCGTCGCCGGTGACCCACTCGTCCGGGTCCTTGATCGCGCCGCGCGGGTCGGCCTGATCGTTGCTACGGTCCGTCATCCTCATCACCCTTTCTTCGAACAGGTGTGCCAGTACCCCGATTACCGCCGGTTCATGCCCCCGGACGACGCCTACGATCATCGGATGAGCGTTGACTCGGCGGGCGTGCTGGTGGTCGGGGCGGGCATCGCCGGGGTGGCGTGCGCCGTGGAGCTGACCCGCGCCGGGCTGCCGGTGCGGGTGCGCGAGCGGGGGCACGTCAGTGGCGGCCGGATGGCCAGCAAACGCTTCGACGGTCGCCCCGCCGACATCGGCGCCGCGTACTTCACGGCCAGCGACCCGGACTTCGCCGCCGTGGTCGACGAGTGGCGTGCCGCCGGCCTGGTCCGCGAGTGGACCGACACCTTCTGGGCGTACGACACGAACGGCCGGCACGAGGTGCCCGGCCCGCTGCGCTACGCCGCCCCACGCGGGCTGCGGTCGCTCGTCGAACACCTGGCCCGTCCGGTGCCGGTGACCGTCGACCGGTTGGTGCTCGCCGTGGAACCCGGGCCGACGGTCGACGGCGAGGCGTACGACGCGGTCGCCCTGGCGATGCCGGGACCACAGGCGGCCCTGCTGCTCGATCCGGCCCTGGCCGACGCCACCCGCGTCGTGCAGGCGCAGACCTGGTCGCCGACCCTCGCCGCGGTGCTGCGCTTCGGTTCCCGGCGCTGGCCGACCTTCCGTGGCGCGTTCGTCAACGACCATCCGGTGCTCAGTCTCGTCTGCGACGACGGCGACCGGCGGGGCGACGACGCGCCGGTGCTGGTCGCGCACACCGTGCCGGAGTTCGCCGCCGGGCACCTGGCCCAGCCCAGCGCCGCCGGCCCGGCGATCGAGCAGGCCGTCCGGGACCTGCTCGGTCTGCCCGACGAGGCCGCCGACGTGCACGTGCACCGCTGGACGTACGCCAAGCCGACCGGCGAACCCACCGACGTCACCCACCACCTCGACGCCGACGGGATCGGCCTGGCCGGCGACGCGTTCGGCGCACCCCGTGTGCAGAGCGCCTGGCGCTCCGGCCGGGACCTCGGTCACGCGCTCGTCTCCCGCCTCGGCTGAGGAGTCCCGGCGCGCTCAGGAGTGCCCGGCGACGGCCACCGGCCGGGCCTCGGACTCGGACGGGTCCTCGGTGCGCTCGCCCTCGCGGTCCAGCAGTTGCATCACCGGGGTCGCGGCGACGCCGTGCACCACCACGGACACGAGCACCACCAGCCCGACGGTGGCCCACAGCAACTCTGCCTGCGGGAAGTCCGCCTTCGTGGTGGCGTACGCCAGGTAGTAGAACGAGCCCACCCCACGGATGCCGAACAGCGAGATCACCCAGTGCTCCGCCGGACGACCGGGCGCGCCGCGCAGCGACAACCAGCCGACGACCGGCCGGATCAGGAAGACCAGCGCCAGCCCGACGGCCGCCGCCGGCCAGGTCAGCGGCGCGAGCAGGCCGCCCACGATCGCGCCGCCGAGCAGCAGCAACAGCACCAGGGTGAGCAGCCGCTCGACCTGCTCGGCGAAGTCGTGCAGCACCGAGTGGAACTCGTGGGTCCGCTCGGCGGCCCGGATGGCCCGCGCGGCCACGAAAACCGCCAGGAAGCCGTACCCGCCGGCCACCTCCACCAGCCCGTACGCGAGGAACGTGGCGGCCAGCGCCAGGAACCCCTCGGCGTGCCGGGCCAGCCGCAACTCGCTGGGCGCCCGGAAGAACAGCTTGCCGAGCAGCCAGCCGATGAGCAGGCCGCCGCCCACCCCGACGCCGACCTTCCAGAGCACGTCGACGGTGAACCACTCGGCCATCCACGCGCGCGGGGCGAGGCTGGTCGAGGCGATGGCGATGGCCGCGTAGACGAAGGGGAACGCCAGCCCGTCGTTGAGGCCGGCCTCCGAGGTCAGGGCGAAGCGGACCTCGTCCTCGGAGTCCTCCACATCGGTCGGCTCGCCGACCTGCACGTCGGCGGCGAGCACCGGGTCGGTCGGGGCCAGCGCGGCGGCCAGCAGCAGCGCCGCCGCCGGCACCAGACCGGCCCACCACCAGCCGAGCAGCGCCACCGCCGCGATGCACACCGGCATCGCGATGGCCAGCAGTCGCCAGGTGGAGGACCACCGGGCCCAGCTCAACGGTCGGTCGATCTTCAACCCGGCGCCCATCAGGGCGACGATCACGCCGATCTCGGTGAGGTGGGTGGCCAGCTCGGGATGGGCCAGCGGGTCCGGCGTGGGCAGTTCGATCGGAAGGAGGAAGACCAGCATGCCGAGGGCGAGGAACGCGATCGGCATGGACAGCGGTCGGCGCTCCAACACCCGGGGCAGAATGCCCGCGAGCAGGGCGCCCACGCCCACCAACGCGAACGCCACATCTACCGGCTCCACGGACACCACCCTCTCGCCGCACCCGCACGGTGCGGGCAGGTGGCCACAGACCATGCCCCGCGAGACTGGTGGCTATGCGTGTCGACCCGGACGAACCGGAGTGGGGCTCACCTCGGGCGGGTGAGGGGGGAGTCCGCCAGCTCGGCCAGCAGCGCGGCCGGGTCGTCGTACACGGCCACCGCGCCGGCGCCGGCGAGTTCGCCGCGGCTCGTGCCGCCGCAGGTCAACCCGACGCACGGGATGTCGAGCTTGCCGGCCGCCGCGACGTCCCACACCGAGTCGCCGACGAAGACGACCCGCTCGGCGGCCAGCCCCGACTGATCGAGCGCCGCTTCGAGAATGTCCGGCGCGGGCTTGCTCTCCTTGGCGTCGGCCGACGACGTGACGGTGTCCACCACGTCGTCCGCGTTCAGTGCCCGGCGCAGCGCGCCCACCTCGTGCTCGGCGGCGGAGGTGGCGAGCACCACCCGCAACCCGCGCTCGGCGCAGGCGCGCAGCAGGTCCGCCGCCCGGGGCAGCGGCGTCAGCCGTTCCCAGTACTCGGTGTAGAGGGTGTCGTGCGCCTCGCGCAGCTTCGGATCCTCGTCGCGGTCCCGCTCCGGGCCGAGCAGGTGATCCAGCAGCTTGTCCGAGCCCATGCCGATCGAGCGGTGCACGGTGGCCATCGGTACCGGCCGGTCGGCCTGGCGCAGCGCCTCCCACCAGCTCACCGTGTGCAGGTACGTGGTGTCGACGAGCGTTCCGTCGACGTCGAAGAGCACCCCTTGGGGCTGTTCGTTGGCCATGGCCGCACTCCTACCCCTTCGGCGATCGGCTGACTCGCCCCGCACGGGTCGGTGGGTACGACTCAGTGTGGTTCGGCCGGTGGGACGAGGATCTCGAACCAGACCGTCGAACCGCGCACCGACGGATCGGTGCCCCAAGCGTCACTCAGCTCCTCGATCAGGCCCAGTCCACGCCCGCGACTGCTCAACGTGTCGGTACGGGCCCGGGTCACGGTGCCCCGGGTGCCGGAATCGGCGACCGAGACCAGCAGCCGCTCGGGGCTCAGGTCGATCTCCACCCGGGCGGCCGTGCCGGCGTGCAGCAACGCGTTGGTCGTCAGCTCGCTGGTGCACAATACCGCCGCCCCGATCACCGACTCGGGCACCTGCCACTCGGTGAGCTGACCGGTCATCCAGTGCCGGACCCGGCTCGGCGCGGTCGGCTCCGCCGGCATCTCCATCGCCGTCGACCGGCTCGGCTTGAGGGCGTGCTCGACCGCCAGCACCGCCACGTCGTCCTCGGTACCGCCGGCCACCGCCGCGGTCGCCACCGCGCAGAGGGCACGAGGGTCGCTGGTACCGGCCTTGGCCACCGCGTCGCCGAGGGCGTCCATCCCGGCGCTCAGGCTCTGCCTGCGCCGCTCCACCACGCCGTCGCTGAACAGCAGCAGGGTGTCGCCGGGCGGGAACGCGACGGTGACGGTGGTCGGTCGTCCGCCCAGTCCCAGCGGGGGAGCGGCCGGCACCTGCACGTACTCGGCGTGCGTGCGGCCGTCGGGCGCGCACCGGCGGATCAGGGGAGCGGGATGACCGGCGCTGGCCAGGGTCAGTTCCCGCCGCTCGGCGTCGATGACCCCGAACGCCACGGTGACGAACAGTTCGTGGCTGCCGGCCTCCGCGCCGAGGCTGGTCACCAACCGGTCCAGACCGGTCAGCACCGCGTCCGGCGCCGGATCGGCCAGGGCCAGCGCGCGCAGGGCCGCCCGCACCTGCCCCATCCGTGCCGCCGCCTGGACGTCGTGCCCGGCGACGTCGCCCAACACCACGCCGAGCGCGCCGGTGGGCAGCAGGAACGCGTCGTAGAAGTCGCCGCCGGCAGCGTTGCCGTCGACCCCGGGGTCGTAGCGGGCCGCGATCCGCAGCCGGGGCAGGTCGGGCAGGTGCTCGGGCAGCATGCTGCGTTGCAGCAACTGGGCGGTGCCGTGCTGGGTCTCGAACCGCCGCGCCCGCTCGGCGGCCTGGCCGATCAGCTCCGCCGCCGCGGCGAGCAGCGCGCGCTCGGCGGCCGACCAGGAGTGTGCGCCCTGGTAGCCGACCGTCAGCCCGCCCTGAACCACCGACGTGCCCAGCGGGAGCGTGGCCATCGAGCGGATCTTCTCGTCATGCCGGTCCACGGCGGTCTCGCGCAGCGGCTGGCCGTCGCGGATGAACCGGGCCTCGCCCGACCGGGCGGCCAGCGCGACGGGACCTTCCCAGTCGGCCGGCGCCCGCCGCCACAGCGGAGGCAGCCGCTCGTCTGCCTCGTCCATCAACTCGCCGCGCACCCGACGCACCATCCGCCAGCCGCCGCCACCCTCGTCGACCACGAACGCCACCCGGTCGGCGTCGAACATTCCGATGGTGTGGCGCAGCGCGACCCGGGCCACGTCGTCGAGGGTGAGGGTGCCGGCGAGCGCGGCGGCCACCTCGCTGAGACTCTGCAACTGCTCGGTGACGTGAGTGGTTTCGGCGGCCACCGTCAGGATTCCGACGATCTGCCCGTCGCTGTCGCGTACGGCCGAGTGACTGCGGGTGAAGACCACCTGTTCGGCGCCGCCGTTCTCCCCGATCAGGGGGAGCGTGGACTCCTTCTCCAGGAACGGCACACCCTGGCGGTAGGCGCGCTCGATCGCGTCACCGAAGCCGGGCAGGTCCCAGACCTCGGCGTGGACCTCGGCGGCGGGTCGACCGAGGGCGGTCGGATGCTTGCTCCCCAGCAACTCGGCGTAGCCGTCGTTGTAGAGCAGGACCAGGTCGTCGCCGTACGCCAGCGCCATCGGCATCGGCGAGGCGAGGATCAGCCCCACCACGGCCCGGACCGCCGCGTCCCACCCCTCAGGTGGGCCGAGCGCGGTGGCGGACCAGTCGTGGGCGAGCACGGCTGCCGCGCCGGGGCCGGTGGATGCGCCGGGGGCCGGAATTGATGGCGTGGGGACTCGCCCGACCGTTCCTGGCATGTTCGCAGCCTAGCCGGCCGTCGCTCAGCCGCATCCGATCATGCGCGCGGGTCGCCGACACCCCCGGCGCGGTTGCTGTTCGGGCAGGTCAAGGCCCCTGTTTGTCGACTTGTCGGAAAAATGGCAGTGAGCCGCCCGGACTGCCGTACCGGTGGCCGGGTATGCGCCCGGCGCAGTCCACGCGACAGGAGGGACATCATGCTGAAAACCCTCGCGGTGCGGCAGGCCGACATCGGCGACGCCATCGCCGACACCTGGAGGTCGGTGCTGCTCTTCATCCCGAAGGCAGTGGCCTTCATCGTCATCCTCGTGGTCGGCTGGCTTATCGCCAGAGCGGTCCTCAAGATCGTGGATGCGGTGCTGGAACGGGTGCGCTTCGACGAAGCGGTAGAACGCGGAGGCATCAAACGGGCACTTGAGAGAACGAAGTACGACGCCAGCGACATCCTGGCCAGGTTGGCGTACTACGCCGTCCTGCTGTTCACCCTGCAGTTCGCCTTCGGAGTCTGGGGGCCCAACGCGATCAGTGACCTGATCCGCGGTGTGGTGGCCTGGCTGCCGCGCGCGTTCATCGCGATCGTCATCGTGGTGGTCGCGGCCGCCATCGCCAACGCCGTCCGGGATCTGGTCACCGGGGCGCTGGGCGGACTCTCGTACGGCAAGGTCCTGGCGGACCTGACGGCGATCTTCATCATCGCGCTCGGCGTGATCGCCGCCCTGAACCAGGTGGGTATCGCCACCACGGTCACCACTCCGGTGTTGATCGCGGTCCTCGCAACGGTCGCCGGCATCCTGATCGTCGGCGTCGGCGGTGGCCTGGTCAAGCCGATGCAGAACCGCTGGGACGGCTGGCTGGACCGGGCCGCCCGGGAAGCCCAGGCGGTGCAGGAGCACCGGCGGGCCGCCTCGGCGGGGCGCGGCGACATGGAGCGGCAGATGGCCGACCGTGGCGGCGACCGGACCCAGGCCATGCCCCGGGTCGACGAGCAGTCGACGGTGGCCGGCGGACGTGGTACGTACCAGTCCGGAGCGGCCGACGAAACCCAGCAGTACCGCCCGTAACGGGGCGTGATCGTGCGAGGGAGGGCGTCCACGCGGCTCGCGTGGGCGCCCTCCGCGTGCTCAGGAACGGTCGAGCGAGCGGGCCAGCGCGCAGACGGCGACCAGCCGGGCCAGCGGCCACTCCGGCGCGCTCCAGTCCACCGACCCGCGCGGTGGGGCCCACCCGTGCTCCAGGGCGGCGTCGCGTACCCCCTCGGCGTAGCCGGCGAGCGCCGCGGCCGTCAACGGCCGGCGGTCACCGTCCAGGCTGTCGCGGACGGCGGCGGCGTGCTGGTCGACCAGCGCCAGCAGCCCGGGACGCGCGGCGGCGGCCGCGAGGCCGGCGGTGCCCACGGTGACGGTGAGGGCGGCCAGGGTGGACCGCGCCGACTCGACGGCGGTCGGGGAGGCGACCCGGTTGAACGGCACACGCATGGTGACCGAGGCTAACCGACCGGTGATCGACCGACCTCGGCCGCTCGGTGCTTGTGGGTTGTGCCACCGGACGAGCGACGCTGGCCGCGAGGGTTGATCCGGCACAGACGGGGCACCAGGCACTGGACGACGCAGGACGGCGCAGAGTGTGGGAGCGGCGATGGGGCAGCGGGCGGATGGGCCGGACGAGCAGCACCGGCGGCCGGCCGGGGTGAGCGACGAGACGGTCGCCGCGCTGGGCAAGCTCAGCGAGGCGTTGGAGTGCGTCGAACGGGCCCGCGGACACCTCTACTCGCTGCACCAGCTCATCGGGCACGCCGACCTGATGCTCGACGACGCGATCGAGACGTTCCGCGCGGCCGGGCACCACCGGATCGCCGAGCGGATCGACACCGAGCTGCTGGGCCGCAACGTGATCGCCGGCCGGTGGACCTTCCAGATCGTCGAGGACTTCGACGACGGCTACCACGCGCTGTTCCGGGAGCTGGACCAGCAGGCCCGCGACGAACTGGTGGGCGGGCGGCGACACCTCTACGAGGCGGAGATGAAGGAGCGCCGCCGCACCCGGGGCCAGCCGGGGCACGAGGCCCGCCCGGACTGACACTGGACTGGCGGACGCGAATGATGGGGCCTGATGGGCCGGTCCCCGTCATTCACAAGGAGCGTTCGTGGCCCTGGCCGCCGGACTGTTGCGCCGCTTCGGCTGGTGATCGACCGGGCCAGCCAGGACCTGGGCTGGGAGGGCGCGACCCACGGCACCAGCCTTACCCCCGACCGCACGCTGAAGATCGAGCCGGGCGAGACCGAGGTGGTCGCGAGGCTGTTCGTCGCCGTCCCGGCGACGACGTTCGCCGGCACGGTGGGGGCGTTGGAGCCGTGGTTGGCCCGCGTCGAGCCGCCGGCGGTCGGGGTGGACGGTCGGGGCCGGGGCGCTGAGCGGCGGCGGTCGTGCTGGTGAGCGTGATGCCGGTGAGTCATCTAGATGACTCACCGGCATCACACTCACCGGGGTGTTGTCACCGTCGGTCGCATGGCGTGGCGGTCGGAACGCCAGAGTTCGTCCCAGGCCATCGAAGGCCGCCCTACATCATTCTCCACCAAGATCCTTCGAAGACACGGCCTAACGGGCCAGGCGGTCCAGGAGCTCGCCGAGCAGCGCGTGTTCGCCGGGGGTGAGGTCGCCCGGGTCGTCGCCGACCAGCGCACGTAGCGTCAGCGCGGCGCTCGCACGAGTCGCGGGGGCGTCGGTGGGGGCCATGCGCAGGACTCCGGCCAGCGCGGCCTCGCGGACACGTCCGGACAGCTCGAGATCCGGCTCTGGCTGGCTGATCAAGGTGAGCGTGATGCCGACGTTGGCGGCCAACACCTGTTCGGCGGCATCGGCCGCCGGCACCTTGAGTCGGCCCCGGGCGGCGGTCAACCGGTCGCGCAACGCGGCGTGCGCGGGAGCGGTGACGGCGCAGGGCCTTCCCGGCTCTGCGCGGCCGTAGAGCAGCCCGTAGAACGACGGGTGCTCCAGCCCGAACTGTACGTGTCTGTCCCAGCCCTCGCGCAGGTCGTTCAGCGGGTCGCCAGAGTTCTCGATCGCCGTGTACTGGGTGAAGCCGTGGCTCGCCACGGCGTCGATCAGGCCCTGCTTGCTGCCGAAGTGGTGGTACAGCGTCGGGGCCTGCACGCCGGCGCGGTCGCACACCGCCCTGGTGGACACCGTGCCGCCGCTCTCCAGCAGTTCCGCCGCGGCGAGCAGGAGTCGATCTCGTGCGTTCTGCATAGTTGCTACATTAGCTCATGTAGCGCTACATTGCTCGCTATAGCGAAAGGAGAAGTCCATGAGGACTTGGTTCATCACGGGTGGGACGCCCGGCGGGTTCGGCCTCGTCTATGCCGAGGCTGCCCTGGAGCAGGGCGATCAGGTGGTGGTGACCGCGCGTCGGCCTGCTGAGCTGCGGGAGTGGGCTGAGTCCTACGGCGACCGGGTGCTGGTCCTGCAGCTCGACGTCACCGATGCCGACCAGGTGCGTGCGGCGGTCAGGGCGGCCGAGGAGCGGTTCGGCGGGATCGACGTGCTCGTCAACAGCGCGGGCCGTGGCTGGTACGGCTCGATCGAGGGTGCCCCCGACGAGACGATCCGCCGCACGTTCGACCTCAACCTGTTCGCCGTGGTCGAGGTGGTACGCGCCGTCCTGCCCGGTATGCGGGCACGCGGCGACGGTTGGATCGTGAACATGTCGTCGGTGGCAGGCCTCGTCGGCGCGCTGGGGTTCGGCTACTACGCGGCGGCGAAGTTCGCGATCGAAGGACTGTCGGAGACACTGCGCCAGGAAGTCGAGCCGTTCGGCGTGCGCGTGCTCGTCGTGGAGCCGGGAGCGTTCCGCACCAAGGCCTTCGCCTACTTCCAGAACGAGGACGTCAACGAGACCGTCGACGCCTACCTGCCGATGGTCGAGGGCGTCCGGGCGGCGTTCGTGGACCACAACGGAAAGCAGGCGGGAGACCCCGTTCGTGGAGTGCAGGCCGTGATCAGCGCCTTGAACGCACCCGTCCCGCCGAAGCGGATCGTGCTCGGCAACTCCGGCTACGACGCCGTTGTCGCGATGCACGAGAACGCGCTCGCGGAGCTGCGCGCGAACGAGAAGCTCTCCCGTGGAGCGGACTTCTGAGCCTGTCACACACCAGGACGCGCCCGCGTCCTGGCACCCGAGAAGACTGGAGAGAAGAAATGAACGACATCACTCTGCCCAAGGCCGTCGATCACTTCATCACGGCGACCAACGCGCACGATGCGAACGAGCTGGCCGCGGTCTTCGGCGACGGGGCCACCGTGCGCGATGACGGGCAGACCTGGACCGGCGAGGCCGAGATCCGCGAGTGGATCCAGGGGCACCTGATCGACCCCAGGGTCGTGCTCACGCCGACCTCGTTCGCCCACGACCGGCTGGTGGCCTCCGGGGACGGTGATTTCCCTGGCGGGCCCCTGTCCTTCGCCCTCGTGTTCGACATCAAGGACGACCAGATCAGCGGCCTTGCGATCGAGCCCGTCTGATTCGTCGCCGGCCGAAACTGCCACAGGGCGGCTCCGGCCGGTGACCAGGAACGGGCAGCCAGCGGCACCAGCAGAGCGCCCCTGGCCGGAAGTGCGGTTGGCCGCTCTACTCGCTGGGGGCGTTGGCGGGCCGACGACGGGCGGCGTCGTCGGCGATGATCACGGTGGCCACCATCAGCGCGACGCAGACGCTGAACAGCCACGAGTCGTCGGAGACGAGCCGGGCCGACACCGGCGCCTGGAGCGCGGCGAGCAGGAAGCCGAGCCAGGCGATGCGGCGCTGACGCGTGGAGAGGATTCCGGAGCCTTGATGCATCCCGAAATTCTTACGCGAACACGCGCGTTTGCCGTCCCCCGATCGGCCGATTCTGACTGAGCTGTCCGCTTTCTCGACCGTCCGGACACCACTTCTTGTCGCAGCGGGCGGGCGCCTTCCGACGACGGTACGGTGCGCTGCGGCAGGATGCTGTCCCATGTCCACCTCGCCCCCGCCACCCCGCGCCGCGCTGCTCCTGCTGGCCTACCTCGCGTTCGTCAGCCTCGGCCTGCCGGACGGCCTGCTCGGCGTCGGCTGGCCGTCGATCCGGGCGGACTTCGGCATCCCGACCGAGGCCGTCGGGTTGCTGCTCACCGCGGGCACCGTCGGCTACCTCACCTCCAGCGTGCTGGCCGGGTTCACGCTGGCCCGCATCGGCGTGGGCGCGCTGCTCGCCGGAAGCACCCTGCTCGCCAGCCTGGCGCTGACCGGATACGCCCTGAGCCCCGGGCTGGCGGTGATCGTGGGCTGCGCGCTGCTGCTCGGGCTGGGCTCCGGCGCTGTCGACTCCGGGCTCAACGCGTACGCCGCCGGCGCGTTCGGTCCGCGCCACATGAACTGGCTGCACGCCTTCTTCGGCCTGGGCGTGGCGATCGGTCCACTGATCATGACAGCGGCGCTGAGCGCCGGACTGGCCTGGCGGTGGGGGTACGGCATCGTGGCCGCCGCCCAGCTCGCCCTCGCCACGGCGTTCGCGCTGACCGTACGCGCGTGGCGACGCCGCGATCCCGCTCCCGGGGCGGACGCGGAAACGTCCGACACCGCCGCGCCGGTCCGGGTGCCGGTCCTGGCCACCCTGCGGCTGCCGGTCGTCTGGTCGGGGACACTGGCCTTCGCGCTGTACGTCGCCATCGAGGTGTCCGCCGGGCTGTGGGCGTTCCTGCTGCTCACCCAGGGGCGCGGCCTGACCGGCGCGGTGGCGGGCGGCTGCGTCTCCGCGTACTGGGGGAGTCTCTTCGTCGGCCGGGTGGTGCAGGGGGTGGTGGCCGAACGGCTCGGGCCCCGGCTGGTGTTGCGGGTGAGCCTGGCGGGCATGGCCGTCGGCGCGGCGCTGATCGCCGTCCCCGGCTCGGCCGTGTTGGCCGTGCTCGGCCTGGTCGTGCTCGGTTTCGCCGCCGCGCCGGTGTTCCCGCTGCTCACCCTCACCACCGCCGAGCGGGTCGGCGCGGCGCACGCGGACCGCGCCATCGGGTTGCAGATCGGTGCCGCCGGTCTGGGCGCGGCGCTCGTTCCGGCGGGCCTCGGCGTGCTGATCAGCAACGTGTCGGTACAGGCGCTCGGCCCGTCCCTGGTGGTGCTCGCGCTGGCGCTGATCGTGCTCTACGAGCTGGGCGCCCGCCGGTCGTCCGGGGACGCCGGGCGGACCGGGCCGCCCGGCGTGGACTATCCGTTGTCCGGTCCGGTACGGCCGGTCGTGGAGGGACGGTAGGCGCGCTCCGGGTCGGTCGGCTCCCGCCCCGGCGCCTCGCCGCCCCGGTCGGCCGCAGCCGGCCCGTGCCCGAAGGCGGCCTCCTCGCCGGCGTCGTTGCCGGTCACGTCGTCAGCCTGCCCGTCGATGCTGGAACCCGCCACGGCGCGCTCCAACTCCTCCAGCGGCAGCCGCTCCTCGTCCCGCCACACCCTGTCGTCCGTCATGCCATCAGCGGTACCCGGGCGCGATGATCGCAAACAGGTGCGCCGCGGCCCGGAACACGACGATGGCCGCCGGGAAACCGGCGGCCATCGTTGATCGCGTACGCCCGATCACGGCTGCGGGCGGTCCACCGAGCCACGCCAGGCGCCGGTCTCCTGACCGCGCCGCTCGATGAACGTCTTGAACCGCTCCAGGTCGCCCTTGGCGCGCCGGTCGACGATGCCGAGCTTGTCGCCAGCCTGCTCGACCACACCGTGCGGCTCGAACTCGAGCTGGAGGGTGACCCGGGTCTTGCTCTCGTCCAGGCGGTGGAAGGTCACCACACCCGCCTGCTGGGTGCCGCCGGTCGAACGCCACGCGACCCGCTCGTCGGGAAGCTGCTCGGTGATCTCGGCGTCGAACTCGCGCTTGACACCGGCGATGTCCACCGTCCAGTGGGTCATCGTCTCGGAGAGCTGCCGGACCTCCTGCACGCCCTCCATGAACTGGGGGAACTCCTCGAACTGCGTCCACTGGTCGTACGCGGTCCGCACGGGTACGGAAACCTCGACGTGTTCGGTAACGCCACTCATCGGTCAATCCTCCTTCGGCCGCTGTCTGTCGGATCGGGGGGCGATCACTACCAGCGGGTTGTCTCGTTCTTGTGGCCGAGCGCGGCCCACACCTCGGAGACCGTCTGGTACTCGGTGCCCTCGGGCAGCCGTTCCAGCGCCGCCACGATGTCGTCGGGCGCCTCGTTCTCCCGCGCGCTGGCGATGAGCACCAACCGGTCGCCGGGCAGCGCGCTCATCGAGATGAACCGGCCGAGCCGGCTGCGCTGCTCCACGTCCGTGGAACTCATCCCCTGCGGGGTGCCGGTGCGCAGGTCGCCCGCCGGGGCCGTGGTGGTCTCCGGCTGGTCCTCACCGGCCGGCTCGGGCACCCGGGACTCGTCGACCCGTGAGCCGCCGGTGCCCGGCCCCTGCACGAGGCCGCTGACCTCCTGGCTCATCTGCTCGTCGATCCTCGGTCCGTGCTTGCTGTTGCCACGCTCCATGCCTTCTGCGCTACCCGGCACCCCGCCCGGTAAACCGGCACCCGGTCACGAACCGGCCCTCGGGCCGGACATCCGGTCCCTTTCAGTCCTCGGCCGGCCTGCGTGGCGGCAGCACCGGATCGTCCGCGTCCCGCTCGCCCGCCTGCAACTGCCGGCCGCGCTGCACCTCGGCGTTGATCTGCACGCCGAGCATCAGGGCGCAGTTGGACAGGTAGAGCCAGACCAGGAACGCGATGGCCGCGCCCAGGCTGCCGTAGGTCGTCTGATAGGTGGCGAAGTTCGCGACGTAGAAGCCGAAACCGAAGGACACCACCGCCCAGGAGAGCAGGGCCACCGCGCCGCCGGGGGTGAGCCAGCGGAAACGGGGTTGGCGCACGTTCGGGGCGATCCAGAACAGCAGGGACAGCAGCACCATCATCACCAGGGCGAGCACCGGCCACTTCGCGACGCTCCACACCGTTCGCGCCAGACCACCGGCGTTGATCAGGTCGCCGACCGCGTCGGTGACCGGGCCGCTGACGATCAGAGCGAGGGCGACCACCGCGAGCAGCACCAGCGTCACGGCGGCCAGGCCGATCTGCAACGGCCGCAGCCGCCAGACCGGCCTGCCCTCGGTCACCCCGTAGATGGCGTTGGAGGCGCGGGTGAACGCACCGATGAAGCCCGACGCGGACCACAGCGCGCCGAGCAGACCGAAGCTCAGCAGCACCTTGGCGTTGCTCTGCTGGACGACCACCGAGCGGATCACCCCGACCACGCCGCCGTCGTCGTCGGCCACCACCGAACCGGCACCCACCTGCTTGGCCAGGTCGACAACCGTGTCGAGGGTCCGCTCGCCCGAGGAGACCAGGCCGACCAGGGCCACCACCACGATGGCGGACGGAAAGAGCGCCAGCACCCCGTAGTAGGTGAGCGCGGCGGCCCAGTCCGAGCAGTTGTCGTTCACGAAGTTCTGCACGCTGCGGACCAGCACCCCGCGCCACGTCCGCCAGCTCAGTTGCCGGATCCGCCGGGGAATCCCCGAACCGGTGAGTGTCGTGCCGGGATCCGTGGTCGTCATGCCCGCTCCCTGTGCCCCGGCCACCGGATGACCGGTCGTCCGGTCTGGCCTGGACCGGCCGGTACCCAGGGCGGGAAATCGACAAACCCGCTCGGCGGCCCGCCGACGCCGCTAGGGTTTGCCGCCGCGCTCGCGGGGAACGGACACAGTGACTCTGTCGATGCATCAGGAGGACGAGATGCCCGCGCGCGAGGACATGCCCAGCACGCTGCGACGCTCCTCGGACAAGGCGCAGCGCACCTGGGAGAAGACCCACGACTCGGCGGTGGAGACCTACGGCGAGGGCGAGCGGTCGCACCGTACCGCCTTCGCGGCGGTGAAGCACCAGTTCGAGAAGGTGGGCGACCACTGGGAGCCCAAGGGTCGTAAGGGCCCGAGCGACCGCCAGGCCGCCGGTGGAGGCCCCGAGCGGCGTGCCCCCACCGCCGGTGGGGTGGACGCCAACGCCAGCAAGGACCACCTGATGTCGGTGGCCCGCAAGCTGGACGTGCCGGGCCGGTCCAGCATGACCAAGTCGGAGCTGGTCACGGCCATCGAGAAGGCCAACGACCGGGCGACCCGCAAGGCTCGCGGCGACTGACCCACGCGCAGCGTGGCACGGGGCGGACGCGCCACCCCTGCGTCCGCCCCGTGCCGCTTTGACCGCTCACCACCGCCCGCCGCCGGGCGCCTCGATGTGCACCGCCTTCGTGGCCGTGAACTCGTCCAGCAGCTCCGGGCCGTAGCCGAAGCCCTGCCCGCTGGACCGGCGCGGATGCGCGGCTCCGCCCGGCGCCCCACCGAACACCGCGTTGACCTTCACGGTGCCCACCGGCAGCTCCCGCCAGGCCCGCTGCGCGTGGCTCATCGACGCGGTCAGCACCGTGGCCGCCAGCCCGTACGGGGAGTCCGCCGCACAGGTCAGCGCCTCGTCGAACGAATCGACCACCACCACCGGGGCGACCGGCCCGAACGTCTCCTCGCGTACCAACGCCATGTCGTGCCGGCAGTCGGCGACCACGGTGGCCGGGTAGTACGCGCCCGGTCCGTCCGGCAGCTCCCCGCCGGTGCGTACCCGCGCGCCGGCCGCCACCGCCGCCGTCACCTGTCCGTGCACGTGGTCGCGGTGCCGCCGGTCGACGAGCGGGCCCAACTCGGTGCCCGGGTCGCGCCCCGGCCCGACCCGCAACGCGTCGGCCCGGCGCACCAGCGCCGCCACGAAGTCGTCGGCCAGGTCGCGATGTACGTAGATCCGCTCCACCGCGACGCAGATCTGCCCGGCGTTGGCGAACGCGCCGAGCGCGGCCTGTTCCGCCGCCCACTCGGGGTCGACACCCGCGTCGACGATGAGCGGGTCGCTGCCGCCGTTCTCCAGCAGCACCTTCGCGCCGGTGCCGGCAGCGGCGGCGGCGATCTTGCGCCCGGTGGCGGTGGACCCGACGTGCGCGATCACGTCCACGTCCTGCGCGGCCAGCGCCGCGCCGACCTCCGGGCCGCCGGTGAGCAGGGACAGCACGCCCGCCGGCAACGCCCCGTCCAGGGCCCGGGCCAGCAGCCAACCCGTCGCGGGCGTCCGCTCGCTCGGCTTGTAGAGCACCACGTTGCCGGTGACCAGGGCCGCGCCGAGCAGCCCGCACGAGACCGCCACCGGGTCGTTCCAGGGGGTGATCGCGGCGACCACGCCGCGCGGCTGTGGAGTCATGAAGTCCACCGCGTCGGTCGCGCCGTGCAACGTCCGTCCGCCGCGCAGCGGCGCGAGTTCCGCGTACTGTCGCAGGGTGCCGATGCCCGCCTCGACGCCGCCGCGGGCGTCCGCGAGTGGCTTGCCCATCTCCGCGGTGACCGCCGCCGCCAGCTCGTCGGTGAGCGCCGCGACCGCGTCCGCGGCCCGGTGCAGGGTCGCCGCCCGCTCGGCCGGCGCGGTCGCCGCCCACTCGTCGGCCGCCTCGCGTGCCGCCTGGGCCGCCTTGCCGACCTCGTCGGCCGTGGCGACCGGCGCCGAGGTGACCGGTTCGCCGTCCGCCGGATCACACACGACCAGCTCGCCGCCGGACCCGCCCGCGCCCCACACCCCGCCCACCAGCTGCGCAACCGTGTACATGCGGCGCTGGATGCCCGGGTCCCGGCGAGACAAACGCGTTTCGCCCGGTTGCGCCCCGGGTAGGCGGGTCGGATGACTACCACCGGCGCGCAGGGCGCGGACGCCGTCGTCATCGGCGCCGGGCACAACGGCCTGGTCGCGGCGAACCTGCTGGCCGACGCCGGGTGGGACGTGGTCGTGCTGGAAGCGACCGCCGTACCCGGCGGCGCCGTCCAGTCGGCCGAGGTGACCGCGCCGGGCTATCTGAGCGACCTCTACAGCTCGTTCTACCCCCTCGGGTACGCCTCGCCCGTGCTCAACGGCCTCGACCTGGGCCGCCACGGGTTGTCCTGGCGGCACGCCCCGGACGTACTGGCGCACCTGCTGCCCGACGGGCGGGCCGCGGTGATCAACCGGGACCCGGACGCCACGGCCGCCTCGTTGGAACAGTTCGCCCCCGGGGACGGGAAGCGCTGGCTGAACGCGTACACGGACTGGCTCGAGGTGGCCGAGCCGATGTTGACCGCGATCACCACGCCGTTCCCGCCGGTACGCGGCGGACTGGGTCTGCTGCGCCGGCTGCGGGTCGCGGGAGCGCTGCGGCTGGCCCGCCGACTCGTGGTGCCGGTGCGCAAACTCGGCGACGAGCTGTTCGACGGCGAGGGGGGCCCGGCGCTGCTCGCCGGATGCGCCCTGCACACCGACCTGTCCCCCGAGGAGGCCGGCTCCGGCGTGTACGGCTGGCTGCTGGCCATGCTCGGCCAGCAGGTCGGCTGGCCGGTGCCCGACGGCGGCGCGCGGCGGATCACCGACGCGTTGGTGGACCGCCTCGCCGAACGCGGCGGCCGCATCCTGTACGGCGCGCGCGTCGACCGGGTGCTCACCGCGCGCGGCCGGGCGATGGGCGTACGCACCGAGGGCGGCACGCTGTGGCGGGCCCGGCGGGCGGTCCTCGCCGACGTGCCGGCGCCCGCCCTCTACCTCGACCTCGTCGGTGCGGCGGTCCTGCCGTCGCGGCTCGTGGAGGACCTGGCGCACTTCCGGTGGGACGGCTCGACGCTGAAGGTGGACTGGGCGCTCTCCGCCCCCGTCCCGTGGACCAACCGGGCGATCGCCGGGGCCGGCACGGTGCACCTCGGCGCGGACCTCGACGGGCTGACCCGCTACGCCGGCGAGCTGGCCCGGGGTGAACTGCCCCGCGACCCGTTCCTGCTGGTCGGGCAGATGTCCGTGGCCGACCCCAGCCACTCGCCGCCGGGCACCGAGTCGCTCTGGTCGTACACCCACCTGCCGTTCCGGCGGAACTGGCGGGCCGAGGACATCGCCGAACACGTGCAGCGTATGGAGGACGTGCTCGAAGCGGCGGCCCCGGGTTTCCGGCAGCTCATCGTGGGCCGGCACGTGGCCGGACCGGCCGACCTGGAGAAGGGCGATCCGAGCCTGGTCGGTGGCGCGCTGGGCGGGGGCACCGCCGCCGCGTACCAACAGTTGTTCCTGCGCCCGATCCCCGGCCTGGGCCGCGCGGACACCCCGGTGGACCGGCTCTTCCTGGCCAGTTCGTCGGCGCACCCGGGCGGTGGGGTGCACGGCGCGCCGGGCGCGAACGCGGCCCGCGCGGCCCTGGCCCGCGACCGCGCCCTAACCGGCACCGCCTACAAGGCGGCCGTAACCACAGCCCACCGAGCGATCTACCCCCCCACCTGACGCGGTGATCAAGAGGTTTGCGTCACCGGCGGGCCGGATTCTGACGCAAACCTCTTGATCGACGCGGGGGGAGGGAGGGGAGAGGGGGAGGGGGAGGGGGTTAGGGGGGGTCAGGGGGTGATGTTGCGGTGCTTGCTGCGTAGGCGGAACGGCATCAGGGCGCTCTCGACCTTGGTCGCGGTGGTCATCTTGGAGACGCCGTCACGCCGCTCCTCGAAGCGGATCGGGACCTCCAGGATGGTGTGCCCCAGCTTGGTGGCCAGGTAGTGCATCTCCACCTGGAAGCTGTAGCCGTTGGACTGCACCCGGTGCAGGCCGATGTCCTTCAGCGCGTCGGCCCGCCAGATCTTGAAGCCGGCGGTCAGGTCGCGGATGCGCACCCGCAGCAGCGTGTGCACGTAGAGGTTCGCCCAGCCGCTGAGCGCGCGGCGGTACAGCGGCCAGTTCTCGTCCAGCTCGCCGCCCGGCACGTACCGGGAACCGATCACCACGCCCGCCTGGGTGGAGAGCAGCGCGCCCAGCATCCCGGGCAGCGCCTCCGGCGGGTGCGACAGGTCGGCGTCCATCTGCGCCACGAACTCGGCCCCGCCCTCGAGCGCCCGGGTCATCCCGTCGACGTACGCCCGACCCAGGCCCTCCTTGCCGGCCCGGTGCATCACCTCGATCCGCTCCGGGTACTCGATGGCCAGCTTGTCGGCCACCTCGCCGGTGCCATCGGGGGAGTTGTCGTCGGCGACGAGGATGCGCAGCCCCGGCAGCGGCAGCGCGAGCAGCCGCTCGACCAGCGCCGGCAGGTTGCCCGCCTCGTTGTAGGTGGGCACGACGACTGTCAGGTGTACGTCTCGCCACGGCGACGGCAGCTGGACGGGCTCGATCATGTCGGACATCCTCGGTTTGCGGACACGGCTACCCCAGAGGGTAGCCAGTTGCCCGACCCGGATTGAAAAGGCTCCCCGTGGGTCCGGCCCCCCGCAGGTGGCGGCGCGCTCAGCGCGGGCGGCGGCGCACCACCGTCCGCGTCACTGCGGGCCCCTCTGCCGGGTGGCGATGTCGGAGAGCCGGGCCAGCGTCTCCCGGTTGCGCAGGTGCAGCACGAGGTCGTTGGCCTTGTTCCGGACCCAGCGCAGCGGACCGGCCGCGAAGTCCTCACCGAGCCGGACGCGGGTGGCGCTCCCGTCGACCGGTTCCAGGGTGAACGCGACGATCGCCTCCCCGGCCGGCCACAGCCCGGCGCGCAGCACCAGCCGGTGCGGCGGCTCGCACACCAGCACCGTCGAGGCGTCCTGCAACGAGAACGGCCACGGGCCGGCCCGGTGGTGCAGTTGGCTGCCCACCCGGGGCCACGCGTCGTCCACGTCGCGCACGTGCGCCGTACCGACCACCCAGTCGCTGTACGTCCACCCGTCGGCCAGCACGTCGAACACCTGCTGCGGGGGAGCGTCGATCACTTTCTCCACTATCGCCACTGGACTCCCATACCCCTGCGGTGACGGAGGCTAACGAGCCGGCGGGTTAGCTTCTTCCGGGCGGCGGGTAAGGCCGACCGGGGCACCGCCGGTGGCGTTGGCCCACGGCGCCGACGACGACGTTTACTCCTTCGGGCGCCGGGAACCCGCCGGCTGTGCGACAGGACCAGGAGGATCCGTATCAGCGCAGGTCAGCCCGGGTGTACGCCGGTGCTGGCCGGGTTGGTCGCGGGCCTGCCGCACCGCACGGTGGCGTCCTGTACGACGCGGTGCTGCTCGACCGCGACGGCACCCTGATCGAGGACGTGCCGTACAACGGCGACCCGGAGAAGGTACGCCCGCTGCCGGGCGTCCGCGCGGCGCTGGACCGACTGCGGGCCGCCGGTCTGCGCCTCGCGGTGGTGACCAACCAGTCCGGCCTGGCCCGGGGCTACTTCGACGAGGCGCAGATGCGGGCGGTACACGCCCGCGTCGAGGAGCTGCTGGGCGGCTTCGACGCCTGGCTGGTCTGCCCGCACGACGACGCCGACGGCTGCGACTGCCGCAAGCCGTCGCCCGGCCTGGTGCACGCCGCCGCCCGGCAGTTGGGCACGAGCGCGTCGCGCTGCGTGCTGGTGGGCGACATCGGCCGTGACGTGGGCGCGGCGCTGGCCGCCGGAGCGGCCGGGGTGCTGGTGCCCACGCCGGTGACCCGCCCGGAGGAGATCGCCGCCGCCGGCTGGGTGGCGCCGGACCTGCCGTCCGCGGTCGACGAGATCCTGCGCCGCCAGCGGGCCATGCAGCCCGCGCGAACCGCCGACGCAGTGGGCACCGCGCTGGTGGTGCGCTCCGACTCGGCCGGGGACGTGCTCGTCACCGGGCCGGCGATCCGGGCCGTCGCGGCCGGCGCGCGACGGGTGGTGCTGCTCTGCGGACCACGTGGGCGTGCCGCCGCCGAGCTGCTGCCCGGCGTCGACGAGATCATCGAGCACCCACTGCCGTGGATCGACCCCGCGCCGACGCCCGTCGACCCGGACGACATGCGACGCCTGACCGCCCGGCTCGCCGCCGTCGGCGCGGACGAGGCGGTGGTGTTCACCTCGTTCCACCAGTCGGCCCTGCCGCTGGCGTTGCTGCTGCGGATGGCCGGGATCACCCGGATCGCCGCGATCAGCGACGACTACCCGGGCGCGCTGGTGGACATCCGCCACCGGGTGCCGGCGGGTGTCCCCGAACCCGAGCGGGCGCTCTCCCTCGCCGCCGCGGCCGGTCACCGGTTGCCGGCCGGCGACGAACCCGTGCTGCGGCTCCGCGACGACGCCGTGGCGTCCCGCCCGGCCGCTGTCGGTGACCCCGGCTACGTGGTGCTGCACCCGGGCTCGGCCGCGTCGAGCCGGGCCTGCCCGACCGAGCTGGCCGCCCGCATCGCCGGGGCGCTCAGCGCGGCCGGGCATCGCGTGCTGGTCACCGGCGGGCCCGACGAGCGGACGGTGACCGCCCGGGTCGCGGCGGCGGGCGGCACCGACCTGGGCGGTACGACCGACCTGGCCGGACTGGCCGCGCTCGTCGCCGACGCCGCCGCCGTGGTGGTCGGCAACACCGGGCCCGCGCACCTGGCCGCTGCCGCCGGCGTACCGGTGGTGAGCCTGTTCGCGCCGACCGTCCCCTTCGGGCAGTGGGGTCCTTACCGGGTGCCCACTGTCCGGCTCGGCGACGCGAGCGCGCCCTGCCGTGACACCCGGGCGGCGGCCTGCCCGGTCCCCGGCCACCCGTGCCTGAGCGGCGTCGACCCGGCCGAGGTGGTCGAGGCGGTACGGACCCTGACCGCCAGCGGTGGTGGCGTCCGATGAACATCCTGCTCTGGCACGTGCACGGCTCCTGGACGACGTCCTTCGTGCACGGCAGTCACCGCTACCTGATCCCCACCACGCCCGACCGGGGTCCGTACGGCCTCGGCCGGGCGCGGACGTATCCGTGGCCGGACAGCGCCGTCGAGGTGGCCCCCGACGACCTGCCGGACGCCGACGTCGACGTGGTCGTCCTGCAACGCCCCGAGGAGATCGACCTGGCCGAGCAGTGGCTGGGCCGGCGTCCGGGTCGCGACCTGCCCGCCATCTACGTGGAGCACAACACGCCCAAGGGCGACGTCCCCAACACCCGGCACCCGATGGCCGACCGTGATGACCTGCTCGTCGCCCACGTCACCGGGTTCAACCAGATCTTCTGGGACACCGGCGCGACCCGCACCGGCGTCGTCGACCACGGCATCGTCGCGCCGGCCGTGTCGTACACGGGCGAACTCGACCGGCTCGCCGTCGTGATCAACGAGCCGGTGCGGCGGGGACGGGTCACCGGCACCGACCTGCTGCCGCAGTTCGCCGAGATCGCGCCCCTGGACGTGTTCGGCATGGGCGTCGCGGGCCTCGCCGACCACCTCGGACTGCCCGCCGACCGGCTCACCAGCCACGACGACGTCCCGCAGGACCGGATGCACGCCGAACTGGCCCGCCGGCGGGCGTACCTGCACCTGTGCCGCTGGACCAGCCTGGGGCTCAGCCTCATCGAGGCGATGGCGATCGGCATGCCGGTCGTCGCGCTCGCCACCACCGAGGCGGTCACCGCCGTGCCCCCGGAGGCGGGGGCCCTCGCCACCCGGATGGACGTCCTGCTCGACGCCGCCCGCCGGTTCATCGCCGAGCCGGCGGCCGCACGCCAGGCCGGCGTGGCGGCCCAGGCCGCCGCGCGCGACAGGTACGGCCTCGACCGTTTCCTCGCTGACTGGGACCGGCTGCTGGAGGAGGAAGTATGCGGATCGCGATGATCTCGGAGCACGCCAGCCCGCTCGCCATCCTCGGAGGGGAGGACGCCGGCGGCCAGAACACGCACGTGGCCGAGTTGTCCGCCGCGCTCGTCGCCGCCGGGCACGACGTACGGGTCTACACCCGCCGCGACGCCCTCGACCTGCCGGTGACCGTCCGCGCCCCGGACGGGTACGACGTGGTGCACGTGCCCGCCGGCCCGGCCGAGCCGCTCGCGAAGGACGCGCTGCTGCCGCACATGCGCGAGTTCAGCCGGTGGCTCGTCGAGCGGTGGCGGGGCGGGGACTGGACACCCGAGGTGATCCACGCGCACTTCTGGATGAGCGGCCTCGCCGCGTTGACCGCCGGCCGGCAGGCCGGCGTGCCGGTGGTGCAGACGTACCACGCGCTGGGCACGGTCAAGCGCCGCCACCAGGGCGTGCAGGACACCAGCCCGGCCCGGCGCATCGCCTACGAGCGGGAGCTGGGCCGCTCGGTGGACCGGGTGGTCGCCCAGTGCCGCGACGAGGTCGGCGAGCTGGTCCGGATGGGGGTGCCCCGGAACCGCATGGTGGTCGTGCCCTCCGGCGTCAACCTCGCCTCGTTCGCCCCGCTCGGGCCGGCCGCCGACCGGGAGCCGGGCCGCGCCCGCATCCTCACCGTGGGCCGGCTGGTCGAGCGCAAGGGCTTCCAGACGGTCGTCCGCGCGATGGCGCTGGTGCCCGACGCGGAGTGCGTCGTGGTGGGCGGGCCGCCCGAGGGGCTGCTGGAGACCGACCCGTACGCCCGGCGGCTGCGGGCCCTCGCCGAGTCGTGCGGGGTCGCCGACCGGGTGCACCTGGTCGGCGCGGTGCCCCGCGAGGAGATGGGCCGCTGGTACCGCTCCGCGGACCTGCTGGTCGCCGCCCCCTGGTACGAGCCGTTCGGCCTGACCCCGCTGGAGGCGATGGCGTGCGGCGTGCCGGTCGTCGGCACCGCCGTGGGCGGCATCCGCGACACCGTCGTCGACGGTACGACCGGTGACCTCGTGCCGGCCCGCGACCCCAACGCCCTCGCCGCCGCGATCCGGGGACTGCTCGACGACCGGATCCGCCGCTTCCGGTACGCCACGGCGGCCCGCGAGCGGGCCCGGTCGCGCTACTCGTGGGAGGCCACCGCCGAACGCCTCGCCGAGGTCTACAACGAGGTCGCCGCCGTACGCCGGCCGACCCGGGTGGTGGCCTGATGCCGGCGGTCAGCCCGCTCGAGGAGCACCTGACCAACCTCGCCGCCGCACTGGACCCGTACCGCCGGTGTGAACCGCAGTTGGCGCGCTGGGGCGGGCACCTGGCGCACCGGCTGGCCGGCGGCGGACGACTGCTCGTCGCCGGCAACGGCGGCAGCGCCGCCGAGGCCCAGCACCTCACCGCCGAGCTGGTGGGCAAGCTGCGGGACGACCGCCAGCCCCTGTCGGCGATCGCCCTGCACGCCGAGACCAGCGCGGTGACCGCCATCGCCAACGACTACGGCTACGCCGACGTCTACGCCCGTCAGGTCCGCGCCCACGGCCGACCCGGCGACGTGCTGCTGCTGCTCAGCACCAGCGGCGTCAGCGGCAACCTGCTCAGCGCCGCGCACGCGGCGCGCGACGCCGGGCTCACCTCCTGGGCGCTCACCGGACCCGCGCCCAATCCCCTCGCGGACGCCTGCGACGAGGCGCTCGCCGTGTCGTCGGCCGACACCCAGGTCGTCCAGGAGCTGCATCTCGTCACCAGTCACCTGATCTGCGAGTACCTCGAGAAGGAACTGCCCGCGGCGCTGGCCGCCGTGGAGCCCGCGACGACCGGTCGGCTCGCGTCCGAGCCGGTACGCACCGGGGTCGAGGTCGTGCTCGACGGCCCGACCGCACAGCAGATCGACGCGTGAGCATGAGGAGGTAGGCGTGAGGGGACCCGTGGTGGTCGTCGGGGACACCCTGCTCGACCGGGACGTGGAAGGGGTGGTGAACCGCCTCTGCCCGGACTCCCCGGTGCCGGTGCTCGACGAGACCTCGGCCGTCGACCGGCCCGGCGGCGCGGGCCTCGCGGCGGTCTTCGCCGCCGCGCAGGGCGCCGACGTGGTGCTGGTCACCGCGCTCGCCGACGACGCCGGGGGCGCGCGGCTCAGCGCGCTGCTGGCCGCCGCCGGCGTGCGGGTCTACCCGCTGGCCCTCGCCGGCGCGACGCCGGAGAAGATCCGGCTGCGGGCCCGGGGTCGGGTGCTGCTGCGCCACGACCGGGGCGGTCCCTCCGGTGAGCCGGGCCAGCCCTCCGACGAGGTGCTGCGGGTGCTCGCCGCCGCGTCAGCGGTGCTGGTCAGCGACTACGGCCGGGGCGTCGCCCGCCAGCCCGCGCTGCGCGCCGCGCTGGCCGCCACCCGCGCGCCGGTCGTCTGGGACCCGCACCCGCGCGGGCCGGCCGCGGTACCCGGCGTGCACCTGGCCACGCCGAACGAGTCGGAGGTGCGCGAACTGGTCCCGACACTGCCCGGCGCGTCCCGGATCGCCGCCGCCTCCCAGGGTGCGCAGGGGCTGCGTCGCCGGTGGCGGGCGGGCGCGGTCGCGGTGACGTTGGGCGGGGACGGCGCGTTGCTCTGCCACGCCGGGTCGACGCCGCTGGTGGTGCCCACATCGGGCAGCGCCGAGGGCGACACCTGCGGGGCGGGCGACCGCTTCGCCGCCGCCGCGAGCCTCGCGCTGGCCCAGGGCGCGCTCGTCTCCGAGGCGGTGCAGGCGGCCGTCGCCGAGGCCGCCACGTACGTGGCGGGTGGGGGAGTGGCCACGGCCCTGCCGCCCCCCACCGACGTGGTGAGCGTGCGCGGCGCCCGCCGGCCCGGCGTCGGCGCCGAGCGGGTGGGTGTCGCGGCGGTCGCCGCACTCCTTTCCGAGGTGCGCAGCGCGGGCGGCACGGTGGTGGCCACCGGAGGCTGCTTCGATCTGTTGCACGCCGGGCACCTGGCCACCCTGCAGGCCGCCCGGCAGCTCGGCGACTGCCTGATCGTCTGCGTGAACTCCGACGCCAGCGTCGCCGGGTTGAAGGGGCCGCAGCGACCCGTGCTGCCCGAGGGCGACCGCGCCCGGCTGCTGGCCGCTCTGAGCTGCGTCGACGCCGTCCTCGTCTTCGACGAGCCGACGCCCGAGGCGGTGCTGTCCTGGGTACGCCCGGACGTCTGGGTCAAGGGCGGCGACTACGCGAGCGGTGTCGGCGACGAGGCCACGCTGCCCGAGGCGGAAGTGCTGCGTCGGTGGGGCGGGAACACGGTGGTGGTGCCGTACCTGGACGGCCGCTCCACCAGCGACCTCATCGCGCGCGCCGCCGCCGGACCGGCCCTCGGCACCGACAGCGGGCCGCCACAGCCGGTCGGCATCGCCGTCCCGGTCACGACTACAGGGGAGCGGAACCGATGACCGCCACACGACCCGACGCCGGACCCGCCGTCCTGGTCACCGGCGGTTCCAGCGGGCTCGGCGCGGCGGTGGTCGCGGCGGTGGCCGCCGCCGGTGGCCGTCCACTCGTGCTGGACCGGCAGCCGCCGGTCGACGGCGTGGACTGGACCGAGTGCGACCTCGCCGACACCCGCGCCGCCGAGGTGGCCACCCGGCACCTCGCCGAGCAGGCCGGTGGCCTGGACGCCGTGGTGACGGCCGCCGGTGTGGACGTGCCGGGCCGGCTCGCCGACGTGCCGGGGGAGACGTGGGACCGGATCGTCATGGTGGACCTGCTGGCCACGGCCGCGGTGATCCGGGCCGCGCTCCCGTTCCTGCAGACCTCCGCCGGGCGGATCGTCACGGTCGCCTCGACCCTGGGCGTGAAGGCGGTCAGCGACGCCACCGCGTACTGCGCGGCGAAGTTCGGCGTCGTCGGGTTCACCCGTGCGCTGGCCGCCGAGCTGGCCGGTCAGGTCGGTGTCACCCTGCTCATCCCCGGTGGCATGCGCACCGCGTTCTTCGACGAACGCGATCCGCAGTACAGGCCGGGTCCGGACGCCATCCTCAACGACCCCGCCGACACGGCCGCGGCGATCATGTTCGCGCTCCAACAGCCACCCGGCTGCGCGGTGCGGGAGATGGTGGTGTGCGCCGAGCAGGAGACGTCGTACCCGTGATCCTCGTGCTGCGCGCCCTCGGCGTCGGCGACCTGGTCACCGCGGTGCCCGCGCTGCGGGCGCTGCGGGCCGCGTACCCGGATCACGAGCTCGCGCTCGCCGCTCCCGGCGGCCTGGCCCCGCTGGTCGACCTGGTCGGCGGCGTCGACGAGCTGGTGGACACCACCGGGCTGGACGGGCCGCTGCGGCCGGGCCGTGCGCCGGAGATCGCGGTGAACCTGCACGGGCGTGGGCCGCAGTCGCACCGACTGCTGGCCGCCGCCCGTCCCGGGCGGCTCGTCGCCTTCGCCAACGCCGACGCCGGGTTCGGCGACGGTCCGCGCTGGCGCGACGACGAGCACGAGGTGGACCGTTGGTGCCGGCTGCTCTCCTGGTACGACATCCCGGCCGACCGCCGTGACCTGGGCCTGCGCCGGCCCGACCCGGCCGGCCTGCCGGTCGGCGCGACCCTGCTGCATCCGGGCAGCAACGTCCCCGCCAAGCGGTGGCCGGCCGAGCGGTTCGCGGCGTTGGCCCGGACGCTGCGGGAGCGGGGGCACCGCGTGCTGGTCACCGGCTCGGCCGACGAACGAGGGTTGGCCGAGCGGGTGGCCGAGGCGTCCGGTCTGCCGCCGGCCGCCGTGCTGGCGGGCCGGACCGACCTCGGCGCGCTGGCCGCGCTGGTCGCCGACGCGCGGCTGGTGGTCAGCGGGGACACCGGTGTGGCGCACCTGGCGACCGCGTACGGGACCGCCTCGGTGGTGCTCTTCGGCCCGGTGCCCCCGGCGGCGTGGGGGCCGCCGCCGGACCGGCCCCGCCACCGGGCGCTCTGGGCCGGCGAGGGGGATTGGCCCAGGTGGGACGGGGTAGGAACCCACCCGACACTGACGGCTCTGCCGCTGGACGAGGTGCTGGCTGCGGTGAACGAGGTGGAGAGAGCGGTGCGGGTCTCCGGTGCGGTTACGGCGTAGCGACCCGGCTCGGCCCGGCTACGGGCGACGCCGGCGCGGCAAGGGCTGGACCTTCGTCGATCCCAGCGGCGCCGTCGTGCGCGATCCGGCCATCCGGGCGCGGCTGAACGACCTGGTGATCCCGCCGGCCTGGCAGGACGTGTGGATCGCGCCGCACGCGAACGGACACATCCTGGCCACCGGCGTCGACGCGGCCGGACGCAAGCAGTACCTCTACCACCCGGTGTGGCGGGAGAAGCAGGACGCGGCGAAGTTCGACCACATGCTGGAGGTGGCCCGACGGCTGCCGACGTTGCGCGAGCGGGTGGGGCAGGACCTCGTCGGGCGGGGACTGAACCGCGATCGGGTGCTGGCCACCGTGGCCCGCCTGCTCGACATGGGGATGTTCCGGGTCGGCAGTGACCAGTACGCGGCCGGTGACGATCCGACGTTCGGGGTGTCGACCCTGCGCCCGGAGCACGCGCGACGCCGGGGCGACTGCGTGGTCTTCGAGTTCCCCGCCAAGGGCGGTATCGAGCAGGTGCGCCGGATCGAGGACCCACAGCTGTGCGAGGTGCTGGTCAACCTGCGTCGGCGTCGCCGCAGGGCGGACCGGCTGTTCGGCTACTGGGACGGCCTCCAGTGGCGGGACGTGCGCAGCGACGAGGTCAACGGCTACCTGCGCGACGCCAGCGGCGGCGAGATGACCGCCAAGGACTTCCGCACCTGGCACGCCACGGTGCGCGCGGCGGCGGAGTTGGCCGCCGCCGACCCGGCCCGCTCGGTCACCGCCCGGCGCAGGGCGGTGGCCGCGGTGATGCGGGCGGTGGCGGAGCTGCTGGGCAACACCCCGACCGTGGCGCGCACGTCCTACGTGGACCCGCGGGTCGTCGACCTCTACCACGACGGGGTGGTGGTGCCGGTCGACCCGAGCGCCCCCCGCGAGGAGATCGAGCGGGTCGTGTTGGAGCTGCTGGAGAAGGCCTGACCGGCCCCGCCGACGATCCTGGGGGGGGAAGCGACGGGGCCGGAGCCTCGGCCGGGGGCGACACCGGGCGGCCGCCCGCCGCGCGCCACGGCGGGCGCCTCGCCACGGCCCCCGTTCGCGGCCAATGCGGGCCCCGGGGTACGCGGGCGCCGCCTCTGCCGCGTCGGTTGTCAGTCTGCCTGGCCCGAGTTGACTCTGGACGCCAGGTCGTTGACGTCCCGTGCCGTAACCGGATCGCCGTCGCGGCACGCCTGCGGGCTCACCCCGTACGCCGCCCGGAACGCCCGGCTGAAGTGGGCCTTGTCGCCGAACCCCCAGCGTGCCGCGATGACCTGCACCGGCTGGGCCCGCAGCGCCGGGTCGGTGAGGTCGCGCCGGCACCGGGCCAGCCGAAGGTCGCGGATGTACGCCGCCACGGTGGTGTTCTCGGCCTCGAACAGGCGGTGCAGCGTCCGCAGCGAGATGTGGTGGGCGTCCGCGATGGTCTGCGGGCCCAGCGTGGCGTCGCCCAGGTGACGGTGGACGTACGCCTGCACCTGGGTGATCAGCGCACGGCGGCGGACCTCGGTCGGCACCGCGTCCTCGGCGACCAGGTTCCGGCCGAGCAGGGTGGTGGCCAGGTCGAGGCCCACCGTGCCGAGCCGGCCGGCGTCGGCGGCGTGGTACTGCTCGGGGTGGCCGGTCACCTGGATCAGGAACTGCGCCAGCAGCGCCCCGAGCCCCTCGCTGCCGGACATCCGCCCGCCGTAGAGCGCGGCCATCCGCTTTGGCGGCAGCGGGAGCGCGGAGTGCGGGATCACCGTCGTGATCGAGGTGGCCCGGGTCCGGCCCGGCTCGCTCGCGTGGTGGCAGACGTCGTGCGGGCGCGAGGCGTCGTAGAAGGTGAACTCGCCGGCCAGGATGTCGCTGCGTCGACCGTCCTGGCTGGACGTGCCGACCCCGCTGGTGGTGAAGGCGAGGATGTACAGCTCCGGGTCCGACTGTCGGATCAGCTTGCGGGTGGCATCGAGTGAGGGGTACTGGTAGCTGACCAGTTGGATCGCGCCGAGGTCGATGAATTCGGCCCGGGCGGCGAAGTCGTCGGCGTACGGGGACTCCATCCGCAACGGCACGGACGTGCGCGCCACCAGGTCCAGCCACATCCCGAACCGCTCGGCGGGCGGCAGGACGGTCGTGTCGATGGTGTTCCTGGCCAGCACCCGCGCCCCCTCACGCCGTCCGGCGGGCGATCAGGGCCTCGACGCCGTCGAGGATCCGGTCGAGGCCGAACGTGAACTCGTCGTCCGGATCATCGTCCTGGTCGAGGACGCCGGCGTCGAGCACCCGGGTCAGCGCGGGGAAGCGGGCCGGGTCGATCAGTCGCGCCAGCATCGCGCCGTACGCCGGCATCATGTCGCCCGGCTCGACACCGGCGGCCCGGCTGCCCTCGGCGATCTGGTTGGTGAGCATCGCCTCGTTGCGCACGTATCCGGTGACCAGCAGAAGGATCGACATCTTCGCGCCCTCCGGCAACGGGGTGCCGTCGAGACAACCCAGCCCGTCCTCCATCCAGCCGAGCTGCTGGGGTGTGACGGGCGGCCCGGCGATCGGAATGTGCAGCAGCCACGGGCGCTGTCGCAGGACGTCGTGTTCGGCCCAGGCCCAGCGGGTCAGGCCGGCACGCCAGTCGTCGTCCGGCGCGGCCGGGCCCGGTGAGGGGCCGTAGCCGGCGTCCACCATGAGCGTCAGCAGGTCGTCCTTCGAGCCGACGTGCCGGTAGAGGGCCATGGTGGCGGCGCCCAGCTCCTTGGCCACCCGGCCCATCGACACGGCGGCCAGCCCGTCGGCGTCGGCGACCCGGATGGCCGCGTCGACGATGCCGGACACGGTGAGGCCCGGCCGGGGGCCCTTCGGCGCCCGCTCGCGCAGCCCCCAGGCGCTCTCGATGGCCGGCGGGAGCGCCGGGCCGCTGTCGTCTTTCGTCTCCGCCACTTTTCCTCCTTGCCCCGCCATCCTAGTTCTGCGTATGGTCTACGCATTAAAGCGTACGGCATACGCAGAAGGAGTTCTCATGACAGCGACGACCGCACCGGCGCCCCGAGCGGGCCGGCGGGAATGGATCGGATTCGCGGTGCTGATGCTGCCGCTGCTCCTCGTCTCGATGGACGTGTCGGTGCTCTACTTCGCCGTCCCGTTCATCAGCGAGGAGCTGCGGCCCAGCGCCACCCAGCAACTCTGGATCTTCGACATCTACGGCTTCGTGCTGGCCGGGCTGCTGATCACCATGGGCGCCCTGGGTGACCGGATCGGCCGGCGTCGGCTGCTGCTGCTGGGCGCGACCGCCTTCGGGGCGGCGTCCCTGCTGGCCGCGTACGCCGACAGCGCCGCGACCCTGATCGCCGCGCGCGCCGTGCTCGGCGTCGGCGGGGCCACCCTGATGCCCTCCACGCTCGCCCTGGTGCGCAACATGTTCCACGACGCCAAGCAGCGCGGCACCGCGATCGGCATCTGGACCGCCACGCTCACCGGCGGCATCGCCATCGGCCCGGTGCTCAGCGGCGTCCTGCTGGAGCACTTCTGGTGGGGCTCCATCTTCCTGATCAACATCCCGGCGATGCTGCTCCTGCTCCTGCTCGCCCCGGTCCTGGTGCCCGAGTTCCGCAACCCGGCGCGCGGCCGCTTCGACCTGGTCAGCGCGGCGCTGTCGCTCGGCACGCTGCTGCCGGTGATCTACGGCATCAAGGAGATGGCCCGCGACGGCGTCAGCGCGGCGCGGGTGCTGGCCGTCGTAGCCGGCCTGCTGGTCGGGGCGCTCTTCCTGCACCGGCAACGGACCCGGGCGTACCCCATGATCGACCTGGCGCTGTTCCGCCGGCACGGCTTCGCGGGATCGCTGGCGGTCAACCTGCTCGCGATGTTCGCCCTGGTCGGGTTCGCCATCTTCACCACCCAGCACCTCCAACTGGTGCTCGGGCTGAGTCCACTGCGGGCGGCACTGTGGAGCCTCGTACCGTCGCTCGCGGTCGGCGGCGTCGCCCCGGCCGCCGCCGCGCTCGCCCAGCGGGTCGAGCGGGCGTACCTGATCGGGGCCGGCTTCGTGATCGCCGTCGTCGGCTTCGCGGTGCTGACCCGGGTCACCCCCGAGACGCCGCTCTGGCTGCTGCTCGTCGGCGCGAGCGTGTACGCCGGCGGCCTGGTGATGGTGATGTCGCTCGTCACCGAGCTGGTGCTCGGCGCGGCCCCGCCGGAGCAGGCCGGTGTCGCCTCCGCGCTGACCGAGTCCAGCAGCGAACTGGGTGGCGCGCTGGGAATGGCCATCCTGGGCAGCGTGGGCGCCGCGATCTACCACCGGGAGGTTCTGGACGAGCTGCCGGCCGGGCTGCCGACGGGCGTCCGCGACGCGGCCGGCGAGACCCTGGGCGGCGCGCTCGCCGTGACCCGGGGACTGCCGGCGGAGGTCGGCGAAGCGGTGCTGCACGCGGCCCGGTTCGCCTTCACCGACGGGCTGCACCTCGCCGCCCTCGCCGCCATGGTGGCGATGGCGCTCGGCGCGGTGACCGCGCTGCTGACGCTGCGCGGCGTCCGGCCGGCCGACCCCGCGGCGCTGGCCGCCGAGCCGACCGAACCGTCGCTGTCGGACGCCGCCCCGGTCAGTCGTTGAGCACCTGGGCGAGTCGGTCGCGGAACCGCCGCTCGGAGTCGCTGACCGACTCGCCGCCCAGGCCCAGCAGACCGCCGCTGGACGCCGCGCCCACGACCTGGTCGGCGATGGTCACCAGCCAGTGCTTGTACGCGCCGGCCTCGCCCTCGTCCACCCGGGCGGCCAGCAGCACGGCCGCCTCACGGGCCCGCACCAGCACGTCGTCGATGTACGCCTGCGGGTCGGCGGGCGCGATGACCGGCAGCTCCTCGCCGGCTTCGGGGTCGCCGACCCGGGTCACGATCTCCCCGGCCACGGCGGCGACGAGGGGGTTGGCCGACTCCCGACCCGCCCCGATGGACTCCAGACCGGCCGCGTTCTCCGCCATGGTCCGGCGGGTGCCGTCGGACTCGGCGGCGCTCGCCGCGGTCAGCACCGACTGCGGCAGGCCGACCAGCAGCCCCCACTCCTCGTCGGAGAAACCGAAACCGGTGTACGCCGGCTGCTCGATCACGGCAATGCCCCTTCCGCCCTGCGCTGTGTGGTCAATCGGTGCTGCTTGAGTCGATCCACCGGGCCCGTGTGGTGCCCGGGTCAGGCTAGTCGAGGGTCAGCAGACCCTGCTCGGACACCACGCGCACCGAGAGGGTCTTGTACCCGACCTCGTCGAAGAGGACCGTCATCTTGTCGTCCTCGTAGCTGAGCACCAGGCCGCGCCCCCACTCGCCGTGCCGCACCTGACTGTGCACCGGGAACGGGCCGACCGCGCCCTCGTCGGCGGTACTGGTACCCCGGTGGCAGTTGTCGCAGTGCGCGCAGACCTCGGTCATCTGCTCGCCGAAGTAGGCCAGCAGGGTCTGCCCCCGGCAGGCGGTGGTCTCGGCGAACGCCCGCATCATGTCGGTACGCGAACGCGTCACCGTCTGCTGGCGTTCCGCCTCGGCCAGGGCGGCCGCCGCCGCGTCGACCGGCGCGGGAGAGTAGCGCGGGGCCCCGATGCGCTGGCGGGCGCGGGGCTCGGCGGCCCCCACCTGCTCCAGCAGCGCCAGGTACTGGCCCAGCTTGCGCGGTCCCAGGCCGGTGGCCTCCCGCAGTTCGGTCTTGGTGGCCGGCTTGCGGCGCAGCAGCGCGGCCAGGTCCCGCAGCTCGGTCTCGTCCGGCAGGCCGCCGCTGAAGAACCGTTGCAGGCCCACGTCCTCGGCCCGCCAGAGCAGCAGCACCCGGGCCGGTTGCCCGTCCCGCCCGGCCCGGCCGATCTCCTGGAAGTAGCTGTCCGGCGAGTCGGGCAGCGCCGTGTGCACCACCCAGGCGATGTTCGGCTTGTCGATGCCCATGCCGAACGCCGAGGTGGCGACCATGATGGGCACCTGGTCGGCGAGGAACGCCTCGTGCAGGTCGTTGCGCGCGCCGGTGGGCATCCCACCGTGGTAGAACTGCGCCGGGAAGCCCGCCTTGGTCAACTTCTCGGCCAACTCCTCGGCCGAGCGGCGGGTCGGCACGTAGATGATCCCGGGCCGTTCGTCGTCGCGCAGCAGGGCGATCAGCCGCCGCCACCGGTAGTCCTCGGTCGGGCAGTGCGCCACCTCGAGGAAGAGGTTGGGCCGGTCCAGCCCGGAGACCACCACCTCCGGGTCGCGCAGCCGCAGCCGGGCGATGATGTCGTCGCGTACGGGCGGGGACGCGGTGGCGGTCAGCGCGACCACCGGCGGTCGGCCGATGCCCTCGATGAGGTGGCCCAGCGCCAGGTAGTCGGGCCGGAAGTCGTGCCCCCAGGCGGAGATGCAGTGCGCCTCGTCGATCGCGACCAGCGCCGGCTTCAGCGCGGCGACCTCAGCCATCCGGTCCGGGTTGCTCAACTGCTCCGGGGTGATGAACAGGAACTCGGCCCGCCCGGCCTGGATCTCGGCGATCGCCTCGGCCTGCTGGCCGGCCGACTCGTTCGAGCTGATCCGTACCGCCCGCAGCTCGGGACGTTGCCGCTCGTTGAGCGCCGCGATCTGGTCCTGCTGGAGGGCCAGCAGCGGAGAGATCACCACGGTCGGGCCGGGGATCAGGCTGGCCGGGATCTGGTAGATCGCCGACTTGCCGGCCCCGGTGGGCAACACCACCAGGGCGTCGTGTCGCTTCATCACCGCGCGCATGGCGGCGAGCTGGTTGGGCCGGAGCGCTTTCCAGCCGAAGAGGCTCTTCGCGGCGCGGCGCAACGTCATCGAGTGCGTGGACAGTTTCATCGAGGGCCGGAGGTACCCGAGCCCATGACCACCGAAACACTCCGTTGCGATCATGGGCTCGGGTGCGTCAGGTCTCACCGTAGGCGGGGCAGGACCTCGCGCTGGTAGAGGTCGAACAGGCCCTGGAAGTGGGGGCCGGTGTTGGCCACGTACAGCTCGTCGAAGCCGGCCTTGGCGTACTTGTCGATCATCTCCAGGTGCGCGTCGGCGCTGTTGCCGCAGACGAACGACTCCCGCACCATGTCCTGCGTGACCAGCTCGGAGGCCTGTTCGAAGTGGCGCGGCGAGGGCAGCACCTGCGACAGCTCGCCCGGCACGCCCGCGTTGGGCCAGCGCTCGTACGCGATCCGTGCGCCCTCTTCCTCGCTGGCCGCGTACGCCGCCTTGAACCCGGCCTGGCACGGCTTGTCACCGCCGCCGTTCTCCCGGAAGCGCCGGACCAGCTCGCCGTCGGGCATGGTGCTCACGTAGCCGTCGCCGATGCGGGCGGCCAGGTCGACGGCCTTCGGCCCGAACCCGGAGACGTAGATCGACGGCGGGGTGTCCGGCAGCGTGTAGACCCGGGCGTTCTCCACCGTGTAGTGCGTGCCCCGGTGGTTGACGAAGTCGCCCCGCCACAGCTCGCGGATGACCTCGACGGACTCTTCGAGCATCTCCAGCCGCACGTCGGCGGAGGGCCAGGCGTCGCCGAAGATGTGCTCGTTGAGCGCCTCGCCGGTGCCGACGCCGAGCACGAACCGGCCGCCGTGCAGCACCGCGCTGGTCGCCGCCGCCTGGGCGATCACGGCCGGGTGGATCCGTACGGTCGGGCAGGTCACCGCCGTGGTCACCGGCAGCGCGCAGACCTGGCTGAGCGCGCCGATCATCGACCAGACGAAGGGGCTCTGCCCCTGCGCGTCGACCCAGGGATGGTAGTGGTCGGAGATCCACAGTGCCTCGAAGCCGGCCGCCTCGGCGCCGCGGGCCTGCGCCAGCAACTCGGCCGGCGGGTACTCCTCACTGGACAGAAAATATCCGATCTTCATGGCTTCCCCTTCGGCGCGCGGTCCTGCTGTCGGGGAGAGCCGTACCCCGGTCGCGGCGGGCCACACCGGCGGGTCGGGGCCCGATCGCCTCAGCGTCGACCGAACATGGCCCGGATCGCGGCGAGCAGCAGCAGAGCGCCGACCACCAGGCCGAGCAGGCGTACGCCGGGGATGTCGGCCGGGCTCGTGGCGTCGGCCAGCGGGGCGGTGTCCATCCCCGCACTCTTCCGGGGAAGGGTCCCGTCGGGCAACTGTAAGGTTTATTGACTATTGAATCGCTCGGTGTGACCATGGCAGCACCGCCTGCCCAGGGCGGTGCGCCGAGGGCGCGCGAGAGATGGGGTACGGGGCCGCATGAGCGAGCGCAACCAGCGGGTCGGCGTCACCGCGCCGGCGGGAAACGTCGACCGTTCCGAGGCGACGGCGTGACCGCGCCGGCCGGGCACCTTCCGACGTTGGCAGCCGCCGTCCTGCAACCCGGTTTCGTCGGCACCACGCCGCCGCCCTGGGTGTGCCGCTGGCTCGGCGAAGGGCTCGGCTCGGTGGTGCTGTTCGCCCGCAACGTCGTCGACACCGCCCAGGTGGCGGCGCTCACCGCGACGCTGCGCGCCGAACGGCCGGACGTCATCGTGGCGATCGACGAGGAAGCCGGCGACGTCACCCGGATCGAGTCCGCTCGGGGCAGCTCCCGGCCGGGTAACTACGCCCTCGGCGCGGTCGACGACCCGGCGCTGACCGAGGCCGTCGCCCTCGACCTCGGCATCGAGCTGGCGGCGGCCGGGGTGACCCTCGACTACGCCCCGGACGCCGACGTCAACTCCAACCCGGCCAACCCGGTGATCGGCGTCCGCTCGTTCGGGGCCGACCCGGCGCTCGTCGCGCGGCACACCGCCGCCTGGATCCGTGGCCTCCAGGGTGGCGGCGTGGCCGCCTGCGCCAAGCACTTCCCCGGGCACGGCGACACCCGCGTCGACTCCCACCACGACCTGCCGCGCATCACCGCCGACCGGGCCCGCCTGGACGCCTGCGAGCTGGCCCCGTTCCGGGCGGCGGTGGCGGCCGGCGCGCAGGCGGTGATGACCGGCCACCTGCTCGTGCCCGCGCTCGACGCGGACCTGCCGGCCACGCTGAGCCAGCGCATCCTGGGCGGGCTGCTCCGCGACGAGTTGGGCTTCTCCGGCGTGGTCGTGACCGACGCCGTGGAGATGCGCGCGGTCGCCGACCGGTACGGCTTCGCGGGCGCGGCCGTGCGGGCGCTCGCGGCCGGGGCCGACGCCATCTGCGTCGGTGGCGAGCGCAGCGACGAGGACGCCGCCCGGGAACTGCGCGACGCCATCGTGGCCGCCGTCGTCTCCGGTGAGCTGCCCGAGGAACGCCTCGCCGAGGCCGCCAAGCGGGTCGGCCAGCTCGCCGCCTGGACGGTGGCCGCCCGCGCCGCCCGCCCGAGCCTCACCCACCGGGCCACCGACGTCGGGCTGGTCGCCGCCCGCCGGGCCGTCCGGATCAGCACCGGCCCGGACGCCCCGGTCGCGCTGCCCCTGACCCGCGCCGCCCATGTGGTCGAGTTCGAGCCGCCGCGCAACATCGCCATCGGCGCGGAGACCCCGTGGGGCATCGGCGAGCCGTTGGGCGAACTGCTGCCCGGCACGACGACGGTCCGCCACGCCGAGCCCGACGTGCCCGCCGACCCGGGAGCCGACGCCGGGGACCGCCCGCTGGTGCTGGTCGTGCGTGACCTGCACCGGCACGACTGGATGCAGGCGGCGGTGCGGCGAGCGCTCGCCAATCGGCCGGACGCGGTCGTGGTCGAGCTGGGTGTGCCCGAGCTGGTCGTCGGGGCGGTGCACCTGGCCACCCACGGCGCCACCCGGGCCAGCGGGCGGGCCGCCGCCGAGGTGCTGACCGGCCGGGCCCGCTGACGCTACGGTTGCTCGGCGACCAGGTCGGCGTACTCGGGATGCTTGTCGATGAACGCCGCCACGAACGGGCACTGCGGCACCACCCGCCCACCCCGGGCCCGCACCTGGTCGAGGGTGCCGCGGATCAGCGCGCCGCCGACGCCCTTGCCCTGGAAGCCCGGGTCCACCTGGGTGTGCGTGAAGACCAGCACGTCGTCGCCACGCTGCAGGTAGGCGGTGAAGCCGGCCAACGCGTCGTCGACCAGGATCTCGAATCGGTTCTTGGCGGGATTGTCCTCGACGAGGGTGCTCACCGGGCCATTGTCCCAGCCCCGGCGGCAAGCACGTCGAGTTCGGCGAGCAACCGGTCCACCTCGTCCACCGTGTTGTAGTGGTAGATGCTGGCCCGCACCGCGCCGCCGCTGTCGCGCAGACCCATCGTCTGGAAGTACTCGTAGGCGTAGTAGTCGCCGGCCGACAGGCAGAACCCGGCATCGCCCAGCGCCTGCTGGGTCTGCTGCGGCGACAGCCCGGCGACCCGGAAGGAGACGGTCGGGCAGCGCCGGGCCGGCGAGCCGTAGACCGTGACGGCGGGCCGCGCGGCGAGACCGGCGAGCAGCCGATCCAGCAGCGCCTCCTCGTGGGCCTGGGCGGCGGCCAACCCGGACCGCAGCCGCGCCCGGCGGTCGCCGGTCGCGTCCGGGTCCAGGGCGGCCAGGTGATCCACGGCGGCCGTCACGCCGGCCAGCAGCGGGAAGCTCGGTGTGCCGTACTCGAAACGGTCCGGCGCGGCGTCGGCGGACGGCACCAGCTTCGCCGGGCGCAACGCCGCCCACCGGCTCGGGTCGGCCACCATCGCGGCCAGGTGCGGCCCGGACCACTTGTACGCGCTGGTGACCAGCACGTCCGCGCCGAGCGACGTCAGGTCGGTCGGACCGTGCGGCACGGAATGCACGCCGTCCACGCAGACCAGCGCCCCGACCGAGTGTGCGATCTTGGCGATCGCCGGCACGTCCGGCACGGTGCCGATGGCGTTGCTGCCGGCGGTCACCGCCACCAGCCGGGTCCGCTCGCCCACCAGGTCGGCGTACTGGCCGCTGGGCAGCTCGCCGGTGTGCCGGTCGAACTCGGCCCAGCGCACCGTCGCGCCGGCCGCCTCGGCGGCCTGCACCCACGGGCGCACGTTGGCGTCGTGGTCGAGCCGGGACACCACCACCTGGTCGCCGGGCCGCCAGGTCGCGCCGAGGGTACGGGCCAGGGTGTACGTCAGCGCGGTGGCGCTCGGCCCGAGCACCACCCCGTCCGGCTCGGCCCCGAGCAGGTCGGCGACCGCCGAGCGGGCCTGCGCCACCATCTCCAGCGACCGACGACCGGGCGTGAAGGCGGCGCTGCGATTGCCGACGGCGGCGCGCATGGCGTCGGTGACCGCGTCGATCACGCCGGCCGCGGTCTGCGTGCCCCCGGCGCCGTCGAAGTGGACGAAGCCCTCGGTCAGGGCGGGATAGGCGGCCCGGGTACGGGCGATGTCGAAGGCCATGCCCGGACCCTAGCCGGGACGCCGGCCACGCTCGCCCCCGCCCGGTCGTCGCGGACGTCTCGTACCCTTGGCGGGGTGACGAACCGACCCACCACCATCGGCCTGCCCCCCGTCCGCCGTGCTGCCGGCCTGGTTGCCGCCGTGGCGCTCGGCCTCGCCCTGCTCGCCGGCTGCAGCTCCCAGGGCGCCTCCACCGACTGCGGGCTGGACGCCTGCACGGTCACCTTCGAGCGGGGCGTCGAGGCGAGCGCCACCATCCTCGGCGTCGAGGCGAAGCTGGTCGGCGCCGAGGGCGACCAGGTGACCGTCGAGGTCGCCGGCGAGCAGCTCACCCTCACCACCGGCCAGCAGGCCACCGAGGCCGGCGGGTTCGCGGTCACCGTCGACAGCGTCACCGACCAGCAGGTCAAGATCCGCGTTTCCCGCAACCCGGGTAACTGACCCGCGCGGGCGGCGGTGGCCGACGTTTGGGAATCGTCGGAATCGGAGATTGTGACGCCATGTCACTCACCCGTAGCGCCGAAGCCACCGCCTCCCGGACGGCGGACAGCCGGTGGCTGGAACTTCTCGCCCGGGCCGGCTTCATCGGCTACGGCATCGTCCACCTGCTCTTCGCCTGGTTGGCGTTGCAGATCGCGTTCGGCACGTCGTCCGACGACGGCGACCAGTCCGGCGCGCTGCGTACCCTCTCGGAACAGCCGCTCGGCAAGTTCCTCGTCATCGCCGTCGCGGTCGGCCTGCTCGCCATGGCGATCTGGCAGGGCCTCGAGGCGGCGGGCGGGCACCGCGCCGAGCGGGGCAAGGAGCGGGTCATGGAGCGGCTGGCCTCGGCCGGCCGGACCATCGTCTACCTCTACTTCGCCTGGACCGCCTTCAAGGTGTTCTCCGAGGCCGGGTCGAACAGCGCCGACAACCAGGAGGCGCTGAGCGGCAAGCTGATGACCTCCACCGGTGGCCGCTGGCTGGTCGGCCTGGCCGGTCTGGTGGTCGCGGCGATCGGCATCGGCCTGGTCATCTACGGCATCCGCAAGACGTTCGAGAAGCACCTCAAGACCGGCGAGATGAGCCCGAAGACCCGCCAGCTGGCCCGTCGCCTCGGCATCGCCGGGTACGTCGCCAAGGGTGTCGCGTACGGCATCGCCGGCCTGCTGGTCATCGTCGCGGCGGTGAAGTACGACCCGGAGAAGGCCCGTGGTCTGGACGCCGCCCTGCACACGCTGCGCGAGCAGTCGTACGGCTCCATCCTGCTGACCCTGGTCGCCCTCGGCATCGCCGCCTTCGGCGTGTACTGCTTCCTCCAGTCCCGGTACCGCAAGGTCTGAACTGGTCGATACCGAGGACGTCGGGCACTATTGGGCTTTTGCCCGAAGTTCCGCCGCTCGGTCGAAGGGAAGCGCCCCACTCGTGCAGAGCTATCTCGAAACGACCGTCGCCGCGCTCGCCGCGGCGGCGGTCGCCCTCTTCCTGGTCGAGGTCGTCCACCGGATCACCCGGCGGTTCGGCCGCCGGTCCCTGTTGTTGACCGAGTTGACCGACCACGCGCACCGTCCGTTCCAGGTCGCCGCCACCGTCCTCGCGGTGCAGTTCGCCGCCCGCTTCACCACCGGGTACGCCGTCGGCGAGAGCTGGCGGCGGCTCCTGCTGCACCTGCTGGTGCTCTGTGTGATCGCCAGCGCCGCCTGGCTGGTGGCGGCGCTGTTGATCGTCGTCGAGGACACCGCGCTCGCCCGGTTCCGGGTCGACGTGCCCAACAACCGGCACGCCCGGCGGGTGCGTACCCAGGTGGTGATGCTGCGCCGGCTGACCGTCGCGGTGATCGTCATCCTGACCGTCGGCGTGATGCTGATGACGTTCCCGAGCGTGCGCGGCATCGGCGCCGGCGTGCTGACCTCCGCCGGTGTCGTCGGCGTGGTGGCCGCCCTGGCCGCCCAGAGCCTGCTCGGCAACGTCTTCGCCGGGCTGCAACTCGCCTTCAGCGACGCGGTCCGCCTCGACGACGTGGTGGTCGTCGAGGGGGAGTGGGGTCGGATCGAGGAGCTGACCCTCAGCTACGTGGTGGTCCAGATCTGGGACGACCGACGGCTGATCCTGCCCACCTCGTACTTCACCAGCAAGCCGTTCCAGAACTGGACCCGCACCGAGGCGGCGGTGCTCGGCACCGCCGAGTTCGACGTCGACTGGGCCGTGCCGGTGCAGACCATGCGCGAGGAGCTGCGCCGGCTCGTCGAGGGCACCGAGTTGTGGGACGGCCGGGTCTGCGTCCTCCAGGTCACCGACGCCACCGGCGGGATGGTGCGGCTGCGCGCGCTGGTCAGCGCCGCCGACGCGGGCAGTCTGTGGGACCTGCGCGCCCTCGTCCGCGAGCACCTGGTGGCCTGGATCCGGGACAACCGGCCCACCGCCATGCCCCGCGTCCGCACCGAACTGGGCGACGCCACCAGCAACCTGTCCTGGCAGTGGGTGCAGCCCAGGCGGCCGACCCGACGCCTCTCCGACACCGAGGCCCCCGACGACGCCCGCGTCTTCGGCGGTAGCGACGACGGCGACGCCCGCAGCGAAGCCTTCGTAGGCCCCGAGGAAACCCGCCCCTGACCCCCGTACTCACCCCGTTGTTCATGAAAGTTATTGCCTCTTGCTTCGGCGTGTCCTGGCAATAACTTCATGATCGCCGCGAATGGGTGGGGTGGGGTCTGGGGAGGTTTGGTTGGGGTTGCGCGGGGGATGTGCTGCCGGACGTCTCTGCCGTGATCGGGGTGACCCACGCCAGCTTGTCGGCGCGGCATCCCGACAACGGCGACAGGTCGCCGCACGTCGAGTTTTAGGATTGACAGGCGACGACTCCGGGCATACAGCGCGGTGATGAGGAAAGGAGGACAGCATGGCTGACGTGGCGAATGCCCGCACATCCCGCAATGGGAGCGAGCCCTCCACCGCCGAGCTGGTGCAGCGGGCCACCGAACAGGTATCCCGTCTGGTACGGGACGAACTGGCGCTGGCCCGGGCGGAGTTGACCCAGAAGGGCAAGCACGCCGGCATCGGGATCGGCCTGTTCGGCGGCGGCGGGGCGCTGGCGTTCTACGGCCTGGGCGCGCTCGTCGCCACCGCCATCCTGCTGCTGGATCTGGTGCTGCCCGCCTGGGCCGCCGCGCTGATCGTGGCGGTGGCCCTCTTCCTGGTGGCCGGCATCCTCGCGCTGGTGGGCAAGAAGCAGGTCAGTCGTGCGGTCCCACCGGTGCCGGCGGCGACGGTCCGCAGCCTCCGTGCCGACGTGGACACCGTGGCCGCCGCCGTGAAGGACAGGGGACGGGCATGACGGGCAACGGAACGGGCGACACCGAGGCCCTACGCGAGGAGATCCGCCGTACCCGGGTGGAGCTGGGCGAGACCATGGAGGCGTTGGCCGCCAAGGCGGACGTCAAGGCCCGCCTGAAGGAGTCCGCCGAACAGGCGAAGGAGCGGATGCGCGAGCAGGCGGCGCAGACCGTGGCCCGGGTCCGCGGGCAGGCCGCGCGCGGCGCCGGGATGGCCCGCGCCCAGGCGTACGACAAGGGCGGCCTGGTCCGTGAGAAGGGCGAGCTGGTTCGACGCAACCCGGTGCCGTGGGCGGCGCTCGCCGCCAGCGCGGTGGCCACCGTGGTGGTGCTGATGATCGTGCGGGGGAGGCGTAGGTGAGCAGGAGCATCGGCAAGGTCGCGTACCGGCCGGTCGGCGTGTTGTTGGGTATCGCCGCGGGTACGGTGGCCGGCGCGATCTTCCGGCAGGTCTGGAAGGTCACGGCGGGCGACGGCGAGGCGCCGAACGCCACCGACGAGGACCGTGGTTGGGGAGAGATCCTGGCCGCCGCGGCGTTGCAGGGGGCCATCTTCGCGGTGGTCCGTGCCGCCGTGGACCGGGGCGGGGCGGTCGGCGTCCGCCGGATGACCGGCCACTGGCCGGACTGACCGACGCATAGACGTCAGGCCCTCTTCCCCATCGACGGGAAGGGGGCCTTTCGCACGACTCGCAACGCCGCCCAGCGACCTGAGTCATCCGTCAGGTCACATGTCGGAGAAATTCGTCGGACAGGTCGTGCAGACTTTTTGCGTACGTGATTTGCTGTTCCACGCTGTTGCGAGATGGCGTGGGTTGAGAGAAGTCTCCTTCGTGGGGGCCGCCTCAGACGCCGCTGCTCGAAAACGGCCAATCGGCCGCACGGCGTGCACGGCCGCCAGTTTTAGAAGGAGATACACATGGCGCAGGGAACCGTGAAGTGGTTCAACGCTGACAAGGGCTTCGGCTTCATCACCGTCGACGGCGGGGGTGCTGACGTGTTCGTCCACTTCTCGGCCATCCAGACCAGCGGCTACCGCACGCTGGAGGAGAACCAGCGGGTGGAGTTCGAGATCGCCCAGGGTCAGAAGGGCCCGCAGGCCGAGCAGGTCCGTCCCCTCTGACACATCTGGCCGGCCCCCGCCGGTCAGGGCTCGTTGAAGTGAAGCCCCGTATCCCGTGCTGGGATGCGGGGCTTTCCACGTCCACCGCTCACCCGCTCGCGCCGGCGACCAGGCTGGCTTCTCACCGGCGGCGTCGTGAGCGCAGTCCCAGCCAGAGCGCCACCAGTCCGGCGGCGGCCACGATCGGGCCCACCACCACCCAGAGCGTCTCGTCGGTCATCGGGCTGCCGTCGACGTAGCCGAGGCCCTGCACCGTCCACACCGCACCGATCACCACGGCCAGCAGGCCGAGGGTGAGTGTCAGCCAACCCCTCATCGCGCACCCTCCTCGCCGGATCGGGCGGCACGCCGCCCCGGGCGTCCAGCATCGTCGTCTTGACGGCGCGACGCGAGCACCCGGGGTCGGCGGCTCACCACCGGTCGTGCACCTGCGGGCGGATCAGCTCGTCGTAGACCTCGCGTACACCGGCCAGTTGGGCGGCCTCCAGTGGCGGCAGGTCCGCCGCGGCGGCGTTGCGCCGCGCCTGCTCGGCGTCGCGCGCGCCCGGGATGACGACGGTGACGCCGGCCTGGTCCAGCACCCACCGCAGCGCGAACTGGGCCATGGTGCGGTCGGCGTCGACAAGCGGCGCGAGCCGGCGTACGGCCGCGAGCCCCTGCGTGTAGTCGACGCCGGAGAACGTCTCGCCCACGTCGAACGCCGCACCGTTGCGGTTGTAGTTGCGGTGGTCGTCGGCGGGGAACTCGGTGTGCTCGTCGTACCGGCCGGAGAGCAGGCCACTGGCCAGCGGCACCCGGGCGATGATCCCGACGCCGGCCTCGGCGGCCGCCGGCAGCACCTGCTCCAGTGGCTTGTGCCGGACGGCGTTGAGGATGATCTGGACGCTGGCCACGCCGGGCCGGGCGATGGCGGTCAGCGCCTGGTCGCAGGTCTCCACGCTGACGCCGTACCCCGCGATGGCCTTCTCCGCGACGAGGGTGTCCAGGGCGTCGAAGACCGCGTCGTCGGCGAAGACGGCGGTCGGCGGGCAGTGCAGTTGGACCAGGTCCAGGGTGTCCATCCCGAGGTTGGCCCGGGACCGGTCGGTCCACTGCCGGAAGTTGGCCATGGTGTACGCCTCGGGCCGCTGCTCGACGCGCCGGCCCATCTTGGTGGCGACGGTCAGCCCGGCGTCCGGCCGGGAGCGCAGGAAGCGGCCGATCAACTGCTCGCTGCGGCCGTCGCCGTACACGTCGGCGGTGTCCAGGAAGGTGACTCCGGCGTCCACGGCGGCGCTGAGCACGGCCATGGCGTCGGTCTCGCTGACGGTCCCCCAGTCGGCGCCGAGTTGCCAGGCGCCCAGGCCGACGACCCCGACGGTCCGGCCGAGCCGGTTGAAGCTGCGCTGTTCCATGCCCCGAGCCTAGTGATCGGGTTGCCGGGCTGCCACGCGAGTCGTACCGTCAACAAGACGGACGTACGGTTTGGAGGCTGCGATGTGGGATCCGACGACGTACCTGCGCTACTCCGACGAGCGCTCCCGCCCCTTTCACGACCTGCTCAGCCGGATCCCCGCCGCCCGGCCCCGAACGGTGGTCGACCTCGGCTGCGGTCCCGGCCACCTCACCGCCATCCTGGCCGAACGCTGGCCGGACGCGCGGGTCGTCGGCCTCGACTCCGCGCCCGAGATGATCGATCGCGCGCGGGCCCTGCCGACCCCGGTCGAGTTCGCCGTCGCCGACCTGCGCGACTGGCGGCCAACCGGTGACGAGGACGTGGTGGTCACGACCGCGGCCCTGCAGTGGGTGCCCGGCCACCAGGAGCTGCTGCGCCGCTGGGCCGTCGAGCTGCCCGCCGGCGCCTGGCTCGCCATGCAGGTCCCCGGCAACTTCGACGCCCCGTCACACCGGGCACTGCGCGAGGTCGCCGGTCTCCCGGCCTGGCGGGCCGAGCTGGCCCCGCTCCAGCGGGCCGACCCCGTCGACGACCCGGCCGACTACGCGGACCTGCTGACCACCGCGGGCTGCGCGGTGGACGCCTGGGAGACTACCTACGTGCACCTGCTGCCGGCCGATCCCGCCGCCGACCACCCGGTACTGGCCTGGATGGAGGGCACCGCGCTGCGACCCGTCCGGGCCGCGCTGGACGCCGCCGGCTGGTCGGCCTTCCGGGCCGAGCTGGGGGTACGCCTCAGCGCCGCCTACCCGGTGCGGCACGGTCAGGTGTCCTTCCCGTTCCGCCGTGTCTTCGTCGTTGCCCGTACCGGCGCCCCCGCACAGGAGAATCCGTGACCGATCTGACCACCTTCATCGCCGGTCTGCCCAAGGTGGAGCTGCACGTGCACCACGTCGGCTCCGCCTCGCCCCGGATCGTCGCCGAACTGGCCGCCCGCCACGAGGGCAACACCCCCGTCCCGGCCGACCCGGACGCGCTCGCCAGCTACTTCGAGTTCCGCGACTTCGCGCACTTCATCGAGGTCTACCTGAGCGTCGTCGACCTCATCCGGGACCCGGAGGACGTCTGGCTCCTCACCCACGAGGTGGCCCGGGAGCTGGCCCGCCAGCAGGTCCGGTACGCCGAGCTGACCATCACCCCGTACTCGCACGTGCGGCGGGGCATTCCCGCGCCGGCGTTCTGCGAGGCGATCGAGGACGCCCGCAAGCGCGCCGCCGCCGACTTCGGCCTCGACCTGCGCTGGTGCTTCGACATCCCCGGCGAGGCCGGCCTGCCGGCCGCCGAGGAGACGCTGCGGATCGCCCTCGACGAGCGGCCGGACTCGCTGATCAGCTTCGGTCTGGGCGGCCCGGAGATCGGCGTACCCCGGCCGCAGTTCCGGCCCTACTTCGACCAGGCCCGCGCCGCCGGCCTGCGCTCGGTGCCGCACGCCGGCGAGACCACCGGCCCGCAGACCATCTGGGACGCCCTGCACGAGCTGGGCGCGGAGCGGATCGGGCACGGCATCTCCGCCGCACAGGATCCGGAACTGCTCACCTACCTCGCCGAACGGCAGATCGGGATGGAGATCTGCCCGACCTCGAACGTGCGGACCCGGGCCGTGGCCACCCTCGACGAGCACCCGCTGCCCCGGCTGGTCGAGGCCGGGCTGCTGGTCACCATCAACTCCGACGACCCGCCGATGTTCGGCACCACCCTCAACGACGAGTACGCGGTGGCGGCCCGACTGCTCGGTGCGGGCCCGGGGGAGCTGGCCGCGCTGGCCCGCAACGCGGTGACCGCGTCCTTCCTCGACCCGGCCGGCAAGCAGCGGATCATCGAGGAGATCGACGCGTACGTGGCCGACGCCCGCTGAGGTACGGGGTGAGCGGGGCGCGCGGCGGGAGCGTGGGTGTGGGGGGACCTGAGACTCCCGCCGCGCGCACGGCTCCACCGGCCGGTGGGTGCGCGGTGCGCTGGCCGGTGGAACTGGTGGGTTCGTGCACTGATCCTGTCAGCCCGCAAGCGGCTGACCGCGCTCGTTAACCTCGATCTAAGGAAGACTTGTGCCGCCGCACAGCCCCGGCCCGCCCGGCCGATCGGAGCGTGCCCATCAACCGATCGGCCGGGCGGACCTCGGCCGTCGGTCGACAGTGCTCGGTCGCCGGTCGGGCGGTCCTCGCCCGCCGGTGGACGCTCAGTCGTCGGTGGGGCGCTGGCGGGGCCAGCGACGACCGCTGCTCTTCTGATCCCGGGCGTCGCGGGCCATCCGGCCCACCAGGCCGAACCTGCTGACCTGCCGGGGCGTCGCCTCGGGGTCGGCGAGCAGCATCACCACGCTGGCGCCGCCCAACCGGGCCCGGTCGATGCTGACCGAGCCGTTCGCCTGCAACGCCACCCGCTTGGCGATGTCCAGGCCGAGCCCCGTCGAGCCCTGGTCGCTGGTGCCCCGCCGCAGCGCCCGATCCGGGTTGGCGATACCCGGGCCGGCGTCGTCGATCCGGATCGCCACGTACCCGTCGCGGCGGGACACGGCCACCTCGAACGCCGTACCCTGCGGCGTGTAACGGAAGACGTTGCCGATCACCGCGTCCAACGCGGCGGCCAGTTCGGCCCGCGGCACGGGCGCGGGGATGCGCAGTTGGGCGCCGGTCACCCGCTGCGGCCGGTTCTGGTCACCGGCCAGCGCCGCCCAGAACACCATCCGGTCCCGGACCACCTCGCTGACGTCGCACTCGGCCGGGCCGGCCTCGTGCGCCACCGCCTTGCGGGTGGTCTTGATCAGCACGTCGATCTCGCCCTCGAGCGTGACGATCGCCTGCCGGATGCGCCGGATACCCCGCAGCCGGTCCAGCTCCGCCGGGCTGAACGAGCCCACGCTGGTGTCGTCGGACTCCAGCGCCTCCGCGTCGAGCCGGAGCACGGTCAACGGCGTCCGCAGCCGGTGCGACAGGTCGGCCACCAGCTCTCGCTCGTCGGTGCGGGCCGCGTCCAGCCGGTCGGCCATCCGGTTGAAGGCGTACCCGGCCTCCGCCAGCTCGCGCGGGCCGGTCGGCTCCACGCGTACGCCCAAGTCGCCGTCACCGATCGACAGGGCGGCCTTGACCAGACCCTGGGTGGCGTCCACCGCCCTGGCGGCCACCCGGTCGACCACCAGCACCGCCGCGCCGACCATCGCCGCGCCCACCGCGAACAGGAGCAACCAGGTGCCACCGGCGCCCTCGCCCAGCGTCGAGTCCGGCACGAACACCTCGACCACGGCCGTCCGGTCACCCAGGACCACCGGGTCGAGCCGGACCACCCCGCCGTCGACGTCGGTGACCAGCGAGCGGCGGTCGGCGCGGGCCCGGTCCAGGTCGGCGCCACCGGCGCGGCCCGCGGACTCGTCCAGCCCCAACCCGTACACCACCGGCCGGACGGCGGCATCGTCGCCGCTGGCCACGACGGCCCGTTCGACCACCGCGCGGTCCGTGCTCACCGCCAACGCGCCGGTGACCAGCGCGCTGCGTCGGGCCGCCTCGGCGATCGCCTCGTCCCGCGTCTGCCCCCGCAGGCTCAACCCGAGCGGGATCAGGAACGCGAGCGCGACGAGGCTGCACATGCCGGCCGTGAGCAGGGCCAGCGCGGTCCTCAGTCCGGTGCCACCAGCCGGAACCCGACCCCCCGCACGGTGCGCAGGTAGCGCGGCTTCGCCGCGGACTCGCCCATCTTTCGGCGAAGCCAGTACAGGTGTACGTCGATGGTCTGATCCTCGCCGACCGATGGCTGCCGCCATACCTCCTCCAAGAGTTCCCGGCGGGACACTACCCGCCCGGGTCGTGCGGCGAGATACGCCAGCAGGTCGAATTCCTTACGGGTCAGCGCCAGCGGCTCCCCGTCGAGATGGGCGCTGCGCTCGCCGACGTCCACCCGCAGCCCGCCGACGGTGTGCACCGCCGGCTGCACCGTCCGGCTGGCCCGTCCGGCGCGCCGCAGGACCGTGGTGATGCGGGCGTCCAGGTGCGCGCCGGTGAACGGCTTGACCATGTAGTCGTCGGCCCCGGCGCGCAGCAGCTTGACCACCGACTGCTCGTCGTCGCGGGCGGTGGCGATGATGATCGGGATGTCGGTGATGCCGCGCAGCATCCGCAGCGCGTCCGAGCCGTCCAGGTCGGGCAGGCCCAGGTCCAACACCACCAGGTCGGGCGTCTCCGCGGCGACCCGTCGCAGCGCGTCCAGGGCGGTGCCCACGGCGTGCACGGCGTGCCCCCGGTCAGCGAGGGACCGCAGCATCGCGCCGCGTACGACGTGATCGTCTTCGACCAGGAGCACGGAGGCCACGACAAGACGGTACTTGGCCTGGCAAGTTGATCGCGTTGCGACGTACCCGGGAAGCGGGCAAGCTGGTACGACGATGTCCTTCACCCTGTTCGCCGACGCTCGGCTGGCGCTCGCCCGGGACAGTCTCGCCGGCCTCTCCACCGGTGACGCGCTCGGCGAGCGGTACGCCCCGCCGGCCACGGCCGTCGTTCCCGGCGACGACGTGCCCGGCGCGTGGGCCGGCCCGTCGGGCGTGGCCGATCCCGGCGCGGGCAGCCTGCCACCGGCACCGTGGTCCTGGACCGACGACACCGAGATGGCCTGCTCGGTCGTCGCCGAACTGGCCGCGGCGGGCGCCATCGACCGGGACCGGCTGGCGCTGGCGTTCGCCGAGCGCTGCGACGCGCGACGCGGCTACGGCGCGGGCGCGATGCTGACCCTACGGCTGATCCGCAGCGGCACCCCGTGGCCGGTGGCCGCCGCGTCCGCCTTCGACGGGCAGGGCTCCTGCGGCAACGGGGCAGCCATGCGGGTGGGTCCGCTGGGCGCGTACTTCGCCGACTCCACGGCCCGCGCGGCCGCGCAGGCCCGCGCCTCGGCCGAGGTGACCCACGCGCACCCCGAGGGGATCGCCGGCGCGGTCGCCGTGGCGGTGGCCGCCGCGCTCGCCGCCCGGGCCCGCCTCGACGGCCACCGACCGGCCCCGGCCCGGCTCCTCGCCGGGGTCGCCGCCGTGGTCGACGCGGGCACCCAGGTGCACCGTGGCGTACACACCGCCATCGGGCTGCTCGGCCGCCCGCTGTCCCGCGTGGTGGCCGCGCTCGGCAACGGCGCCCGGGTGACCGCCCAGGACACCGTCGCGTTCACGCTCTGGGTTGCCGCGACACACCTCGACGACTACCCGACGGCGATCCGGACCTGCGTACGCGCCGGCGGCGACGTGGACACCACGGCCGCCATCGCGGGGGCGGTGGTGGCGGCGTACACCGGGGTCGGCACCCCGGGCGGCGTCCCCGACGCGTGGCTGGCCGCCCGCGAGCCGCTACCCGCCTGGCTGCCCTGACGGCCCTGGTCCGCCCCAGGCTTGATCGACTCGGGCTCCCGGACATTGGGCTGTCCGCGCGGCTCGGATGGCGCGGTTTGCAGGAACCCGGGTGGATCAACGGGAGGCGGACACCGGCTCGTCCGCGCGGCCGGTGATCTCGGCGAGGGAAGGTGGCTCGTCGGCGCTGCCGGTCGCCTCGGCGAGCGCGGCGGCCTGGACCGGGTCGCGCCGCCGCCAACGACTGATCACCCAGCCGATCGCCGCGCCGCCGCCCAGCCCGGCCAGCAGTCCGGCGGCCAGCATTCCGTCGGCGTTGCCGGAATCCTCGTCGCCCTCCCGGCCGACCGGTGCGGGATTCACACCGCTGTCCCCGGCGGCGGGTCCGCCGGCCGCCGGCGCGCCGTGGCCGCCGTGCGCGGCCGGTCCGGCGGCGCCCGGGACCGCCGGCAGCAGCGTCAGCACCGGCGCGCGGTGGTCGCCGCCGGCATCCGCCCACCGGACGACCGTGCCGTCGGCGTACGTCTGGACGACCTCGAACGTGAGCCGCTCGGCCTGCGGCAACGGGCCCATGGACAGGGCCAGTTTGGCCGGGCCGGTCGCTCCCTGGCCGACGCGGACCCACGTCACCGCCGTGGTCACGGTGCTCACCCCGGAGGAGTGGATGCCCGCGACCGGCTTGTCCAGGGTCTTGGAGTCGATCCTGGGCGCCCAGCCGTCGACCGACATCGGGTAGACCTCGGCCACCGGCGCGTCGGCCGGCAACCGGATCTCGACCTGCTTGGTCGTCGTGCCGGCGCGCTCCTCGGGCACGCTGAACTCCAGCCGTACGGCGTCGCCCTGCCGCGCCTCCGTCGGGGTGGTCGTCACGTCCGCGGCCTGCGCCGCCGCAGCGGGCCAGAGCAGCAGCCCGACCGCGGTCAGCGCGGTCACCGCCACGATCCGCCGCGGACGGCCACCGCCGTGCGTGCTCGCCATCTCGTGCCCCCATCCCTCTCGGCGCGACCGGCACCGGTTTCCGGCCACACCACGTAGTTCGGATTCGAGACGCGAAAGGTTCAACGCCGACCGTTAGGAAGGGCACCTTGCTCTACCGGAGGCGTTACTAAAGTGCCCTTCCTTACCCGATAGCATCGGCAGGAGCCGACTGCCGGCACCGTTTCGTACTGCTTGGAGGAATCACCGTGTCCGCACCCCGTACCCCCGCCGTGGCCGACCCCGTCGTCGTCGCCGCCGGGACGACGGCGGCCGACGCGGTGGCCGCGGCCGGACTGCCCGCGAACGGCCCCAAGGCGATCGTCGTGGTCCGCGACCCGCAGGGCCAGCTCCGCGACCTGGACTGGTCACCGGCCGAGGAGACCGTCGTCGAGCCGGTCAGCCTGGACTCGCCGGACGGGCTGAACGTGCTGCGGCACTCCACCGCGCACGTGCTCGCGCAGGCCGTGCAGGACGTCTTCCCCGAGGCCAAGCTGGGCATCGGGCCGCCCATCGAGAACGGCTTCTACTACGACTTCGACGTCGACAAGCCGTTCCAGCCCGATGACCTCAGCAAGCTCGAGAAGCGCATGCAGGAGATCATCAAGTCCGGGCAGCGGTTCCGTCGCCGCCGCTTCGGCAGCCTCGACGAGGCGCGCGCCGAGCTGGCCGACGAGCCGTTCAAGCTGGAGTTGATCGAGGTCAAGGGCGAGGGCCTGGACACCGACGAGGTGATGGAGGTCGGCGGCGGCGAGCTGACGATCTACGACAACCTCGACGCCAAGGAGGACAAGGTCTGCTGGTCGGACCTGTGCCGGGGCCCGCACCTGCCGACCACCCGACTGATCGGCGCGTTCAAGCTGATGCGCTCGGCCGCCGCGTACTGGCGCGGGTCGGAGAAGAACCCCCAACTGCAGCGGGTGTACGGCACCGCGTGGCCGACCCGGGACGAGCTGAAGGCGTACCTGAAGCTGTTGGAGGAGGCCGCCCGGCGCGACCACCGCAAGCTCGGCGCGGACCTGGACCTGTTCAGCTTCCCCGACGAGATCGGCTCGGGCCTCGCGGTCTTCCACCCCAAGGGCGGCATCATCCGCCGCGAGATGGAGCAGTACTCGCGGCGGCGGCACGAGGAGGCGGGGTACGAGTTCGTCAACACCCCGCACATCACCAAGGCGCAGCTCTTCCAGACCTCCGGTCACCTGCCGTACTACGCGGACACCATGTTCCCGCCCATGCAGCTCGAGGGCGCGGACTACTACCTCAAGGCGATGAACTGCCCGATGCACAACCTGATCTTCAGGGCGCGCGGGCGGTCGTACCGGGAGCTGCCGCTGCGGATGTTCGAGTTCGGCACGGTCTACCGGTACGAGAAGTCCGGCGTCGTGCACGGCCTCACCCGGGTCCGGGGCCTAACCCAGGACGATTCGCACATCTACTGCACCCGCGAGCAGATGGCCGGCGAGCTGACCACGCTGCTCAGCTTCGTGCTGGACCTGCTGCGCGACTACGGCCTGGACGACTTCTACCTGGAGCTGTCGACCCGGGACGACTCGCCCAAGTTCATCGGGGCCGAGGAAGACTGGGCCGAGGCCACCGAGGCGCTGCGGACCGCCGCCGAGACCTCCGGCCTCGACCTGGTGCCCGACCCGGGTGGCGCGGCGTTCTACGGGCCGAAGATCTCCGTGCAGGCCCGCGACGCGATCGGCCGGACCTGGCAGCTGTCCACCCTCCAGGTCGACTTCAACCAGCCGGAGCGGTTCGGGTTGGAGTACCAGGCCGCCGACGGCACCCGGCAGCGGCCCGTGATGATCCACCGGGCGCTGTTCGGGTCGATCGAGCGGTTCTTCGGGGTGCTCACCGAGCACTACGCTGGCGCGTTCCCGGCCTGGCTGGCTCCGGTGCAGGTGGTGGGCATCCCGATCCGCGAGGACCACACCGACTACCTGCACGGCTTCGTCGCGGCGCTGCGCGCCGAGGGCATCCGGGCCCAGGTGGACGCGGGTGACGACCGGATGCAGAAGAAGATCCGTACGGCGCAGCAGCAGAAGATCCCGTTCATGGTGATCGCCGGTGACGACGACGTGGCCGCCGGTACGGTCTCCTTCCGCTACCGCGACGGCTCGCAGCGCAACGGCGTGCCGATCGCCGAGGCGGTGACCCACATCCTGGACGTGGTCAGCTCCCGCACCAACATCGGCCCGTCCGCCGCCGCGGAGTAGCGCCCGCTTGTCGCACGCCGCGCGTCATGATCGTGCTCGATCCAGGATGTAGTGGCCTCCCGCGCCAGGGAGGCCACTACATCCATGGTCGAGCGCGATCTTCAGCCGGGAGGCGGGCTTCCCGTCGTCAGATGCCGCAGTTCGGCGCTGACCAGCCGCCGACCGCCGCCACGTGGGTGTGGTCGTTGTGGTCCGGGTAGCCGGGGCCGAGGATCTGGCCGAAGCCGTGGTAGCGGGCCTGCTGGGCGAGCCGGCAGAACGAGGGTGAGCCGACCAGGTCGACCGCGTCGCCGTACAGGTGCCGGCTGTTCGACGCCCCGCCGACCGCGCTGTTGCAGGCGTAGCTGCGGAAGCTGCTGCTGATCGCGATGGGTACGTCGCCGAGGGCGTGCCGCAGCGCCTGGAGCTTCCACATCGAGACGAGCGCGTTGGCGCGGGCGGTGCTGGCCGAGACCGCGCCGCCGGACCAGGTGCTGTTGCAGTTGTTCAGCTCGGCATAGCTGAAGTTGGCGGGTGTGCAGTCGTCGTCCTGGAGCGCGTAGAGCCGGTTGAAGGTCTGCGGGCCGGCGATCCCGTCCGCGCCCAGCCCGTACGCCTGCTGGAAGCGGATCACCGCCGATCGCGTGGCCGGGCCGAACGCGCCGTCGATGGTGAGCACGGCGGCGTAACCGGGGTAGCCGGCGACGCGGATCTGCAGTTGCCGGACGTCCTCGCCGGACATCCCCTGGGACAGCGTGCGACCCCAGGTGTAGCAGCCGTCGGCGTGCGCGGCGCTGGAGGTGAGGGTGACCCCGGGAACCGTGGTGACGGCGGCCAGCGCGAGCGCCGCGAGGATTCTGCCGAGCTGACGGATCATGAAGCTCACCTTCCATCGATCTAATGAAATGGATGAATGGAAGTTTCACGGCTGAGTCTCGACTCCGTCAAGAAGTTGCAGCAGCGAGTTTCCGGTCACGGGTGTCGCGGCCCGCCGGCCCGGCTCCGTAGGATCGGCTCGTGACAGGGGCGGAGCGACACACGGAAAGCGGCGGCATGGCGGACGGCCTGGAACGGCTCTGGACGCCGCACCGGATGACCTACATCTCGGGTGAGGACCGCCCCGCCGAGGGCTACGAGAAGCCGACCGGCTGCCCGTTCTGTCTCGCCCCCGGGCTGCCCGCCGAGGAGAGCCTCGTGGTGGCCCGGGGCGAGCACGTCTTCGTCGTGCTCAACCTCTACCCGTACAACCCGGGACACCTGCTGGTCTGCCCGTACCGGCACGTCGCCGACTACACCGACCTCGACGAGGCGGAGACCGTCGAGCTGGCGTCCCACACGCAGACCGCGATGCGGGTGATCCGCAAGGTGAGCAACGCGCACGGCTTCAACCTCGGCATGAACCAGGGCGGCGTCGCCGGCGCCGGCATCGCCGCCCACCTGCACCAGCACGTGGTGCCGCGTTGGGGCGGCGACGCGAACTTCATGCCGGTGATCGGCCGCACCAAGGTGCTGCCGCAGTTGCTGCACGACACCCGCGACCTGTTCGCCCGCGCCTGGCCGTCCTGACCGCGCCGCCCACGCGGCGTCCGCGCCGGTCCGGCTAGTCGGCGCGCAGCAGCGGCAGCAGCTCCGGCCAGCTCTCCACCCGGTGTACGAGCGGCAGCAGCGCGGCGTACTCGGCTACCTGCGCCGGGCGGGGCCGGAACAGGAACCGGTACGGCACCGAATCGAGGTAGCCGAGCACCTCGAGCTTGTCGTCCACGAAGTGGGTCAGGCCGAGCCGCCGGGCAATCGGCGCCTTGGCCGGACGGGTCCGGCAGAAGTGCATCCGCTCGACCGGGATCCCGGTGCGGGCCGTGAAGTCGTGGTGCGCCAACCACTGGAGGGTCCGCCGCTCGGTGGACTCGCCGCACTTGGAGACCAGGTGCACCTCGTCGAACGCCGGCCCGAGCGCCGCGAGCGCGTCGAACGCGCCGTCGACCATGGGCGTACGCAGGTAGTGCGCGCCGAAGAAGGAGGTGTCGGCGTCGTCGTCGGCCGGCTCGATGAGCACCCCGCCGATGTCCACGCCCAGTCGTCGCATGGCGACGATCATGCCGTACGCCGTCGGCGCAGGCGTACCGCGTTTCCGCGTCCGTGGTTGCTACACCCCGGCCCGTGGAAGGTGGCACGATCGGCCGATGGCAGTCACGACACGGATGTTGGGGCGCAGCGGCATCGAGGTCAGCGCCCTCGGCATGGGGTGCTGGGCGATCGCCGGCCCCTGGGCGGAGGGCAGCCAGCCGCTGGGCTGGGGCGCGGTCGACGACGACGAATCGGTGCGGGCCGTACGCCGCGCGCTCGAGCTGGGCGTGACCCTCTTCGACACCGCCGACACGTACGGCGCGGGGCACGGCGAGCGGGTGCTGGGCCGGGCGCTCGCCGGCCACCGGGACGACGCCGTGATCGCCACCAAGTGGGGTTACACGTTCGACGAGGCGACCCGGCAGGCCACCGGCGAGGACGCGTCACCGGCGTACCTGCGGCGGGCCGTTATCGCCTCGCTGCGCCGGTTGGGCACCGACCGGATCGACCTCTACCAGCTCCACCTGGCCGACCTGCCCGTGCACCGGGCGGAGGCGTTGTTCGCCGCCTGCGAGGACCTCGTCGCCGAGGGCCTGATCCGGGCGTACGGGTGGAGCACCGACCGCGCCGACCGGGCCGCCGCGCTCGGGCCGGCCGCCCCGGGCGCCGCCGCCGTGCAGCACGCCCTGTCGGTGCTGCGCGACGCCCCCGAGGTGCTCGCCGTCTGCGACAAGTACGACCTGGCCAGCATCGACCAGGGGCCCCTCGGGATGGGACTGCTCACCGGCAAGTACACCGCCACGTCCACGCTGCCCCGCGACGACGTACGCGGGTTGACGCCGGGCTGGCTGGAGTGGTTCCGCGGCGGCCGGCCGGCGCCGGAGTGGCTGCGCCGGGTCGGAGCGGTCCGTGCCGCGCTGACCGCCGACGGTCGTACCCTCGCCCAGGGCGCGTTGGGCTGGATCTGGGCCCGCAGCGGGCGGGCCATCCCGATCCCGGGTTGCCGTACCGTCGCCCAGGTCGAAGAGAACGCGGCGGCACTGCACCGCGGCCCGCTACCGGCGGAGCAGTTCGTCGAGGTGGAACGCCAACTCGCCGCCCTGCGCACCGCCGCCCTCCGCGACGCCGACCGCCCCCACTGGCCCCGCCCCACCCACCCCCAGACCCACCCCTGACCCACCCACCGAGCCCAGAGCGCACACCTGCCCAGCCTTCGCGGCGTGCCGCCACGTGCCGCCATGTGCCGCCGCCTGCGGCGTCGTGACGGCCCGCGCCGGCCTGGTCTGGTCCTGTACTGGTCGGGTCTGGTGCCGGCCTGGCTCTGTGTTGGCCTGGCCCTGTGCTGGTGTCGTCCTGTCGAGCTGCCCCGAATATGGGACAACCGAACAGCTCCTCGGCCCACCGCGGCCCACCCGCCATGTGCGCGCGGATGCGCGCGTCTTTGGCCGCCCTCCTCGGCTGCGATGCCCCGAATATGGGGCAGCTCGACAGGACGCGAACACCTAGGGCGCCCCTCCGCCCGGGCCCGCGGCCGCGCAGCAGTCAGGGACGGCCCGTGGCCGCGCAGCAGTCAGGGACGGCCCGTGGCCGCGCAGCAGTCAGGGACGGCCCGCGGCCGCGCAGCCGTCAGGGACGGAGCGCGGGCGATCGGGCCAGCCGAAACGCGGGTCGGCGGGAGCGGAGTGTTACGGGGTTTGCTCCTTGCGGGTCTGGTCGGCCAGGTGGGTGGGCATCGGGTCGTGGCGGACGAAGTGGCGGCGGAAGGTGCCGGTGCCACCGGTCATCGAACGCAGCTCGACGGCGTAGCGCAGCAGTTCCAGGGCCGGCACCTCGGCGCGGACCAGGGTGCGGCCGTCGGCGTCCGGGTCCGGCTCGGTGCCGAGCACCCGGCCGCGCCGGCCGGACAGGTCGCCCAGCACAGCGCCCACCGAGCCGTCCGGCACCCGGATGGTCACCTCGTCGATGGGCTCCAGGAGGGCCGGCTGGCCGCGCTCGGCCGCGTCGCGCAGCGCCAGCGCTCCGGCGGTCTGGAAGGCCGCGTCGGAGGAGTCGACGCTGTGCGCCTTGCCGTCGACCAGGGTGACCCGCAGGTCGACCACCGGGTGGCCGGCGACCAGTCCGCGTTCCAGCTGGGCGCGGACGCCCTTCTCCACCGACGGGATGTAGTTGTGCGGGACGGCGCCGCCGACGACCCGGTCGACGAACTCGAAGCCGGCGCCCCGGGGTAGTGGCTCGACCTCGATGTCGCAGACCGCGTACTGGCCGTGGCCGCCGGACTGCTTGACGTGCCGGCCGTGCCCCCGTGCCGGGGCGGTCAGCGTCTCGCGCAGCGACACCCGCACCGGTTCGGTGTCCAGCTCGACGCCCCCGGAGCGCAGCCGGTCCAGCAGGACGTCCGCGTGCGCCTCGCCCATGCACCAGAGCACCAGTTGGTGGGTCTCCGGGTTGCGGTCCAGCCGCAGGGTGGGGTCGCCGGCGACCAGCCGGGCCAGGTTGCGGGCGAGGGCGTCCTCGTCGGCACGGCTGCGGGCGACGATCGCCACCGGCAGCAGCGGCTCCGGCATCTCCCACGGCGCGATCAGCAGCGGGTCGTCCTTGGCCGACACGGTGTCGCCGGTCTCCGCGCTGGGCGACTTGGTGATCGCGCAGATGTCGCCGGCGACGCAGTGCGGCACCTCGCGCAGGGTGGCGCCCAGCGGGGTGTAGAGGTGCCCGACCCGCTCGTCGGCGTCGTGGTCGGGGTGCCCGCGCTCGGCCATGCCGTGCCCGCAGACGTGCACCGTGTCGTCGGGACGCAGCGTGCCGGAGAAGACCCGCACCAGCGAGACGCGGCCGACGTGCCGGTCGACGGTGGTCTTGACGACCTCGGCCACGAGCGGGCCGTCCGGATCGCAGGTCAGCGGCGGGCGGGGCGAGCCGTCCACCCCGGTGACCGCCGGCAGCTCGTGCTCCAACGGTGACGGGAACGCCGCGGTCAGCACCTCCAGCAGCGCGTCCAGGCCGACGCCGGTCTCGGCGCAGACCGGCACCGCCGGATAGAAGTGGCCCCGCGCGACCGCCTTCTCCAGGTCGTCGACGAGCACCTCGGTGCTGATCTCCTCGCCGTCGAGGTAGCGGTCCATGAGGGTCTCGTCCTCGCTCTCGGCGATGATCCCCTCGATCAGCTCGTCGCGGGACTCGTCGATGGCCCGCTGGTGCTCCGGGTCCGGGTCGCGGACGTCCGCGGGCAGCCCGGCGGTGTAGTCGAAGACCCGGCAAGTGATCAGCCCGAGCAGACCCTCGGTGGAGACCCCGTCGTCGCCGAGCATCGGCAGGTAGAGCGGCATCACGTTGTCGCCGAAGACCCGCTGGCAGAGCGCGACCGTCTCATCGAAGTCGGCGCGGGGCGCGTCCAGGCGGGTCACCGCGACGGCGCGCGGCATGTCGACCGCCGCGCACTCCTCCCACAGGGCGACGGTGGCCGCGTCCATGCCGCCGGCGGCGGAGACCACGAACAGCGCGGCGTCGGCGGCCCGCAGACCGGCCCGCAGCTCGCCCACGAAGTCGGCGTACCCGGGCGTGTCCAGCAGGTTGACCTTGATGCCGTCGTGCAGCAGGGGCGCGCACGACAGGCTCACCGAGCGCTGCTGGCGTACCGCCGCGGGGTCGTGGTCGCCCACGGTCGTGCCGTCGACGACGCTGCCGGCCCGGCCGATCGTGCCGGTCGCGGCGAGCAGGGCCTCGACGAGCGTGGTCTTGCCCGCGCCGGAGTGCCCGACGAGCGCCACGTTGCGAACCCGCGCGGGTTCGGTCACCACCGGCGTGCCGCCGGCGGCCCCCTTGTCCTGATGTTTCTGCGCCATGGGGCGCACCTCCCTCAGCCGGTGGTGGGTGGCGACCGCCGCGCGAGGTGGAAGCGGCCCGGGGCGAGTGCGCGGCGATATCCTCCGGTGGTCTGCTGCCCGGTGAGAACTCAACGGGTGGACGGGTGAGCTGGCTCACCTCCCGGCTCGATCTCACACCCGTTGCCGGACACGCACAAGCCTGCCCCGGGCGGGTCGTCCGGACCGGCGTTATGGCCGGAGCTGCGCGGACCGTTATCGTGGGGACCGCCATGGCGAAGATCTTCCAAGTGTCGGCCCGCGCGGGGATGACCCGCGTCGTCGAGCCGATTGCCCGCGCCCTGCTGCGCGCGGGCGTCACCCCTAATGTCGTCACCGTCGCGGGCACCGTTGGTGTGCTCGTCGGCGCGCTCGGCTTCGGTGCCCGCGGCCATCTGGTCGCGGGCGCGTTGATCGTGACTCTGTTCGCGTTGACCGACCTGCTCGACGGGACGATGGCCCGGATGAGCGGCGGCTCCACCCGGTTCGGCGCGTTCCTCGACTCAAGCATGGACCGGGTCGCCGACAGCGCCGTCTTCGGCGCGGTGGCGTACTGGCTGGCCACCCGGGGCGACCACTCGGGCGTCGCCGCCGCGCTGCTCTGCCTGGCCGCCGGCGGGCTCGTCTCGTACGTGAAGGCCCGTGCCGAAGGGCTGGGCATGACCTGCAACGTGGGCATCGCCGAGCGCACCGAGCGACTGCTGATCGTCGGTGTCGGTGGGATCCTCACCGGCGTGGGCGTGAAGCCCGCGTTGGAGATCGCGCTCTGGCTGCTGGCCGCCATCTCGATCTTCACGGTGGGGCAGCGGATGGCGCACGTCTACCGCCAGGCCCAGCAGCTCCAGCCGGATGGCCAGGCGTGAGCGCGACCGGCGGCCGGGCCGCGTGAACCTCACCGAGCTGGGCTACCTCGCCGGCTGGCGGCTGGTCCGCGCGCTGCCCCGGTCGCTGGCGGCGGCGGCCTTCGCGGCGGGCGCGGACCGCGCGTACCGCCGGGGCGGCGGGGGTACGGCCCGACTGCGCGCCAACCTGCGCCGGGTGGTCGGCCCGGAGGTGCCCGAGGCCGAGCTGGACGATCTCGTGCGGCGTGGCATGCGCTCGTACGCCCGGTACTGGATGGAGGCGTTCCGCCTGCCGTCGTTGAGCCGGGCGCAGATCCTGTCCGGCTTCCGGCTCGACGGCGCGGAGCTGCTGGCCGCCGACGTCGCCGCCGGCCGGGGCGCGGTGGTGGCGCTGCCGCACGCCGGCAACTGGGACGCGGCGGGCGCCTGGGTGGCGGCCACCGGCTGGCCGATCAGCACGGTCATGGAACGGCTCAAGCCGGAGGGCGTGTACAAGCGGTTCCTGGCGTTCCGCGGGAAGCTGGGCATGGAGATCCTGCCCACCCACGGCGGCCCGCGTCCGGCGTTCGACGTGCTGCTGGACCGGCTGCGCTCAGGCGCGGTCGTGCCGCTGCTGGCCGACCGGGACCTGTCGGCCCGTGGCGTCGAGGTGGACTTCTTCGGCGCGAAGACGCGCATGCCCGCCGGCCCCGCGCTGCTCGCGATACACACCGGTGCGCCGCTCTACGTGGCCTCGATGTGGTACGAGCAGGACCGGGCGTGCGCGTCGCTCGCCGGCCCGCTGCCGGTGCCCGGCCCGGAGGCGGGGCCACTGGACGCGCGGGTCCGGTCGCTGACCCAGATGATCGCCGACCGTCTGGCGACGGGCATCGCCCGGCATCCGCAAGACTGGCACATGTTGCAGCGGATGTGGCTGGACCAGCGCGGCGCGGGGGGCACGGACCTGCCGGCGTCGACCTCGGGTCGGTCCTGAAGGGGGTGGCTGACGCATGCGGATCGGTATCGTCTGCCCGTACTCCTTCGACGTCCCCGGCGGCGTGCAGAACCACGTCGTGGACCTCGCCGAGACGCTGATCACCCTCGGGCACGAGGTCAGCGTGCTCGCGCCGGCCGACGAGGACGCCGACCTGCCGGGGTACGTGGTGTCCGCCGGTCGGGCGGTGCCGCTGCCGTACAACGGGTCGGTGGCCCGGATCGCGTTCGGCCCGGTCTCCACGGCCCGCGTCCGGCGTTGGCTCACCAACGGTGACTTCGACGTGCTGCACGTACACGAGCCGCTGACGTTGAGCCTGTCGCTGCTGGCGGTGCTGTCGGCGCGCGGGCCGGTGGTGGCCACCTTCCACACGGCGATGACCCGCTCGCGGGTGCTGGCGGCCGCCCAGGGCGTGCTGCAGATCGTGTTGGAGCGGATCACCGCCCGGATCGCGGTGAGCGCGCTGGCCCGCAAGGTGCAGGTCGAGCACATGGACGGCGGCGCGGTGGAGATCCCCAACGGGGTGGCGGTGGCGAAGTTCGCCGACGCCGAGCCGCTGCCGGAGTGGCCGGGGGAGTGTGGGCCGGGCACCGGCGGCACGCTGGGCTTCCTGGGGCGGTTCACGGAGGCGCGCAAGGGCTTCCCGGTGCTGCGGGACGCCTTCGTGGCGCTGGCGGCGACCCGTCCGGGCCTGCGGCTGCTGGTCGCCGGCCCGGGTGACCCGGACGACCTGTACGACCAGTTCCCGGCCGAGCTGCGGGATCGGGTGACGTTCCTCGGTCTGGTCTCCGAGCCGGACAAGGCGCGGATGCTGCGCAGCGTGCACCTGTACGTGGCGCCGAACACCGGCGGCGAGTCGTTCGGCATGATCCTTACCGAGGCGTTGGCCGCCGGCACCACGGTCGTGGCGAGCGACCTGGACGCGTTCCGGCGGGTGCTCGACGGTGGGCGGGCGGGGCGGTTGTTCCCGACCGGCGACGCGGTCGGGCTGCGGGACGCGCTGTCCGAGTTGCTCGACGATCCGGGAGCACGGGCCGCGCTGACGGCCTGCGGTGATCAGGTGGTGGCGAATTTCGACTGGCCCATGGTTGCCCGCCGTGTTCTGGAGGTATACGCAGCGGCGATCGAGGCGACCGACGGGCGGGTCATCGACCAGGAATGGGTGGGGCTGGGCTGAGCCGGAGTGACCGATGGTGCGCCTGGTGACGCCGGTGACGAGCGGCGACGCGCGCGATGGAGGAGAAACGGAGCAGCACTACGATGCCGCACATGTGGTGGGTGGTGGCCGCGAGTGTGCTCGTGGGGGTGCTTGCGGCGTACCTCATCTGGACCGCCGGCCGGGTCGAGCGGCTGCAGGCCCGCGCGGAGCTTGCGGCGCGGGCCCTCGACGCCCACCTGTTGCGTCGGGCGGCGGCCGCCGCGGTGCTGGCCGAGCGGCGGTTCGGCGTCGAGCTGTACGCGGCGGCCCGGATCGCGCTCGACGCCGTGCCGGACGAGCGGGAGGCGGCGGAGAACGACCTGACCCGGCAGCTACGCACGGTGCGGTTGGACCCGGCCGACGCGGACTGCACGGCGGTCATCGCGGCGAGCCGCCGGCTCGCGTTGTCCCGGCAGGTACACACCGACCTGGTCCGCGACGCCCGGTCGGCGCGTAGCCGTCCGCTGGTGCGGCTGTTGCGGATGGGGCGGGGTCGTCAGTGGCCGCGCTACTTCGACATCGACGATCCGACGCTCGTCGTGCCGGCGGACGTGCCGGCGGGCTGACCAGGTCGGCAGCGGTGCCGGCGGACCGTGAGCGGGGCCACAGAGCAGGCCACCGGGGGCCTGATTGGCTGTCGAAGCGGCGTTGCGCCGTGCGTAGCATTTTCGCTGCCACCGCCCGCCGCACGTTCTAGGAGCGCCGATCCGTGTCCGACACCACCGCCTCGACCACCGGTACCGCCCCCGTCGTCGGCACGGCCCGCGTGAAGCGGGGCATGGCCGAGATGCTCAAGGGCGGCGTGATCATGGATGTCGTCAACGCCGAGCAGGCCAAGATCGCCGAGGACGCCGGCGCGGTCGCGGTGATGGCGTTGGAGCGGGTGCCCGCCGACATCCGCGCGCAGGGCGGGGTGTCCCGGATGAGCGACCCCGACATGATCGACGGCATCATCTCCGCCGTGTCGATCCCGGTGATGGCCAAGGCCCGCATCGGGCACTTCGTCGAGGCGCAGATCCTCCAGTCGCTGGGCGTGGACTACGTCGACGAGTCCGAGGTGCTGACCCCGGCCGACTACGCGAACCACATCGACAAGTGGGCGTTCACGGTGCCCTTCGTCTGCGGCGCGACCAACCTGGGCGAGGCGCTGCGCCGGATCACCGAGGGCGCGGCCATGATCCGCTCCAAGGGCGAGGCCGGCACCGGTGACGTCTCGAACGCCACCACCCACATGCGGAAGATCCGCCAGGAGATCCGCCGGCTGTCGTCGCTGCCGGCCGACGAGCTGTACGTGGCGGCCAAGGAGTTGCAGGCCCCGTACGAGCTGGTCAAGGAGGTCGCCGAGAGCGGCAAGCTGCCGGTCGTGCTGTTCACCGCCGGCGGGATCGCCACCCCGGCCGACGCCGCGATGATGATGCAGCTCGGCGCGGAGGGCGTGTTCGTCGGCTCCGGCATCTTCAAGGCCGGTAACCCGGCGCAGCGGGCCGCCGCGATCGTCAAGGCCACCACCTTCCACGATGACCCGGACGTGCTGGCGAAGGTCTCACGTGGTCTGGGTGAGGCGATGGTCGGCATCAACGTTGACGAGATTCCCCAGCCGCACCGCCTGGCCGAGCGCGGCTGGTGAGCAAAACGCGGCTGGTGTGCAAAACGCGGCTGGTGTGCAAAACGCGGCTGGTGTGCAAGGAAGGGCACCTTGTTAACGCCTGACGTATAGGAAGGGCACCTTCCTAACGCGGGATCGAGAGGAACGGTGCAAACGTGGCGACACCAGCGATCGGTGTCCTCGCCCTGCAGGGTGACGTCCGCGAGCATGTGGCGGCACTGACCGCGGCGGGTGCGGACGCCCGTCCGGTCCGCCGGCCGGGCGAGCTGGACGCGGTGGACGGTCTGGTGATCCCCGGCGGCGAGTCCACCACCATCAGCAAGCTCGTCGACATCTTCGAGATGCGCGAGCCGATCGACAAGCGGATCGCTGACGGCATGCCCGTCTACGGCTCCTGCGCCGGCATGATCATGTTGGCCACCGAGGTGCTGGACGGCCGCGCCGACCAGCGCGGTTTCGCCGGCATCGACATGACGGTACGGCGTAACGCGTTCGGGCGGCAGGTTGACTCGTTCGAGGCACCGGTGGAGATCACCGGCGTGCCGGGCGACCCCTTCCACGCGGTGTTCATCCGCGCGCCGTGGGTCGAGCGGGTCGGCCCGGCCGTCGAGGTGATCGGCACGGTGAGCGGCGGCCCGGCCGCCGAGCGGATTGTGGCGGTCCGGCAGGGCAACCTGCTGGCCACCTCCTTCCACCCCGAGCTGACGGGCGACCTGCGCCTGCACGCGTACTTCGTCGAGCTGGCACGGACCGCCTGAGCGGCCGACACCGCCGCGCGGGCATGGATCGGGCCCCCGGGCCGTTGGTCTGATGGCCCCCCGACGCCGCGCCGCTGCCCCGGGCGGGTCCCGGGTGTGACATGGCGGGGCGTGACCTCGGTAAGATTGCCGCGGTTCGGCAGGGCCGTCGCCCGGCGCGGCACTTCCCGCGGGGCCGACCGGCCGCCGGACCGCCGGATGCGGCGCGGAATCGGTGCGGCAGTCGACGCAGGCGTGCAATGACAGACGGAGGTAGAAGATGTCCGGCCACTCAAAGTGGGCGACCACCAAGCACAAGAAGGCCGTCATCGACGCCAAGCGCGGCAAGATGTTCGCCAAGCTGATCAAGAACGTCGAGGTGGCCGCCCGGACCGGCGGCGGCGACCCGTCCGGTAACCCGACGCTGTTCGACGCCATCCAGAAGGCGAAGAAGAGCTCGGTTCCCAACGACAACATCGACCGCGCCGTCAAGCGCGGCTCCGGCCTGGAAGCCGGCGGCGCCGACTGGCAGACCATCATGTACGAGGGGTACGGCCCGAACGGCGTGGCGATGCTGATCGAGTGCCTCACCGACAACCGCAACCGGGCGGCCACCGAGGTGCGCACCGCGCTGACCCGCAACGGCGGCTCGCTCGCCGACGCCGGCTCGGTGTCGTACATGTTCTCCCGCAAGGGCGTGGTGATCGTGCCCAAGGAGGGCACCAGCGAGGACGACGTCATGATGGCCGTCCTCGACGCCGGCGCGGAGGAGGTCAACGACCTCGGTGAGGCGTTCGAGGTGGTCTCCGAGCCGACCGACCTGATCCCGGTGCGGACGGCGTTGCAGGACGCCGGCATCGAGTACGAGTCGGCCGAGTCCTCCCTGATCCCCAGCATGAACGTCCCGCTGGACGAAGAGGGCGCCCGCAAGATCTTCAAGCTGATCGACGTCCTGGAGGACTGCGACGACGTGCAGAACGTCTACGCCAACTTCGACGTCTCCGACGACGTGATGGCGGCCGTCGACGCCTGAGGTCCGGCCCGGCCCTTGATCGACTCGACTTCATGAAAAGCGGGGTGTCCGCCGCGTGCGGACACCCCGCTTTCCGTGAACCGGAGTCGATCAAGCACCAAGCGTCCCGCCCACGCTGGCGTCAGCCCTCCGCCACCAGATCGATCAGGAACACCTGGTCGGGTTGGCCTGTGCACGGCTCGGCGGCGGCCTCGGCCGGTACCTCCGTGTCGTCGTCGCGGATGCCCACGCACAGGTCACCGCCCGCCGGTCGCAGGCGGTACGCGTTCGGTGCCGACCCGGTCGGTTCGAAGCGGAACAGTTGGTCCCAGGAGTCGGTGCGGCACTCGTGCTGAGGCTCGATGAGGTTCTGCCCGGGATCCTCGCGGCGCACCGTGAGGCAGCCGATCCCCTTGACCGGGTGCTCCCACCTGACGAAGTACATGCCGTCGGTCACCGGCACCAGGTAGGTCTCCGGCGGTGTGGCGCCCACGCAGGGGCGCTGGACCGCCACCTCGTTCTCGTATCGGGCGCTGCGATCGCGACCCTCGCTGATACAGAGCTGCGGGTCACGGGCGGGATGAATCCGGCTCCGACCGCTGGCCGGCGATCCCTGGCCGGTGCCGGACGCCGTTCCGTTGGCCGAGGCGCTGCCGGTCGGCGACGCGCCGACAGCGGTACGGTCCGACGTCCTGGGCCCGTCGTCGTCCGGCCACCAGAACCAGACGCCGAGACCGACCAGCAGGGTGGCCACGACGAGCAGCGCCAGCGGCCCGGGTCGGGTGAACAAGCCCGATCGCGTCTCGTCCGGGCCGACGGTCAGCACGTCGTCCGCGCGCGCTCCGAACGACGCTTCCACGGGCGGCTCGGCAGAGGCGTACGCGCCCGCGGCCAATCTGTCCCGCGCCCGCAGCCACTCGTCGACCTCGTCAGCGGCGCCGCAGGCGCGCACGAAGGCCGCCAGAACCTCGGGTCGCGGCAGTGTCGACCGGCGCAGGACGTCGGCGGCGGTGCTGCGGGCCAGCACGTCGCCCGCCGCGACCGCGCGCTGTTCCAGTTGCCGGAACGTCAGCCGTGACCGGTCCTTGAGCTGGCGCAGCAGGTCGACGAACTCGGCCGGGTCTGCCGCAGCACGCGGTCGGAGGTCCCCCGTGGTCATCGCCTGATTCTGCTGACCCCGCACGCCTTCGGGCAAGTCGTCGCGGGGTCTGTCCGAGATGGTCGGACACAACCCGGACAGACGGCTCTGAGCTGCGCGGACACCGCATTACCCTGACCAGGGCATTGTCCGCCACGACGCGACTATCTAGCGTTTTCGACGATGACCGCGACGCTCTGCGTCGTGCGAGCCGTCGGGTGGGACCGGGGATCGGTCCAAGCCCGGCCACATCAACGACACGGGGGAGATCCGATGATTGACGCTGTCCGGGATCCGGTGCCGCAGGCGGCCACGGCGGGGGAGTACCTGGTGTCACTTCGGAACGTGCGGAGGCGTTCCGGCCTGACGTACCGGGAGATCTCCCGTCGGGCCTCGGCGGCCGGGCACTGGCTCCCGCCGAGCACACTCGCCACCATGCTGGGGCGGAACACGCTGCCCCGGGAACGGACCGTCGTGGCGTTGCTCGCCGCGTGCGGCACGTCCGCGGCCGAGATCGAACGGTGGCTCGACCTACGCCGTGACATCGAAGCGCAGCTCGGCGAGCCGATGCGCCCCACCGGCCAACCGGCGCCCGACGAGCCGGCATACCCGGCGCCGCTGCCTTCCGCTCCGGTGTCCGCCGAGGCGGCCGGTCCCCGCCGGTCCACCGACCGACCACGGCCGGCGCGTCGCCGGCTGTCACTGGGCGCGCTGGCGCTGGTGGGCGCGCTGATCGTGGGCGCGCTGCTGCCCGGCGGCGACGGAATGATCCCCAGGTCGAGCGGCGCCGAATCGAGCGGCGCGTGCCCCGTCGTCCTCCGCCAGGGCATGTACGGCCCCTGCGTGCTGGATGTCCAGGAGCGGCTGGTGGCGGGTGGGTTGGGCGTACCCGTCGACGGGTGGTTCGGACCCGACACCACCAGCCGGGTGATCGCCTTTCAGGCGCTGGCCGCCCTGGAGGTCAGCGGCACGGTGGACGGGCAGGTGCTCGACGCGCTCCAGGACGGTCCGGTGTCGCCTGTCCGGTGGACGGAGAACCGGATCAGCAAGTACCTCCGGGCGAGGTTCCCGGAAGACCCGTCCGAGGCCGTGTGGCTGGCGCGGTGTCTGTCCGGGCTGGATCCGCTACGGGTGGAGGTGACCACCGACGGGTCGCGGCGCTGGGGCCTGTTCCAGTTCAGCGACATGGAGCTGTCACGGCTCGGTGTTGACCGCCGGACCGCGCTGGATCCTGGTTGGAACATCAGTGCGGCGCGCGACGTCTGGTCGCGTACCGGCGACTTCCGCCACTGGCGGTGTCTCCCGTCGTCCTGAGCGGGCGTCGCCGATGCCGTACGGGCAGGCGGGCTCGCGCAGAACGCCGGCCCGGCGCGGACATCCGCGCCGGGCCGCCGTCCCGGGTGCCGCTCAGGTGGTCCGGCGGCGGGTCTTCAGTGCGGTGTCGATCAGTTCCCACACCGCGATCCCGGCGGTGCTCAGCGCGATGATGACCGCGAGGATCTCGCGATTGTCGGCGACCGCCAGCCAGTCGAGCCGCTCACCGAGGGCCGGATTGAGCAGCCGGTCGGAGAGCGCCAGCCACACCACCGGCACCGTGAACGCCAGGTTGAGCAGCGCCTTGGTCGCGAAGAGCCGCCAGCTCCAGCGCCCGATCCGGTACTTGACGATCTCGAACACCACGTCGAGGACCAGCACGCCGATCAGCGCCGGCAGCCAGAACGACCAGAGAGCCGGGTCGAGGAGCGGGATGTTGTCGCCGTCGGTGTCGCGCACCCAGGACTGGTAGTGCTGCCACGGCAGGTAGCCGATGAACACCACCAGCATCGTCACCGTCGCGATGGTGTCGACGAGCGAGATGTCCCGGTGCGCGGGGACGTCGGGGAGTTGGTCGACGGTCCAGTCGGGCAGGTCGACGGTGGGCTGCGACCGCTCGATGAGGACGAACGTCAGGGTGAGCCAGAAGCAGATGTGCACCGCCACGTGCAGGGCGACGACGAGGCCCGGGCCGATGGCGCCGAAGCCCTTGCCCTCGACGACCGCGACGATCGCGACGACCGTGCCGGCGAGCGCCGGGATGAAGCTGAGCAGCAGCTTCAGCAGCCGCAGCCAGATCAGGTAGTAGGTCGGGCCGAGGAGTTGGAGCCGGCGGTCGGCGTAGCGGGCGGCCAACCGGTCGGGGTTGCCCAACTCGGTGAGCACCTCCCGCTCGGCGGCTGCCGCGTTCGCGCCGCCGCCCGTCCGGTCCTCGATCATGTCCTCGATGGAGGCGCGCAGCTCGGTGGCGATCTCGTCGCGGCGCGGGGCGGGCACCGAGCGCAGGGTGGCGGCGAGGTAGCGATCGGTCAGGGTGTTCATCGGTCGACTCCTTGGATCAGCCCGGTGATGGAGGTCTGTACGGCGGCGAGGTCGTCCAGGAGCCGGCTCAGCATCGACTCGCCCTCGTCGCTGGTCCGGTAGAACTTGCGCGGCCGGCTCTCCTCGGTGTTCCACTCGCTGGTCAGCAGGCCCTGGTCCTCCAGGCGGCGCAGCAGCGGGTAGAGCGTGTTGGCGTCCACCGGGAAGCCGTGGTCGGTGAGCCGTTGCAGCAGTGCGTAGCCGTAGTCCGGTCGCCGGAGCGCGACCAGGCTGGCCACCACGACGGTGCCTCGACGCAACTCCTGCAGATGCGTCCGTAGAACGTCCTCGCTAACCATGTGTCACACCATACTGTGTGCCACACAGTGTTGTCTACTGAGACATCATCGTGTGTGCCAAGCCCCGCTCGGGCCGCTGGGACGTGCGGGGCGCCCGGTCGACACCGACGCCCCGCCACGTGGTCACACACTCAGCAGGACGCGCCCTGGCGGAAGTTCCGCTCGACGAAGCTGGCCGGGCCGACCTGGAAGTAGCCGACGTCCACCGTGACGAGCCCGGGCCCGATGCCCTGGATCCGCAGCACCGCACCGGTGGCGAAGCAGAGCGATCGCAGCAGCTCGATCTCGGTCTCGGCGAGTGGCAGGTCGTAGCGGACCGCGCCCTGGCAGGCCGGTGTCGCGGTGGTCGACGGGGGAGTCGTTCGGGGCGTACCCCTTGGTGTGGGTGGTGCGGGCGGACGCCCGCTGGTCGGCGGCGGTCGGGACGGCGACGCGGTGGGCGCGGGGGCTCGCGGAGATCGCCGGGGGTGCCGGCGTCGAACGGGTCGGGCCGGGCGGCTGGACGGGCGGCGGCGAGACGGCGTCGGCGCCGCAGGCGGCGACCCCCACGGTGGCCGCGAGGACGACGGTGAGCCGGCGGAACGATGACGGGATCGTCCGGCGCCGAGCCGTTGCCGGACCTGCCGCCGGGCCAGGTGCAACCGGGACTTCACCGTGCCCACCGGAAGGTCGAGCAGGGTGGCGATCTCGGGGTAGCTCAGCCCGAGCACGTCGCGCAGGGCCACCACCTCGGCGTGGTCGGGGTGGACCGAGTCGAACGCGTCGAGCAGATCGAGGCGGGTGCCCGCGACCACGCTGGTCCGCCGCGGATCGGCCTGATCGGGCACCGGAACACCGCCGGCCTCCAGTCGACAGCGGCGACGCAACCTGCGGTACGTGGAGCGGACCCGATTGGCGGCCAGCCGGTGCAGCCAGGTACGGAACGAGGAGCGACCCTCGAACCGGGTGATGCCGCCGGCCAGCGCCAGGAGCGTGGTCCTGGCAGGCTTCCTCGGCGTCCTGGCGGTTGGGCAGGAATCGGGCGCACAGCCGCAGCGCCTCCGGACGCACCGCGACCAGCAGAGCGTCCAGCGCCGCCGGGTCGCCCTGCGCGGCGGAACGGGCCAGGGCGTCGAGGTCAGCGGGGTCGGGGATGCCGGCCGGGTGTCCAATGCTCGCCGGTGGCCGATCCTCAAGCGTGCGGCCGTCGGCGCTGGTCCGTCCTCGTCCGGTCCGGCACCCGACCCGGGCTACTCGAAGCGGGACACGTCCCCGGCGCCCCGGCGCAGGATCTCCGGCTCCGGCCCGGACAGGTCGATCACCGTCGTCGGCTCCATGCCGCACTCGCCGGCGTCCAGCACCGCGTCGAGCTGGTGGTCGAGCTGTTCCTTGATTTCCCACCCCTGGGTCATCGGCTCGTCCTCGCCGGGCAGCGTCAGGGTGCTGGACACCAGCGGTTCGCCCAGCTCGGCGAGCAGCGCCTGGGTCACCGTGTGCCGGGGCACCCGCACGCCGACGGTCCGCTTCTTCGGGTGCAGCATCCGGCGGGGCACCTCCTTGGTGGCCGGCAGGATGAACGTGTAGCTGCCCGGCGTGGACGCCTTCACCAGGCGGAACACCGCATTGCTGATCTGGACGAACTGGCCGAGCTGCGCGAAGTCCCGGCAGACCAGGGTGAAGTGGTGCCGCTCGTCGAGATGGCGGATCGCGCGGATCCGGTCCAACCCGTCCCGGTTGCCCAGTTGGCAGCCGAGCGCGTAGCAGGAGTCCGTCGGGTAGGCGATCAGGCCGCCGCCGCGGACCAGGTCGGCAACCTGCCCGATCACGCGGGGCTGCGGGTTTTCCGGGTGTACGTCGTAGTACCTCGCCATCCGTCGAGCCTAGGCCTGTCGGGTGCGAACAGGAGACGCGGACCACCCTCGGCGCGGACGGTGGAGCCGCCGAGATCACCTCGGTAGGGTAGGTGCCGGTCGGCTCCGACCACCTAGATCCACACCGCCGGGGGGCGCCACGCATGGCTGATTCGTTCGCGCATCTGCACGTGCACACCGAGTACTCGATGCTCGACGGAGCGGCCCGGTTGAAGGACCTGTTCGCCGAGGCCAACCGGCTGGGCATGCCGGCGGTGGCGATCACCGACCACGGCAACATGCACGGCGCGAACGACTTCTACAACCAGGCGATGGCCGCCGGGATCACCCCGATCCTGGGCGTCGAGGCGTACGTGGCGCCGGAGTCTCGCTACCACAAGGCGCGGGTCAAGTGGGGTCGGCCGGAGCAGAAGAGCGACGACGTCTCGGGTAACGGCGCGATCACCCACAAGACCATGTGGGCGAAGAACGCGCAGGGTCTGAAGAACCTGTTCACCCTCAACTCGCGCGCCTCCATGGAGGGGCACTACGTCAAGTGGCCCCGGATGGACATGGAGCTGATCGCCGAGCACGCCGAGGGGATCATGGCCACCACGGGCTGCCCGTCGGGGGCGGTGCAGACCCGACTGCGGCTGGGGCAGTTCGACGAGGCGCTCAAGGTCGCCGCGAGCTACCAGGACATCTTCGGCAAGGACAATTACTTCCTGGAGATCATGGATCACGGCCTCTCCATCGAGAGTCGGGTCCGCGAGGGGCTCACCGAGATCGCCCGCAAGCTGGACATCCCGCCGGTGGTCACCAACGACTCGCACTACACGCACGAGGCGCAGGCCACCGCGCACGACGTGCTGCTGTGTGTGCAGACCGGCAGCAACATCGACGACCCGAACCGGTTCCGGTTCGAGGGCGGCGGCTACTTCGTCAAGAGCGCCGACCAGATGCGCGCGGTCGACTCGTCCGAGTTGTGGCAGCAGGGCTGCCGCAACACGCTGTTGGTCGCCGAGAAGGTCGATCCGAAGGGCATGTTCGAGTTCCACAACCTGATGCCACGCTTCCCGGTGCCCGACGGCGAGACCGAGGAGTCCTGGTTCCGCAAGGAGACCTTCGCCGGGCTGGGCCGTCGCTACCCGAACGGCATCCCCGAGGGGCACGTCGTCCAGGCGGAGTACGAGCTGGGCGTCATCAACCAGATGGGCTTCCCGTCGTACTTCCTCGTGGTCGCCGACTTCATCCAGTGGGCGAAGAAGCAGGGCATCGCGGTGGGCCCGGGTCGTGGTTCGGCCGCCGGCTCGCTGGTGGCGTACGCGCTGGGCATCACCGACCTGGATCCGATCCAGCACGGCCTGATCTTCGAGCGGTTCCTCAACCCCGAGCGGGTCTCGATGCCGGATGTCGACATCGACTTCGACGAGCGTCGGCGCGGTGAGGTGATCAAGTACGTCACCGACAAGTGGGGTGAGGACAAGGTCGCCCAGATCGCCACCTTCGGCACGATCAAGGCGAAGGCCGCGATCAAGGACTCGGCCCGGGTGCTGGGCTTCCCGTACGCGGTCGGTGACCGGATCACCAAGGCCATGCCGCCGGCCGTGATGGGCAAGGACATCCCGCTCACCGGCATCTTCGACTCGAAGCACCCCCGGTACGCCGAGGCGGGCGAGATCCGGGGCCTGTACGACTCCGACCCGGACGTGCGCAAGGTGATCGACACGGCCAAGGGCATCGAGGGGCTGATCCGGCAGACCGGTGTGCACGCGGCCGGCGTCATCATGTCCGCCGAGCCGATCATCGAGCACATCCCGTTGATGCGCCGCGACGCGGACGGGGCGATCATCACGCAGTTCGACTACCCGACCTGCGAGTCGCTCGGGCTGCTGAAGATGGACTTCCTCGGCCTGCGCAACCTGACGATCATCGACGACGCGGTCAAGAACATCGAGCTGAACCACGGCCTCAAGCTCGACCTGCTGGGTCTGCCGCTGGACGACAAGGCCGCGTACGAGCTGCTGGCCCGCGGCGACACCCTCGGCGTCTTCCAGCTCGACGGTGGGCCGATGCGCTCGCTGCTGCGGTTGATGAAGCCGGACAACTTCGAGGACATCTCCGCCGTCCTGGCGCTGTACCGGCCCGGACCGATGGGCGTCGACTCGCACACCAACTACGCGCTGCGCAAGAACAACCTCCAGGAGATCACGCCGATCCACCCGGAGCTGGAGGAGCCGCTGCGGGAGATCCTGGCGCCGACGCACGGCCTGATCGTCTACCAGGAGCAGGTGCAGCGCGCCGCGCAGATCCTCGCCGGCTACACCCTCGGCCAGGCGGACCTGCTGCGCCGGGCGATGGGTAAGAAGAAGAAGGAGATCCTCGACAAGGAGTTCATCCCGTTCCGGGACGGCTGCCGCGAGCGCGGCTACTCCGACGAGGCGATCCAGGCCGTGTGGGACGTGCTGGTGCCGTTCGCCGGGTACGCCTTCAACAAGGCGCACTCCGCCGCGTACGGCCTGGTCTCCTACTGGACGGCCTACCTGAAGGCGCACTACCCGGCCGAGTACATGGCCGGTCTTCTCACGTCGGTCGGCGACGACAAGGACAAGATGGCGCTGTACCTGTCCGAGTGCCGCCGGATGCGCATCCAGGTGCTGCCGCCGGACGTGAACACCTCGGCGGGCCCGTTCACCCCGGTCGGCAAGGACATCCGCTTCGGCCTGGCGGCGGTCCGCAACGTCGGCGCGAACGTCGTCGCCTCGATCATGCGGTGCCGCGCGGAGAAGGGCGAGTACACCGACTTCTACGATTTCCTGTCCAAGGTGGACGCGGTGGTCTGCAACAAGAAGACCATCGAATCGCTGATCAAGGCGGGCGCGTTCGACTCCATGGAGCACCCCCGCAAGGGCCTGCTCGCGGTGCACGCCGACGCGATCGACGCGTACGCCGACGTCAAGCGCAAGGAGGCCGTCGGCCAGTACGACCTGTTCGGCGCCGGCTTCGGCGACGCGGACACCGGCAGCACGACGGTGATGCCGGTGATCGGCGACAGCGAGTGGGAGAAGCGCGACAAGCTGGCCTTCGAGCGCGAGATGCTCGGCCTGTACGTCTCCGACCACCCGCTGTTCGGCCTGGAACACATCCTGGGCGCGGCGGCCGACACCACGATCGCGTCCCTGGCCGAGGACGGCGCGGTGCCCGACGGGGCGGTCGTCACCCTCGCCGGCATCCTCTCCGGCGTCCAACGGCGGGTCACCAAGCAGGGCCGGGCCTGGGCCTCGGCCACCCTGGAGGACCTGGCCGGCGGTGTGGAGACGCTGTTCTTCCCGAACACCTACGAGGTGATCGGGCAGTACATCGCCGAGGACGCCATCGTGGTGGTCAAGGGCCGGGTGGACCGCCGCGACGACACCCCACGCATCATGGCGATGGACATGTCCATGCCGGACGTGAGCACCAGCGCCACCAACAAGCCGGTCACCCTCACCATCCCGGTGCACCGGTGCACCCCGCCGCTGGTGGAACGGCTCAAGGAGACCCTGGTGCTGCACCCCGGCGACACCGAGGTGCACGTGAAGCTGCTCAACGGCGGCCGTACCACCACCCTGCGGCTGGGACCGTTCCGGGTGGCGGCGACGACCGCGCTGATGGGTGACCTCAAGAGCGTCCTCGGCCCAGCCAACGTGAGCTGACCCGCCCTCGGCCCGCCCTCGGCCCGTCCTCGGCCCGTCCTCGGCCCGTCCTCGGCCCGCCCCGCCGATCAAGGAGTTGTGGTGGGTGGCAAAGCGCCCATAACCGCGCTTTGTGGGCACCACCACTCCATGATCGACGGGGCGGTCGGGCCAGGGTCGGGCCAGGGTCGGGCCAGGGTCGGGCCAGGGCTCAGCCCTGGTCGGGGGCGGCGATCTCGCGTAGCTGGCCGTCGGTCAGGCGAAGCCAGCGCTGCACGCCGATCTCGGCCAGGAACCGTTCGTCGTGGCTGACCACCACGAACGCCCCCTGGTACGCGGTCAGCGCGCTCTCCAACTGGGCGACGCTGACCAGGTCCAGGTTGTTCGTCGGCTCGTCGAGCAGCAGCAGTTGCGGCGCCGGCTCCGCGCAGAGCACACAGGCCAGGGTGGCGCGCAGCCGCTCACCGCCGGAGAGCACCCCGACGGGCAGGTTCACCCGGGCGCCCCGGAACAGGAACCGGGCCAGCAGGTTCATCCGCTTGGCGTCCGGCAGGCTCGGCGCGTACGCGGCGAAGTTCTCCGCCACCGTCCGGTCGGGGTCCAGCAGGTCGAGCCGCTGCGACAGGTACGCGATCCGCCCGTCGGCCCGGCGGATCTCGCCGCCGGCCGGTTCGAGGTCGCCGTTGACGAGGCGCAGCAGCGTCGACTTGCCCACGCCGTTCGCCCCGGTGAGCGCGATCCGCTCCGGACCCCGGATCACCAGGTCCGCGCCGTCGCCGCCGAACAGGTCCCGGTCGTCGAAGCGGGCCCGCATCCCCGTACCCGTGAAGACCGTCCGTCCGGCCGGGACGGTGGTGTCCGGCAGGTCCACGACGATCCGGTCCTCCTCGCGGACGGCCCGGCCGGCCTCGTCCAGTCGGGCCTTGGCCTGACCGAGGCGGGCGGAGTGTGTGTCCTGGGCCCTGCCCGCCGACTCCTGCGCGCTGCGCTTCAGCCCACCGGCGACGATCCGGGCCAGGCCGGCGTTCTTCAGGTTCTTCGAGGCGTTGCTGGCCCGCCGGTCGGCCCGTTCCCGGGCCTGCTGCATCTCCCGCTTCTCCCGCTTGACCTCCTGCTCGGCGTTGCGCAGGTTGCTCTCGGCCACCTCGCGCGCCGCCCGCACCGCCTCCGTGTACGCGGTGAAGTTGCCCCCGTACCAGTGGATCTCGCCGCGTTCCAGCTCGGCGATGCGGTCCATCCGGTCCAGCAGCTCCCGGTCGTGGCTGACCAGCAGCAGACACCCGGTGAAGTCGGTGAGCACGTCGTAGAGCTGGTGCCGGGCCGCCAGGTCCAGGTTGTTGGTCGGCTCGTCGAGCAGCAGCACGTCCGGGCGGCGCAGCAACTGCGCCGCCAGCCCGAGGGAGACCACCTGGCCGCCGCTGAGCGTGTGCAGCGGCCGGTCGAGCGACAGGTCGCCCAGGCCGAGCCGATCCAGCTCGGCGCGGGTGCGCTCCTCGATGTCCCAGTCGTCGCCGATGGTGGCGAAGTGCGTCTCGCTGGCGTCGCCGGCCTCGATGGCGTGCAGCGCCGCGATGCGTTCGGCGACGCCGAGCACCTGCGACACGGCCAGGTTCCCGGCCAGCGGCAGGGTCTGCGGCAGGTACCCGAGCAGACCGTCGACCGTGACGCTACCGCCGCTGGGCCGCAGCTCCCCGGCGATCAGCCGCAGCAGGGTGCTCTTGCCGGCGCCGTTGGGCGCGACCAGACCGGTGCGACCGCCGGGGACGCTGAAGGACAGGTCGGAGAAGACCGGAGTGTCGTCCGGCCAGGAAAAGGACAGGTTCGAGCAGACGATGAAAGCGTCAGACATGGTGAGTGACCTCGGAGGGTGGGTTGGGCGCGCGTGAGCGGCCCGACGACGAACGGGACCGGTGGAGCGACGGCATGGCCACGACGGCTGCGCCTACGCGCGCCGAACCGATGGCCGAACATGTCCGGTCTCACCCGGAGATGTCGTCGTCACCCGCCATGTCTGGTCTCCCTGGTCGTGTCACTGACCCAACTCGGCCAAGTCTAACAACGGATCTTCCGTCCGCCACCGGGTTCCGACCCCACACCGCCGCACGGCGTCGCCAGTCGACGAGCTCTGACGACGGCCTTGATCACGGTCGGGTTGATGATCCAGGCCAGGGTCTGGCCGACCGGAATCACCGAGCCCGCCACGCCCCGAGCATCGCCACGACCCCCGTGGCCGCGGCAAACACCAGCCCGAGCGACATCACCACATTGCCCGCGACAGTCCCCGCGTTCTCCGATCGGAAATTCGGCGTCAGCTGGCCGGCCGCCCACCCGCCGAGGACGATCCACAATGAGATCAGCACCGAGAACACCGGTGCCCACCAGCGCGGAACGGTGAACACCACCAAGGCACCGCACACCACGATGAAGACGATCCCCGGTGGGAACGGGGGGAACTTGCCGGGATCCGCGATCCATTGGATGAGCAGTCCCAAGATGCCCACCACCAGCCCCCACAGCGACAACCTTGTGCTTCTGCGGGCCGCCGTCACTCTCGCCACGATCGCGCTCACCGTCGAGGTCCCTCCGTCTCAGTGTCCTGTCGTCTGTCTGCATCCGCTGTCCGGGCCGGCCCGGAACCATGCACCCAGACGGCGGCGATCCCGAACGCCACAGCCGCGGCGAATCCGGCCATCTGAAGCCATCCCGCGTAGAACTGGACGGGTTCCGTCGGGGTACCGAGCCGACCCACGAAGGAGGCGTCGGAGAACCCGCCGAAGAGAAACAAGACGCCCGTCACCACCGCCAACAACGGCGTGAAGCGCCACCTGAAGGCCGCCACCATGGCGGCCACTCCGAGGTAGATCAGCGGCCCCGGCCCGTCGTAACCGGCGACCAGGCTGCGGGACTCGATAATCTCGGGACCAGCGTCGCCGATCGCCGCCACGACAAGCGCTACGCAGGTCGCGATGGCCCAGCGGCGCCGTTCCGCCTTCACCATGGATTGATCCGTCACGGCTCGACTATCCGCAGTCCAGCCGGGATTGGCGTCAGCCCACGGAAGGCTCTGGCTCTACGCAAATCTGCGTAGAGCGGCGCCCCGCTCACCGGGGCCGGTATTCAACCTCCGGGCGGCCGGGGGTGCCGTAGCGGGGGTGGCGGACGGCGCTGTCGATCGTCACCAGGTACTCCAGGTAGCGGCGGGCGGTCACCCGCGAGATGCCGGTCGCCGCGCTCACCTCGGTCGCGGACAGCCCCGCCCCGGGAGTGGACCCGTCGGCCAGCGCGGCGCGTACCCGGGTGAGGGTCTGCGCGTCGAGCCCCTTGGGCAGGCTGTGCCCGGTCGCGCCGCGCAGCGTGGCGAACATCCGGTCCACGTCGTGCTGGGCGGCCACCTCGCCGTCGGCGAGCGCCTGTGCCCGGTAGTCCGCGTAGCGGTCCAGCTTGTCGCGGAACGCCGCGAACGTGAACGGCTTGAGCAGGTAGTGCGTCACCCCGAGGGAGACCGCGGTGCGCACCACCGCGAGGTCCCGCGCGGACGTCACCGCGAGGACGTCGACGCTGCTGCCGGCCGCGCGCAGCGCCCGGCAGACGTCCAGGCCGTGCAGGTCGGGCAGCCGAAAATCCAGGAGTACGAGGTCCACGTCGCCGCCGTCGTTGGCGCGCAGGGCCGCCATCGCCGCCCGTGCGGTGTGTGCCACCCCGACCACCGCGAAACCGGGCACCCGCTCGGTGTACGCGGCGTGCGCCTCGGCCAGCAGCGGCTCGTCCTCGACCACGAGCACCCGGATGTCGTTCACGGCCGGGTCCCCGGGAGTCGCACGGTGAACAGGCTGCCGCCGGCGTCCGAGCGGGTCACCTCGGCGCTGCCGCCGTGCCGGCGGACCACCTGCCCGATCAGGGCCAGCCCGAGCCCCCGCCCGGTGCTCTTGGTGGACCAGCCGCGCCGGAAGGCGTCCGCCACCCGCTCCTTCGCCAGCCCGGGTCCGCTGTCGGCGACCCGAACCACGAGTTCGTCGTCGACGGTGCCGACGAAGACTCGCACGGTGCGCGGCGGGGGCGTACCGGCGACGGCCTCCAGGGCGTTGTCGACCAGGTTGCCGACGACGGTGAGCAGGTCGTTGGTCGGCAGCGGGCTGTCGTCGAGGTGGCAGTCCGGCTCGATCACCAGGTCCACGCCGCGCTCTCCGGCCTGCGCGGACTTGCCGAGCAGCAGGGCGGCCAGGGCCGGCTCGGTGACCGCGTCGACCACCCGGTCGGTCAGTTGCTGGGCGAGGGCGAGGTCCCGGGTGCCGAGCCGGACCGCCTCGTCGGCGCGGCCCAGCTCCACCAGCGTGAGGACGGTGTGCAGCCGGTTGGCCGACTCGTGCGTCTGCGCCTGCAACGCCTGGGTGAGCGCGCGCACCGAGTCCAGCTCGCTGGCCAGGGTCCGTAGCTCGGTCTGGTCGCGCAGGGTCAGCACGGTGCCGAGCGCCGCCCCCTCGAAGCGGGCGGTCCGCTGGTTGGCCACCAGCACCCGGTCACCGGCCAGCAGGGGCTCGTCGAGGGCGTCGCGACCGGCCGCGAGCAGCTCGGCCACCGCCGGTGGCAGGTCGACCTCGGCCACCGGCTGGTCGGTGACCGGCTCGTCGGCGTCGAGGCCCAGCAGTCGCCGGCCCTCGTCATTGATCAACGCCACCCGCCGGTCAGTGGTCAGCACCACCAGACCCTCGCGCACCGAGTGCAGGACCGCGTCGTAGTACTCGTACATCCGGGTCATCTGTGTCGGTCCCAGGCCGTGGGTCTGGCGGCGCAGGCGGCGGCTGAGCAGCCACGAACCGGTCGCGGCGAGCGCGAGCGCCGGTACCGCGACGCCGAGCAGCACGGGGAGCTGGCGCAGCAGCTTCCGGTTGATCGCGCGGGTGGTGATGCCCACCGAGACCAGGCCGACGATGCGCCCCTGCTGGTCGTACACCGGGACGACCGCGCGCACCGACTCGCCGAGCGTTCCGACGTTGGTGGTGGTGAACGCGTGGCCCGCCAGGGCCGGCCCGATCTCCCCGACGAACGGCTCGCCGATCCGGTCCAGCGTGGGATGGGAGAAGCGGGTGCGGTCGGGGGCCATCACGACCACGAAGTCCGTCCCCGTGGCCTTGCGGGTCGACTCGGCGTACGGCTGCAGGGTGCGGGCGGGGTCGGCGGTCGTGAGGGCCGCGCGGACGTCGGGGGAGCCGGCGACGGTCTGGGCGACCGCGAGCACCTCCTCCTGCGCGGCCTGGCGGGAGTCGACGCGGGCCAGCCAGACGGCGCCCGCCGCCCCGGCCAGCACGAGCAGGGTGACCACCACCGCCTGGAGGGCGAAGAGCTGCCCCGCGATGCTCCACTGCCGTCGGGCCACCTCCGGCACCTCCTCGGACTTCTCCCGGTGAGCGGTGAACAGAATGACCGCAAGGCTGTCAACGGGTGAGACGCGCTTCACATTGTCGACATGGACACCACCGCATCCACCACCACGGCGGAACCGTCGGCCCGTCGGGACCGTACCCGTTACCTGTACCTGGCCGTCATCGTGGCCGTGCTCGCCGGCATCGTCGTCGGCCTGGTCGCCCCCGATTTCGGCAAGGAACTCAAGCCCATCGGCACGGGCTTCGTCAACCTCATCAAGATGATGATCAGCCCGGTCATCTTCTGCACGATCGTGCTCGGCGTCGGCTCGGTCCGGCAGGCCGCGAAGGTCGGCAAGGTCGGCGGCCTGGCCCTCGGCTACTTCCTGACCATGTCGACCGTGGCGCTCGCCATCGGCCTGGTCGTCGGCAACCTCATCCACCCCGGCTCCGGCCTCGACCTGGGTCAGGACCTCGCGGGCGCCGGCAAGGCCGCCGCCGGAGACGAGGCCGGCGGTACGACGGAGTTCCTCCTCGGGATCATCCCGACGACGCTGCTCTCCGCGCTCACCGAGGGCGAGGTGCTCCAGACGCTGCTGGTCGCGCTGCTCGTCGGCTTCGCCGTCCAGGCGCTGGGCCGACGCGGTGAGCCCGTGCTCGGCGCGATCGCCGTCATCCAACGGGTCGTCTTCAAGGTCCTCGCGATGATCATGTGGCTGGCGCCGGTCGGCGCGTTCGGCGCGATGGCCGCCGTGGTCGGCGCGACCGGCGTGGACGCCCTCAAGAGCCTCGCCCAGATCATGGTCGGCTTCTACGTCACCTGTCTGATCTTCGTGCTGGTGGTGCTGGGCGCGCTGCTCGGGTTCATCGCCCGGATCTCGATCTTCTCGCTGCTGCGCTACCTGGGTCGCGAGTTCCTGCTGATCCTCTCGACGTCGTCGTCGGAGTCGGCGCTGCCCCGCCTGATCGCCAAGATGGAGCACTTCGGCGTCAGCAAGCCGGTCGTCGGCATCACCGTGCCGACCGGCTACTCGTTCAACCTCGACGGCACGGCCATCTACCTGACCATGGCGTCGCTGTTCATCGCCGACGCGCTGGGCAAGCCCCTCGCGGTCGGGGAGCAGATCTCGCTGCTGCTGTTCATGGTGATCGCGTCCAAGGGCGCGGCCGGCGTCACCGGCGCCGGGCTGGCCACGCTGGCCGGTGGCCTCCAGTCGCACCGCCCGGACCTCGTCGACGGGGTCGGCCTGATCGTCGGCATCGACCGCTTCATGTCCGAGGCGCGGGCGCTGACCAACTTCGCCGGCAACGCGGTGGCGACCGTGCTGGTAGGCACCTGGACCGGCGAGTTCGACCGGGAGCGGGCGGCCGAGGTCCTGCGCGGCGACGATCCGTTCGACGAGGCGACCATGCTCGACCACCACGACGACGAGGAGTCCGAGCCGCGGCGGTCCGAAGACGACGAGGCGGTTACCGCAGGTGTGAGAACCTGATCCGGAGCTTGGGAGCCCTCTGCGGTCGCCTGCTCATCGCTGACGAGGACGTGACCGCGTTGCGAGGCGAGCGGCGCGACCGCAGGGGGTTCCACCGAAGCCGACCATCTATCGGGAGGGCCGGTCCGGGAGCGCGAACGGATCCGCCAGGCCGAGCATCCGGTGCAGGTGAGTGACCTGCTCACGGGCGGGCCCGATCGGTTCGGTAGGTACGCCGCGCTGAACAGCGCGCAGCAGTCCTTCCGCGAGCGTTAGCCCGTCATCCTCGCGCGCCGCCACTGTGGTCACGATCCGTTCGCTCTCCGTCGGGTTGCTCACGAGGTCGTCCATCCTGAGGCGTCCGAAGATCTTCCTCAGGTTCGCCGCGGAGAATCCCGGAGCATCGTCGACCAGTTGCCGGATGAGCAGGCTCCGCTGCCGTGGCAGGGGCGTGAGCGCGAAGGCCCAGGCGTACTGCTCGGCCCGCATGTCGCGCCGCTGCGGATCCTGTGGCGACAGCAGTAGTTGCAGAAAGAGTGCCGCTTCGGACACCAGGAACGGCTCGCCGTCGATCTGGTGCAGACCGGGAACGCCAGCTTCTTGCCAGTACGGCATCAGGTCGTAGAGGCATTCCCGAACGTCGTGTCCGGTCTGCACGAACGCCGACCGACGCAGGGACCGCCCGATGCGGCTGTCCGCCGCGACGAACACGTCCGGCGCCATGGCAGCTACCCGACGATCAAGCGGCTGGGTGTCCGGACGGGTATCCGGTGGCCAGGGCAGCGACTCGTAGACGCTGATCTCGGCGCCGTCCTCGGGGCGTACCTCCAGGCGGGTGGGAGACACATCCAGCCGCCAGGCCACCCGAAGCGTCTGCCATATCCGCTTGCGGTCCTCGGCGTCGAGTTGGCTCTGCCACAGCAGCGCCTGCCGTCGCCAGTTGTCGACAACCGGCTCCCCGACCAACTCGACCGCGTCCACGGGGCCGTCCGACAACAGCAGCACGAAGCAGGCCAGGTTCGCCGAGAACGCCGCCTGCCGCACGGCGGCCGGTGTCCGCCGAGGTTCGTATTCGCCTCTCGTCCAGGTGGGGTGGGGGTATCCGACGTCAGGCAGGAGCTCCAGGGCCAGCTCGCGGCAGATCCCACGCCGCCGTGGGTCCAGTCGCCCGAGCATTCCCCGGCAGAACTCCCACAGCGGAGTTCGCCGGGTGATGGTGACGAAGGATGTCGCCCCGTACAACGGGCCGGGATCGATCACACCCTGACGCCGTCGCTGATGGACGCGTTCTTCGGCGAGATCGACAAGGGCGGCGACAATCTGTCGGGCGGCCAGAAAATCGCCGAAGGTGGCGTGCAGGAATTCGAAGCTGCGTTCCGGTCCGCTGGTGTCCCGGGACGCTCGCGACTCGTGGATGAAGAAGAACCGACCGACCATCAGCTGGCTCATGGTGAGCGCCCGGTCGGCAGACTCGGCCGACGGCGAGCGCAGGTCTTCTTTCCACAGCAGGTGCGGGATGTCAGCATCCAGTTCGGCTTCCAGGATCACCTCACCGCTCCGGTTCAGGATGGCGATGGCGACCGCCATCAGACGGCGCCATTCCGCAGCGATCTCGTGGGCGCGTTGGTCGTCGGTGTGGCCGCGCTCCTGTTTGTCGACCTCGCGTTCGACGAAATCAGCGAAGAGTCGTTCGTAGAGTTCCACGCGGCGCATGTCGCCCTCGGCGTTCTGCAGGCCGTTGTCACCCGCGTCATAGAGCGCCAGCAGGAGAAGCAGCAGTGGCTGACTCGCCAACTCGCCATGTGCGAGGGCTGTTTCGGCGGACAACGGCCGCAACCCCCGGGCGGTGAGGCTGGCACCGTTGTGGTCGTTCCACACGTCGAGCCACGCCCGGATCTGCGGTTCTCCGAACGGTTCGAGTCGCAGCACCACGGACTTGTCCGGGAACCGCGCTCGGTCGGCGACGACGGTACGGCTGGTGACGAGCACGGCGACCGGACGGTCAAGTTCCTCCTCGCGCTGCTGAAACAGCCGGATCTGGTCGAGGTAGTCCGCGTGGTTGATCCCGGTGGCTTGCAGCAACTCGTCGAAGCCGTCCAGGATGACGACGGGCAGCGCGTCGCCCGCGCGGCGGGCGAGGTCGGGCCAGGAGACCCGCTCGCCGAGCATCTGCACGAGCGCCTCCTCAATCTGCCCCTGGATCGAGGAGTCAGCGGGAACGTTGCGTAGTTCGACTCGGATGACCAGGAAGTCGGCCGGAGGAAGCCGGGCGGCGAGAACCCTCGTCATCGCGGACTTGCCCGAGCCGGGTTGGCCCAGTACGACGAGCGGGCTCTCGACGGCGTTCGGTCCGGTCAGGTGCGCCAGCAGGAAGGCATGGACGTCATCGAGGCGGGTGGACCGTGACCACCACGTCTCGGTGGCGGGAAGATCGTAGGGCCCGGCCACCGCGACCCGGCCGTGCGGGTTGACGTAGCCCTTGCCCAGGCTGGGAAGCACGACGTGGCGAGGCGCATGCGCGGAGGCCAGGATGGCTCGGTCCAATCCGGCCCGGTACCGCCGGCCGAGACCGGCCAGGACGGCGTCGACGGCGGTCGCAGCCGACACGGCGCGCAGATCGGCAAGCTGTCTGGACAGGTCGGCGACCGAGTCCCGCAGCAGCGCGCGGGTGGCCTCGGTGTCGACCATGCTCGCCCAGACCCCGAACTCGGGGGCCTGCGTGATGAGTGCCCGGTACGCCTGCGTATACCGGTCAATCGCGATCCGCCGTACGTCTCCTTCGATGGCCGCGATGGTCTCGGTGACCCGGTCGTCGCGTGCCTCGAAGGCGCTGAGACCGTGCAGGAAGTCCCGCAAGGCTGCCGCCGCTGATCCGAAGTAACCGCCGAGCGCGGCGATCGTCGCCTCGAAGGGTTGGTGCGGCGCGGGCATCGGAGGCGGTGTGTCGATGAGCACCCGCACCAGGTCGGCGTAGCGGTCGACGACCGCCGTCGAGGTGGTGATGGCGACCTGTTCGCCGGCGGTCAGTGCGGCATCGGCCAGGTCGACCTCCGGATGGTCGGCCAGGGCGATCTCAAGCGCCTCGTAGAAGGCGGTGACGACGATGATCGCGTGGGCGGCTACGAGACGTTGCGTGCGGTCGAAACGCCGTAGGCCAGCGATCCGCTCGTGCAGGCCGGCCATTGCCGAGTTGCCCCAGAGGATCAGTTCGCGGCCCAGGGAAAGGAGGTCGGCTCCGCCGAGGCCAGCCGCGGTCAGGCCGGCGGCAGCTACGCCGCTCGTCGCGCCGACGGCTCGTATCACGGGATTTTCCGGGCTGCCAAGCAGACGAGCCGCATCGGCATAGCACAGCGGGCGGGAGCGCATGTGCCGCACCGTAGTGCAGCGACTACGGGCGGGCAACGCCTGCCTTTCCCGCTTTGGGATGTTCCCATATCTTTTGAGAGTTGGTTGAGGGGCCGAATCCTTCAGCGGCAATCGATGCCCGATGCCTCATCTCCACTCCGGCGGTAGTTGGGCGCTCGGCCTAGCTGAATTTGAATTCATGACTAATTTGCGGCACTGCCGATATACGTGTCGGTAACGTTGCTCTGGGCGACTGGGCCAGGTCAACGGCGCATATGTATCGAATGGCGGATGGTTGTCACCGGAAGCCTTATGTGAAAAAGCCAACTGCCGCTTATTGACGGTCCCGAGAAATTGGGTGTGTAAACAACGCCCGGTACCTTCCTGACGTGCCCGATGCCCCTCGACAGTTGATCGCCGATCGTTACCGGCTGGTCCGTCCCCTCGGCCAGGGCGGGATGGGCCGCGTGTGGCAGGCCCGCGACGAGATGCTTCAGCGCGACGTCGCCATCAAGGAACTGGTGGCACCGCTCGGCCTGCGTGACGACGAACGCCGGGAGCTGCGCGAACGGTCCATGCGCGAGGCGCGGGCCGTCGCCCGCCTGGGCCACCCCAACGTGGTACGCGTCTTCGATGTGCTGCACTCGGGCGGCGACCCCCTGATCGTGATGGAACTCGTCCCGTCCCGGTCGCTGCACCAGGTGCTCGAAGCCGACGGGCCGATGCCGGTGGACCGCGCCGCGCGGATCGGGCTGGGCCTCCTGGGCGCGCTGCGGGCCGCACATCGGGCCGGCGTGCTGCACCGCGACGTCAAGCCGGCCAACGTGCTGCTCGGCGACGACGGCAGGGTGGTGCTGACCGACTTCGGTCTGGCCACCCTTCCGGGCGACCCACGGATGACCCAGACTGGGATGGTGCTCGGCTCGCCGGCGTTCCTCGCGCCCGAGCGGGCCACCGACGGCGACGTGGGTCCGGCCGCCGACCTGTGGTCACTCGGCGCCACCCTCTACGCGGCCGTCGAGGGGCGCACCCCGTACCACCGTTCGTCTCCGCTCGCCACGCTGGCGGCCCTGGCCACCGAGCCGCCACCGCCGGCCCAGCGAGCCGGTCGGCTGACCCCGCTCCTGGAAGGACTGCTGCGGCGGGATCCGGACCAACGGATCGGCGCGGACGAAGCCGAGCGACTGCTGCGTCAGGCCACCGCCCCCGACACGCTCTCCACCCCCGCAATGCCCGCCGTGGCCGTGCCTGCCGTGGCGGTGCCCGCGGTAGCCGTGCCTGCCGTCCCGGCGCCGGATGCCGGCGCCCCCACCGTGCCGGTGACCAGCGCCGATGACATGGCCGGCAACGACGCCACCGACCCGGTGTCCCGTCCGGCGATCGTGCCCGAGTTCGTCACCGCCGACGGCCCGGCCGCGTCGTCGACGGTCCACGACGAGCCGTCGCCAGGACCAGCGCGCCGTCGTCGGGCTCGGTTGATCGGGTCGCTGGCCGCCGCGCTGCTGCTCGTCCTGGTGGTGACGACGTCGCTGCGGTACGGCGGAATGCTGGGCGGTGCGGGCGTCCTCGGATCGTCGGACCCGAGCGCCAACCCGAACATCGCGGAGATGCCGGTGTCCCGGGTGCTGCCGCCCGCGCCCGCCGGATGGCGCTACTACCGCGACGACCCCCGCTTCCTCGTGCCGGTTCCAGACGGTTGGCAGGCGCGCCGCGACGGCGAGCGCGTCGTCTTCCGCGAGCAGGACGGCAGCCGGGTGCTCGTCATCAACGAGCTTCGGGCCGTCCCGGCGGACCTGGTCGCCGCCCTGCGGCAGCGCGAGGACGCGGAACGCGGGCGGTACACCCAGTACCGGCCGGTCCGGCTCGCTGCGCTGCGCTACCAGGCGCGGGCCGCCGAATGGGAGTGGACGTACACCGACCGGGACGACACGCCGACCCGCATGGCGAGCCGGCTGTTCGTCGGCCACAACGGGCACGCGTACTCCATCGACTGGACCACCTCCGCCGCCGAATGGTCCGCCAGCACGCCCGTGTTCGCGCTGATCACGGATGGTTTCCAGGGCCTGCCGGCGGCGACGGCTCCGCCCCGGTCCCCCGGCCCGCCACCGTCGATGAGCGTCGGGCCGCCGGCGTCCACCGGGACCGGCAGCGGCACGACCACCGCACCGCGGAACCAGGCGCAGCAGCCGTCCGCTCCGCCGTCCCCGACGAAGTCCAGCGCGCCCGCCGGCAAGCAGATCTCCAGCTTCGCCAGTGACCGCTGCATCGACATCCAGGACGGCAACCCCTACGCGGGCGCGCGACCGCAGATCTGGGACTGCCGGCGCACCGCCAAGCAGCTGTGGACCTTCCCGTCGGACGGCACGGTCCGGTCCATGGGTATGTGCCTGGACGTCGCGGGCCACTCCACCCAGGACGGGGCCGCCGTCATCCTGGCCGAATGCTCCGGAGCGTCATCGCAGAAGTTCACCCTCAACAAGGCGTACGACCTGGTGAACACCAAGGCGGACAGATGCGTCGACGTGGTCGAATCGAACCCGGACAACGGCGCCCAGTTGCAGATCTGGCAGTGCACCGGCAACGCCAACCAGAAGTGGCGGGCCACCTAGCCTCTGGATCCTGAGCACGGCGGTGAATTGCCGCGAAACCCATCGCCCCGGGCGGGTCGCGGGGAGAATGGTGGACCGGACAGGGGCGCTGCGACGAACCGGGGGAGCGGTCGTGCTCGGAACCAGCCTCCTCGGTCGGCTTCGCCGCCGTGACCCGGGTGACGCCGTCCTGCGGCGCGCGGCCCGGCTGACCCTGGTCGCGTCGGTCCTCTTCTACGCCTGCCGCTACGGCGTGGGCAGCCCGCTGCTCGCCACGTACGCACTGTTCGGCACGATCGCCGCCGGGGCGTTCGCGCAACTGCCCGGCCCGGCGTCACAACGGGCGCGGATCCTCGTCACGTCGCTGCCGGCGGTCTGGGCGTTGATCGCCGCCGGCACGCTCCTGGCGTGGAACACCTGGGCGGCGGCCGGCGGGATGCTGGTCATCGGGTTCGTCGTGGCGTTCGCCGGGGTCGGTAACCCGCGACTGGTGGGTCTGGCCAGCGCGTTCCAACTCTTCTACATCCTGGCGTCGTTCCCGCCGTACCAGCCGGACAGCCTGCCGCAGCGCCTCGGCGGGGTCACCCTCGCGATCGTGCTGCTCGCCGCGGCCGAGGTGGTGCTCTGGCCCGACCCGGTGCCCGTCTCCTACCGGCAACTGCTCGCCCGAGCGGCGGACAGCGTCGCGGCCTTCCTCGACGCCACGGCCGACGCGATGACCGCCCCCGGCCCCGGTGCTCGGGACGGGCGTCGCGAACGGGCGTACGACCTCGTGGCACTGCTCGGGCTGGGCCGCAACTCCCCGGAGTCGGCGCCCACGGCCGCCGGAGCGCAGGACCGGGCGCTGCGGACCTCCGCAGCGGCGCTGCGGGAGGTGCTGGCCACGGCGGACCGGCTCGCCACGGACGCCCCCTCGACGCCGATCCCGGACCTGGCGGCGGCGCGGCTGCTGCGCCCGTGCGCCGACGCGATCCGGGCTGCCAGCCGTAGCCTGCTTTCCGACGCGCCCCAGGCGGATCTGCGCGACCTGGACGCCGCGATCGGCGCGGCTGAGCCGTCGGTGGGATCGGGCCCGCCGGACGTACCCCGGATGTGCCGGGACGCGACGGCGCTGGCCCTCGCCGACCAGGTACGGATCTTCGCCCTCGGCACCCGGATCGCCGCCGGGGCGCGCGTCGACGTCGACGCCTATCCCCGGCTCTTCGAGTACGCGCGGCACGGCGCGTGGACGCTGTACTGGCGACAGTTCCGCGCCCACCTCGCGCCCCGCTCCGCGCACCTGCACAGCGCGCTGCGACTGGCGGTGGCGCTGGCGGTCGCCCGGGTGGCGGCCGGGGTGCTGCACCTCAACCACGGCTTCTGGGTGCTCCTGGCGACTCTCACCGTCCTGCGCACCTCGGCCGCCGACACCCGCACCGCGCTGCGACCCGCCGTGCTCGGCACCATCGCGGGCGTGGTCGCGAGCGGCCTGCTGGTGCTCGTCGTGCAGGAACCGGTCGTGTACGCCGTCGTACTGCCGGTCTCGTTGCTGCTGGCGTTCGGAGTCGGTCGCCTGCTCGGCCCGGTGTGGCAACAGGCGCTGTTCACCCTGCTGCTGACCGTCGTGTTCACCCAGCTCAGCCCCGAGGGGTGGCGACTCGCCGAGGCACGGCTGGTCGACGTCGGGCTCGGCGCGGTGATCGGCGTGCTCGCCGGTGTGGCCATGTGGCCGCGCGGCGCCGGCCACGACCTACGGCACAACGCCGCCCGCTACCTGGCGGCCAGTGGGACGGCGGTCGAGCGGACCGTCGAGGCGGTGCTCGGCGACGGGCGGCCACCCGAGCACGACTTCGACCAGGTCGGCCGGCGGATGATCCTGGTCGACTCGTCCTACTGCCAGTACCACTCCGAGCGCCACGACCCACGGCGCGCTCAGCTGAACTGGGACGCCGCCCTGAGCGCCGGGCACCACCCGGTGCCCGGCGCCGAGTCGTTGCTGCGCCGGAACCCGCCCGGCTGCCTGGCCGCCTGGCCGGCGGCCGGGGCACTGCTGCGGGACACGGCCGGTCACCTGCGGTCGGCGTACGACGACCTGGCCGGCGAGGTGACGAACGGTCGGGCGGCCGGGCCGATGCCCGTACCGATCGACTGCGTCGACGAGGTGGACCGGCTCCGCCCGCTGCTCGGCGACGTCGACTCCGCTGCGGTGCGGCACCTGGTGGAGGTCGACAGGTGGCTCGCCGGGCTCGCCGACAGCCTCAGCCGGATCCACCCGGACGCCGACGCGCCCCGGCGACCCTGAGCCGGCCCGGTCAGGGGATGACGGGCAGGCCGCTGTGGTACAGGTGCTCGAACTGGCGGTGTACCCAGAGGATGCGGCCGTCCGGGCGGACGACCTTGCGGAGATCGGCGATGGTGACGTCCTGGGCGCGCAGCGCGGCGTGCAGCGTCCGGAGGGTGGCGCCCTCGGCGATGACCGGCACCGGCGGTGCGCCCGGGGCCTGCTCCGCCAGACCGGCGCTGTGGTCGTCGGCGGTGAGGTGGTCGGCGGCCTCCGCCGCGGTCTTCAGTGTCTCGTTGGCCAGCGAGACCTGCTCTTCCACGGCCTTCCACTGCTCGTCGTCGAACTCGAGTTTGAGTTCGGCCACCCCCACGCCGAGCAGGGGCTTCAGGAGCATGGAGGTTGCCTTCAGGAGCGGGACGGCCCGGACCCACCACTCCCGGGAGACGTCGATCGAGTAGACGCCGGCGTCGCGTCGGGAGGGTTCCAGGACGTGCACGGGCTGGAGCGAGTGCTCGCAGTACAACGTCAGCCGCATCCGGATGGAGGTCCACTGCGGATTGCGTAGGGAGGACTCGACGGGAGTGAGGGTGAAGAGGCGCGGCCCGTCCGCGGCCTCGTCGTTGAGCTGCCACATCAGGGCCGTCAGCCGGGCGTTCACGCCCGCGAGGTTGGCCTTGACGGTGTCGCTGAGCTCGGTGACCCGCCGACTCAGGCCGCGGACCTGCCTGTCCACCAGGGCCATGCCGTCCTGCAGCACCGCGAGCGCGTCGTGCCCGGCGTGCGAGCCGCCCAACAGCGCGTCGATGGCGGGGAAGGCATCGCAGCTGGAGACGGGACACTGCGCCACGCTCTGACCGTGCGCGTCGCGCAGCTTGACGAGCTTGTCGACGTCGAACAGGCCCGCGCCCGGGGTGGGCAGGCCGCAGCCGTGCCGGCAGGCGACGAGGGCGACTGTGGTCAGGCCGGGCCAGAACCGTTCGATGCAGTAGCGGATTTCGTCGGTGACCTGTCGCAGGTAGGTGACGGCATCCGGGCCACGGACCTGGACCTGGACACCGACTCCGGTACGCACCGTGAGGAGCGCGCGGGCGCCGTACCGGCTCTGCAGGATCACACCCTGCTGCCAGTGCACGCCCTGCAACGAGTCGGGCTCCGTGTAGCGCTGATGGTGCAGACGCACGATGAGCCGGTACATCAGCGACTCGGGAATGACCACGGGACCCGCCGGGCCCTCCGAGATCCGGCACACCTCCAGGTACTCGCGGTCGCCGGAACGAAAGTCGACCCAGGCGCTGCGCAGGTCCGGCTGCGCGGCGGGGACGAGTTGCGCGATGAGGCTCACCGGCTCGGGCGAGGCGTCGAGCGAGACCTGGTACGTCAGCTCGAAGCGCCCCATGAGCGCCAGGAACAGTCGCTGTTGTTCCCTCGTGTAGAGCGTGCCGTCGGGCGCCTGCCCGGCACCCCACAGGCTGCCGAGCATACGGTGTGAAACGAGACCGAGGGCGTCGACGGCGTCTCGACTGTCGAGGACGGCGGCGATCGCGACGTTGAGCCAGTCCGGTTGGAGGATCACGAACGCGGCCAACGCGTCGTCGTCCGCGTAGTAGATCCACTTTCCCAGGTGGTGGGCGTTGCTGGCCAGCGCCCGCGCCTGGGCAACGGTCAGTCCCTGCGCCTCGGCCATCGCCTCGAAGTCGCGGTAGTCGATCACCTGCTGACCGTCGGCGGTGACGGCCTCGATCGTCCGCTGCCAGCTCGCCGGATAGTTGCGGTGCACGTGCGGGAGCGTGCCGGCGGCCACGGAGATCGCCTCCCGCAGCGCCTCCAGCCGGTCGTCCGGGACGGCGCTGTCGACCTCGTAGAAGCCGATGATCAGGTCACCGAAGCGCTGCTTGAGATGCCGTTCGTCGATGGCGTCCGCCCGCGAGGTCGGCCCGCCGTGCGACGCGACCACGAGCACCCGGGCGTCCGGGGCCCGGTGGGCGATCATGGCGATCCAGGATTCCACCATGCCGGCCGCGACACCCGGACGCGGTTTCCAGACGACGACGTAGACGGCCGGCGCGCTGAAGAACAACTGGTGCGCCGGCTGGTAGGCTTGCTGACCGCCGAAATCCCACCCGTTCAGGGTGATCTCCCGACCGGCGTGGGTCACCACCAGCGACTTGATGTCCATGCCCTGCGTCTGGTGACGATCCCGCCACGGCTCGCCGCGCAACGCTCCGAGCAGCGAGCTCTTCCCCGCCTCGCCGGCGCCCACGAACAGGAGCTTCGCCTCCGAAATCGGTATCCCGTCGGCGGCGACGTTCCGGAGAAACGCCAGCAGCGCTTCAGTGCCCTCCGCCTCAGCGGCCAGCACCTCGGGCGGAAGTGGGTTGTCGTCGACGACGAGCGTCCGGAGCTCTGCGAGCCGACCGATGGCGTGGGGCAGGGTGGTGAGCTGATTGCTTTCCAGGTAAAGGCCGGTGAGGGAGGTCCAAGCGGCGACGGCGTCGGGTAGCGCGGTGAGCCGGTTGCCGGCTAGGTAAAGCCCGGTGAGGGAGGTCCAGGCGGTAACGGCGTCGGGTAGCGCGGTGAGGCGGTTGCTGTCGAGGTTCAGCTCGGTGAGGGCGGTCCAGGCGGCGACGGCGTCGGGTAGTGCGGTGAGCTGGTTGCCTTCCAGGTGCAGCTCGGTGAGGGAGGTCCAGGACGCGGCGTCGTCGGGCAAGGCGGTGAGCTCATTGTTCTGGAGGTAAAGGCTGGTGAGGGCGGTCCAGGCGGCGACAGCGTCGGGCAAGGCGGTGAGTTTGTTGCCGGTCAGGTGCAGCTCGGTGAGGGAGGTCCAGGCGGCGACGGCGTCGGGTAGTGCGGTGAGCTGGTTGCCTTCCAGGTACAGGACATTGAGGCAGCTCCAGGCGGCGACCGCGTCGGGTAGTGCGGTGAGCTGGTTGTGATCCATGTCGAGCCGGGTGAGGGCGGTCCAGGCGGCGACGGCGTCGGGTAGTGCGCTGATCTGATTGTTATCCAGGTTGGACTTTGTCATGGCGGTCCAAGCGGCGACGGCGTCGGGTAGTGCGGTGAGCTGGTTGTGATTCAGGTGCAGGACATCGAGGAAGGGCCAGGCGGCGACGGCTTCGGGTAGTGCGGTGAGCTGGTTGCTGTCCAGGTGCAGGTCGGTGAGGGCGGTCCAGGCGGCGACCGCGTCGGGTAGTGCGGTGAGCTGGTTGTTCTCCAGGTACAGCCCGCTGAGGGAGGTCCAGGCGGCGACGGCGTCGGGTAGCGCGGTGAGTTTGTTGCTGGCCAGGTTCAGCTCGCTGAGGGAGGTCCAGGCGGCGACGGCGTCGGGTAGTGCGGTGAGCTGGTTGCCTTCCAGGTACAGGACATTGAGGCAGCTCCAGGCGGCGACCGCGTCGGGTAGTGCGGTGAGCTGGTTGTGATCCATGTCGAGCCGGGTGAGGGCGGTCCAGGCGGCGACGGCGTCGGGTAGTGCGCTGATCTGATTGTTATCCAGGTTGAGCTTTGTCATGGCGGTCCAGGCGGCGACGGCGTCGGGTAGCGCGGTGATTCTGTTGTCGATCAGGTTCAGCTCGCTGAGGGAGGTCCAGGCGGCGACGGCGTTCGGCAGCGCGGTGAGCTGGTTGTTGTCCAGGATGAGCCGTTCCAGGGTGGTCCAGGCGGCGACGGCGTCGGGTAGCGACGAAAACCGGTTGCTACTCAGGTCCAACAGGGTGAGGGACGTCCAGGCGGCGACGGCGTCCGGCAGCGTGTCCAGCTCGTTGCTGGCGAGATCGAGGCTGACGACCTCGGCGAAAGCCCAGGTGTCGCGCAGCAGTTCGGTGAGGTCTTCTGAGGTGAGATCGAGACCGCTCAGGTCGACATGCCCAGTGGTGGCGGCATCAATGCGCTTCCGGGCCTCGACAAGCCTGCCGTCGTCCATGCCCGAGCAGCGTAGTCTCCCGTGCACAGTCGGTACGGCCGGCGCGGTCTGCCGTGCGTCCGGGTCGCGAGCAGGGATGCCCGCTGGCAGGCTGCCGATTGCCGATTGGCCGTGGTTCACCGGCGGTGACCAGGCCTAACGTCGGTGGTATGGAGATCGCGCAGGCGCAGCAGTTGTGGAAGCCGGAGCCCGGCTGGTTGAACACCGCCTCGTACGGCTTGCCGCCCGAGCCGGGCTGGACGGCGTTGCAGGACTCCCTGGCCCAGTGGCGTGTCGGTAGCACCTCCTGGGAGGGCTGGGGCGACTCGGTGCAGCGGGCCCGGACGACGTTCGCCGGTCTGATCGGGGTGCCTGACGTCGACGTGGCCGTCGGCGCGACGGTCTCCCAGATGCTCGCGCCGGTGGCGGCGGCCCTGCCGGCCGGCGCCACCGTGGTCGTTCCGGACATCGAGTTCACCTCGAACCTGTTCCCCTGGCTGGTGCAGGAGGAGCGCGGCGTCACGGTCCGCACCGTGCCAGTGGACGGGCTCGTCGACGCGATCGACGCCGACACGGACGTGGTCGCGTTCAGCCTGGTGCAGTCGTCCGACGGCGCCGTCGCCGCGTACGACGAGATCGTGGCCGCCGCCCGCGCGCACGGCGCGCTGGTGGTGGTGGACGCGACCCAGGCGTGCGGGTGGCTGCCGTTCGACGGCAGCCGGGCCGACGTGGTGGCCGTGGGCGGTTACAAGTGGCTGATGAACCCGCGCGGCACCGCGTACGCCTATCTGGCCCCCGCCCTGCGCGAGCGGCTGCGCCCGGACGCGGCCGGCTGGTTCGCCGGGCAGGACCCGCACGCCTCCTATTACGGCCTGCCGTTGCGGCTGGCGGACGATGCCCGCCGGTTCGACATCTCGCCGGCCTGGTTCAGCTGGGTGGGCGCGGCCCCCGCCATGGAGCTGGTCGCCGAGATCGGCGTGCCGGCGATCCAGGCGCACAACGTGGCGCTGGCCAACCGGTTCCTGACCGGCCTGGGCCGGCCGGCGGGGGACAGCGCCATCGTCGCCGTTGACGTGCCCGACGCGGAACAGCGCCTCGCGGCGGCTGGCATCCGGGCGGCGGTCCGGGCCGGCCGGGTCCGCGCCTCGTTCCACCTCTACTCGACCGAGGCGGACGTGGACGCGGCGCTGACGGCGCTCGTCGGCTGAGGCCGGAAGGCCGGCCGCGCCCCGCAGTGGGGCACGGCCGGCCGGCGCTCAGGAGCAGAGGACTGACATTCGGGCTCAGGCCAGGTGACCGCCGATCTTCGTGTACCCGCGCAGCAGGTCCCGGGAGATGATGAGCCGCTGCATCTCGTCGGTGCCCTCGAAGATGCGGTAGAGCCGGACCTGCCGGTACCAGCGTTCGATGGGCAGCTCCCGGGTGTAGCCCATACCGCCGTGGATCTGGAGCACCCGGTCGACGACCCGGTTGACCATCTGCGCGCCGTACAACTTGCCCATCGACGACGCGTGCCGGGGGTCGAGGCCCTGGTCGACGGTCCACGCCGAGCGCAGGATCAGCCAGCGGGCCGCCTCCAGTTCGGTCTCCGAGTCGGCGATCATCCACTGGATGGCCTGGTTGGTGCCGATCTTCGCGCCGAAGGTCTCCCGGGTGTTGGCGTACTCGATGGCCATCTGCAGGACCCGCTCGGCGATGCCGACGGCGTGCGACGGGATGGTGTAGCGGCCCTTGCCGATCCACTCCATGCCGAGGGTGAAGCCCTGCCCGATCTCGCCGAGGATGTTGCGGTGTGGCACCCGTACGCCGTCGAAGATGAGGGACGCCGGGCCGCCCTCGCCCATGGTCTGGATGAACTCCGAGCGCCAGCCCATGGCCCGGTCCACCAGGAAGGCGGTCGCGCCGCCGTTGCGGGCGCCCTTCTCCCGGTCGGTCACCGCGACGACGATGGCGAAGTCGGCGTCGTGACCGCCGGTGATGAAGGTCTTCTCGCCGTCGAGGATCCAGTCGTCGCCGTCGCGGCGGGCGGAGAGCCGGATGTTGGCGGCGTCCGAGCCGGCGCCCGGTTCGGTGATCGCGAAGCAGGACCGGCGCTCACCCTCGATCGTCGGGATGAGGAACTCCTGCTTCTGCTCCTCGGTGGCGTGGAACAGGATGTTGTCGGCCTCGCCGCCGAAGCGGAACGGCACGAACGTGTGGCCCAGCTCTGTCCAGATCAGCGACTGGAGGACGGCCGGCAGGTTCATCCCGCCGTACTCCTCGGGGGTCGCGAGACCCCAGAAGCCGAACTTGCGGGCCTTGAGTTGCAGCTCGCGGACCTCGGAATGGTCCAGACTCGGCTGGTGGGCCCGCTCCCGGCGAAGCACCTCCGCCTCCAGCGGCATCACCTCGCGTTGGATGAACGACCGGGCGGTGTCCCGCACCGCCCGCTCCTCGTCGGTGAGCGAAAAGTCCACGATGGTCCTCCTGGCGTCGGCGCGGCCGGTCACCACTAAACTAGCGGTGTAAGTTTTGCTGAGTCCAGTCCCGCGAGGAGCGTTGTGCCCCGACCCCGCCAGCCCCGGCTCACCCGGCAGCTGATCGTCGAGACAGCCACCGCGCTGATCGACGCCGAGGGCCTGCCCGCCTTCTCCACCCGCCGGCTCGCCGCCGCGTTGAGCGTCCAGGGGCCCTCGCTCTACAACCACTTCGCCACCAAGGACGAGATCCTCGACGCGGTCGCCGACGGGGTCACCGGCGCCGTCGACACCAGCGGATTCGCCAGCCGTGACTGGGCCGCCGCGCTGCGCGATTGGGCGTGGTCGTACCGGCGGGCGCTCACCGCGCACCCGAACATCGTGCCGTACCTGGCGCAGGGGCCGGGTCGACGTCCGGCCGCGCTCGCCATGGCGGACGCGGTCTACGGCGGTCTCGTCCGCGCCGGCTGGCCGCCGGCCCGCGCCACCCACATCGGCGCGGCGCTGCGCTACTTCGTGGCCGGGTCGGCGCTCGGCTCGTTCGCTCGCGGCTTCGTCGAGGATCCCGAGCTGTACGCCGCGCACTACCCGCACCTGGGCCAGGCGCACCGGCTCGCCGAGCACCAGCAGAGCGTCGACGAGGGCGCCTTCGCCCTCGGCCTGGACGCGCTGCTGCACGGGCTGGCCGCCGAGTACGACCGCGCCGTCGGCCCCCTCGGCGCGGTGGAGTCCGGGCAGTCCAGCGGGTAGCGTCCAAACTCCCAGCGCTAGTTTCATCGTCCGTCCGCCGCTGAGCCGCCCGTCGCCCACCCCCCGAAGGGACGCCATGGACCTCGCCGCACCGCCGTCGCCGCTCCCCGACACCCTGCGCCTCCGGCGTCACCTGCACATCGGCGGCGAGTGGACGCCGCCCGCCGGCGCCGACGTGCTCGACGTGGAGAATCCGAGCACCGGGGACACCGTCGGCCAGGTCCCCGCCGGCACGGCGGCCGATGTGGACGCCGCCGTCACCGCCGCCCGCGCCGCCTTCGCGGGCTGGGCGGCCACCGCGCCCGCGGAACGCTCCGCGCACCTCGACCGGCTGCACACCGCGCTCGCCGCCCGTGCCGACGACCTCGCCCGCACCATCGCCGTGGAGCAGGGCTCGCCGCTCAAGCTCGCTACCCGCGTGCAGGTCGGGCTCCCGCTGACGGTGCTGCGCGACCACGTCGCGCTCGCCGCCCGTCCGCCGGTCGAGGAGAGCATCGGCAACTCTCTCGTCGTCCGCGAGCCGATCGGCGTGGTCGGCGCGATCACCCCGTGGAACTACCCCCTGCACCAGGTGATGGCCAAGGTGGCGTCCGCGCTCGCCGCCGGCTGCACGGTCGTGCTCAAGCCGAGCGAGCTGACCCCGCTGACCGCGTACCTGCTCTTCGACGCGGTCACCGAGGCCGGCCTGCCGCCGGGCGTGCTCAACCTGGTCCCCGGCACCGGCGCGGTGGCGGGCGAGGCGCTCGCCGGGCACCCGGACGTCGACCTGGTGTCGTTCACCGGCAGCACCGCCACCGGCAGCCGGATCATGCGGCTCGCCGCCGACCGGATCACCCGGGTCGCGCTGGAGCTGGGCGGCAAGTCCGCCAACGTGATCCTCGGCGACGCCGACCTGGCCACCGCGGTCAAGGTGGGCGTGGGCAACGCCCTGCTCAACTCCGGGCAGACCTGCACGGCGTGGACCAGGATGCTGGTGCACCGTGACCGGTACGACGAGGCGCTCGACCTGGTCGCGGCGGCGGTCTCCGGTTACCGCCTCGGCGACCCGTTCGACCCGGCCACCCGGCTGGGCCCGCTCGTCTCCGCTGCGCAGGCGCAGCGGGTACGCGGTCACGTCGACCGGGCGCTCGCCGACGGCGCGCGGCTGGTCGTCGGCGGCCCGGACGCCCCGGTCCCGGCGCGCGGGCACTTCGTCGCCCCGACCGTCTTCGCCGACGTGCGTCCGGACAGCGCGCTCGCCCAGGAGGAGGTCTTCGGCCCGGTCCTCGCGGTCATCCCGTTCGACGACACCGACGAGGCCGTGGCCATCGCCAACAACTCGCGGTACGGGTTGGCCGGCGCGGTCTGGTCCGCCGACACCGACGCGGCGCTCGCGGTGGCGCGACGCCTGCGGACCGGGGCCGTCGACATCAACGGCGCGCCGTTCAACCCGCTCGCTCCCTTCGGCGGCTACAAGCAGTCCGGCCTCGGCCGGGAGCTGGGCACGCACGGGCTCGCCGAGTTCTGCGAGGTAAAGGCGATCCAGCGATGACCGGCCCCGAGCTGACATCGGCCGCGCCGGGCGGCGCCGCCGAGCCGGCGTCCGCGCCGGTCGTCGTCCGCGCGCTGGTCGCCCGCGAACGCGGGGCCGAGCTGCGGGTCGAGCGGGTACGACTGCCCGCGCCCGGCCCCGGCGAGGTGCGGGTGACGATCCGGGCGGCCGGTGTCTGCCACTCCGACCTGTCCATGGTGAACGGCACGATCGCCGCGAGGTTCCCGCTGGTGCTCGGGCACGAGGCGACCGGGGTGGTGGCCGAGGTCGGGCCGGGCGGCGGGCTGACGGTCGGCACACCGGTGGTGCTCAACTGGGCGCCCGCCTGCCGGGCCTGCTGGTGGTGCCGACGCGGCGAGCCGTGGCTGTGCGCCGACACGACGGCCCCGACCGTGCCGCGGGGCGAGACCGAGGACGGGGTTCCGCTGCACCTGACCCTCGGTCTCGGCGCGCTCGCCGAGGCGGTGGTGGTCCCGGAGAGCGCTGTCGTACCGATCCCCGTCGGCCTGCCGGTCGAGCAGGCCGCGCTGCTCGGCTGCGCGGTGCTCACCGGCCTCGGCGCGGTCCGGAACACCGCCCGGGTGGCGTCCGGCGAGTCGGTCGCCGTCGTCGGGCTCGGCGGGGTCGGGCTCGCCGTGCTCAGCGCGGCACGCCGGGCGGGTGCCACGACGATCCTCGCCGTGGACGTGGCCGAGGCGAAGCGTGACCTGGCCCTGGCCGCCGGAGCCACCGACTTCCTGCTCTCCGACGATCGGCTCTCCAAGGAGGTGCGGGCTCGCACCGAGGGGCGGGGCGTCGACCACGCCTTCGAGTGCGTGGGTCGGGCCGCCACCATCCGGGCGGCCTGGCGGCTCACCCGGCGCGGGGGCTCGGTCACCGTGGTCGGCATGGGCGCGAAGGACGACATGGTCAGCCTCGGCGCGCTCGACATCTTCCACTCCGCCCGTACGCTGCGCTCCTCGGTGTACGGCTCGTCCGACCCGGACCGTGAGGTGCCGGTGCTGGCCGCCGAACTGGCCGACGGTGCACTGGACCTGCGCGTGCTGGTCAGCGGCACGGTCGCGCTGGGCGAGGCGCCCGCCGCGTTCGACCGGCTCGCCCGAGGCGAGGGTGCCCGCTGGGTGGTGACACTGGACTGAGCCGAGCAGGCTCACCCGCTGGCGATCTCCGGCCGGCGGCACCGGCCGGAGATCGGCTTCGCTCAGAAGGGTGGTGCGTCCTCGCCCATCAGCGCCAGTACGACGCCACCCCTTCCGCTCTTGAGGCTCTGGACGACGACCTTGCCGGTGCTGCCGTCGGGCAGCTCCAACGTGAAGGTCTTGCCGATCGCGTTCTTGGGACCATTTCCGGCGCTGTTGGCGGGACGGAAGTCGCCGGCCCACGGCCGGGTCCCACCTTTGCGGGCGGGCTCGGCGAAGAGGGCGGCGGTGCCAGGGGTCCTGGTGCCGTCCGAGGAGAGAAGCACTGAGGCGCTGCGATAGGTAGCCATATGCGCCAAGGCTATCCCGGAGTGCCGCGGTCGCGGCAGATGACGGCGCGGGTAAACGTCGACCGCCGCCGGCCCGGACGCCTTTGTCGCTGGCCGGCGGCCACCGGGGTCACGCGGCGGCGCCGAGCACCCACTGTCTGGTCTCGGCGATGAAATCGGCCGGGAAGCCGAGACGGAACCCGGTGGCCGTCTCCAGCCGCAGGGCCAGTTCCGGCGGCAGCGTGACCGCGGTGCAGCCCAGGTTGTCCCGGAGTTGTTCCACGGTCCGCGCGCCGATGATCGGCAGCACGCCGCTGCGGAGGCGGGTCCAGGCGAGGGCCACCTGCGCCGGGGTGACGCCCAGCTCGCCGGCGACCTCCTGCACGACCTGCGCCACAGTGAGGTCGCGGTCGCCGATCGTGTCCCGGCTCAGCCGCGTCCTCTCCTGCGGCGGGCCGGCGTTGTACTTGCCGGACAGCACGCCGCCGCCGAGCGGGCTCCAGGCCGTCACGGTCATGCCGTACGCCTCGGCCATGGGCAACAGTTCCCGCTCGGCGTCGCGGTTGACGAGGCTGTACGGCACCTGGAGGCCGGCGAACGGGCTCCAGCCGCGCCACTCGGCCAACGTGTTCGCGCGGGAGACCACCCAGGCAGGGGTGTCCGACACCCCGACATAGAGGACCTTGCCGGCGGTGACCGCGTCGTCGAGTGCCCGCATGGTCTCGTCGATGGGCGTGCGCTGGTCCCAGATGTGCACCCAGTAGACGTCGACGTGGTCGGTGCGCAGCCGGCGCAGGCTGGTCTCCAGCGACAGCCTGAGGTTCTTGCGGTGGCTGCCACCACCGTTGGGGTCGGCCGAATCACGGGTCACCGTGTACTTCGTGGCCACGACGAACCTGTCGCGCCGCCCGGCGAGCAGCTCGCCGAGCATCTCCTCGCTGGCGCCGCCGCGGTAGTTGATGGCGGTGTCAACGACGTTGCCGCCGGCCTCGGCGTAGGCGTCGAGGATGCGGCGGCACTCTTCGATCGGCGCACCGACGCCACCCTGTTCACCGAACGTCATCGCGCCGAGCACCAACTCGGACACTCGCAGCCCGGTCCGCCCGAACGTCGTGTACCTCATGCGAACTCCGTCGCAACGAACTCGGCAGCGACGTCGCTCAGGTGCCGGTGGGGTGCCCAGCGGTGCTCGGGCGGGTCGAGGAACTGCGCGGTGCGGTCGGTAACCTCGGTCATGCGCCCGACCATACGCCCTGTCTGGTCACAGTGTCCAGATGCTCTATCAGGTAGGCTGCGGCCTGTGATGGCCCGCCGTGACGACCCGCAGCAGAGCCGCGCCGAGCTGCGCGAACGTGTCTTGAACGCACTTCGTGAACTGCTGCGCGAACGCACTTTCGACACGCTCAGCGTGGCCGACATCATCACCGCCGCAGGCGTCTCGCGGGCCAGCTTCTACTTCTACTTCGCCGGCAAACAGGCGGTGCTGGCCGAGCTGGTACGTCGGGCGGTCGGTGCCGGTCACGAGGCCGCCCAACCGTGGGTGCAGGCGGCCGCCGACCCGCGCGAGACGCTGCGAGCGGGCATCGACGCCGGTGCCGAACTCTGGCTCGCCAATGCCGCCGTGCTGCGCGCGATCGTGGAGACCTGGGCGTCCGACCCGCAGTTGCGCGAGCTGTGGCTGGGCCAGATGGCGACGTTCACCGACGCGACGGTCGCACGGATCGAGGCCGATCGTCGGGCGGACCCCGCTGTCTCGGCCCGGCTCGACGGTGTCGACGTGCACGCGCTCGCCGCAACGCTGACCTGGACCGGCGAGCGGCTCTACTACCTGGCCGCGTGCGGGGTGCCGCCGTTCGACGACCGGGCGGTGCTGGTCGACACGCTCACCCGCCTGTGGGTGTCGGCGCTGTACGACCAGCCCGTACCGACGACCGGGAATCCCTCTCGTCCTGCTGGCGGTCAGGTGGTTTGATCACGACGTCGATGCGGAGGGGGCACGGTGGGACGGAACGCGATCATCTTCCACGGCACCGGCGGTAACCCGGACGTCGTCTGGTACCGCTGGCTGGCCCGGCGGCTGGAGGCCCGGGGTTACGCCGTCGAGGTGCCGCACCTGCCGGGTGTCAACGTCGAGCCGATCGCGACGTTCCTGCCGACGGTGCTGGCCGGGCACCACTTCGACGAGGAGACGGTGCTGGTGGGCCACTCCGGCGGCGCGGCCCTGCTGCTGGCGCTCCTGGAGCACGTCGAGGTGACCGTGGCCCAGGCGATCCTGGTCGCCGGCTACTGCACCCGGCCCAACACGAGCGACGAGCCCGTCCTGCAGGAGCGCTACGACTGGGCGGCGATCCGGTCGCACGTGCGGGACATCTACTTCGTCAACTCGCGCGAGGATCCGTACGGCTGCGACGACCGGCAGGGACGCGCGATGTTCGAGCGGCTCGGCGGCACCCAGATCGTGCGCGACGACGGCCACTTCGGCGACTACGACCAGCCGTACGAGCGGTTCGAGCTGCTCGACCGCCTCATCCCCTGACGCTCGTCACATCCGCGCCCGCAGCACGTCGACCTCGCAGCCGGGCGCCGACGGGTCGAAGCCGTGCTCGGTCAGCCAACGGATCACCACCAGGCTGCGCCACGACCACCACGCCCGGATCACGTCGAGGTCGACGTCGGCACCGTAGCCGGCCAGGACATCACCGAGGCGCTCCTCGTGGCCGAGCGTCAGCGTGGCGAGGTCGAACAGGGCGTCGCCCCGGGCCGCCTCGGACCAGTCGAGGACGCCGGTGACCTCGTCATCGTCGACGAACACGTGGCCCACCTGCAGGTCGCCGTGCGTGAAGACCGGCGTCCACGGCCGGAGCGCCGCCTCGGCGATGTGCCGGTTGCGGGTGACCAGGTCGGTGGGGAGAGCGCCGTTCGCGACGAGCCAGGCGCACTCGCGGTCGAGCCGCGTGGCCAACTCGTCGAGACTCCGACCGGGCCAGGGCGGCAGCGGCGCGTCGTGCAGCCTCCGTACGGCGGCGCCCGCCGCGACCCACGCCGTGGCCGGCGCGGTCGACGGCTCGCCCAGGCGGCCGAGCGCCCGCCCGCGCAGGGCGGCGAGCGCGAGCACGGGCGGGTTGTGCCAGAGGACCTGCGGGGTCGGCACGGGCGCCAGCGCCATCGCCGCCACCTCGACGTCCGCGTGATCCGGATCAGCGTCGATCTTGAGAAACACGTCCCCGGCACGTACGGTCGCCCGCTCGGAATGGGCGACGACGACCTCGATCTCCGGCACGTCGGCCATTGTCGCGGGATCGGCCGCGACCTTCGACGGGTTTTCGGTGGCGGAGTCGTTGCGGCGGGAAAATACCTAGCAGTACTATGCATCGTACTTCTAGGGTTGGACGGGAGGTCCCGTGAAGGTCGCCAAGGATCTGGTCGCCGCGTCGGCGACGCCGATGGTGCTCGGCATCCTGGCCGAGGGGGACAGCTACGGCTACGCCATCCTCCGGCGGATCAACGAGCTGTCCGGCGGTGAGCTGGACTGGACCGAGGGGCTGCTCTATCCGTTGCTGCACCGGCTCGAACGTCTCGGCTTCGTGGAGTCGAGCTGGCAGGCGGTCGCCGGCGAGCGCAGGCGCAAGTACTACCGGATCACCGACCGGGGCCGGGCCGAGCTGGCCGAGCAGCGCCGGCAGTGGGACACGGTCGTGGGCGCGCTCAAGGCGGTCTGGCACGACCGCGCGCCGCTGACGCCGCGTCCGCTGGAGGGTCTCGCATGACGGTGTACGACGGTCCCCACGAGCACGAAGGCCCGCGCGAGTTGGAGGCGCAGGTGACGCAGTGGCGTCAGTACGTGCTGCGCCGCGGGACGCTGAGCCCGGCCGACGCCGACGAGCTGGAGGACCATCTCCGCGGTTCCGTCGACGCGCTCGTCGCGGCGGGCCTCAGCGCGGACGAGGCGTTCCTGGTCGCCGTGAAACGGATGGGCAGCCTCGACGAGTTGTCCCGGGAGTTCGCCCGGGAACACTCGGAGCGGCTCTGGAAGCAGCTCGTGCTCACCGGCGACTCCGGCGCCTCGGACGCCGGCACGCGTTCCCGACGGGACCTGTGGGTGATGCTCGGCGCGGCGGCCGGCGCGGTGGCGTCGGTGAAGGTGCCGGCGCTGTTCGGGCTGACCTTCGACGGCGACGGCTCGTTCTACACGCGTAACTTCACCCTGTTCGCGCTGCCCTGGCTGGCGGCGTTCCTCGCCTGGCGGCGCCGAGCCCGGCCGGCGGTGGTCGTGGCGCTGGTGGCGCTGTTCGTCCTCGGCGCGCTGGCGGCCAACGTCTACCCGCTGGCGGGCGACTCGCAGTCCATCGTCGTCACCAGCGTCCACCTACCGATCGCGCTGTGGCTCGTGGTCGGTCTGGCCTACGTCGCCGACGACTGGCGCTCGACACGTCGACGCATGGACTTCATCCGCTTCACCGGGGAGTGGTTCATCTACTTCGTGCTGATGGCCCTCGGTGGTGGAGTGCTCGCCGCCTTCCTGTTCAACACCTTCGCGGCCATCGGCATCGTCCCGGAGGCGTTCGTCTCGCAGTGGCTCCTACCCTGCGGCGCGGCGGCCGCGGTCGTCGTGGCCGGGTGGCTGGTCGAGGCCAAGCAGAGCGTCGTCGAGAACATCGCGCCCGTCCTCACCCGGCTGTTCACCCCGCTGTTCACGGCCGCGCTCCTGGCCTTCCTCGTCGCCGTCGTCTGGACCAGCCACGGCATCGACGTCGAGCGCGAGGCGCTGATCCTGTTCGACCTGCTGCTGGTCGTGGTGCTGGGGCTGCTGCTCTACTCGTTGTCGGCCCGCGACCCGCTGGCCCCGCCCGGCGCGTTCGACAAGCTCCAGCTGGCGCTGGTGCTCAGCGCGCTGGCCATCGACCTGCTGGTGCTGTTCGAGATCACCGGGCGGATCACCGACGACTACGGCGGTACGCCCAACCGGGCGGCGGCCCTCGGCGAGAACGTGGTCCTGCTGGTCAACCTCGCGTGGTCGGCCTGGCTCCTGCTGAGCTTCGTCCGTCGGCGTACGCCGTTCGCGGCCCTCGAACGCTGGCAGACCGGCTACCTGCCGGTGTACGCCGCCTGGGCCTGGATCGTGGTCCTCGCCTTCCCTCCGCTGTTCCGGTACGCCTAGCGAGCTGCGGGACAGGAGGCGTCCGGCCAGCGCGGCGGCGAGGCCGGCGATCCCGGCCGCCGCGAAGCCGCCGGCCGGTACGGAGAGGTCGATCGCCACGCCGACGAGAGGGGACCCCAGGGCGAACCCGGCGCTCTGCGCCGACGACTGCAGACCTGTCGCCGGCGACGGAGGGTGATCCGTTGACGGACGCCGTGGAAGACGCGCTGCGTCGGATGGTCCGAGCCCCGCCCCGGGTCACTTGCCGGTGACGATGCCCGGGTTGATGCACAGGCCCGGGTTCGCGCCGTTCTTCTCGGCGATCTCCAGGCATCGGGTCACCTTGTCGACCTTCGCGTTGGTCTCGGTGATCTGCTTGGAGATCTCGGCGTTCTTACGGTCCTGCTCCAGGTTGCGGGTCTGCGCCAGCTTGTCCTGGAACGCCTTGATGTTGCCCTCGGTCTTGTCGTCGTGGTTGACCCGGGTGATGGTCACCGACAGGATGTCGACGTCCGTGGCGAGGCGGCTCTCCGCGCTGGTCTTGATGTTCGCCGCGAACGGTTTGAGGTCCACGTTGAGGTCGCCGGTGCGCGCGTCGATCTTCTCCAGCGGGTTGTACGCGGCGAACGCGTCGTTGACCGCGCTGTCGAGCTGCACGCCCACCCGCTGTCCCCGGAAGCTCACGAAGTCGCCCTTGTAGTCCATGAACTGCTTGGGGGCGTTCTCCGGTTTGACCTGCCACTCGATGAGCACCTCGACGCAGGCGTCGGCGAGCGTTCCGGTACGGACCCGGACGCAGTCGTCGCCGCCGATGTGGTCGTACTTCTGCCGGCCCGCGTCCCACTCGCCGACCTTCTGCCAGGGGGCCACCCACTTCAGGCCCGAGCCGGTCACCTCGCCGGTCGGCTTGCCGAAGCTGGTCACGATGCCGACCGAGCGGATCGGCACCGAGTGGGCGCTGGAGGCGATGCCGACCACCAGGCTGAGGGTGAGGAAGCCGAGCGCGGCGAGGGCGGCCACCCGCTTCAGCGAGCGGGCGGGGGCGACGAGCGCGGCGACGGCGCTGACGACCAGGGCGACGGCGAGGATGATCGCCATGGTGAAGCCGACGGGCATGGGGTGGGGGCCTTCCGCTGGGCTGTGTGGATCTTCACGCTAGGAGGTCCGGTCAAGTCGGGCCGCGCCGGTCGGCGTCGGCCCGCCGCCGGTAAATTCCGCGCCGGGCGCATCCGCCGCGCCCGGTCGCGGCGAACCCTGGGTAGCGAACACCGACCCGGGGGTACGTCTGTGCTGACCGATCCGATGCCGCCTGTGCTGACCGATCCGATGCCGCCTGTGCTGACCGATCCGATGCCGGCCGACGCCGTGCAGACCGCGCTCAAGCGGGTCTCGCTGGCGGCCGAGGACCTGGACGGTAACCGGGTCGCCACGCTGATGCTGGAGTTGGCGGCCGAGTGGGGCGTGCCGGCGCTCTGGGAGCAGGTCTGCCAGCCGCTGCTGGCGCCGATGTCGGGGCGCGACGTCGGCGAGATCGCCGTGGAACACGCCCTGTCCGAGGGCGTCCGGGTCGGGCTGGACGTGTATCGCCGGGATCCCGGGCGGTCCCTGCCGACCGGCGGGGTGCTGCTGGCCGGCGCCGAGCGGGAGGCGCACTCGCTCGGTCTGCACGCCCTCGCCGCGGCCCTGCGGGAGCGGGGGCGTGGCTGCCTGCACCTGGGACCCGCGCTGCCGTGGTCCGCGCTGAGCGGCGCCGTGCGCCGCGCTCGCCCGTACACCGTCGTGGTGTGGTCGCAGACGCCGGTCACCGGGCGCGCGTACCGGCTGGTGCGTTTCGCCCGTGATTTCCCCGGCCTGCGCGTCTACGGCGCCGGGCCGGGCTGGATCGAACCGCTCGCCGCGCCCGCGGTCCACCTGAGCGCGCTGCCGGCCGCCGTGGCCGCCTGTCTGAACGTGCCGGAGCCGGGGGAGCGGCGTCGCGCCGAGACGTGACGCCGACCACTTCCGATACGAAACAGTTCCGTATCGTTAATGGCTGGTCGTAGTCTGTTCGCCGTTACGAGTCTGGCCCGTATCGTATTGCGGAACGGGTGCAACCGGGGGGAGAACCGGGCATGGAGCTGCACGAGAACACAGGACACCCGAGGAGGTGGGCGATCCTGGGGGTGCTGGTGATCAGCCTCCTCGTCGTCGTCCTCGACAACACGATCCTCAACGTCGCCCTCCGCACCCTGGCCGACCCGGTACACGGTCTCGGCGCCAGCCAGGGCGAGCTGGAGTGGGCGATCAACTCCTACACGCTGGTCTTCGCCGGCCTGCTGTTCACCTTCGGCGTGCTCGGCGACCGCGCCGGCCGCAAGCGCTTCCTGATGATCGGGCTGGCGCTGTTCGGCCTGGCGTCGCTGCTCTCGGCGTACGCCGACAGCCCCGCGCAGCTCATCGGCGCCCGCGCCCTGATGGGGGTCGGCGGCGCGGCCATCATGCCGGTGACGCTCTCGATCATCTCCAACGTCTTCGACCCCCGCGAGCGCGGCCGGGCCATCGGCGTCTGGGCCGGCGCGGTCGGCCTGGCCGTGGCGATCGGCCCGATCCTCGGCGGCACGCTGCTGGAGCACTTCTGGTGGGGCTCGGTCTTCCTGATCAACGTCCCGGTGGTCGTCGCCGGCGTGATCCTGGTGGCGCTGCTCGTCCCCGAGTCGCGTGACCCGCGCCCCGGCCGCGTCGACCTGCTCGGCGTCCTGCTCTCCGTGGTCGGCCTGGTGGCCCTCTCCTACGGCATCATCGACGGTGGCGAGCACGGCTTCGACCGTCCGGTGGCCTGGGGTTCGATTCTGGTGGGCATCGCCGTGCTGGCCTGGTTCGTGCGGCACGAGCTCCGCTCCGACCACCCGTCACTGGACGTCCGCCTGTTCAAGGTGCCCCGTTTCGCCGCGCCGGTGGCCATCGTCGGCCTGGTGTTCTTCGCCGCGATGGGCGTGATGTTCTTCAGCTCCTTCTACCTGCAGCTGGTTCGCGACTACAGCCCGCTGCAGACCGGTCTGCTCTTCCTGCCCTTCGCCGGGGCCCAGCTGATCTTCGCGCCGCGCAGCGCCGCGATGGTCCGCCGCTACGGCGGCCGGGCGGTCGCCGCCGTCGGGCTGGGGCTGACCGTGGTGGCGCTGGCCGCGTTCGCCTTCATCGACGCCTCCACCCCGATCTGGATGGTGCTGGTCGTCTTCTTCCTCCAGGGCGTCGGAATGGCCAACATCATGCCGCCGGCCACCGAGTCCATCATGTCGGCGCTGCCGCGCGAGAAGGCCGGCGTCGGCTCCGCGGTGAGCAACACCGTCCGCCAGGTGGCCGGCGCGCTCGGCGTGGCGGTCCTCGGCTCGGTGCTCAGCGCGGTCTACCGCAGCGACGTGGGCGACGCGCTGACCGGCCTGCCCGCCCAGGCGCAGGACGCGGCCAACGAGTCGATCTCCGGGGCGTACGCAGCCGCCGGACAGCTCGGCCCGGCAGCGCCCACGCTGATCTCGGCGGCCAACGACGCCTTCGTCACCGCCATGCACTGGGCGGCGGCGCTGTCCGCGATCGTCGCGGCTCTCGGCATGCTGGTGGTGCTGCGGTGGATGCCGGGCCGCGACGCGCTGGCTCCGGCGTCGGCGGCCCCCGCCGCCGAGCCCGAGTTGGCCGGGACGGCCTAGGTTCGGGGACGATGTCCGACATGACCTCCACCGCAGATGCTCCGCGGTCGCCCGGGCGACCGCGGAGCATCCGCGCCGACGAGGCGATCATCGAGGCGACCCTCGACCTGCTCGCCGAGGGCAGCACCATCGAGGCGCTCTCGATCGAGGCGATCGCCACCCGCGCCGGCGTCGGCAAGGCCACCATCTACCGCCGCTGGGCCGGCAAGGACGCGTTGCTGCTGGACGCGCTGCGCCGACTCAAGGGCATCATGCCGCAGCCGGCCGGCCACTCCGTCCGCGACGACCTGCTGCTGCTGGTCGGCGCGGTCGGGCAGAACGTCGACCCCCGCGCGACGAAGATCATGCCGTGCCTGGTGCCGGCGGTGAACCGCAGCCCGGACCAGTTCCAGCTCTACCAGAACATCATCGAGCCCCGGCGGCAGCTCATGCGCGAGGTGCTGCGGCGCGGCATCGACGAGGGACTGCTCCGGCCCGACATCGACATCGAGGTCACCATGGCGCTGCTCACCGGGCCGATGCTGATCCAACGCGTACTCCAGTGGAACCCGGAGCTGGACAACCGCAAGCTGCCCGCGCAGGTCGTGGACGCTGTTCTCGAGGGCATCCGCGCCCGCTGAGCCGACCGCGCGCCCTGGCCGGGGCCTTCTCGACCGCGCGTCGGGTCAGCCCGCCGGGGCGCGCAGCCGGTGCAGGCGCAGCGCCAACTGCACCTCCAACGCCCGCTCGGGGCGCTGCCAGTCCGCGCCGAGCAGCTGCCCGACCCGCTCCAGCCGCTGCGTCACCGTGTTGACGTGCACGTGCAGTTGCTCGGCGGCCCGGGCCAGGCTGCCACCCACCCCGAAGTACGCCTCCAGCGTCTTCACCAGCGCCGTCCCGCGCCGGGCGTCGTAGTCGACCACCGGTCCGACCGTGGTGGTGAGGAACCGCGCCACGTCCCTGTCGCCCCGGTCACCCACCGTGCCCAGCAGCAGCCCGACGAAGCCCAACTCGGCGGTGCTCGCCCCCTGACCGGCGCGGCCCAGCGCGCCGAGGGCGGTGAGGCACCGGTCCGCCTCGTGGAACGTCCCCGCCAGCGCCCCCGGCCCCGTCGCCGGGCCGCTCGCCCCGGCGGTCACCGGCCGGCCCGTCACCCGCGACAGGTCCCGCGCCACCGCGCGGGCGCTGCCGCCGGCATCCTGGCCCGGCAGCATCAGGACCACCCGACCGTCGCGCGCCGCCGCCAGGCCACCCCGCGTCGAGGCGTACGTGGTGGCCCAGGAGAGCACCCGCTGCCGCGCCGAGCCGGTCGCCGCGATCGCGTCGTCGCCCACCGTCACCAGCACGTGCGGCGCGTCCAGGTCCACGCCGAGCCGACGGGCCCGGCTGCGCAGCGCGTCGGTGTCGCGCAGCGGCCGGGCGATCAGGTCGTCCAGCAACTCGCCACGGACCCGCCCCTCCGCCTCGGCGACCGTCCGGCGGAACAGCAGCAGCAGCGCGGTCACCAGCGCGGCCCGCTCCAGGATGCGCTGGTCCGCGTCGACCAACTCGTCGTTGGGACGCAACACCAGCGCGCCCAGGTTCTCGGCGCCCGCCACCACCGCCGCGTACCACAGTGGACCACGCCGGACGCTGCGCCCCTCGGTCCGGGAAGCGGCCACCGCCTCGACAATGTCCGCCCGCTCCGGCTCGTCGATCTCGCCGACCCGGGCCAGCAGGCGGCCCTCGGCGTCCAACGCCAGCAGCGCCCCGCCCAGCACGTCGGTCACCGCCGCCGCCACGTCCTCCACGCCGCCGCCGCGCAGCACCAGCGCCGTCATCCGGTCGTGCGCCGCCGCGGCCCGCTCCACCGAGCTGCTGTGCGCCCGGATGGTGGTGTTCGCCGCCGACAACTCGGCCAGCGCCGAACGGGTCTCGGCCAGCAGCCGGGCCGTGTCGATCGCCACCGCGGCGTGCGCGGCCAGGGAGACCAGCAACGCCACCTCCTCCCGGGCGAACGGCCGGGCCGAGCGGTTGGCCGAGTAGAGCACCCCGATCGAGGTGGACCCGAGCCGCAGCGGCACCCCGAGGATCGCCACCAGGCCCTCCTCGCCCACTCCGGCGTCGATCTCACCGGTGTGGTGAAAGCGCGCGTCCTCGCCGTAGTTGGCGGTGACGTACGGCGCGCCGGACTGGGCCACCAGACCACCGAGGCCGGCGCCCATCGGCAGCCGCAACCGCTGGAAGCGGGCCGACACGGACCCGTCGGTCACCCGCATGTACGTGTCGCCGCGCTCGTCGTCGTTCAGCGTCATGTACGCCACGTCGGCGCCGAGCAGGTTGCGCGCCCGGTGCACGATCGCCCGCAGCACGTCGTCCAGGTCGCGCAGCCCGGCCAGGTCACTGACCGTGTCGTACAGGCCGGACAGCTCGGTCTCCCGGCGACGACGGCGCTCCAGCAGCGCACGGACCCGCAACGCCACCGTCTTGGCCTGCTCCAACTCGGCCAGCCGGGCCGGCGGCACACCCGCGGCCCGCGCGGCCACCAGCGGGCCCTCGAACTCCACCGCGGCGGCCTCGCGGGCGAGCAGTTCCAGGAACTCCACCGGCGACGACATGGTCGACATTGTGCGCGGACCCACTAGTTGGCCGTCCAGCCCCCGTCGAGCGCGATCGACGCGCCGGTGATGAAGGCCGCCGGCGGGGAGCAGAGGTACGCCAGCAACTCGGCCACCTCCTCCGGTTCGATCAGCCGTTTGACGGCCGCCCGGGCCAGCATGATCTTCTCGACGACCTCGGCCTCCTCGATACCGTGGCTGGCCGCCTGGTCGGCGATCTGGCTCTCCACCAGGGCGGTCCGCACGTACGCGGGGTTGATGCAGTTGGCGGTCACCCCGTGCGCGGCGCCCTCCAGCGCCACCACCTTCGAGAGCCCTTCGAGGGCGTGCTTCGCCGAGACGTACGCCGCCTTGTACGGCGAGGCCCGCAGACCGTGCACCGACGAGATGTTGACGATCCGACCCCAGCCCCGGGCGTACATGTGCGGCAGCGCCCGGCGGATCAGCAGGAACGGCGCCTCCACCATCACCCGCTGGATGTACTCGAAACGCTCGACGGGAAAATCCTGCACCGGCGCCACGTGCTGGAGCCCCGCGTTGTTCACCACGATGTCGACGTCCACGTCGAGCGCGTCCACGGCAGCCGGGTCGGCCAGGTCCACGCCCTCGGCGCGTCCGCCGGCCTGGGCGGCCACGGCCTTGGCCGCCTCCAGGTTGCGGTCCACCACGAGCACCTTCGCGCCGGCCGCGCCGAGACGCAGGGCGCACGCCCGCCCGATGCCGCTGCCGCCGCCGGTGACCAGGGCGGTCCGACCGGCGAGGTCGACCTGTACGACGTGGGGGACCGCCACGGGTTCTGCCGTCATGGCGCAAGAAGTTACGAGCTGTGTGTCCGTCGGCACATGGGCCGGAGCCACATACTCCCGGGCAAAGCTGTGTGCCCCGCTGGGTCGCCGCTCCGTTGGGTCGTAGGCCTGGTGGGTTGCCGCTCCGCCGGGTCGCCGCGCCCCCGCTGGGTCGTCGCGCTGCCCGCTGGGTCGTCGCGCTGCCCGCTGGGTCGTCGCGCTGCCCGCCGGGTCGCCGCGCTGCCCGCCCGGCCGCCGCGCTGCCCGCTGGGCCGCCCGCAAGATCGCGCTGCATCCAGGATGTAGTGGTGTCGGCGGTGCGAGAGGCCACTACATCCAGGATCGAGCGTGACCTTGAGCCGTGCCGGCCCGGCCCGCCCGTGCCGCTGCCCGTCGGCCCGCAGACCCGTGCCGGTCGGTGGTCGTGGCTGGCGCGCGCCGTCAAGATCCGCGCGACTTCGGGGATGTTGCTGTCTCCGGCGCGGCTGAGGCAGCAACATCCCCGATCTTGTGAGGATCTTGGGCGCGGGGCGCGGGGCGCGGGGCGCGGGGCGCGGGGCGCGGGGCGCGGGGCGCGGGGCGCGGGGCGCGGGGCGCGGGGCGCGGGGCG